>NZ_CAJMZC010000010.1:0-276930 GCF_905220215.1 Paraburkholderia sp. J12
TCGTTATCGCGACTACATTGCCTGGCTGCAGCAGCGAGATAAGAAAGCCGACGAGGCCTACTGGCGCGAGCAGCTTGCGAAGCTCGACGGATCGACCTGGCTCGCGAATGCTTTGCCAGTTGAGGAAAGTCGGCAGAAGGCGTCTGGCTACAGCGAGTATCGCGTAACGCTCGATGCCATGCTGACGCAGCGTCTCGAACACCTCGCACGTGAAGAGCGCGTGACCGTAAATACGGTGATCCAGGCTGCGTGGGCCGTAATACTGCAACGGTATACGGGCCAGCGCGCGGTGGTATTCGGCGCGACGGTCTCGGGTCGTCCGACCGATCTTGCGGGCTCGCAGCAACTGCTGGGGCTTTTCATCAACACGCTGCCTGTGGTGCTTGCGCCGCGCGCAGAACAGACGGTTGGCGACTGGTTGCGCGAGGTCCAGGCGCAGGGTCTGTCGATGCGCGAGCACGAGCACACGCCGCTGAACGAGATCCAGCGCTGGGCGGGTGCGGGCGGTCGTGGATTGTTCGACACGCTGGTGGTGTACGAGAACTATCCGGTCGACGCGGCGTTCAAGGAAGCGGCGCCGGCAGGATTGAAGTTCGGCGAAATCGCAAGCCGAGAGGAAACGAACTATCCGCTGACGATCACTGTTATGCCGGCGGAAAAACTGCGGATTGACTGGACGTTCGCGCGCGAACATTTCGGCGATGAGCACGTTGCTGCGTTGATCGAACGTTTCGAGCGTGTACTCAGGCAGATCGGTGACGATTGTGGTCGCGCAGTGGGTTCGTTGGTTATCGAGTCGCCTGACGAGGCAGCTGTGCTTCTCGCGAAGGGCACGTGCAATGAAGCATATGTCGACGTAATGCCGGTGCATGAGCGGGTCGCGCGTGAGGTGCAGGCGCATCCTGAGCGGGTGGCGGTGGTATACGGCGAAACGCAGCTGCGCTACGGCGAGCTCGATGCGCAGGCAAACCGCCTTGCGCAACGTCTTGCGAAACTCGGTGTGGGGCCGGAAGTACGGGTGGGGATTGCCGTCGAGCGTTCGGTGGAGATGGTGGTCGGGCTGCTGGCGATCCTGAAGGCAGGCGGCGCCTATGTACCGCTGGATCCCGAGTATCCGCGCGACCGCCTCGCCTACATGCTGGAAGACAGCGGCGTGGCGCTGCTGCTGACGCAGTCGTGGGTGCGAGAGCGGCTGCCGGTGGCGGAGGGCGTGACGGTGCTGGAACTGGATACGCTGGACGTGTCCGCCGAGCCTGCCGTGGCACCGCAGATAAGCGTGCACGGCGATAACCTGGCGTACGTGATCTACACCTCCGGCTCGACCGGACGGCCGAAGGGGGCCGCGAACCGCCACAGCGCGCTTTCGAACCGCCTCGCCTGGATGCAGTCTGCCTACGCGCTGGAAGAAACCGACGTGGTGCTGCAGAAGACGCCGTTCAGCTTCGACGTTTCGGTGTGGGAGTTCTTCTGGCCGCTGATGACGGGCGCACGGCTGGTCGTGGCCGAACCGGGCGCACATCGCGATCCGCAGCGACTGGTGGAGCTGATTCGCGACCACGGCGTAACGACCCTGCATTTCGTGCCCTCGATGCTGCAGGCGTTTGTCGCCCACGAGGGGGTAAACACCTGCAGGAAGCTGAAGCGGATCGTCTGCAGCGGCGAGGCATTGCCCGCGGATCTGGCAAACCGCACGCTTGAGCAGTTGCCGGGCGTAGGCCTGTACAACCTGTACGGCCCGACCGAAGCGGCAATCGACGTGACGCACTGGACGTGCCGCACAGGTGATGAAGTGGTACCGATCGGCCGTCCGATAGGCAACGTGAGCACGCACGTGCTGGATGCACAGATGAATCTGGTGCCGCAGGGCGTAGCGGGCGAACTCTACCTGGGCGGCATGGGTCTCGCGCGCGGCTATCTGAACCGTGCCACGCTAACTGCGGAGCGTTTCGTGCCGGATCCGTTCGATGCGAACGGCGGGCGGCTGTATCGCACGGGCGACCTCGCGCGATGGACGAACGAAGGCGCGCTGGAGTATCTGGGCCGTATCGACCATCAGGTGAAGGTACGGGGCCTACGTATCGAGCTGGGCGAGATCGAAGCGCAACTGGTTGCACAGGCAGAAGTAAGAGAGGCGGTGGTCACGGCGCAGGAAGGACCGGGCGGCACGCGTCTGATCGCGTACGTGACTGCACACGCGGACCACACCGTAGAGCAGCAGGCGTTGCGCGAAGCACTGCTAAGGCAGTTGCCAGACTACATGGTGCCCTCGGCGATCATGGTGCTGGAGGCATTGCCGCTGAATCCGAACGGCAAGGTAGACCGCAAGGCACTGCCCGTACCGGAATACCAGACGCGCAGCTACGAACCCCCACAGGGCGAAACGGAAACATCACTCGCACAGATCTGGTCCGAAGTAATGGGCATCGAACAAGTAAGCCGTACCGACAACTTCTTCGAACTCGGCGGCGATTCGATCCTCATCATGAAGGTCGCGACGCGTATCCGTTCCATGACGGACTTCGACGTGCCATTGCCGATGCTGTTCTCCCACCCGACGATCGCCGAACTCGCAGCCTGCATCTCTGCGGCCACAAAACCCACGGCACACATCGAGCCCGTGCCCCCGCTCGTCCCCGTCGCACGCGAAACCGGCGCCTTGCCGCTTTCCCCCGCGCAGCGCCGCGTCTGGATCGCGTCGCAACTCGCGGGACCGGGCTCTTCCGCGTACAACGTTTCGGCCTCGGTGCGGCTCGAAGGCGACATATCCGAAGCACGCGTGGCGCAGGCACTTGCGCTGCTCGTCGGTCGTCAAGAGGTATTGCGCACGTCGTATCCGGATCGCGGCGGTCTGCCCCACGCGGCCATCTCCGATGCGGCGAACGCCGACCTCGTGATCCGCGATCTCACCGCCGTTCCCGTCGATCGGCATCCCGCGATATTGCGGCAGATCGCACTCGAACGGATCGACCGCCCGTTCGACCTCGCGTGCGATGCGCTGTTGCGCGCAACGCTCGTCAGGATCAACGGGCGGCAAGCGTTGCTGATGTTGTCGGTACATCACATCGTCTGCGACGGCTGGTCGATGGGCGTGCTCGTGCGCGACTTCTGCGCATTCTATGCGGCAGGCGAGCGTGCCGCACTGCCGGCACTCCCGGTGCAGTACGTCGATTACGCCGCGTGGCACGCACGTGTGCTCGACAGCGCACGCGGCGAGGCACTCAAGGCGTTCTGGCGCGGCGAGCTTGCGGGCGCGCGCAGCGTGCTCGATCTGCCGGCCGATTTCCCGCGCCCGCCTGCGATCTCCGATGCCGGCGATTCGCTGCACGGCACGCTCGACGCGCGGCTCGCGCAACAAGTCGCACGTTTTGCCCGCGAGCAGCGCGTGACGCCGTTCGTCGTCCTGCTCTCGGCGTTCCAGGTATTGCTGCACCGGCTCACCGGCAGCCGCGACGTTCTGGTCGGTACGGACGTCGCCGGCCGCACGCGCGTCGAACTGGAGCCGTTGATCGGGTTCTTCGTGAACGTGGTGCCGTTGCGTCTCGCCATGGATGACGCTCGCACCCGCGTGCCGGTCGGCGAGCTCGTCGCGCGCGCGCATGCGAGCGCCGTGGCGGCGCTCGAACATCAGGATCTGCCGTTCGATCAGATCGCCGCATGCGCGCAGGTCAAACGCGACGCGGCTCGCAATCCGCTGGTCCAGGCGCTGTTCGTCTTGCAGAACACGCCGGCGGCGCCGATCGAACTCCCCGGCGTGGTTGCCGAGCTGATCGATCTGCCGGCCAGCCACTCGAAATTCGACATGGGACTGTTCATCAACGAGGGCGCCGGCGACTGGCAGGTCGAATGGGTATTTGCGACTGCCTTGTTCCGGCACGCGACGATCCAGCGCTGGCTCGATGAATGGCTTCGTTTAGTGGAGGACATCGTGACTCAAACCGAAATTTCCGTAATGGGCGACGCACCCGCTGCCGTCGAGACGACGAAGCCGACCACCCAGGCCGGCGCCGCCGACAAGTTCGCCAAGCTAAAGAAGATTGCATCGCGCGGGCCACGACCGGCCGCCGATGCGCGGCAGGCGGAGGGTCCGGCGAGGCTATCGCTGCTGCAGCCCGGCCGGGTCATGCCTGTGGTGCTCGAACCGCACAGCGCCGATGTCGATCCGCTCGCGTGGGCGGCGCAACACCGCGCGTTCATCGAGGCGACGCTTGCGCGCCACGCCGTGATCCTGTTCCGGAACTTCCGTCTGCCTACGCCGCAGGCGTTCGAGGCGTTCGCCGAAGCCATGTGCCCGGGTCTCTACGGCAGCTACGGCGACTTGCCGAAGAAGGAGGGCGGCAAGAAAACGTATCGCTCGACGCCGTACCCCGAGCGCGAAATGATTCTCTATCACAACGAAAGCGCGCATCTCGAACAGTGGCCGCGCAAGCAGTGGTTCTTCTGCGAACTGCCCTCGCGCGTGGGCGGGGCCACGCCGATCGTCGATTGCCGGGAGATGCTGCGCGAACTGCCGTCCGAAATCGTCGAGCGATTCGCCTCTGCGGGCCTGATGTACATCCGCACGTTCACCGACCGGCTCGATGTTTCGTGGCGCGACTTCTTCGGCACCGACGAGCGGACCGAAGTCGAGCGTCGGCTTCAAGTGGCCGGCACGGCGTTCAACTGGCTGGACAACGACGGCCTGCAGACGCGCACGCTTTGCCCCGGTGTGATTACGCACCCCGTTACCGGCGAGCGCTGCTTCTTCAATCAGGTGCAACTGCATCACCCGTATTTTCTGAAGCCGGAGATTCACCGCGATCTGCTCGACATGGTCGGAGCCGACTACCTGCCGCGCAACGTCTGCTACGGCGACGGCACGGCGATCGACGATACGACGATGGCCCGCATCGGCGAAGCCTACGAGCGATGCGCGGTGCGCTTCGAATGGCGCAAGGGCGATGTCGTGATGCTCGACAACATGCTGGCCGCACACGCGCGCGACCCGTACGAGGAACCGCGAAAGATCGTCGTCGCAATGGGCGAGATGGTGTCGCGCGCGAGCGTGGCGGATGCGGATGCACAGCGGCTCGAAGGTGCGGACGCCACGAGGCAGGAATAAAGCTTAGAGCCAGGCGTGCTGCAAGCACGCATCAGGCATGCAGGAAACGGACATTCGAATGAACATGAGCGAAGCAATCCATCAGGCCGGCAACGACGGCTACGCACTTTCACCCGAGCAGCAGGTCGTGCTGAGCGATCCTTTGCTGCGCAGCGAACGGGCGGTTTTCTCGGCGACGCTGAAGGGACCGTGGCACGGCGAGGACCTGCGGCGTGCCTGCGAGCAGGTCTTTTTGCGGCACGACATCCTGCGCACGGTGTTCCGGCAGACACCCGGATATACGTTGCCGAGGCAATACCCGCTCGAGGGCGAACTGCCTCAGTTGGAGGTGTTCGACGCGCGGCACGCCAAAGACGACGACTTCACGCGGTTGCAGCTCGCGGCCGCACAACTCGAAGAAAGCCGTCTCGCGCGCTGCGTATTGTTGCTGCGTGACGACGACGGCGCGCGGCTCGTGCTGAGCGCCTCGCGGCTCGTTGCCGATGAAGTGGGACTGGCTTCGCTCTATCGCAACGTGCTTGATGTATACGCCGGTTTGCACGGCGATGAATCGGAAACTGAATTTGAAGAGGATAACGAACCGGTTCAGTACACGCAGTTCGTCGAATGGCGCGAGGAACTGGCGATCGGGGAGGAGGCGAGAGACGGCGCGGCGTACTGGACGCGCTATCTGGAACGCCTGACCGCCGAACAGGCGGAGGTCCCCGCACTGCCATACCGGAAGCTGACTGCTGAAGGTCGGGCATCGTTGACGCAGCAGCCAGAGGAAGGACACGAACAGGCGCGCTCTATCCGCAGCGGTATCGATTGCGCACTCGACAGCGCTGCCCGCGTATGCGGCGTGACACCCGCCGTACTCGCGCAGGCTGCATGGTGGCTCTTGCTCGCGCGCATCGCCGGCGCTGAGCAGGTGGTCGGTGCGTGGCAGCACGATAGCCGCGACGGCGTATCGATGCTCGAAGGCAGCATCGGCGCATTCGCGCGCGCCTATCCGGTCGCACTGGCCTGCCCAGACGAGCGCCCGTTCGCCGATCTCGCGAATGAATTCGGCACGCTGCTCGATGCCCATACACGCTGGCAGGAGCACTGGCCGGCGAATCCGGCAACGCTCGATCGCCCGCTGCCTGCGTTCGACCAGGTAGGATTTTCCCTTGCCAGCGTCGTGCCGGACTGGACACTCGTTCGCGGTGCCGAACAGCTCGGGGCGCGTGCCGATCGCATTCACGCGCTGCTGCCCGGCTATGAGCTCGCGTTGCAGATTGACGTCGATGCAACGGGTAGCCTGCGTGCCGCGACGCTCGGCTTCCGGGCCGATCGTTACTCCGATGCGGATGTTCAAGCGCTGTTGGGCCAATACGTAACGTTGCTCGCAGCCGTTGCCGCGAATCCGGCGGCGGCAGTCGGCGCGCTCGCCATCGACAACGGCGAGCGGCAGTCGCGTCTGCTGGCGTGGAAGGGCGAAGCGCGGGACTGGACGTCGTGTACGTTGCCCGCAACCATCGCCGCCTGGGCCGCGACGACACCCGATGCGCCTGCACTCGCTGCGGCGGATCTGTCCATCAGCTACGCGGAGCTGGAAGCGCGTGTCGCACACGCGGCGGCGATGCTGAACGCAAGGGGCGTCGGTCGCGGTAGCGTGGTCGGGCTGCTGTTGCCGCGCTCGGCGGCGCTTGTCGTCGCGCTGCTCGCAACGATGCGCGCGGGTGCCGCCTATCTGCCGCTCGATCCCGCGTGGCCCGCGGCGCGGCGCGAGGAGATCGTCGCGCAGGCGGGCGTGCGCGTCGTGCTGTGCGAGCGCGGCGCGTCAGCAGCGCCAGGCTACCTCGAATTCGACGCCTTGATTGAAGGCCCAGGCGGTAATGTCGATGCCGGCACGAACCCCGATCCCGGCGACAACGCCTATGTGCTCTACACCTCGGGATCGACCGGCAAACCGAAGGGCGTCGCGATCGGCCATCGGCAATTGTTCAACTATGTGGCCGGCAGCAGCGAGGCGCTTGGCCTCGACCGGTGCCGACGCTTCGCACTGACCTCGACGGTCGCTGCCGACCTCGGCAACACGACGCTCTTCGGTGCGCTCTACAACGGCGGTTGCCTCGTCGTCGCGCAGGCCGACGACATCAAGGACGCGCAGTCGTTTGCCGCCTTCGTGCAGCACAACCGCATCGATTGTCTGAAGATCACGCCTTCGCATCTGGGTGCGCTGCTCGATGCCGGCACGCCCTGCGTGCCCGATGTCGTCGTGCTGGGCGGCGAACCCGTGCCCACCGGCCTCGCGGCGAGGCTGAGAACCCTCAATCCCGCCGCGCGGCTCTTCAATCACTACGGGCCGACCGAAACGACGATCGGCGTCCTGGTCCACGAATATCGCGGGCCCGACGATAGCGCGGCAAGCGCGTCGAACCTGCCGCTCACCGCTGTGCTGCCGAACTGCCACGTATACGTGCTCGATCGCGCGATGCGGCTCGCGCCGGTCGGGGCGACCGGCGAGCTGTACATCGGCGGCGCGCAGGTCAGCAGCGGCTACGTTGGGCAGGACGAGCAAGACGTGTTCGTTGACGACCCCTTCAATCCCGGTGAGCGGCTGTACCGCAGCGGCGACAGGGCGCGCTATCTGGCAGGCGGCGGCATCCAGCTTGTCGGGCGCGCCGACGCGCAGGTCAAGATTCGCGGCTTTCGCATCGAGCCTGCCGAAATCGAAGCCGAGCTGTTGCGCATTCCCGGCGTGCGCGAAGCGGCGGTGCGCGCATGGGGCGATGAAGCAGGGCGCCAGCTCGCCGCCTATGTCGTGTACGCCAATTCGCCCACCCAGAGCGCAGGGGATGCCGGGCGTGGGTTACGCGAGCAGCTTGCGCAGCGCCTGCCCGACGCGATGGTGCCCGCGCATTTCGTCGCTCTGCCCGATCTGCCGCGCCTCGCAAACGGCAAGATCGACCGGCGTTCGCTGCCGGACCCGCGTGAGCGCGGCGCAGCCGCGCAAGCTCAAGCGCCACGCACGGCTGTCGAGACCTTGTTATTGAGAACTATTTCGGATTTTATCGGCCAACCTCTCGCCGATATCGATGCGAACTTCTTCGATGCGGGGGCCGATTCGCTCGTGGCCATCCGGCTCGCTTCCCGTATTCGCGAGCAGTTGCGCATCGAAGTGCTGCCTGGCGTCGTGTTCTCGCATCCCACGGCAAGGCAGCTTGCGCAAGCGTTGAGCGCCGCCTCCTCCAGTGGCGGCGAAATCGAGCGTGTCGCCCGATTGCGACTGCGGTTCGATGCCATGACGCCCGAAGAACGCGAGCGTCTGTTGCACGCCGCCCGGGACGCGAAACAGGCCCAGGCCGAAACCGGCACATCCGCCTGACCGGTGAGGTTCGTCGACTGTTTGCGACATCGTCGTCCGCGATAGTTGCCAACCTGAGCCAGAACACATACCATTCCATTTTTTAAATAAGAATCATTATCATGTTGTGAAATTTCTCAGGCGGGTAACTGGTCGAGAGGCCGGATCCATTTCAAACAGGGTGAAGTCAACGCGGGTCGGGGTATGAAAAGCACGAATATCGGGAAGGGGAGAGGGGTGGCGGCAAATCGGGTTCAGACGCGGGATAGCGCAGTGCGGTGCCTGCTGACGGCAGGCGCGCTGGCCGCAGGCATGGCGTTTTCGATGGCGGCGCAGGCGCAGCAATCGGGCGGGACATCGGGGGCAGCAGCGGCCGCGGCGCCGGGGGCGGCTTCCGCCCCGGCTGCCGACTCCTCGTCGACGCTGCTCAAGCCGGTGACGGTCACGGGAGATCGCGACCAGGCGGCGGATGCGGTGAATCCGCCGACAACGGTGGGCTCGAAGACGCCCCTGACGCAGCGGGAAATTCCGCAGTCGGTGACGGTCATCCCGCAGGAGCAGATCCAGCAGCAGAACATGCAGACGCTGAACGACGCGATGCGTGCCGCGCCGGGCATTACGGTGGCGCAGGACGACTCGGAACGCACGACCTACTATTCGCGTGGTTTTCCGATCAGCTCGTGGCTGCTCGACGGCATCCCCACCACGCAAAGCCTGACTTCGATCGCACCGAATCTGGGGATGTTCGACCGCGTCGAGGTGCTGCGCGGTCCAGACGGTTTCCTGAACGGCTTCGGCAGCGAAGGCGGCGCGGTCAATCTGGTCCGCAAGCAGGCGCCCGACGCCTTCAGCGCGAACGCCGAACTGTTTGGCGGAACCTATAGCAACGCCGGCGGGATGCTCGACGTGGGCGGTCCGATCAACAGCGCCGGCACGCTCAAGGGCCGCGTGGTGGGCTCGTGGCAGAACCAGGAGCTGACGCAGGATTCGACTTTCCGCCATGACAAGCTGCTGTACGGCACGCTGGAGGCCGATTTCACGCGCGACACGAAGCTGCGCATCGGCGCGAGCTTCAGCGAGATGGATCAGAAGGCGCTGTGGACGGGTGTGCCCTCGCTGTCGAACTACACGTTCCTGAACCTGCCGCGCTCGACCTATATCGGCGCGCCCTGGAACGACAACACGTATTTCAACACCACGGCTTTTGCCGAACTGGACCAGAAGCTGGCCCACGGCTGGAACGCACGGCTTGCGTTCAACTATCTCGGCAGCCGCAGCTCGATCCTGAACGGCAGTGTCAACGGACCGATCGACGTCAATACGGGCGACGCTTTTCTGGCCGACAACAAGTGGCACCAGACCGACGATCAGGAGTCGATCGACGCAGTGCTTAGCGGTCCTGTGAATCTGTTCGGCCGGACCCATCAGGTGACGCTCGGGGCCAACTGGCAGCACGAGAACCTGCGCACGATCAACTACTACTGCAGCGCGGACAATCCGTTCTGCTCGTCGACCGGGCAGGTTTTCTCGAGTTTCCCGCAGCCGGCCTTCAACGGCCCGGTGTCCGACGAAACGACCATGACGAACCAGTACGGCATCTATGGCAATGCGCGCATCAGTCTGGCCGATCCGCTGACGCTGGTCGTGGGCGCGCGCGTGAGCTGGTGGGATTCGAGCCTGACGCCCAACCCCAATGCCAACTACTGGGGCGATCCGGACCGGCACAACGAGGTCTCGGGCCGCGTCACGCCCTATGCGGGCCTTATCTACGACATCAACAACAACTACTCGGTGTACGCGAGCTACACGAGCATTTTCCGGCCGCAGACGGCCTTCGACGTCAACGGCAATCTGCTCAAGCCGCTCGAAGGCGAGCAGTACGAAATCGGCGTGAAAGGCGAGTACTTCGGCGGCAAGCTAAACACGTCGCTGGCGCTTTATCAGCTGACGGAAACGAATCGCGCGATGAACGATCCGCGCTTCCCGGGCGAGGGTTTCTCGATCGCAGAGGGCAAGGCGCGAGCCAAGGGCGTCGAGACGACGGTGACCGGCCAGTTGACCGAGAACTGGGTCGTGTTCGGCGGCTACACGTACACGCAGACCGAGTATCTCGACAACAGCACCAATCTGAACGGCATCGGCTTCTCCAGCATCGCGCCGAAGCATCTGTTCAAGCTTTGGACCAACTATCAGCTGCCGGGCAAGCTGCATCAGTTCAGCGTTGGTGGCGGCACGTACGTTTCGACCGGCATCTCGGCCACCGACGGCACCGGCACGCTCAGGCAAGGCGGTTTTGCCACGGTCGATCTGCGGCTGGGCTATCAGATCACGAAACAGCTGTCGGCCGCGATCAACGTGACGAACCTGTTCGACCGTCACTACTTCGACTCGATCGAATCGACGGGCAGCGCGTTCTACGGTACCCCGCGTCAGTTGATGGTCACGCTGCGCGCGAGCATGTGAAGTCAGGTCGCCCTGCGCGGTACGCTTTCCGGTTGTTCCACCCAGCCTGTCGCTGGGTGGACGGGCCTGCGGAAAGCGCGCTCGCAGGGCTTCCGGTTTTTGGATAGGGAGTGGGCATGAACGAGGAAGAGCGCGAACTGCTGGAACTGTTGCTGGGCGATCAGGCGGACGAGGCGCCGACGGGCCCGGCGGTGTCGCCCGGCGAACCGGCCCCACTCACGTTGTCCCAGCGCCGGTTGTGGTTTCTGCAGCGTCTCGACGCGTCGAGCACGGCTTACAACATCGTGCATGCGTTTGGCTTGCGCGGAACGCTTGACGTCGAGCGCCTGCGCAGAACGTTCGGACACCTGATCGAACGGCATGCCATCCTGCGTAGCCGCATCGTCGAACTCGACGGCGTGCCGTGGCAGCGGATCGAGGAGAGTGCGGAGTTCGATTTGCGCATCGAACGTGCACAGCCCGAGCGTGCCGCGAACCGCGACCAGTGGGTGCGCGACTTGCTCGCTGCGCAGGCGGCGATGCCGTTCGATGCCGCGGGGCCGTTCTTTCGCGTGTCGATCCATGCCTGGGCCGACGACGACCATCTGCTCGTGCTGTCGCTGCATCACCTGGTGTCGGACGCCTGGTCGAACGCCATCTGGCTGCGCGAGCTTTCGGCGGCATGGCGCGCCGAAGGCGGGCGCCAGGACGCGTCGCTGGCCGCGCTGCCGATCCAGTACGCCGACCATGCGCGCCGCGAGGCGCACTATCTGCAGAGTCCTGCCGCGCAGGCCGATCTCGACTACTGGCGAACTTATCTCGGCACGTCGCTCGCGCCGCTGAACCTGCCTGCGGACCGCCCGTACACGGACAAGCCGTCGCGCCGGGCGGGCACGCACGCCTTCCTCGCCGAAGCCGATATCGCCGCGCGCGTGAGCGCGCTTTGCGCGGCGCATGCGCTCACGCCGTTCACCGTTTGCTTTGCCGCGTTCCAGCTGGTTCTCGCACGTTTTTGCCAGCAAAAGGAATTCTTCATCGGTGTTCCCGAGGCCGGCAGGCATTCCACCGATCTCGAGCATTTGATCGGCTGCTTCGTCAACACGCATGTGTATCGCGCGCGTCCTGAACCGGCGGAAGCGGTGCTCGACTGGCTCAAGCGGATCCAGCGCGAATCGCTCGATGCGATGGCCCATCCGGCATTGCCGCTCGAACGGTTGCTCGACGCGCTTCCGGTCGATCGCAGTAGCGCGAGGCATCCGCTCTTTCAGGTGACGTTCGGATTCCACGGCAAGCAGGATCTGCCGTCGCTGGAGCTCGAAGGCCTGGCGGTCGAGCCGGTCGCACAGTCTGCGCCGCACGAAGCGAAATTCGAATTGACGCTGCACGTCGGCTTCGACGGCAGCGAATTGAGCGGTGTGTTCGAATACGATGCCGATCTCTTCGACGCGCAAACCATCGAGCGGCTCGCCGGCTACTACCGGACGGCGCTCGACGCGCTCGTCGCGGATCCGTCGCATCGGCTTCGTGCGGTCGGGACGCTCGACGTGCTTGGCGCAAGCGAAGTGTCCGCATTGCGCGCGCGCGGGCAAGGTCCGGGCTCAGACGCCGCCGGCGAACCGCTGCCGGTGCATCGACTGATCGAGCATCGGGCTGCGGCCGAGCCCGATGCGGTCGCGCTCGTGCTCGGCGCAAAGGAGATGAGCTACGGCGAACTGAACCGGCGGGCCAATCGTCTCGCGCACGCGTTGATCGCGCGCGGCGTGGGGCCGGAGGTAACGGTCGGCCTCGCCGCCGGCCGTTCGATGGAGATGATCGTCGGCCTGCTGGCCGTGCTGAAAGCGGGCGGCGCTTATGTTCCGCTCGATCCCGAGTATCCGCCCGAACGCCTCGCCTACATGATCGGGGATAGCGGCCTTCGCTTGTTGCTCGCCCCCGAATCGCTGCGCCCGAAGCTGCCCGGTTTCGACGGTCTCGCATTCGTTGCGCTTGCCGGTCCCGATGAACGCGACGATGCGGGCGAGGATGAGCGCGAAAGCCGCAACCCGGATCGGCGCGTGGCAGCGGGCAACCTCGCGTACGTCGTCTACACGTCCGGTTCGACCGGCCAGCCGAAGGGCGTGGCCGTCGCGCACGGGCCGCTCGCCATGCATTGCCGCGCGATCAGCGTGTGCTACGACGTGCAGCCGGGCGACCGCGAGCTGCAGTTCTTTTCGATGAGCTTCGATGCGGCGGCCGAACAGTGGATGACACCGCTCATCAACGGTGCGGCGATCGTGATCCGCGACGCGGGCGACTGGCCGCCCGACCGTTTCCTCGACGAAGTGCGCGAGCGCCGCGTGTCGATCCTGCATCTGCCGCCGGCCTACGTGGATCTGCTGCCGGCCGAGGCCGGCGTGGGCAGCGTGGCGGTCAAGACCTGCATCGTCGGCGGCGAGGGCTGGCAGAAGGCCGGCTATGACGCGGTACGCCGGCAGCTGAAGCCGGCGCGCATCGTCAACGCCTACGGGCCTGCCGAAACCGTGATCACGCCCACCGCATGGGTTGCCGATGCCCATCGCGCATTCGACGGCGCGTATGCCCCGATCGGCGTGCCGGTCGGGGCGCGCTGCGTGTACGTGCTGGACGACCAGATGAACCTGGTTGCCGACGGCCAGCCGGGCGAGCTCTACATCGGCGGTTTCGGCGTGGCGCGCGGCTATCTGGGCCGCCCGGGCCTCACCGCGTCCCGCTTCGTGGCGGACCCGTTCGACGACAGAGGGGGCCGTCTCTACCGGACCGGCGACCTCGTGCGATGGCTCGCGGACGGCTCGCTCGACTACCTCGGGCGGCTCGACCATCAGGTGAAGATTCGCGGATTCCGGATCGAGCTGGGCGAAGTGGAGTCGGCGCTGCTGTCGAATCCGGCGATTCGCGAGGCGGTCGTCGTGCCGAAGCCTGGGCCGCTCGGGCCGCGGCTCGTGGCCTATGTGACGGCGGCGAGCGCATCGGCGCGCGGCTCGCTGGACACGGACGCGGTCCGGCAGGCACTCGCCCGTCAATTGCCTGCGTACATGGTGCCGGGCGCAATCGTCGAACTGGATGCACTGCCGCTGAATCCCAACGGCAAGGTCGATCGCAATGCGTTGCCGGAGCCGGCCGATGCGCCGCGCGACTACGAAGCGCCGCGCGGGCCGGCCGAACAGGCGCTCGCCGAAGCCTGGCAGGAGGTGCTCGGGCTCGAGGCGATCGGCCGTGCCGACAACTTCTTCGAGCTGGGCGGCGACTCCATCCTGAGCCTGCAGATCGTTGCGCGCGCACGGCAGTCCGGCTGGAAGATCACGCCGCGGCAGCTCTTCGATCATCAGACCATCGCGGGGCTGGGTGCCGTTGCACAGCCTCTCGCAGACGAGCGCGCGCAACATCGCGCCGCGCCGGACCAGCCGGTGCCGCTGCTGCCGATCCAGCACATGTTCTTCTCGCTCGATTTCGCCCGGCGCAGTCACTGGAATCAGGCGGTGCTGCTGGCTACGCGTGAGCCTGTCGATCGCGGGTGCCTCGCGCAAGCCCTGCGCGCGGTCATGCAGCGACATGGCGCGCTGCGCTTGCGCTTCGCGCGCGACGACAGTGGCAACTGGTCGCAACGGCTTGCTCCGCTCGACGACGGGCACGCTGGCGAACTGCCGTTCCGGGAGCGCAAGGCGGCAACGTCCGAGGCCATCACCGCATGCTGCGACGAGGCGCAACGCAGCCTCGACATCGAGCGCGGCCCGCTGCTGCGCGCGGTGCTGATCGAAGTCGCGGACGGCAGCAGTCGTCTGCTGCTGGCCGCGCATCATCTCGCCGTGGACGGCGTGTCGTGGCGCATCCTGCTCGCCGATCTGCAGCACGCTTATGGGCAGGCGTTGCGGCGCGAGGCCATTGCGCTGCCCGCATCGACCAGCGCTTACGAAACATGGGCGCAGCGTCTGCGCGACTATGCGCAGACCGCCGAAGTGCTCGACGAGATTCCGTACTGGCAAGCACAGCTCGCGGTGTCGCCGCAATTGCCCGCGCCGTTGCCCGCGCCGTTGCACGATGGCGCGGCCGCTGAGGCCGGGCGCCGTTGCGATGTCGCGAGCGTGCAGGTCCGGCTCGATCGCGCGCAGACCGCGCGCTTGCTGCAAAGCGTGCCGAAGGCCTATCGGACGCAGATCGACGACGCCTTGCTGGCGGCCCTCGCGCACGCGCTATGCGACTGGACGCAGCGGGAAGCCGTGCGCATCGACGTGGAACGGCATGGCCGCGAAGACCTGTTCGACGACGTGGACCTGAGCAGCACCGTCGGCTGGTTCACCTGTGTTCATCCGCTTGCGCTCGCATCCACCGGCGATCTGCTACATACGCTGCGCGTCACTAAGGAGGCGCTGCGCGCGGTGCCGCATAAGGGCATTGGCTATGGCCTGCTGCGGGCTCTGGCCGCGGATTCGCGCGTCCGCGCGCTCGATGGCCATGCGCGCTCCGAGGTGAGCTTCAACTACCTCGGCCAGTTCGATCGCGGCATCGATCCGGCGGCTGGCTGGACGCTGGCCGAAGAAGCGCCGGGCGGATTGCACGACGCCGGCGCGCCGTTGCTGTATCCGTTGAGCGTCGGCGGTCAGGTGTACGACGGCGAACTCGCGATGACGTTCGAATACAGCGTCGCGCGTTATGGCGCGGACGCGATCGGCCGTCTCGCCGAGGTATTCCGGTGCGCGTTGTGCGCGCTGATCGAGCAGTGCGCCGGGCAACCGCCGCGCGCAACGCCGTCCGATTTCCCGCTGGCGGGACTGACGCTCGCCGAACTGGACGCGTTGCCGCTCGATCCCGGCCGCGTTGAGGACATTTATCCGCTGGCGCCGATGCAGGCCGGTCTGCTGTTTCATGCGTCGTACGATCCGCACGACACGGCGTATCGCAATCAGCTGGACGTCGATCTCGAAGGGCTGGATGTCCCGCGGTTCCGCGATGCGTGGCACAGCGCCGTCACCCGTCACGCCATTCTGCGCACGGGTTTTCTCCAGCGCGCGGCGGGGCCGTTGCAGTGGGTCTCGGCCGATGCGGCGCTGCCGTTCGTCGAACTGGACTGGCGCGGCACAGCCGATCTCGACGCCGCGCTGCGCGAGCTTGCGCAGCGCGAACTGGATGCGCCGTTCGATCTCGCATGTCCGCCGTTGTTCCGCTTCGTGCTGGTTCGCACTGCTGAGCGAATGCACCGTCTGATCTGGACGCACCATCATCTGTTGCTGGACGGCTGGAGCACGTCGCTCCTGCTCGGAGACGTTCTGCGCGCCTATGCCGGCGGAGCCCAGCGGAACGATGGAGCCGGGCGTTATCGCGACTACATCGCATGGCTCGGCGCGCGTGATCGCGCTGCGGGACTCGACTACTGGAAGCGCCAGGTACTCCGTATCGATGAGCCGACGCGGCTCGCCTCTGCGCTGCCTTCGCCCGCTTTGGCGCAGACCGGCGCGCGCGGCGAATATCGCGTCGAGCTGGGCCGCGCGGTATCGGATGCGCTCGCAACCTACGCACGCCGCGAGCGCGTGACGGTGAACACGCTCGTGCAGGGCGCGTGGGCCGTGCTGTTGCAGCGGTACACGAGGCAGCGGGCCGTGGTGTTCGGCGCGACGGTGTCGGGACGTCCGCCGGAACTGCCGCACGCGGAGCGCATGCTGGGCCTTTTCATCAACACCCTGCCCGTGGTGCTCGAACCGCGCGCCGAAGCGAAGCCCGGTGAATGGCTGCGCGCGGCGCAGGATCAGGCGCTGGCCATGCGCGAATACGAGCAGACGCCGCTTGGCGATATTCATAAGCTTGCGGGAGCGGGGCGGCATGGGCTGTTCGACACGCTGGTCGTGTTCGAAAACTATCCCGTGGACGAGGCGCTGAATGAGGGCGCACCGCTGGGCCTCGATGCGAGCCGCGTCGTGACGCGCGAAGAGACGCACTATCCGCTGGCGCTTTCGGTGGCCGAGGCGCCGCAGGGGTTGACGCTGCGCTACGACTACGCGGCCGATCGCTTCGACGCCGCGCGCATCGAGGCGATCGCACGGCAGTTCCGGCGGGTGCTCGAACAGATGCCCGAAGCACGCCGGCTGGCCGATCTCGATCTGAACGATTGCCGCGACGAGGCGGCATTGCGGGTGGCCGGCGACAACCCGCAGGCGCACGATGGGACCGATTGGGCGCACGTGCTAATCGCTGCTCAGGCGCAGGCGACACCGGATGCGATTGCCGTGACATGCGGCGCGCAAGCCATTACGTACCGCGAGCTGGAGGCGCGTTCCAACCGGCTGGCGCAACGGCTCGTGAAGTTCGGCGTGGGCCCGGAAGTGCGGGTGGGTATTGCCGTCGAGCGCTCGGTCGAGATGGTGATCGGCCTGCTCGCGATCCTCAAGGCGGGCGGCGCCTATGTGCCGCTCGACCCCGAGTATCCGCGCGAGCGGCTTGCCTACATGCTGGAAGACAGCGGCGTGGCGCTGCTGCTGACCCAGTCGCGGGTGCGCGAACGGCTGCCGCTGCCTGAAGGCGTGACGGTGCTCGAACTGGACACGGTGAACGTGTCCGACGAGCCAGCCGTTGCACCGCGAGTGACCATGAACGGCGAGAACCTTGCCTATGTGATTTACACGTCGGGTTCGACCGGCCGGCCGAAGGGGGTGATGGTCCGGCACGATGCGCTGCGCAATTTCCTGTGCGGGATGCAGGCGCGCCCGGGATTGACCCGGGACGATGTGCTGGTTTCGGTGACGTCGCTGTCGTTCGACATCGCCGCGCTGGAGCTGTATCTGCCGCTGACGGTGGGGGCGCGTGTCGTCGTTGCGCCGCGCGAGGCGACCCAGGACGGCGCCGCGCTGGACCGTCTGCTCGACGAGAGCGGTGCGACCGTGATGCAGGCGACTCCGGCGACCTGGCGGATGCTGCTGGCGGCGGACTGGCAGGGACGCAAATTCAGGGGGCTGTGCGGCGGCGAGGCGCTGACCCGCGAACTGGGCGATGCGCTGCGGGGTCTCGGCGTCGATCTGTGGAATATGTACGGGCCGACGGAAACCACGATATGGTCTTCGAGCCAGCACGTCGATGGCCGGCCGTGCCTCGGCGAGCCGATCTCGGCGACGCGGCTGCGCGTGCTGGACGCTGCGCTGAATCTGGCGCCTGCGGGTGTTGCGGGCGAGCTGTATATCGGCGGCGCGGGGGTGGCGCGCGGCTATCTGAACCGTGCGGCGCTGAGCGCTGAGCGCTTCGTGCCGGACCCGTTCGATGCGGATGGCGGCCGCCTGTACCGCACGGGCGACCTCGTGCGCTGGAACGCGGCGGGCGAGCTGGAGTACCTCGGGCGCCTCGACCATCAGGTCAAGATCCGGGGTTTCCGCATCGAACTGGGCGAAGTCGAGGCGCAACTGCTCGCACAGCCGGAAGTGCGCGAGGCGGTGGTCACGGCGCAGGAGGGCGCGGGCGGTGCGCGCCTGGTGGGCTATGTGACCGCGCATGCGGGGCACACACTGGAGCCGCAGGTGCTGCGTGCATCGCTCACCTCGTCGCTGCCGGAGTACATGGTGCCGGGCGTGATCGTGGTGCTCGAAGCGTTGCCGCTGACGCCGAACGGCAAGATCGACCGCAACGCGCTGCCTGCGCCGGAGTATCCGGCACACGGCTACGAGGCCCCGCAGGACGGGACCGAAGAGACGCTGGCGAGGGTATGGGGCGAGGTGCTGGGCGTGGAGCGCGTGGGGCGCCACGACAACTTCTTCGAACTGGGCGGGGACTCGATCCTGAGCCTGAAGGTGGTGGCGCGTGCGCACGAGGCGGGGCTGCGTATCGCGCCGCGCCAGGTGTTCGATGCGCAGACGGTTGCGGCGCTTGCGGCGGCACTCGCCACAGCGCAGGACGACGGGGTGCCGCCGCTGCGCCCGCTCCCGGCGGACGAACGGCAGGCCTTGCCGCTGTCGCATGCGCAGCAGCGGCTGTGGTTCCTGTGGAACCTGCAGCGCGGCAGCAGCGCGTACCACATGGCGGGGGCACTGCGCCTGCGCGGGGGGCTCGATGTACCGGCGGTACGGGCAAGTTTCGGCGCACTGGTGAGCCGCCACGAGAGCCTGCGCACGACATTCGCGGCCGGGCCGGATGGCCAGGCGACGCAGACGATCGGCAACGACGCACGCTTCGACTGGCGCGAGATCGATCTGGGCGACACGAACGCGCAGCAGAACGTGGAAGAAACCTGCGCCTCGCTGGCCACGGAACCGTTCGACCTGACGACAGGCCCGCTGCTGCGCGTGGGGCTCCTCCGGGTGAGGGCCGACGAGCACGTGCTGGTGGTATCGATGCACCACATCGTCTCGGATGGCTGGTCGGTGGACGTGCTGCTGCGCGAGTTCGTGGCGGGCTACCGCGCGCGGGTGACGGGCGAAGCGCCGGATCTGCCGCCACTGCTGCTCCAGTACGCGGACTACGCAGTGTGGCAGCACCGCTGGCTGGAAGCGGGCGAGCGCGAGCGCCAGCTGGCCTACTGGCGCGAGACGCTGGGCGAGGAGCAGCCGGTGCTGGTGCTGCCCGCAGACCATCCGCGTCAGGCCGTCGCGAACTACCACGCCGCGGCATTGGAACTGGACCTGCCGGCGAAGCTGGGCGAGGCGGTGCATCGCACGGCGCGCGCGCAGGGTACGACGCCGTTCGTGGTGCTGCTCTCGGCGTATGCGGTGCTGCTGCACCGCTACAGCGGGCAGCCGGATATCCGGGTAGGGGTGCCGGTGGCGAACCGCGACCGGGTGGAGACGGCGGGGCTGATCGGGCTGTTCGTGAACACGCAGGTGCTGCGCACGCAGCTTGAAGGGAGCACGATGCTCGCGGCGCTGCTCGGCCAGGTGAAGGCGGCGGCGCGCGGCGCACAGGCGCACCAGGACCTGCCGTTCGACGTGCTGGTGGAGGCGCTGCAGCCGCAGCGCAGCCTGAGCCATACGCCGCTGTTCCAGGTGATGTTCAACCATCTGCGCGACGACGAGCGATCCCTGGAGACGCTGCCGGGAGTGTCGGTGCAGTGGGAGTCGCCGGGGGCGGGGATGGCGCAGTTCGAGCTGACGCTGACGACGGCGGAAGAGGCGTCGGGTGCGTTGTCGGCGAGCCTGGTGTATGCGCGGGAGCTGTTCGATGCGCGGACGATGGCGCAGTTCGGTCGTCACTATGTGGCGGTGCTGGAGGCGTTGACGGGTGGCGACGTGGGCACGGTGGCGGAGGTCGCGCTGCTGTCGGCGCAGGAGCGTGCGGGGCTGGTGGCGCAGGGTGCACGCACGGAGCAGTACGCGGACGTGATGCCGGTGCATGAGTGGATCGCGCGTGAGGCGCAGGCTCATCCTGAACGGGTTGCGGTGGTATACGGCGAGACGCAGCTGCGCTACGGCGAGCTCGATGCGCAGGCGAACCGTCTTGCGCAACGTCTCGCGAAGTTAGGCGTGGGGCCGGAAGTGCGGGTGGGGATTGCCGTCGAGCGGTCGGTGGAGATGGTGGTCGGCCTGCTGGCGATCCTGAAGGCAGGCGGCGCCTATGTGCCGATGGATCCCGAGTATCCGCGCGACCGCCTCGCCTACATGCTGGAAGACAGCGGCGTGGCACTGCTGCTGACGCAGTCGTGGGTGCGCGAGCGGCTGCCGGTGGCGGAGGGCGTGACGGTGCTGGAACTGGATACGCTGGACGTGTCCGCGGAGCCTGCCGTGGCACCGCAGATAAGCGTGCACGGCGAGAACCTGGCGTACGTGATCTACACCTCCGGCTCGACCGGACGGCCGAAGGGGGCCGCGAACCGTCACAGCGCGCTGTCGAACCGCCTCGCCTGGATGCAGTCGGCCTACGCGCTGGAAGAAACGGATGTGGTGCTGCAAAAGACGCCGTTCAGCTTCGACGTCTCGGTGTGGGAGTTCTTCTGGCCGCTGATGGTTGGGGCACGGCTGGCCGTGGCCGAGCCGGGCGCACATCGCGACCCGCAGCGGCTGGTGGAACTGATTCGCGATCACGGCGTGACGACCCTGCATTTCGTGCCCTCGATGTTGCAGGCATTTGTCGCCCATGAAGGGGTAAAAACGTGCGCACAGCTGAAGCGGATCATCTGCAGCGGCGAAGCATTGCCAGCGGATCTGGCAACCCGCACGCTCGATCAGCTACCCGGAGTGGGCCTGTACAACCTGTACGGCCCGACCGAAGCGGCAATCGACGTGACGCACTGGACGTGCCGTCCAGCCGATGAGGTCGTACCGATCGGCCGTCCGATAGGCAACGTGAGCACACACGTGCTGGATGCACAGATGAATCTGGTGCCGCGGGGCGTAGCGGGCGAACTCTACCTGGGCGGCGTGGGTCTCGCGAGAGGCTACCTGAACCGCGCCGCGCTAACTGCAGAGCGTTTCGTGCCGGATCCGTTCGATGCGAACGGTGGGCGGCTGTACCGCACGGGCGACCTCGCGCGATGGACGAACGAAGGCGCACTGGAGTATCTGGGCCGTATCGACCATCAGGTGAAGGTACGGGGTCTGCGTATCGAGCTGGGCGAGATCGAAGCTCAGCTGGCCGCTCAGGCAGAAGTAAGAGAGGCGGTGGTCACGGCGAAGGAAGGACCAGGCGGCACACGCCTGATCGCATATGTGACCGCACACGCGGACCACACCGTAGAGCAGCAGGCGCTGCGCGAAGCACTGCTAAAGCAGTTACCAGACTACATGGTGCCCTCGGCGATCATGGTGCTGGAGGCGCTGCCGCTGAACCCGAACGGCAAGGTAGACCGCAAGGCACTCCCCACACCGGAGTACCAGACGCGCGGCTACGAACCCCCACAGGGCGAAACGGAAGAAGCACTCGCACAGATCTGGTCCGAAGTACTGGGCATCGACATCGAACGAATAAGCCGTACCGACAACTTCTTCGAACTCGGCGGCCATTCGCTGACGATCATGCAGGTCCAGCAGCGTTTGCTTACTCGCCTCGGGTTGAGCATTCCGCTCTCGACTTTCTTCGTGGCCGTCACGCTGGAGCAACTCGCGCAAGCCTGCGAATCGAGCCGGGCCGCGCAGGCCGCAGCGCCGCGCGACGAACTCGACACCATGCGCTCGCTTCTCGACGAACTCGCGGACCAGGTTTAGTGGATAGCAGGATAATCGACGTGAAAGGTAACGTGACTCGTAGCCGGACTCCCCGGCCGGAATGGATGAAAACGCTACGCAATGCAGCGGTGTCCGCGCTTGTCGCAGCATCGGCGATCGGTTGTACGACGGACGGAATGCACATGGACGAAGCCGGCATCGGCTCGACGGGGCCGATGCACGTCGAGATCCGGCGAACTGCCGGAGGCATTCCGCATATCAAAGCCGGTGACTGGGCAAGCCTCGGTTACGGATATGGTTATGCGGAGGCCACGGACGACCTTTGCACGATGGCCGACGCCTTCCTCACCTGGCGCGGCGAGCGTTCGCGCTACTTCGGTCCGGACGCACGCCTGAACGGTTTGTCCACCGTGGGCCAGCCGAAGAACATCGATTCGGACTTCTTTTTCCGGTTGCTCGACAACGATGCCGTGGTCGAGCGTTATCGCGCGGCGCAGCCGCCTCAGTTGCGCGCGCTCGTGAAGGGCTTCGCGAGCGGATACAACCGCTACGTCCGCGAACTGCGCGCGGGCGACTGGCCCGGGCAGTCCGCTGCCTGCCGTGCTCAGCCGTGGGTGACGGACATCACCGAGAACGACATTTATCGCCGCCTCTACGCCGCCAATCTTGCGGGCGGCGCGGCGCACTTCGTCGAAGGCATCGCGACCGCGCAGCCGCCGGCCCAAGCCCAGTTGCCCATCGGTCTCGCTCCTGGCGACGACGGCACGGGCCGCAACCCTCAGCGTCGCCAGCTCGCCAGTACGCTGGCCGCGACCACCGAAGGCGTCGCGCAGCGCTGGTTCCAGGCCGGCGGCCACGAAGGTCTCGGCAGCAACGCGATCGCGTTCGGCGGTGACGCCACCGATTCGAACCAGCCGTTGCTATTCGGCAATCCTCACTGGTTCTGGAGAGGCCCTGACCGCTTCTACCAGGCACAACTTACCATTCCCGGCAAGCTCGACGTGAGCGGTGCGTCGTTTCTCGGCGTGCCGGTCGTGATGATCGGCTTCAACGATTCGGTCGCGTGGACCCATACCGTCTCGACGGCGCGGCGTTTCGGCATCTTCCAGCTGGCGCTCGTGCCCGGCCAGCCGACGACGTATCTCTACGACGGCAAGCCCGTTCCGATGACTCCGGTCCGGATCGACGTGCCGGTGCTCGAAGCGGACGGCCGGACCGGGACGCGCACTCGCACGCTGTACACCACGCGCTTCGGGCCGCTTGTCAATCTGGGGTCGATGTCGCCCGCCCTGCGGTGGGACGCCGCGCATGCCTTTGCGCTGCGCGACATCAACGCCGACAACTTCCGCGTGTTCGCGAATTTCCTTCAATGGGGCGAGGCGCGCTCGCTGGACGAATTCATCCGCGTGCAAACCACGCTGGCTGCCGTGCCCTGGGTCAACACGCTCGCGGTGGCACGCAACGACCCGAGGGCCTGGTACGCGGATATCGGCGCGGTGCCCAATGTGCCCGATTCACTGGCCGCGCGGTGCACGACTGCGCTCGGCAAGGCGTTCGACCAGGGCGCGCCTGGCGTGCCGTTCCTCGACGGTTCGCGTTCCTCGTGTGACTGGGTTACCGAGCCCGGTTCGGCACAGCCCGGCGCGATGCCGGCCTCGTCGATGCCTCATCTGCTGCGAACCGACTACGTCGCGAACATGAACAACAGCTACTGGCTTGCGAACCCGCTCGCGCCGCTGACCGGTTATGCGCGGATCTTCGGCGCCGTGCCAGAAGACATTGGACTGCGGGCCCGCCTCGGCCACCAGCTGGCCGGGCAGGTGCTGGCAGACGCGCGCAACGGAAATGGCGCAGAGACGCCGGAGACGGTGCGGCGCGTGGTGCTCGACAGCCGTGTATTGTCTGCGGCGCTGTTCAAGGGCGACCTGCTCGATAGCCTGTGCGAGAAGGGAAGCGTCGATGTCGCCAACGATGCACTGACTCACGAAGCGTTTTCGCCGCCGCGTACCGTCGATGTCGGCCCGGCCTGCGGGGTTCTGCGCGCATGGAACGATACGGGCGACACGAACGCCCGCGGCGCGCGTCTCTGGAGCCAGTTCTGGGCGCGCGCGGAACGAGTCGAGCCGGCGCGGCGCTATCGCGTGCCGTTCGATCCGGCCGACCCGCTGCATACGCCGCGGCAACTCGACGTGGCGAACCCCGAGGTGGGCGAGGCATTGGGCGCCGCGATACTGGCGATGAACCGGCAGCACGTGCCGCTCGATTCGACGGTGGGCGACGCGCTGACCGTGCATGCCAACGCTCGCGCGGTCAGCCTTTACGGCGGCTGCGGAGAGGAGGGCTACTTTACGGTCGCCTGCGCGTATCCGGAGCCCAATGGTGTCGCGCGCCCGGATGGTGAGAATCTGATTGGCAGTACTTATCTACAGACAGTGACCTTCGACGCGCAAGGCGTCGAGGCGCATACGATGCTGGCGACCTCGGAGTCGGACGACGCGAGCCGGACCGACTCGGGTGCCGGGACCCAACGCTATGCCTCGAAGACCTGGCTGCGTTTTCCGTTTCGCGAGCCGGAGATTCTGGCCGATCCGGAACTCTCCGTGCAGGTACTGGATGCGGCCCATGGCGAGTAGCGGGGATCTTGACGGCATGGCAACGGCCAATCGCCAGCTCATCGACGTCAAGCGGCGCCGGCTGCTCGCCGCGTCCGTGCTCTCGGTGGTCGCGCCCGGTGTGCTCGCCGCGGTTCCGGCGGCGGTGTCTACGTCGCGCTCCGGCGCCCGCGCTGCAGGCTATCGCATCGCCACGCCCGACCGCGTCGGCACCGAAACGTTGCTCGCGCTCGGCGTCGCGCCCGTCGCCGCGGGGGCGCGTTCGATCTACACGGCGATGGGCGGCACGCCTGTCTTGCCGGAGACGGTGGCCGACATCGGCTACTGGTTCGAACCGAACCTCGAAGTCATGCGCGAGTTGCAGGTCGACCTGATCGTGATCGAGGCAATGAGCCTGAACCTGAAAGACGTGCTCCAGCGCGTGGCGCCGATCTTCGTGATGGAAATCTATTCGGGCGAAGGCCATCCGGACTTTATCGAGCGCTCCAGTGCCGAGATGTTCCGGCTCGCGCACAGCATCGGCCGCGAAGACGCGGCGCGGCGCTATCGCGGCGCGCTGGACAGCCGGCTTGCCGCGCTGCGTGACGAGATGCGCGCCTATGCACGGCGGCCGGCGTTCATCGCCCAGCTCGACCCCTCCGGACAAAGCGTGTTCCTGTACGCAAAGAATTGCGTGACGTGGGACGTGATGCAGCGCGTCGGCTTCGACAACGCGTGGACGGGCGCCACCAACACCTATGGCTGCGTGCAGGTCGGCATCGATCAGCTGGCGGGCGCGCCGGACGCGGACATCTTCTATATCGACTACGGAGACGAGGCGAAGGCGGCACTCGTGCAACTCGCGCAGAGCCGCGTCTGGAACAGCCTGCCGATGGTGCGGGAGCGGCGTGTCTATCCGATTGCGCCGTTCGATCCGCTCGGCGCGCTGCCGACGGCGATCCAGTTCGCGGACAGTTTCCGGGCCGCCGTGATCGCAAGGGGGCGCGGATGAACGGCATGACGACATCGCTCAGGCGCACCGGCGGCCTGAGCCTGCATCCGTCCTGGACGGCCGGCGTGCTCGGTTTGCTCGCGGCCGGGATCGGCGCGGTCTGTCTCTCGCGCTATGTGCCGTTCGCGCAGTGGGCGAATTTGCTGGGCGGCGCGCATACCGACGATCTGCGTCTCCTGATGGCGCAGTATGTGTATTTGCCGCGCTGTGTGGTCAGCCTGCTGGCCGGCGCGATGCTCGGCGTGGCCGGCGTCGTGCTCCAGCAGGTGCTGCGCAATCCGCTGGCGGACCCGACCACGCTCGGCGTTTCGGCCGGCGCCAGTCTTTCGCTTGCCGTCGTGTCGTTGTGGTTTCCGTCGCTGCTCGTGTACGGGCGCGAGGCGGTTGCGCTGGCGGGCGGGATGATTGCGCTGGGCATCGTGATGGCCGTTTCGTGGCGCCGGGCATTTTCGCCAGTGGGTGTCATTCTCGGCGGGCTGTTGGTCACGCTCACCGCGGGTGCTGCTACGTCGGTGCTGATGCTCTTTTTCGGCGAGAGCCTCGTGTCGGTTTTCGTATGGCAGACGGGCAGCCTGTACCAGAGCGGCTGGTCGGTCGCGACGCATCTGGCGCTCGAAGCGGTAGCCGGCCTCGTCGTCGTTGCGCTGATGGCGCGGCCGATGGCCGTGCTCGAGCTCGGCGACGAAAGCGCGCGCAGCGTCGGGATGCCGCCGGGCGGGATTCGCGCGGCGGCGCTCGTGGTCGCGGCGGCGCTGGCCGGTGCGGTCGTCAGCGCGGTGGGCGTGATCGGCTTCGTCGGACTCGTGGGGCCGTGGGTCGCGCGCTTCAGCGGCGCGCGCACGCTCGCGCAGAGGCTGGTGTGGGCGCCCGCGATATCGGCTTGCCTCCTTTGGCTCGCGGACGGCTGCGTTCAGGCGCTCGGGCAACCCGGTGCGGAAGTGCCGACCGGTTCCGTGACCGCGCTGGTCGGTGCGCCGCTGTTGCTGTGGATGATGCGCTATCTACGGGATCCGCCGCCGGTGTCGTCCTCGCGCGATCTGCCGGCCTCGGCTGCCGACCGGCGGCAGCGTGCCGAGTGGGGCGTGGGCGGCGTACTCGTTCTTCTCGCCTGCGTCGTGGTTGCCGCGGCGTTCAACCGGGAACTGGCCGGGTGGAACTGGGGCGCATGGGACCATGTCGCGGCCATGCTGCCGCTGCGCGCGCCGCGTATCGGCGGCGCGGCGGCGGCCGGCGGGCTGCTGGGCATCGCCGGGGTGCTGATGCAGCGCATGACCGGCAACGCGATGGCGAGCCCGGAAGTGCTCGGCGTATCGTCGGGCGCGTCGCTCGCTATGATCGTGCTGATGTTCGCGCTGCCGGGTGCCGCGTCGGGCATGCAGATGCTGGCAGGCGCGCTGGGCGCGCTGATCGCGACGGCTTCGGTGTTCGCGATGGCGATGCGGCGCACGTATTCGGCGGAGCGCCTGATCCTGACCGGGATCGCGATCACCACGGTGCTCAGCAGCCTGGTGGCCTTGCTGATGGCCAGCGGCGATCCGCGGATGTCGTTTCTATCGGCATGGATGTCCGGCTCGACGTATCGGGTGCAGATGCACGCGGCGGCCCTGGCCGTGGGCTTGCTGATCGCGGCCGCTGCGTTGCTGCCGTTGATTGCGCGGCCCTTCGAGATTCTCGCGCTGGGCGAGCCGGCGGCACGCTCGGTCGGCGTCGCCGTGCGGCGCTACCGGCTCGTGATGCTCGGCCTGTGCGCGCTGACGACCGGCGCGGCGACCGTCATCGTGGGCCCGGTGTCGTTCGTGGGTTTGATGGCGCCGCACCTCGCGCGGCTGCTCGGATTCCGGCACGCGGCGATGCAGGCGCTGATGGCCGCCTGCGCTGGTTCGGTATTGCTGGTCGTCGCGGATTGGCTGGGCCGCAACGCGCTGTTCCCGAACCAGGTGCCGGCCGGGTTGCTCGTGATGTTCGTCGGCGGCCCGTATTTCCTGTTGCTGATGTGGAAGCAGAATCGATGAAAAATTATTCGTTCGTGCGCCGGTCGTGTTGCGCCGAAAAGTACATCGTACGTTATGCCAACTATGTTGGCTCAGCCTGGGAGCGCACATGAAGTCTCAGGCCAATGTCGTTTGCTTGCTGCCGGATCTGCCCATGCAGAAGACCCCGGCCGAGGCCGCGTCGCTCTTCGAACTACGGCATGTCGGCTTTGCGGTGCCGGGACGGATGCTGCTCGACGACGTCTCGCTGTCGCTCTACGCGCGCCGGGTGACGGGCCTGATCGGCCACAACGGCTCGGGCAAGTCGACGCTGATCAAGCTGCTGGCAAGGCAACTCCACGCGACCCATGGAACGCTGGAGTTCGGACGGCGGCCGCTCGCAGGCTGGCCGACCCGCGAGTTCGCGCGCAAGCTCGCGTATCTGCCGCAGACACCGCCATCCGCAGCCGGCTTGCTGGTGAGGGAACTGGTCGCGTTCGGCCGATATCCCTGGCGCGGTGCGCTCGGCCGCTTCGGTCCGGACGACTGGCGCAAGATCGACGACGCGATGGCATCGACCGACGTGATCCCGTTCGCCGACCAGCAGGTCGAGACGCTTTCCGGCGGCGAACGACAGCGCGTGTGGCTCGCGATGCTGATCGCGCAGGACGCCGAATGCCTGCTGCTCGACGAACCCATTTCGGCACTGGACGTGTCGCACCAGGTCGAGGTGCTCTCGCTCGTGCGCCGGCTCGCGACGGAGCGCGGGCTGGGCGTCGTGGTCGTGCTTCACGACGTCAACATGGCCGCGCGCTACTGCGACGAACTGGTTGCACTGCGCGGCGGCAGGCTGGTTGCGCAGGGCTCGCCGGCACAGATCGTCACGCCCGCGAAGCTCAACGAAATCTATGGCGTCTCGATGGGCGTCATTGCGCACCCGGATACGGGCGAACCATTGAGCTTCGTCCGCTAGAGGCGTGGGGCGCAAGGCCGAAACAGCAGTCGATTCGCGAATCAACGAGGAAAACCAGATGAAACAGGACCCGGCATCGCCGTCCCCCGCGGGATCGAGAGAAATCCTCCGCCTGCTAGGCCCATTCTGGCCGATGATGCTGCTCGCAACGGTGCTGGGCATCGTCGGCGGTCTGTGCACGGCGTGGCTGCTGGCGGCGATCAACGACGGGCTGCATGCCACGGGCGGCGTGAGCACGGACATGATCGTCAAGTTCCTCGCTCTGTGCGCGGTGACGCTGTTGTGCAATGCGATCGCGGGCATCGGCAACAGCGTGATCGGGCAGAGAATCATTGCCGCGCTACGCAAGGATATTTCGGCAAGAATCGTGTGCGCGCCGATCGCGGCCATCGAGCGCTACCGCATCCATCGTCTGATCTCGACCTTGAACAACGACGTCGAAACGGTCAGCGCGTTCACGTACAACTTCCCGAACTATGCGGTCGCGCTGGCCGTTACGGCGGGATGCGTGGCCTATATGCTGTTCCTGTCGCCGCTCCTGTTCGTGATCGCGGCGGCCGCGATCGTCGTCGGCGTGCTGATCAACCAGTACACGGTGGTGCAATGGAACCGCTATTACAAGGGCGTGCGGGTCGCGCAGGACGACTTGCAGAAACAGTACCGCGCCATTACCGAAGGGGCGAAGGAGTTGCGCGTCAATCAGGACCGCCGGCTACGCGTGTACGACACGCTGCTTTCGAACGCCGCCGATCAGATCGCAGACCTGAAGATTCGCGCCATGCGCTTGTTCTATGGGTCGGGCGCCGTGGGAATGACGCTGTTCTTCGTCGCAATCGGCGTGATCCTGCTGCTTCAGACCCGGCTGGGCGTGCAAGCGAGCGTCGTCAGCGGCTTCGTGATCGTGCTGCTTTATGTCCGCGGGCCGGTCGAGACGCTCGCGAGCGCGCTGCCTGCCTTGAGTCAGGCGCGGATTTCGTTCCAGCGCATCGCGGAACTCTCGGCGCAGTTCACGAACCGCGAGACGCGCCTGCTCGATGCCGCGAGCGCCGCGAGGCCGCTGCCGGAATTGCGCAGCATCGAGTTGCGCGGCGCGACGTGGACGTTTCCGTCGGTCGGCGAGCATTCGCCGTTCGAGCTGGGCCCGGTCGATCTTAAGATCGAGCGCGGAGAGACGCTGTTCGTGATCGGCGAGAACGGCAGCGGCAAGACGACGCTCATCAAACTGCTGCTCGGACTCTATCCAGCCGAACACGGGGCGCTCTACCTGAATGGGGAGTCGGTGACGCATGAGCAGATGGACGCGTACAGGCAGATCTTCTCGGCAGTGTTTTCCGATTACCACCTGTTCGACGATCTCGTGGTCCGTGATCCCGCGTTGCTCGCGCGCGCCGAGGCTTACCTGAAGCAGCTTGAAATCGCGCACAAAGTGCAGATCCAGGACGGCGCGTTTTCGACCGTCGATCTCTCGACGGGCCAGCGCAAGCGTCTCGCGCTGATTCACGCGATGCTCGAGCAGCGTCCCGTGATGATGTTCGACGAATGGGCGGCCGATCAGGACCCGACCTTCCGGCGCGTTTTCTATACCGAGTTCCTGCCGGAGCTCAAGCGCCAGGGCAAGACGCTGATCGTCGTGTCGCATGACGACCGGTACTTCGACGTTGCCGACAAGGTCGTGCGCCTCGAGAACGGCAAGATCATTCAGACGGCCGCCGGTGCGTCGTTCCGCTACGAGGACCGCTCGCTGCACAAGGCCAGGGAGGCGCTTGCTCTTGGGGGCGATACAAAGGATAGCTGATCGCGATCCAGTATGAGTATGGGGCGGCGCTATGGCACTGGATCGGAAGGCCAATCTCTCCTGGATAACATGGCGCGTTGGCGTGAGATTTTCATTAATCCTGGAAACTGACTGAATACGAAGCCGAGTCCATACGCCATGCGCCGATCCGATCAAGAAAGCCAGCCTGTTTACGTTGCCGCCGAAATCCTGGTCAGGCTTTGAAATGTGCGCGTGCGATTACGCATGCCAATGAGTTGTAGAGGCGATCAAGCCAGCGAGTCTTCTATCCAGCGCTCGAATGTCGCGTAGAGAGCCGGTAGCGATTCGTCGTTGCCGGCAATCCGCTGCGCGCCGTGAACGATCGTAATCGAGGCATTCAGTTCATTCGGCGCGGTGGTCGCTTCAGCCCGATTGCTCCGGTCGATTGCGTCGAGTGCCATCTTCCAGGCCTCTTCCGGCGAGCGATTGCAATCCGCTGCGAGATAAGCCGGGTTCAAGGGTTCGCCTGTCAACGACATCAATGTTTGATCCAGTGTGGCGCTATTACCCGGCGCCCAATAGTGTCTGGCGAGCAGGCGCCCGACTTCCGGATGATCGACGATATAGCCGAGGGACCGGGTCAGGTACGCGCGGGTTTGGGCGGCGGCCATCTTCGCCAGCAGATAGCCGTGGTAGTAGACGGCAATGTCGTGATAGACCGGATGCGGTATGGCAAGAACATAGTCGGTGTACCCGGGAATGCCAAGAATGCGCTCCGTTATCGACTCTGCGAGACCCAGCACGGAATCGACCGTTCGCGCGCTGTCTTCCATGTTGTACAGCGCCCATTCGAAATACGTGGGAATCAGGTCGCGGCGTTCCGCATGGGCGAGCGAAGCCTGGCGTGCGTCCACCTGCGCGCGGATCAATTCATCGGGCATGGGGTTGCCTTGCGCATCGCTTGCATAGCGCTTGAGCCAGCAGGGATCGGACGGCAGGGCGTCGAAGAACTTGGCCTGGGCTTCGAGCAACGCCGGCGGGCTGGGCGGGAATGCCTGCGAGAAACACGGGGAATTCATCGTCACGTTCGCGAAGTGTGCGGCGTGCCCCGCTTCATGGAACAGCACATTGAGACCCCGCAAACCGGCCCCGGGCTGATGTGGGCGGGCGGTCGAGGTGAAGCGTACGTCTGCTGGAACGGGGCCGCGGGTGTCGTCGTCATAACCGGGCGTGGGGGCGATACAGAAGCCGGTCGGGAATTTGCCGGGCCGGTCGAGAAGATCGATTTCGAGCCGCGCGCCGCGATACGAAACGCCCATGCGCCGGAATGATTCGGCCCAGCGCTCTACGGCTTTGCTCAACGGGAAATACGCGTCGGCCTGCTGCGCAGTCTCGCCTCGCATGCGGTACGCCAGGTTGTGCGGCAGCAGTGCACTATCGCCGTGCCGCTGCACGAGGCGCTTCAGCGATCTTCGGTGTACGTCGCGGGTTTCGCGCTCGAAAGCGTCGAACACCGCAAAGAGTTGCTCGGGCGTCATACCGCTGTTCGCCTTGAGCCGGTACTCGAAGAAGTTGCGGTATCCGAGCTCCCGCGCGAGGGCATTGCGCTTGCCGACGATGTCGAGAAAGCTGCTATTCGCCACCCAGCGTTCCAGTCCATGCAGCGCTTCGTGAGCGCTTTTGCGCGCCGATTCATCGGCGTTGTTGGCCAGGTGACTTCTCAACGCCGCGGGCGTGGCCTCTTCAACCTGGCCATGGGCACCGACGTGGCTCATCTTGTACGCCTGGCGGTTCGCGTAGAGTTTCGCGTCCCGCTCGATGAGCTCGGACAGCAGCGTTGCAGCGTGTGCGGTTCCGGTCGCATTGGCTTCGAGGGTTTTGACCCAGCCCCGCAAGCCGCCGATCAAGGCGTCTCGCCCGGCGGAAGGCGCCGCAGCGTCGAGCCTCGCAAGATGCTCGTGCACCTGTGCCAGACGCGAGGCATCCCCCGCGAACAGCTTGCGCTTGAGCGAAGCGGCGGCCAAAGCGTCGTGTGCGTCGCTTTGGCCGGTGTGGGTGGACCAGTAGAGCGCGCCTTCGGCCCGCAGCAGTTCCAGATATTGGCGATTGAGTTCGTCGAAAAAGGCGCGGGCTAAGTTCATCGATGGAGAGGGTTCAGTGCACTCCCTCGATGCTATCGCGCCCGGCCTACAGTCGACTTGCAGCAGTCGCGGGCCTGCTGTCGCCGCTCATGACGGGAAATCGGTGGAAGCGGAGAGTGCGTGCCAGGCTTCCGTTTCCTGCGCGACGTAGGCATTCTTGGCGGCAATCGCAGCCAGTGTGTCGGTGCCGAGCGGAAGGCGCAGCGGCGGCGTGGCCGCATCGACGAGCGCGATCATTGCACTCGCCAGCTTCTTCGGGTCCCCGGGCTGGTTGTGATTGAGCTGCGCGGCTTTGCGGCGAACCGCGCCCGACGTTTCGTCGTAGTCGGCAATCACCTCGGGCGCCACGACCAGCGACGACGCATCGAGAAAGTCGGTGCGGAAATAGCCGGGTTCGACCACCGTCGCATGAATGCCGAGCGGTTTTAGTTCGGTATGCAGAGCTTCGGTAATACCCTCGACAGCGAATTTCGTCGAAGAGTACACGCCGAATCCCGCTGCGGCGCGATAGCCGCCAATCGAGGAGATATTGATCACATGGCCCGAGCGGTTCGCCCGCATCGTGGGCAGGACCGCGCGCGTGACGTTCAGCAAGCCGAAGACATTCGTGTCGTACATGCGGCGGATGTCCTTGTCGGCGGACTCTTCCACGGCGCCCAGCAGGCCGAAGCCGGCGTTGTTGACCAGCACGTCGATGCGGCCGAACTTGTCGAGCGCGGCCTGGACGGCCTTTCCGGCGGTGGCCTCGTCGGTCACGTCGAGCGCCACCGGCAGCAGGGCGGCAGACTGGCCAAGACGTTCGACGATTGCCGCCACGTTACGCCCGGCCGCGACGACTGCATTGCCGTCCGCGAGCGCGGCCTCGGCGATCAATGCCCCGATACCGCGCGAGGCGCCCGTGATGAACCAGACGCGCTTGAAGTTGCCCTGCTTGAAGTCGCTCATGATGCCGCTCCCATGTGGGTGATGAATGCAATGGAGCCCATGATAGGGGCGGAGATTGACACGAACTAGCCTCGAATTGCTAGACTCATAATCAACTAAAATTTGCGAATTCGGGTGGCGGACATGAACGAAACTCGTGCAATCACCATCTTCGTGCGCGCGGCGGCACTCGGGAGCCTGCGGCGCGCGGCGGTCGATCAGGGCATCTCGCCGCAAGCCGCGAGCCATGCGGTCATGCAGCTGGAGAAAGAACTGGGTGTGCGGCTGTTTCATCGGACCACCCGCAGGCTGAGCCTGACCGAGGAAGGCCAGCGGCTTTTCGACAGCGTGAAGCCGGCGCTTGCCGTTTTAGCTTCGGCGCTGGACGAGGTCCGGCGCTCGAAGGCGGAGGTGGGCGGCCCGCTGCGTATCAGCGCGCCGCGCTCGCTCGGCGTTCAGGTGCTCTGGCCTTATATCGAGGCGTTCCAGCAGCTTTATCCGGAGGTACAGATCGACGCGATGTTCGACGACCGCTTCACCGATCTCGTGACCGACCGCGCGGACGTGGGATTCCGGGCGGGGCCGCCGCCTTCGGCGGGCTCGATTGCCCGCCGGCTGTTGCCGATCCAGTTGATCGTCTGCGCGTCGAAGGACTACATTGCGCGCCATGGCGCACCGCAGACCATCGACGAACTGGCCCAGCATCGCTGCACCGGCTATCGGCGCGCCAACACCGGCAAGCTCGCGCAGTGGCAGTTCCGGGTGGGCGAGGAGACGGTGTATCGCGACGTGCCCGCCGTTCTTTGCGTAAACGATACGGAAGCGGAGGCGCATGCGGTGCTGGCGGGCCTGGGCATCGGGCAACTGGGCAGCTTCGATGCCACGCCGCACATCCGCAGCGGCAAGCTCGTGCCTTTGCTGACACAGCATGTTGCCGAATATGGGGCGGCTTATATCTACTACGGACACCGAACTGAACAGCCGCTGCGTGTCAGGACCTTTATCGACTTCATGATCGAGCGCGTGGCCGATAACAGGAATTTTTTTCTCGATCCGGCGGAGCTTCAGGTGGTGCAACCCCGGAAACGGGGGCGCGGCGCGAGGGTGCGTGGTTGATCGCGACGTGAGGAGCGTTGTGTGTTGCGTTTGGGGGAGATCAACTCGACTAGCTGATCCCGGTTACGCATATCTTGATACTGGACGTTATAGTCGCGACTAATGGGTGTTTGCCGTGCCAATGTCGTTAATTTCCGTAACGGTGGGTTTGCCAATCGTCGCGATGAATGGCGAGCACGGTCGTCGTCCACTCCCGGGCCTTGAAGTGACGATCGTCGGCATGTTCGGACTCGATGTGCATGCCAATGGCTTCGCAAAGCTTGACGGCCGCTTTGTTGGCCGCCAGGGTTTCGGCAAAAATTCGTTGAACGCCCAGTTCGAGAAAGCCAAACGCCAGCAGTGCTTCGCCGGCATGGCGCGCCGTTCCTGTGCCGTGCCAATGCCGGCCTAATTCGCAGCCAAGGGATGCGTTTCCTGGCGATTCGATTCGGATGCCGCAGGATCCCATCAAGGCCTCAGAATTCGACACGATTGCCAACTGGTACTTCGTGCGCGGAGTTTCCCGGCTCTGGGCTATGAACATGTCGAGGAGTTCTTTGGCCCTGCCGGGTGCGCAATCCTCTTCGCTGTAGAAGCGCTGGAATTTTGGGTCGCTGCGGAGCGTCTCGTACTGCGGCAAATCCTCCGCGCGAAAGTTTCTCAGTGTGATGTTGTTGGGCAATTGAATAGGTAACGGCTGCGACACGGCTATCGGCTCACGTGCAAGTATGGACACGCCAATATTGCCGTGGATACGGGGGGACGGGCAAGAGCCACGTTTATACCCATCTCACGAAAACACGCTTATCCGCATAGGCGTGTCCACACTTGTGGAGTTCGACGTAGGCCTGAATCTCCCGTATCAAAGCTGGGAACCGAGACTTCTTCAGCGCGGACGGATCACAACCAGCCTCCCTGGCAACGTTGTTCTGCGTCACAGTAATCCCGAGCTTAAGAAGAACGGACTCATGGTTTTTGAGTCCTTCGGCCGGCAGAAGGACTGTACGGCAGGAGCAATGTGCGTGCCGATGGGCTGTCGCGTAGAGACAGGACCCAGCGGGTTTGAAAGTTGCGGTGTTCCCGGAGAGAAGTGACTGACTGCCGCCGATTGCGGTGTCACAACCACGATTGCGGATCCGGGCTGGGTACTCACCGTACTTGTAAGGCAGATGGCGTAAGCGTAGACTACCCAAGGGAGATGGCATTCCTCCCCATAACCGCCCTACGGGGCTAATGATGCCTACAGGCCTGGGAAGAGGCACTGTAGGCGTGCGCGTGAAGCGCGTTGCCCCCTCTGTGTCTGCGCCGTGACAGCGGCGTTTCCCGGTTCTCCAGCAATCCGTTCCGGCCAGTTGAATTGGCTGGAGGTGAACTTGCGCGTGTTCGCCATGCAAGCGAGCGATGGACAGGGGAACAAGATGGAATTTCACAGCATCCTCTTTGAAACGCCCGAAGACGGGCCGCCCTCGGGAGAGGTGGAGCAGCCTGCGTTCTTTGGCGACCTCAATCTCGACCAATTCGTGAGCGAGGCCACGCGTGGTTTTGACGAATACAATCTCACGCCATTTTTTCGTACGGAGCTAAGCCGGGAAAGCGCGGTGATCTACCGTCACGAGGTCTTCCAGGATCTCGACAGCCAGGCCGTGCTGCTCGCCATTCAGGCATTTGCCCTGGCGATGCGAAAAATGCGTGCTGCTCTCGGTGAAGCTCAGAAGCTCTACTACCAGCGGCAGAAACAGTGGTGGTTTCTGGAAGCAGCGTCACGTTATTGCAGGGGCATGCAGGTATTTTGCGATGCGCTGCACGCAGCGTCTCCGAAGTCCAAAGGCTTAACTGCCTTTGGTTCGTGGCTCACGGCTTATCTGCAGTCCGAGGCGTTTGTGACGGTGGGAAACGATCTGGAGGCGGTACGAACCGCCCTCTCAGGCGTGCAATACTGCATTCACCTGAATGGAACCGCCGTTACGGTCCTGAACTACGCCGACGAGGAGGACTATGGCACCTACGTGCTAGACATCTTCGAGCGTTTCAAACAAGGTGAAGTGAAGGACCATAGTATCGAACAGAAAGATTGGCCGGAAATGAACCATGTGGAGGCGCAGATACTCGACTGTGTTGCAGACCTCAATCCGCAGCCATTCATGCTTCTGGAGGCTTTTCGTTCCAGTCACGCCGATTTCCTCGATTCAACGATTGCGGCGTTCGACCGGGAAATCGAGTTTTACATCGCATATCGCAACTACATCCAGCTGTGTCGCGAAGCGGGCCTTCCATTCAGTTATCCGGTCGTGTCGGGCACGACGAAGGCGGTGCGATGCGAAGGCACCTTCGACCTGGTGCTCGCCCACAAGTTGTGCGCCGACAAGGTCGCCGTAGTCTGCAATGACCTACATCTTGAGGGCCGTGAGCGCATATTTGTCGTGTCGGGACCCAACAACGGCGGAAAGACAACTTTTGCCAGAACAGTCGGGCAACTTCATTTCCTTGGCCGGTTGGGATGCCCGGTTCCCGGGCGAAATGCGCACCTCTTTCTCTACGATCGTCTTTTCGCTCACTTCGAACGCGAAGAAAACACCCTGGATTTGCGCGGCAAGCTTCAGGACGATCTGATGCGCATGCACGAAATCCTGCAGGCGTCGACCCCCAACAGCGTCATCCTGATGAACGAGATATTCAGTTCCACGACACTCGCCGACGCGCTGTTCCTGTGTCGGCGGATTATCGGCGAGATCATGGAGCTGGACGCGCTCTGCGTCTGTGTGACGTTCATTGAGGAGCTTGCTCGACTCGGACCGCAGACCGTGAGCATGGTGAGCGAGATCAACCCTGACAGTCCGTCGGTTCGTACCTTCCGTGTCCGCAGGCGTGCGGCGGATGGGCGCGCGTATGCGCTTTCCGTTGCTGAACAATACGGTCTTACTTACGAACGCATCAAGGAGCGCCTCGCATCATGAAAGCTTACCTGCTCTATGGCGCGAGTGATTTTCCCTGGCGTCGCGACGAATTCTGGAATGAACGCACGTTGAACCAGGACCTGGAGCTCGACACTCTGTATCGGGCGATGGCCGCAGGTGATGAGTATCTGTACAACACGGTAAGGAAAGTTGTTCCCGTTAGTCTCAGCGACCTTGACGACATACTTTACCGGCAGGCGGTGCTCAAGGACTGTATCGAACACGAACCAATCGTGAGGCAATTGTATGCGATTGCGGTGGAGGCTCTCGAGGTAGAGCGAAAGAGCTTTTACTGGGGGCTTACCGCTTCGCCAAGTAGCGTATTGCACAGCGCTCGCGACCTGGTTCAAGCGTTCCTGGGGGTTCTTGGCAAGCTGCGCCGCGTGGCTGACGACAATGTCGGACAGTTCCAGTCACCCGGGTTTCGGCGCTTTTACGCCATGATCCGGGAGGAACTGACGGACGACTATTTCGTCACCATAACGCGATGTCTGAAGGAGCTCAGGTTCAACGATGGGGTGTTGATCAGTGCGAAGACCGGACGCGGAAACAAGGGCGAACAGTACGTTCTGCGCAAGCCTCACGAGAAGGACCCGAATTTTTTCAAGCGTCTGTTCGCTAAAGGCCCCCCTTCGCGCACGTTCCATATCCCGGACAGAGACGAGAACGGCGCGCGTGCGTTGAGTGAACTCGAGGCACGTGGTGTCAATCATGTGGCGAACGCGCTGGCGCAGTCGGCCGACCATATCAAGAGTTTCTTCTTCATGCTGCGGGCAGAACTCGGTTTTTATCTGGGCTGCCTGAATATGCGTAACGAACTGCTGCGCCGTGGAATGCCGGTCTGCATTCCGGTACCGTACCCGGTTGCGGAACGCAAGCATCGCTATCGACAGCTCTACGACGTGAGTCTCGCCTTGCGCCTGGAGCAGACGCCTGTCGCGAACGACGCGGATGCAAACGGAAAGGATCTCATCGTGGTGACCGGCGCGAACCAGGGAGGAAAGTCAACGTTCCTGCGTAGCATCGGCATCGCCCAGATCCTCCTTCAGGCGGGCATGTTCGTCGGCGCCAGCGAGTTCGAAGCGAATCTGGCCAAAGCGATCTTCACGCACTACAAGCGTGAGGAAGACGCGACCATGCATGGCGGAAAGTTCGACGAGGAGCTCAAGCGCATGAGCGAAGTTGTCGATCATCTGGTCGAGAACGGGTTTTTTCTGTCGAACGAATCGTTCGCATCGACGAACGAGCGTGAGGGTTCGCAGATCGGTCGTCAAATCGTCGATGCGTTGCTCGATCATCATGTGAAGGTTGTTCTGGTGACGCACCTTTTCACGCTCGCGAATGGCCTCTACGAGGAGGACTCCCACCCGAAGATGTTTTTGCGCGCGGAAAGGCGGGACGATGGCGTACGGACTTTCAGGCTCGTTGAGGCAGAACCGTTGCAAACCAGTTTCGGTCAGGATCTCTACCGGCAGATTTTCGGCGATGCGCAACCTGTGGGAGAGGCGTTGTCTGGCGAGAGTGGAATGCTCTCCAGGGTGGACGAGACCTGAAACTCCATTGAGACGGCAGTGCGCACACGGGGTCGGCGGCAGAGCTGAACCGGTTGGGGTACCGGGACCGGGTTCTCGCGCGCTCCGTCTGCGATAGCGAAGGTGCTCCCGATGGCGACCGAAGCCTATCTCGTTTCAGCTGGCACAACACGGCCGACCAGTGCCGGGACATTTCGCAGCCTGATGTTTCCAGCGGGGCTTGAGTCAATTCGGAATGACACGTCCGAGCAGCCTGCCTGCTTCAACGATCTGAACCTCGACCAGGTCATTACAGCCGTCGTGGCGCGGGGCGACGAGGCGATATTACGGCCGTACTTCTACAGCCGATATGCCCACGAGGACGTAGTGCGCTATCGCCTTGCGATATTCCGGGATATAGAGCGGCCCGACGTCTTCGCGCTCATGACCTCGTTCAGCGAGGATTTGCGCCGGGTTCGCCTGGACATCGAGTATGCGGCGAAGATTTCCTCTCTTCGGCATCAACAGATGGTGCGGCTCGAGGCCCGGGCCGTATATTGTTCGGCCGTCGTGAGACTTCAGCGGGACCTTGCGTCTGTTCGACACGAATCAGTCGGACTCCGCAGTCTGAGCGACTATCTTTCAGCATACCTTGGCTCGAACCGGTTCGGCACCTTGAAGCGCGAGACGGAGGAAATCGAGGCAGGATTGGGGGCAATTCAGTATGGCATGCTGTTCCGGCGGGACAAGGTAACGGTCCGTGGCTATCTGGGCGAGCGGAACTTTGCGGAACTCGTGAACGAGCGTTTTGAGCGGTTCCGCGAATTTGCGGCGCCGGAGATGCCGGGGCGTCGTTTCGACGACTACGGCTTGAACCACATCGAGGAAGTGATCCTGTCGTATGTCGCGAACCTGTTTCCCGCATCCTTCCAGCCGCTTGATGACTATCTCAACCGCCATGAGACGTTCATTGACGAAGTGATTGCCACGCTGGAACGCGAGCTAGGTTTTTTCCTGGCATATCTAACATATATCGCCCCCCTCAAGAAGTTCGGATTGCCTTTCTGCTACCCGGTTGTTTCCTCCACGTGCAAGAACGTCGACGTCACTGGCGCCTTTGATCTCGCGCTTGCCTCGAAACTGGCAGCGAGAGAGGCGGGTATCGTGCCCAATAATTTTTTCCTGAGCGACCAGGAGCGCATCCTGCTAGTCTCCGGGCCGAATCAGGGCGGCAAGACGACTTTCGCGCGGATGTTCGGGCAACTGCATTTCCTTGCCGGTCTTGGGTGTCCGGTTCCCGGTCTCCACGCCCAGCTTTTTCTCGCGGACCAGATCTACACCCATTTCGAGCGTGCCGAAGATATAACGCGCCTGCGCAGCAAGCTCGAGGACGAACTCGTGCGGCTCAAGGGAACCTGTTGTGCGATGAGAGCGACAAGCATCGTCATTCTGAACGAGATATTCAGTTCGACGAGCCTCGAAGACCAGATCCTGCTCAGTTCAATAATGCTGAAAAAGCTGCTCCGTGCGGATGTTCTCGCCGTTTGCGTGTCCTTTATCGACCAGCTTACCCATCTCGATCCGAAGATCGTGAGTATGGTGACTGCCGTGTGCAGCGACGATCCCGCAAAGCGGACGTTCAGGATTGAGCGCCGACTGGCCGATGGTCTCGCATACGCGCTTTCGCTGGCTGAGAAGCACGGCGTAACGTATGAACAACTGAGAAGAAGAATTCGGCCATGAGGGTCCTTCTTTTACATCCGCATCGCGATTTCGATCCGGGAAGCGCGCAATCGGAAACACTCGAGAGCTTTTCGACGGATCTCGGTCTGGACATCCTGATGGATGCGGCATGCGGTCGTGATCGTTTCCTTTATGACACGCTCTCGGCCGCCCTGTCAGTTGCCTGGGATAATGATCGACTGACCATCGCCCACAGACAGGACGTGCTGCGCGACTGCGTGAAAAATGGCGCATTCATCAGGGCGCTGTATAGGCTCGCGTGCGAACCGTTCGACCGGAATCGGAGCTGGGAATTCGGGCTCTATGGGCGTGAAACGTCCTCGATGGTCTCCAGTTCCGTGCGGACGCTTCGAAGCAGTCTTGCCTTGCTGAAGCGCATCCGGAACGACTGCAGACTCCATGCGGAACATTTCTCGTCTGTGGGGTTTACGAACCTGTTCGATGTCATCGAACGGAATCTCGACGACGACTATTTGCGCACAGCAACCCATGACCTCGACCGACTGCGCTTCGGAGCGGGTGTTCTGCTTAGCGCAGGACTGGGCAATGCTGGAAAGGCCCAGGACATTCGACTCCGGATTCCGACGTCACGCGACTTGAATGTGCTTCTGCGACTCGTTACGCCGGGTTCACGAACCTTTACGTTCAGACTGGATCCACGCGATCTCTCGGGTGCAAGAGCCTTTGGGGAGCTTCAGGACCGAGGACTCGGGCTGATATCCCGCGCCCTGTGGAACTCAGCCCATCACGTGCTGGGCTTTCTAAAGGCGCTGCGAACAGAACTCGCGTTTTGCGTTGCCGGCCTGAATCTCGATGAACGGCTGGCCGCTATTGGTGAGAGTGTGAGCTGGCCGGTGGTGCGGACCGGCGAGCCCGGTTTCCAGTGTAAGGGGCTCAAAGACGTGTGCCTTTCGCTCACGACGGCGGGCGAGACGACGGGAAACGAAGCGAGCGCAGTGGGAAAGCCTCTCGTGATCGTAACCGGCGTGAATCGCGGAGGAAAATCGACGTTCCTGCGCAGCGTCGGCCTGGCGGAATTGATGCTGCACGCCGGTCTGTTCGTTACCGCGGAACACTTTTCGTCGTCGCTTCACACCGGCCTGTTTACCCACTTCAAGCGCGAAGAAGATCGCTCGATGGAGAGTGGCAAATTCGACGAGGAACTGCGTCGCCTCGGGGCGATGGCGGATCACATCCGGCGAGGCGCCCTGGTGCTCTTCAATGAATCGTTTGCCGCGACCAATGAGCAGGAAGGCGCGGAAATCGCGCGCCAGGTAACACGTGCGCTCCTGGATGAAGGAGTAACGGTCATCTTTGTCTCGCACATGTACGACTTCGCACGCGGTTTCATTGGACGAGACGACGTCCTCTTTCTCCGTGCCGACCGCAAGGAGGAGGGGCATGACGCTTTCAGGTTGGTCGAAGGGCTGCCGCAATCAACGAGCTTTGGCCTGGATATTTACGAGCAGGTGTTCGGGTTAGCCGACGACCAGTGCAACCCTTGACGATACAGCGCACACGGTGAAATTCACCGGGCTCGTCGATATCACTCCCGCTTCAGGACGATGTTTCGTTTCCTGACGAGTCGCTCAATTCGGCGGTACGAAGGCGCGCAATGTCGTCGCGCAGGCGTTGTAACACTTCCTGCATGGCGGGGTCACGGGCGTCATGATTGCCCTGTAATCGCTCGATATGTTCGGTGAGAGTCTGTGCAAGGGCGGACAGCGCCCGCTGTTTCCAGGCCTCAAGCAGTTCCAGATACGAATAGAGTGAGCGTTTGACCATTTGCATGGATGCGCTGGCTTGCAAGGGACTGCGTGCGCTCAGGTAAAACCCCCAACGTCCGAACACCCAGCCCAACGATCGCGGCAGCACCGTTGCGGGCACTGTGTCCTGAAGTATGAACGCGGGCGCGACGAACGAGACCGGAAGAGCCGGAAAGAGCCGCACTGCGCCCAGCGTGTCAGCGAGGTGATGCAAGGCGACACTTGCCTTTGCATGCAGCGTTTCGACGGTCCGTGTTGCAGCGCTGGAAAAAGCAAGGGCGCGGGCGTTTGCGGCAAGCTCGACAAGCCGTGTCGCGTCGAAGGACATGTCGTGTGTCTCCGACCATAGCGCCGCAGCATTGTGGGCTATTTCGATCACCAGGCCATACAGGGTGCGCTCGACAAGTGCGGCTGGATCCAGCTGCGAATGCATCGCCGCATGAACGGCATCCCGGCTCGCAATCAGGCCCTGGAGGGCCTCGGTCACCTGTTCTCCCGGGTGGGTTTCCGGCGCATGCCACATCAGACGGATCTGGAGTGCATCGAGCACGTCCCGGCGGAGTGTCGCGAGCTGCCGCTGGCGCATGTCGATGCGCTTTTCGCAGCACTCGGCAAGCATATCTGCAAAGGGACCATCGATCCAGGCGCGGCGCCAGGGAGGATCCTCCTCCCGTGTGCTGACAAGATAGACAGGAACCTCGAGTTGGGTGCTTTTCCAGAGACTGCGCACCACGTGCTCATAGATTCTCCAGCGGTCGTCCGCGCCCGCGAGATCGATTTTCGTGACAAGCACGGCAACTCTCGCGCCACGGTTGCAGAGCTGACGCACGAGTGCGGCTTCACGTAGCGTCAACGGCGCCGACGCGGAAATGAGGACGATGGCGACATCGCACCAGGGCACGGTTGGTGGGCTTCCCTGCGCAATGTCCCACGTCTCCCAGTCGATGCCAGGCGTGTCAATGAGTGTGATGCCAGCGGAGAGCAGCGCTGCGGGAGTTTCAAACGCAATCCGCGTAACTCCCTTGATGTTCTCGGGATTGGAATGCTCATCGACAAATTCGGCGATGCGTGCGCGATCGATCAGTTCGGCCTTTGCTGCGACTAATTCGACGACGCCTCTTTCGACTTTTCCATAATGGACTTCCACCGGCACAGCAGTCGTGGGTAGCGCGGCTACGGGAAGCAGCGAGCTGCCGATCAGGCTGTTGAGCAGTGACGACTTTCCCGCACTGACTGCGCCAAACAGTCCGACTACGACTTCTGCGGATCCAGAATGACGTGCGAAGTCGATGCACCTGCGATGCAGATCTCCAAGGCCGTGCGAGGCGGTAATGCGTTCGAGTTCTTCCGTCAACGGATTAGCGGGAGCGCCGGCCGCGACACGCTGGAGGCCGGTGAGTGGAGCCGGGTGGGCAGGGTCGGCTGCACGGGCATTGACGTCGCGCGACAGTGACGCCTGAAGCGCGTCGAGTAGTGTCATCAGGTGACCTACAAGCCGGCTGGCGTCTTCCTCCAGATCCTCGGTCAGACCCTGGTCGGTTGTCTTGCCTGCGGTCGTGGTACGTGGGTCAAGCGCGGATAGCGCGAGCATGGCCTCGCTGATCCGGAGCTTGCAGGATTCGATGGCACTGGCGGTGGGTGCGGGGAGCGAAATTCCATGGCGCGCGCTGATTGTCTGCATGGCTGTGCGAACGAGTTCGAGTTCGTTCAGGATCAGCGTGTGCTGTACTGGAACCGCATCTGCAACCCGGGAAGCGAATGGAGAGTGTTGCACGACTGGATCGAGGTAGTGCAGTACATCCGTCAGGCATGTGTCGATGCGCACAAAGACCTCTCCAACGCGGCGGGAGTAGGCGGTCGGGAAGGGACGGTCAGTGTCGTTCCGGGTCATGACGTTCTCTTGATCTAGCAGGCATCCAACGTCTGGAGGATTTCGTCCCAGCCACTGCACCACCCAATGGACGCAATGAGCGCGCCACGGTCCATGGCCGAGTCGATACCGCGGCTGTCCCAACGGAATGAGTGTTCGAAGCGCGCAAGATGCTCCGCTATCGTGGCCGCAGTCGTGCCGTGATGCCTTAGGGCAAGGGCGCCCTCGTGCCCGGTGGCTTCGATCAGATGGTGCCGGCAGAGGACGTCGCTGCCGTTTCCGGAGCACCGTCCGCAAACATGCTGCTGCCATCCAGCGCGGTTTTCCCGCGCAAACGTGCGCGCATTCGCAAGGTCCCGGCCCTGCGCGAGTCGCTCGGGCGGGGCGTTCCCCGGCGATTGCGGCCCATAGCCCAGGCTGCACATATGGCAGGGGCCAGAGGGGCGTAACCGATGTCGTGCTATCCCGGCCGGCGCAAGACTGTACAGCCCCTGACCGTCGAGCAGGTGAGAAGCGCGCCGCATTAATTCGTTATACAGAATGGTGCTGCCGTGGATCAGATGCGGTCGAAAAGCGGCTTCGACGCAGAAGAAGCCGAGGGCATGTCTGGCGCACATCCCCCAATGAGCGTAGAGACGCGCCCTGACGTCTGCATCCATGATGCTGCCCTGGATGAACCACCAGAGAAAGTCGATCTCGCCATCGGACAGGTCCAACGCGCGCGGGGGATGCGAAGCGATATCTGAGGAGAAAGGCACGGTACGCTGTCCGGCGGGCTTGACGAACACAAAACCTGGACAGGGGCATTGCCATGACCCGACAGCTCCTGACCAGGAACCGTAGGCATCATCAGCCGCTAATCTTCAACGGCAGTTTGGGAGGTATGCCATCTCCGCAAGCACAGATTCATTCTAATGACCACGCCGCGAATTGGCAACGGATCATCCGAAAAGGGGAGCGGCGATGGTCTACACTGAGCGTGGAGACTGCGGAGGCCGGAAAAAATGGGGGAACCGTCGGATAACACCAGACGCGCGCTGCGCGGGCACCTCTGGCATCTGCTGGAACTCCTCGACAAGATGCACAGGATCTGCGAAGCGGATGGGAGCGGCAACACTCGCGTCAACTATCGTCATCGTCCCGATGGCCAGAAGCGGGACGACGTCGAGTCCTTTCTCGTGGATTTCCGCCAGGAGGTGAGTCGGGCCGCCGCTCGATGGGGAATCCTCCTGGAGGGCGACGAGATCGATGCGATGCACGCGCTGATCGTCACGTTGCAGTTCGTGGGCATTACGCTCGAAGAGATGTCGCCCACTCGCCTGTCCGGATTTGGTGCACTCGATCCAGCCTTCGAAAAGGAGTATGCGGCCTTTCTCCGGAGACTCCACGATAGCGCCGATCTCCTCCTTCAGCGCCTGCTCGCCGGCGACAATGCCGGCACGCCATCATCCCGGTGAGTCTCCGGTAGTCTCACGGTATGCCGCAATCGCCTGAAGCAGTTCGCTGGCTGCATCGTCGACCGACCCCCAGTGCTCGAAGCGCGACCACTTTGCATGCTCGAGGACCTTGTAATTGACAAAGAAATGCCTGAACTCGTGCAGCAGCAGTTTGGGCAAGTCATCCAGCGAGAGGAGGTCGGTACTCGATGCACAGACTTTGTCGACCGGAACGGCGATAACCTTTGAATCGGGACCGCGTTCGTCCGTGAGGTGCAGAGTTCCGAGCGCCCGTGCCTCCACGATTGCCCCCGGCACGATGGGGAAAGGTGCGACTACCAGCACGTCGAGAGGCCTGCCGTCGGGCGCGAGCGTTTCCGGTACGAACCCGTAATTGGCGGGATACCGCATGCTCGTCATCATGAACGTTTCGACGCGCAGTCGCCCGGAGCGAGGATCCGCTTCGTACTTCACGGGTTCTCCGAAAGCAGACATTTCAATAATCACGTTAAACGATGCCGGAACGTTACTGCCGGCACCGATGCCGTTGTAGTCCATTGCCGTCTCTCCTGTTAGCTTCGTAGTGTCGCTATCAGCCGTTTGGGTCGTAGCAGCAATCCCAAACCATCGACCGCGTGGCGCACGACGACATCGGCTACCTCGAGGGCGTCCGTCGCGAGCCCCTCGGTGCCGAGAACCACGATGCCCAGTTCGGCCTGCTCGAGCATCAAGGCGTCGTTGCGTCCATTGCCGATTGCGGCGACCCGGTGAGCGCCAAGGCGCCGTACGTATTCGCCTTTGGCCTGCGCCTGCCCGGCAGCCGGCAGGCAGACGACTTCTACCGGGCAGTTGCGCAGATGATCGCGCGCATCGCCGTAGGTGTTCCCCGTTACGACGTGAAGAACGAGCTCATTCGCGAGGGCCGACAGGCGCGACTCGGCGCCGTCGAGCAAGCGGCCATCGACTGCAAGGGTTCCATTAAAGTCGAGGACAAGATGCTCCAGGTTCAGGGTGCGAAACCCCGGGATGTCTATGACGATCATCCGTTTCTCCTTTCGCGCCACGCGGGAAACCGTTCACCGCGGCGCAATCCGGCGAATGCACGGGTCGTCGGGGCATGGGGAAGCGAAATGCGCAACAGCGCGGCCCGATGTCCGGACGGCTGCAGGCATCATTAGCCGGGTAACGCCGGCGGTTGGCGGAGAATGCCATCTCCGTAGATCTGTATTCTCACTCTAGCCAATGCAGCAGGGCCGCGCAATCGGGTTTTGAGACCCAACGTGGGGGCGGCCCGGTTCGGATGTCGCCGCTGGCGCCGATTCCCTGGCGACTCGCCAGTGGCGGGTGCAAATTGTGCGTGCTACACTCCGCACAAGGAGATGGCATTCCTCCTTGTCCAAACCGCCGGCGTTGCCCGGCTAATGATGCCTACGGTTCCTGGGTCCAGGATGTCGTAGGCATTGCCAAGGCGTCCTGCTGCCCAGATTGGCTCAAACTGCGAATCTGGTTTTTCATGAGATCAGTTATTTTTCCACGCCGTGCGGCGCGTGGTGGGTGTGTGCGTCTGTCCTTTCGCGATAAGGCGGTTTGCTTCCTGGCTCGGAGGTACTCGTGAAGGGAAGCCAGCTCACCCTGTATGCGGCCAATCAGAGTCACCGGATCAAGCACCACACGGTTGTCGACTGGTTGCTCGATGAAGCCAGGCACGCGGGTATTGTCGGCGCAACGGTCGTCGAAGTCGCCGAAGGCGTCGACGCCAAAGGCAAATATCATGCGGCGCGCTTTTTCGAACTCGCAGACCAGCCCGTCGCGGTGACGCTGATCGCCGACGACGCAAAGATCGATGCACTGCTTGCGCAACTGCATGGCGGTGGCGTTCGCCTCTTTTACACGCGTGCGCCGATCGAATACGACATCCTGGGAACGGATGGAGGCCTGTAATGGATTTCAACGCTATTCCCGTCGGCGACAACGTGCCACTGGAAGTCAATGCCATTATTGAAATTCCGGCCCAGAGCGAGCCGGTGAAATACGAGGCTGACAAGAGACTGGGGTTGCTCAGGGTCGACCGGATCATGAGTGCCGGCATGCGTTATCCGGCGAATTACGGGTTTATCCCGCGAACGCTTGCCAGGGATGGTGACCCGCTGGACATCATCGTGATCGCGCCGTTTGCGCTGGAGCGACTGTCCCTGATCCCGTGCCGGCCAGTCGGCTTGATGAACATGACTGACCAGGCCGGACCCGACGAAAAGATCATCGCGGTGCCGGTCGACGGCGTTTGCCCGTCAACGCGCGGTATCACGGAACTCGAGCATGTTGGCGAATACGCGCTCAACCAGATCCAGTTCTTCTTCGAGAACTACAAGAAGCTGGAGCCGAGCAAATGGGTCCAGTTCGAGGGATGGGCCAATATCGATGCGGCCTATCAGGCGATTCGCAGTGCAGTTGCGGCATTTCGTGACGCGCATCCCTGAGTCGTACCTCTCCTGATAACAGACGGCGGTCCTGTTCACAGAGGGCACCGCCTCCGAAGCGCTCAGATAACTGGAGTCACGATGAGTAACCGTGCAGTGATAGAAGCCATCTCGGCTGATGAAATTCTCGACTCGCGGGGCAACCCGACCGTCGAAGTAACGGTCACGCTTTCCAGTGGCGTGACGGCCAGCGCTGCTGTGCCTTCAGGCGCATCGACCGGTGAATTCGAAGCGGTCGAGCTTCGGGACAGAGACCCGGGCCGCTATGGTGGGAAGGGGGTGCTGTCGGCGGTCAAGCACGTCAATGAGCAGATCGCCTGGGCGCTGACGGGCACTCCGGCTGATGACCAGAGGCTAGTGGACGAGAAGCTGATTGCAGCGGATGGATCGGAATCGAAGCATGTACTGGGCGCAAACGCCATCCTTGGAGCATCGCTTGCGTGCGCAAGAGCGGGGGCCGTCGAAAGTGGCTTGCCGCTGTTCCGGTACCTGGGCGGAGCCAGCGCACACGTGTTGCCCGTGCCGATGTTCAATGTGCTCAATGGCGGCAAGCATGGTCATCAAGGACCAGATGTTCAGGAGTTCAAACTGGTTCCGCTTGGTGCTCCGACCTTTCGCGAGGCATTGCGCTACGGCGCGGAGACGTATCACGCGCTCGGGGCTGTGCTGGCAGACGCGGGTGCTTCCACGAACGTCGGCGATGAGGGCGGGTATGTCCCTCAGTTGCCTTCGAATGCCGTCGCGGTCGAACTCATCCTGCGTGCGATTGAGCGGGCAGGCTACCGGCCGGGTGAGGATATCGCTATCGGCATCGATCCGGCGGCGAGTTCGTTCTACGAGAATGGTCACTATCACCTGACTCGCGACAACCAGGTGCTGTCGTCGGAAGAGATGATCGCCTATTGGGCTGACTGGGTGAGCCGCTATCCGCTGGTATCGCTTGAAGATCCGCTCGCGGATAACGACTGGAAAGGGTTCGCCGCACTGACTCGCGAGTTGGGCGACAAGGTGCAGATCGTGGGCGACGACCTGTTCGTGACGAACCGCAAGTTTCTCCAGCGAGGTATTGACGAGCACTGCTGCAACAGCATTCTGATCAAGCTGAATCAGATTGGCACCGTGACAGAAACGCTCGATACGGCCGAGCTTGCGTTTTCCGCCGGATACACCTGTCTTGTTTCGCACCGTTCAGGGGAGACGGAGGACACGAGCATTGCCGACCTGGCGGTTGCGTTGGGCTGTGGCCAGATCAAATCGGGCGCGCCCGCGCGCGGGGAGCGTGTCGCGAAGTACAACCGACTCCTTGCGATCGAGAGAATGCTCGGAAAGGATGCGCGCTTCGCGGGCCGCGAGGCCTTTCATCAGCTTCAGCGTCGCTAGCGGGGCGTCTCGTGGCGACAAGGTGAAGGGGGAGGGGATGGCTACGTCCGTATCGATCGCACGCGTACTGGGAGAAGAGGTGCTGGACTCGAGGGGCAACCCGACGGTCCAGGTAACGGTCGTGCTGGACGACGGATCGCTCTCGCGGGCGGCGGTTCCATCGGGGGCCTCGACCGGTGGATCCGAGGCTTTAGAGCTGCGAGACGGCGATCAGCATCGATATGCGGGTAAAGGAGTCACGAAGGCGGTCAGGCACGTCAATGAGTTGATTGCGCCCGCGCTGACGGGACTGCCCGCTGATGACCAGTGGCGCATCGATGCCACACTGATCGAACTTGACGGGACGGATTTCAAAAGTCGGTTGGGCTCCAATGCGACGCTGGGCGTTTCTTTGGCGTGCGCGCGTGTCGCCGCACAGGTGTGTCACCTGCCGCTTTTCCGTTACCTCGGCGGCGACCATGCGCACGTTCTGCCTGTACCCATGCTCAACGTTCTCAACGGGGGCAGCCATGGAAACGGTGGGCCCGATCTTCAGGAATTCATGCTCGTCCCACTCGGCGCGCCGACGTTCCGGGAGGCACTCCGGTACGGTGTCGAAACCTATCACACGCTGCGGGAGTTGCTGGTCGAACATCACGCGCCGACCAATCTGGGTGACGAGGGCGGCTTTGTTCCCATGCTTTCTTCCAACGAAGCGGCCCTTGGCATGTTGATGCAGGCAATAGAGCGTGCCGGATACCGCCCAGGAGAGGATATTGCACTGGCCATTGACTTTGCGGCAGCGGGCCTTTGGCACGACGGCCAATATCGTCTGGATCTGGAGGGGCGTAGTCTCTCTGCTGCGGAGATGATTGGATTGTGTCGGGATTGGAGTGTCCGCTACCCGCTTGTCTCTGTCGAAGATCCGCTGATGGATAACGATTGGGACAACTATGCCGAACTTACGCGCGAACTCGGCAACGCGATGCAGATAGCAGGCGATGACCTGTTCGTCAGCAACCGGTCCTTTCTTGTGAAGGGAATCGCACAGCGGTGTTGTAACTGCGTCATCATCAAGCCCAATCAGGTCGGCACTGTCACCGAGACACTCAACACCGCGCGAATGGCGCTCTCTGCAGGCTATTCGTGCCTGGTGGCCCACCGCTCCGGAGAGACCGAAGACACGAGCATTGCTGATCTGGCAGTGGCGCTGAACTGCGGGCAGATCAAGGCTGGCGCGCCGGCGAGAGGCGAGCGCGTCGCCAAATACAACCGGCTGTTGACCATTGAAGGGAGTCTGGGCGCGGCGGCCAGGTACGCCGGGCGTGATGCATTCAGGCCGCGGCGTTGACCGGCGGTGGGTTCAGAGTAGCGCTGGAGTGTGGTCATGAGTGAAACGCCGAGACTACTTCATGACAGGGACCTTTTTGAGGCGGTGCTGGTTCGCGTCAGGGAATTGAACCCGATAGTTCGAGAGGGCGCGGTTTTTGGCTACCCCGCTATTTTCCTCGGGCATCGTGTTGTGCTATGTGTCTACGGCAGCGGGATCGGCATCAGGTTGCCTCCAGACTATGCACAACGTCTTGTTGACGCCGGGCTGGCTTTTCATTTTCAGCCGTACGGACGGTCGACCATGCGGGAATGGGTTGAAATGCGCGTCGCGCGGGAGCGGCTCGATCAACTTGCACCGGTATTTAGCGAGGCCATTCGCTTTGTAGAAACGGTGGACGGCGACACAGGTCATCCGCTATGAAGTAGACACGGTGGTGGGCAGACGCACGCTCCGTTGCGGTGTGGCATGCAATTGCACTGTTTTCATGCACTAGAATGGCTTGAGGGATCGTCGGTCCCCGGATCTGTCATCCTCTTGACGGCATCCTGGTGTCGTTTGACGGAGGCAGACATGAACGGCTACCAGCTTACTTTCTATACCGAACAAAATCGCCACCACGGCCATCATACGGTCACTGAATGGCTTCTACATGAAGCGAAGCACCTTGGTATTCATGGTGCAACGGTCATCAACTGCGCCGAAGGGACGGGGCACGCGGGTGCTCACCACGCGGCGCACATGATCAGGCTCTATGACCAGCCTGTTCAGATCATCCTCGCCGTAACGGAGGACGAGGCCGACCGGATGCTCGAGGCCGTTAAAGTCGCGCACGTTCACGTTTTTTATACGCGCTCCCCGGTGGAGTTCGGCTTGATTGGCGACGACGGGCATGGCGATGCGAGAAAGCATTTTTCTCTCTTTCACCGGCGCCCGCACTAGCAGAAGTTTGCGGGCTTGCATGTATCGGGAGGTCTCCTATACTCGATACTGAAATTTGCGGAGATGGCATCCTCCCTTAACCGCCGCGTCTTCCCCCGCGGCTGATGATGCCTACCAGTCCCCGGAAGCCGGGGCCGGTAGGCACTTTTGGCCGGCTCGCATTCACGAGCATCCCGGGCATATTGACGCCAGAAAAAGCGAAGAACATGGGATGCTACGGCGACTCTTCATGGCAAATTCCCTGTTGCATTGAGGTCTGCAGCACCATGCCGTCATGGCGTCGGATGCGCGGCCGGGTCTGCGCCGTTCTCCTTGCCGCCGAGTCTTCCTGTTGCCAGGCGGGAGGGCTGCGATGAACCTGCGCGACGTCTTGCTCCAGATCGCCCAGGTGGTGACCGTTCTCGTCCTCTCTCCTCTGTTGCAGGGGGTGATCCTTCAATGGGAGGAGCGCATCCAGCGCGGTCGTGGACCCGGTATCTTCCAACCGTACCGCGACTTGCGCAAACTGTTCTGCAAACAGCTTGTGGTTCCCTGCACGGCATCGTGGATCTACTGGTGCGCCCCGCTAGTGGCGTTCACGTGCATGTTGACTGTCCCAATTCTGATTCCTGTCCTCACCGATTTTCCGCTGCCGCTTTCCGATATGGGTGACATCCTGGGGGGCGGCCTCATTCTGACGCTGGGCTCTTTTGCGATTGTCCTGGCCGGTCTTGATTCGGGAAGTGCCTTTGGCGGCATTGGAGCGAGCCGGTCAGTGATGCTCGGTATTCTGGCCGAACCGACGCTGATTCTCGTTCTTGTCGGCATCACACTGCTCGCGAAAGCCATGTTGCCATTTGTCGTCAACCACTTGCTCGTGCAGCAGCCTTCCGTGTACTGGAGCCCGGCGCATCTCTTCCTCGTCTTTGCCTTTTTTGTGCTGCTCCTCGTGGAAACGGACCGTTTGCCCATCCACTCGAGCACGCACATCGAGGTCTATATGATCGAAGAGGCCCGTATCCTCGAATACTCGGGCCCGCTGCTCGCGCTGCTGAAGTGGGCGTCGATGATGAAGCAATTTATCCTCTTCACGATCTTCTGCAATGTCCTCACCTTGCCGTGGGGACTCTCGCAGCACGGCACGGCGGTCGGGGCATTGGCTGCGGCAGCCGGACTGTTCGTCCGGATGCTGGTTGTGGCGCTGGTTGTCGTGCTGGTCGAAACGGCACAGTCACGCCTGCGTTTTTTCCGCTACCAGGAGCCGCTTGCGGCATCGTTCATGCTCGCGGTGCTTGCTATTGCCGCTAACCAGCTACGGTGAACCGATGCTTCTCGCTCATCTGAGTCCACTCGCCGCATCGCTGTTCAGCCTTCTCGCGATCGGGAGTCTTTTGCTCGCGTTTGTGATGCTGGGGTCGCGCTGGCTCAAGGATTATCTGCTGGCCTTCATGGCGGAGTCGTGGTTGATCGCGATCCTGTCGGGCGCAGTCGGCTATTACGGAAATTACCACGAGCTCTATTTCGTTGCCGTGCTTACCGCGTTCTTCCGCGGTCTTGTGCTTCCGTATCTTATCTGGCGGATCATTGCCCGCCTGGCTGTCGAGCGGGAGCTACACGTCACGTTACAGCCGAGTTCCTGCCTCGTGCTAGGTGCGTTACTGGTGCTTTTTGCCTTTGTCGTATCGAATCATCTCGGCAACTCACTTGGTCTTGGCGGTACCGTAGTCGTACTTGCGCTCACGGTCATGCTCTCGATGAAGCTCATTGGCTTTCTGATGCTTGCGGTGCGTCAGGAGGCAATCAGTCAGGTGCTCGGCTTGCTCGTCCTCGAGAACGGAATCTTCCTCGGATCACAGATTCTGGTTCCGGGAATGCCGCTCCTGATCGAACTGGTGCTGCTGTTCGACCTGCTCGTCATCGTGGTGAGTTTCGGCGTGCTGGTACGTTACCTTGTTGCCCACGTGGGCAGTACGAGCAGCCGCGAGCTCAGGCGCCTAGTGGGGTGATCATGATCGAAACGTGGCTTGCGATTGTTGTCATTGCCCCCGTCCTGTCCGCTGCGGTTTCAGGCGCCAGCCAGCATGGGCGAGTTGCGGAGTACGCCAATCTTGTGGCGGCGGTCGTCTGCCTCTTCGCTTCCTTGTGGCTTGTCGTCCACGTCGACGGCCCCCGAACGTTTATCAACGACTACGTGCTGTTCGATGCGCTTGGCGCATGGACTCTCGTCTGTACCTGCATTGTCTATTGTCTTGCGTCGATCTACGCCGTGGGTTACATGCGCCTGCTTCGGGACGAGGAAGCGCGCCTGCCCAGCTTTTACGCGTTGTTTTCCCTGTTCGCGGCAACGATGATCTGCGGCCCGTTGATGAACAACATCGGTGTCTACTGGATCGCCATCGAACTGACGACGCTGGTGAGCACGTTCCTTGTGGGTTTCGAGCACGGACAGGAGGCGATTGAGGCGGCCTGGAAATATATCATTGTGGTGTCGGCCGGCATCAGTCTCGCACTTCTCGGGACGGTCCTCTTCTACTGGGCTGGAAGTCTCGTTCTGGGGCCTACCTACGACATTACCTGGGAGACCCTGCGTCACGCGGCCCCACGAATGAGTCCGGCGCTGACGCAAACGGCCTTTTTGCTCGTGCTGGTCGGATACGGCACGAAAGCGGGACTCGCGCCCATGCATACGTGGCTGCCCGACGCCCACAGCGAAGGTCCTGCGCCGGTATCGGCCATGCTTTCCGGCGCACTCCTGAACACGGCGATGCTCGGCGTCGCCCGCTTTCTGACGGTCACCGATGCAGCGAGCAGATCCCCTTTGCCGCGTACGGTCCTTGTCGCTTTTGGTGCATTCTCACTCTTTGTCGCTGCACTTTTTATTGTGAAGCAACAGGGCATCAAGCGGCTCATGGCCTACTCCAGTGTCGAGCATATGGGCGTACTTGCACTAGGGCTTGGATTTGGTGGGCCGTTGGCCATTGCCGCCGTGCTGTACCACATGCTCAACCATTCCCTTAACAAATCGCTCATGTTTTTTGGAGCAGGGAACGTAATGCGTGTCTATGGCACGAAGGATATCGATGCGATTCGCGGGGTGTGGTCGCGCTTTCCTGTGACCGGCGCATTGTGGATTGCAGGGGCGGTCGCAATTACCGGGGCACCGCCATTCGGACTCTTCCTGAGCGAGCTGACGCTCATGCGAGCAGGGTTCGCCACGGCGAACGCCTGGGCAGTCATCGTGTTGCTGCTGCTCCTGATCGTAATCTTCATTGGTTTTCTGAATCACTTCAGGACCATGTACTTCGACAACCAGACACCGGTCAGCGCACCAGCACCGGTTGCGAATGGCGTCAACGTCAGCGCGTGGATGACGTTGCCGATGTGGATGGCACTACTGCCTGTGTTCGTGCTTGGAATCTGGTGGCCCCAGCAATTGTGGCGTTTCTTCGAGATCGTTGCAGGGGATCTCGGCGGAGGCATGCGATGAACAACTGTGAGTACGCACCGGTCGCGCCAGACGAACTTGCCGCTCGCGCGCAGAGAATACTTGCGGCAGGAGGGCGATTTCAGGGTATGTATGCATGGTACCCGTCTGCGTTGAACGCCGAACTTCGATATGTCTACACCGTGCCCGGTCAGGAGCGATTCACTGGCTGGCGCGTGAACGTGAACGGAAACCCCGTGCCCAGTCTCGCAGCGATCTGTCCGCTGCTCGGCTGGCACGAGCGCGAAATCATGGAAATGAGTGGTGTTGCGTTTTCTGGTCACCCGGAGCCCGAGCGGTTGGTCACGGCGTTTCTGCCGCGCGAGGACCGGGGTCCTCTCGAGCCCGTTGCTGCAACCGGGGAGAGCATCGCGGCGCACCTGGCAGCGCCATCCCTACCGGCGGTATCGGGCAAGCATGTGCAGTTGCTGCCGTTCGGCCCGGTTCGGGCTGACGTGCTCGAATCGGCACAGTTCATCTTCTACTACCTGGGTGAAGGCATTCTTTACTATCACCCAAACCTGTTTCTGAAGCACCGCGGCATGGAGAAGCAATTTGAAGGCATGGACGCCGACTCGGCCACGTTGCTCGCAGAACGGGTAACCGGTATTGACAGCGTTGCTCACGCGATTGCCTACGTCCAGGCGATCGAGGACGCTGCCAACTGTGAGGTGTCAGCACGCGCCAGGTGGATCCGGCTCATCGCGGCCGAGCTTGAGCGTATCTACAATCATCTTCATTATCTTGGCCATCTTTGCCATACGACGACCCTGAAGGTCGGCGAAGCGCAGGGAAAACTCCTTGAAGAGCGTGCCAAACAGATCAACGGCCGGGCAAGCGGCAGCCGGTTTCTGCGAAGCCTGATCTGGCCCGGTGGCGTTCGGCACGAGATCGACCTCAAGGCGATTACCGAAGGCTTGGGCGTATTGAAACCGCAGATCGAGCAGTACATCGGTTTGATCGAAAAGACCACCAGCCATCTGGACCGGCTGATTTCTACAGGACTCCTGAGCCGCAGACTTGCCTTCGATCAAGGGGCGACCGGCCCGATCGAGCGGGCTTCAGGTGTGGATCGCGATTTGAGGCGTGACCACCCCTACGCTGCTTACGCGACACTGCAACCGGAGGTTGCAGTTGCTCAGGACGGCGATGCGTTTGCCCGGATGCGGGTTCGCATCGCCGAGTTGCATGCAAGTGTCGCTCTTGTCGAAAAGGCCATTGCAGAGGGCTTGCCGCCAGGTCCCTTGCACGCCGCCTGCGCGCCAGGCCCGGGGACTGAAGGACTGGGCTGGTCAGAGTCGCCGCGCGGAACGATCCTTTATGCCGTCCATTTCGATGCGGATAGCCGGCTAACGCGGGTGAAGATCAAGTCGCCGTCGTTTGCGAACTGGCGTGTTTTTCCGTCAACTGTCCATGACAGCAACATGATGGACTATGCGATCAACGAGGCCAGTTTCGGCCTGACGGTTTCGGGCTGTGCCCGCTAGCCACCAGACGCTTTTCGAGGAAGGCACCCCATGTCACTCTGGACTTGGTTTGGACTCAAGGAAGGCTGCGCGAGCACGGACTGGCCGTTGAAGGGCGATGACGACGGGCAACCGGGCGTACTCGGTATGCCGCGCTACGATCCGGCGAAGTGCCAGCCGCAATGCGACGCATGCGCGCAGGCCTGCGTCACCCACGCGATCAGTTTCGGCGCCCCGCAGGGCGATGCGGCGAAACCGGAAGTCGACTGGGGACGTTGCATCGTGTGCCAGCGCTGCACGGAAGTCTGTCCCACCGGCGCCTTTGTCGAATCGACTGATTGGGCACTGGGTGTCAGCGAACGGCGCGATCTCAGACAGGGCGAGGCGGCGGCCGAACCCGCCGCCCGGAAGGCGACGGGGCGCACGCGTCGCCCCTTTGGTCGTAGCCTGCATATCCGGCACGTCGACGCCGGGTCGTGCAACGGCTGCGAGTCCGAGCTTCAGGCGTTGAACAACCCGTTCTACAACCTGCACCGCCTTGGCATTTTCTTTACGCCATCGCCGCGTTTCGCGGATGTCTTGCTGGTAACGGGACCGGTCACGAAGGCGATGCGTGGCCCGCTTCTTGAGACCTGGGAGGCGATGCCGGTCCCCCGATGGGTCATCGCGACGGGCACCTGCGCGGTGTCGGGTGGCGTTTCGGGTGGCAATTATGCGTGCGGGAACGGGCTTGACGGCGTCGTACCCGTCGACGTTTATCTTCCGGGCTGTCCGCCCAATCCTGCCGCGCTCATTCATGCGCTGCTGCTGATCGTCGGGCGCGCCGAACAGCGAATGAGAGGAGGGCGCATTGAACGCTAACCAGCTTTTCGCGCTTGCGGTCGCGGCCTGGATCGCGGCCGCGCTGCTGTCTCCTGTGCGCCCCGTGCATGCGGTCGTGCGCGCACTGCTGGGTCTGGGTTGCCTGATTGGGATGCTCGCATGTCTCGTCGCGTTGCCGAGCGGGACGCCGTCCGTATCGTTGGGCATCTCGCTGGCGGCCCAGCCCGTCTCGTTCGTCGTCGAGCCGTCCGGCCTGTGGCTGCTCGGTTTCGGACTCGTGCCGGCGATCTTCGCCTGCTGGCTGGGTTCGCCGCTCGCGGGCAGGTCGGGACGCTGGTACGCTGGCGCGGCGTTCAGCCTGCTGGGCGCCCTCGGCGTCACGGGCCTGCAGGACGGGGCGTCGTTGCTGGTCGCCTGGGAAGTGATGAGCCTTGGCGGAGCGCTGATGTTGGCGGGAGAGCGCGCCGAAAAGGACGAGGCAAAGCCGGTTTTGCTGATGCTCGCGCTTCTGGAGGTCGGGGCCGTTGCCCTGGTCTTTGCGGTCATCCTGCTGGACCATGCAGCGGGGGGAATCGGCTTTGAACATTTCATCGCGGGCGCCGCGATTTCCGGCGACGTCGTGTCGTGGTTTGCGGGACTCGCGCTCCTCGTTGGCTTCGGCGCGAAGCTCGGCATGCTGCCGTTCTACGAGTGGTTTCCGCGCGCCTACTCGAGCGGCAGCGGGGCGACAGGTGCGCTCTTCTCCGGCGTCGTGCTCAATGCCGCGTATTTCGCGCTAAGCCGTGGATGGAACAGCTGGCTCGATGTCGAGGTCAGTGGCAATACCGCGTTCGGCCTCGGCGTGATCGCCATTGCGCTGGGCGTCATCAGCGCGATTCTGGCGGTACTCTTTGCGTTCCAGCAGGACGACTGGCGCGCGTTGCTGAGCTATTCGTCGGCGGAGAACGCGTCGATCGCAATCGTGATGCTGGGCGTGACGCAACTCTTTCGTGCTGACCATCTCGCGGATCTGGCAGGACTGGCATGGACGGTGGCGCTGCTCCACCTGGCGGGGCACGCGCTTGCCAAGGGCGCACTTTTCCTGACGGCCGACGGCGTTTTCCAGGCATCGGGCAATTACGATATCGTTCAGCACGGCTGGCTGAAGCGCAGTGGCTTTCTCCTCGGGCTGGGTGCCGTATTCGCGGTGATGAGCCTCGCCTCGGTTCCACCGCAGGCGGGTTTCGTCAGCGAATGGTACGTGTTCCAGTCTGTCTTTCAGGGCTTCCATCTATCTTCGTTCATTGGAAGGCTGGTGCTCGTGCTTGCCGGCGCCGGGCTCGCGCTCGCGGCAGCTGTTGCACTGGCAACATTCGTCAAGGTCTTCGGGCTGGGACTGCTCGGATTGCCGGACGTGGACGTTACGCCATTGATACCCCGGGCAACCGCGATGGCGGTTGGTATCCTCGGTCTTTGCGTCCTGTCGGTGGCAGTGGGGGCGCCGCTATGGCTCAATGCACTGGCGGTCGGCGCACAGGCGCTATTCAATGCCAACAGTCCGCATGCGATGGTGTCCGGCTGGCTGCTCGTTCCGTTGACGGACAAATTTGCGTTTATCTCCCCATCGAAGCTGATCATCGTCATGCCACTGCTCGCGATCGTGCCCAGTGTCCTGCTGTGGCTGACGAGGCGTCGCGGCGTGCGGCGTGTACCTGTGTGGTTTGGCGGAATGACAACGAACCCGCGGGATGCGATGACGACCGCCTTGACGTTTTCGAATGCAATGCGCACGTTCTACAGCTTTGTTTATCAGCCGACCATCAGTACCACGCGTGAGCACGAGCAGCGCGAGTACTTCATCAAGCGGCTAGTGTTTTCCGCGGGCGTGACCGATCTCTTCGAGCGGCATCTTTTCGACCCCGCAGTACGTATTGTCAGTTTTTGCGCAGAGAAGCTGCGCGCGCTGCAGTCCGGCAACCTGAACTTTTACCTGGCGTTGATCGGGGGGTTACTGATTGCCATCCTGTTTCTCACGCTCCTGTAGCGGTATGTCTCGTAGCCATCCTGCTGCATGCTCGATGGGTTCGCATGCCTCCCGTAATTACCGTCCTCTTTTTTTCGACCAATGATGGCTATCAGTTCCGGAATGAAGGAAGTCCTGGGGCATTTATTGGGGCGATCCATCACACCGGTGGCCCGTCAGTCGAAGGCGACACAACCGGCTGATCGACAAGGTTCACGATTCGTCGGGGATCGCTCCAGCACAGCGCCGGCGTGATCGATTTCGATAGCAAAGCCGGCGGCGGGGCGACTGGAGCACGGATGAGATAGACCGCCAGAATAGGTATGCGTTTTTCCTGAGAGGCCAGTCGTGGGGGATTGGTTATGCAGAGATACGGGGAGGCACTTGTGGATTGGGATTCAAAAAAGGAACGCTTGAAGGGGCAGGTGATGCTTACGGCCTACGCGTTGCTTGGTAATGAAATATTGGCATGGGTGCTGTCGTGTCTTGTGATGGTCCTGTATCCCGGCACGCAAAGATGGTGGTTCGTCGCCTTCGGCGCGCTTACCATGCCCGCCACCATGAGGTGGTTACGCTTCGATGCAAAGAAGGCCTACGAAACGGCTGCTTCCCGGCAATTTCTGGGTTTCGACGGCATACCTCCGCGGGTCATATCAATCGCGAACGACTGCCCAGGTCGCTGGCTCGTGCTGCTGCATATCCAGATGCATCCCGAACTGCGATGGCGCGAGCGCTAGTCAGCTTTCTGGTCCATTCCCGACGGAGGCCTTCATGAAGGGTATCGGCGCAAGCCTTGCAGCACAGCGCGCCATGCATTTTGTACTGCTCATCGGTATTCTCAGTTTTTTTGCTGACTTCACGTACGAAGGTGCGCGCGCTGTCCTCGGCCCGTGGCTCGCCTCCATGGATGCATCTGCGACAGTCATCGGTGTCATTGTCGGCTTCGGCGAACTCCTTGGTTATGGCTTGCGGGTCGTATCGGGCAAGCTGGCGGACGCATCGCGGCAATTCTGGCCAATCACGATCGTCGGCTACGTGGTCCAGATGAGCTCGGTTCCGCTGCTCGCACTGGTTCACAGCTGGCAGGCCGCCGCGGTGCTAATTGTGCTGGAGCGCACGGGCAAGGCCATCCGCAATCCGCCGCGCGACGTGATGCTTGCGAGCGCCGCGAAGCGTATCGGCGGATATGGCTGGGCCTTCGGGATTCATGAGGCGTTCGACCAGTTCGGCGCAATGGTCGGACCGCTTGTCGTCGCCGCCGTCATTGCGGTACATGGAAACTATCGACTCGCATTCGCCCTTCTGGCTATTCCGGCCATCATCAACCTTTGCTTCGTCGCGCTGGCGCGCATCTCGTTTCCTCACCCTCAGGATCTCGAACAAAGCGAAGCGCTCGCCGCCTCCGTCGACCGTTATCCTGTGGAGTACTGGGTCTATCTCACAGGTGCAGGTCTGGTCGCCGCCGGATTTGCCGACTACCCGCTAATCGCCTATCACTGGTCGGTTCATCACGTTATTCCGGCAGACTGGGTGCCGCTGCTTTACGCAATCGCCATGGCCGTTAGCGGCGGTGCGTCACTCCTGCTTGGGCGACTTTTTGACAGGTACGGATTTCCCGTACTGATCGCATTGACGGTTGCGGCGGCCGCTTTTGCGCCGCTCGTATTTCTTTCCGGCCGTGTCGAATACGCGGTTCTTGGCGCCGCGCTCTGGGGTATGGGCATGGGCGTGCACGAATCTATCATTCCTGCAGCCGTGGCGCCCATGGTCAGCAGGGCTCGACGCGCTTCGGCCTTTGGAATTTTCACGGCAGCCTACGGCATTTTCTGGTTCGTCGGCAGTGCGCTTATCGGCTGGATTTATGACCGGTCCATCACGAGTGCCGTATTGTTTTGCGTGATCTCCCAGCTCATGGCCCTACCGGTATTTGCATGGCTCATCCAGCGGAAGGCCGTTCAGCAGGATTCGCGAGCCGTTGACGGCTGAAGAGCCCGGCTTTGCTGCCTGAACTTGCCGATATAGGAGTCGGCGGTGTCAAGACCTCCGGGTCACGATGCAGGTTACGGCAAAGGGCCGCGGTCAGCCGACGTTCGATGACAGGGTCCGATGCGTAGATTAGCGCTTCTGCGAAGTGCTTGAGGCAAAGCCCCGAAGTAACCAGCATCACCTCTTCCCCGGCCGCGCGGGAAACCTTCCGGATCAACTGGGCAATGGCGCGACGGGCGGCGATCTCCTCCGTATCACAGCCGGGGCACGGCTCGTGCTGAGGCGCTCCGGATGCATGTGACGCGGACGCTGTGTTGTTTATCTCTGCGGCGCGAGTCGCCGCGTCAAACCATCGGACCTTGTTACGCCGACGCCGTTTTGTGGCAGACCCTTCACCTGAAGCGGGCGCTGGACGGCCGGGTAACGCCGCTTCGAGGTAGCGCTGAAGTGCTGCGCGCTGCAGATTTCCGTCTGCCTGCTCGAGGCAGCGCAGCAAGTGAGTGTGGCACGTCGGGAGCGTGATCCAGCCGGGTTGCTCGAGTCGCACGTTGTCTGCGGCTGCGGTAAGCCATTGTTCGTGCGCCACCCGGCTCGCCTCGCAGACGGGGCACGCGCAATCTGCCTGAGGACGTGGGACTTCGCTGCGCCCAAGCGGATAGATCAGCATCCTGACCATGGCCACGCGATCGTCTGCGCTCATCTCAGGTGAGGCGTCGAATGTGGTTAGTACGTCGCGCGCCCTCGTTCGCAGAAAACGTACAAGACGACTGCGCAGGGGCGGCTCCGCGCGCTGGGCAAGCAACTGCGTGTGCACGAAGCAAAGTTCCGGGCGCGGGGTCCGCCTGGCGCTATCGACGCTGCGCAGGACATGGGAGATTGCCCGTCCCTCGATGCGGTGAAAATACGCACATGCCGGACATCGTCCGCGAGCGTTGAAAAGAATATCCTGAAGCAACTCGTCCTGCAGGTCCGTTCGTTCAAGTAGTGAACCGAGGTGATGCCGGGCTTCGCTGACGATCGTCCCCAGTGCCCACGGCGCTTCACTGCACGGGGCTGCGACGAGGGCGGCATGCCCTGTGCAGAATCCCATGCTTGTCGCAATGGTCTGGGCGAGTGCTGTTCGAGCCCGCGCGTCGCGCATCAGACGTCCAAAGTATCGTCCGTCGGCATCGGCGAGCTGCGTGCAGATTGTGCAACCCGAATACGCAGCGCGATCAATAGGGTTCCTTCTTCCTGCGGTGCGTGTCTGCGTACCGAGGTCCGGGTTACCGGCAAGGGGGGCCTTACAGGCCAGGGACGATTGTGCAGAGGGCATGGCAGTCACGTTCAAGTTCTGCTGTGTACGTGACCTGGGAATGACGGCCGAAAGCCCACGGCGCCCCTCCCAGGGATCCGTAGGCATCATTAGCCGCGAAAGAAAAACGCAGCGGTTCGAGGGAGGATGCCATCTCCTCAAGCGCAGTCTATCGCATCTCGAAGTCGCCCTGCAACGCGAGGCGCAAAAGCGTGACGCCCAGCGCGCAAGGGCGCGCAAACCGGTTGCGGCCCGCTGGAAGCGGCGATAAACTTTGAAAATACTGGTGGAGATGGCATTCTCCCTGACCGCCCGCCCGGGCTGATGATGCCTGCTGGCCTGTTCGAAGGCGGCACTGGCACGACCACCAGTTCCCTTTCGGCCAGATTGTGTCTTAAGCACGTGGGCCGTATCGATGTCCAGACCCGGGAAGTGCACGCGAGCCTTTGGCCACTCCCTGACGGCTGCTATCTCTTCTTTTTCCGGTTCTTCCATTGCGACGGTCGCGCAAAACCCTGCGAGGCAAGCCGTATGGAACTCGACGTTCAGCCCATCGAAGTCTGGGAGGCAAACATTGCGGACCAACCTGGCGGCCTGGCGCATGCACTCGAGGCGCTCGATGACGCCGGGGTGGACATCCAGTTCATTGTGGCGAGGCGAGGACAGGCTCCGTCGGGGCGTGGCCAGGTACTCGTGACACCTCTTCGTGGCGATCACCAGATCGCTGCGGCAGCGCATGCCGGCTTTCATATTCCAGAGCACATTTACGCGATACGTGTCTGCGGGCATAGCCGTACGGGCCTCGTTACAGGGCTTCCAGGCATGATCGCCGGACTCGGAATCAATCTGCATGGCTACACCGCATCGACGGTCGGTCGCGAATTCGTGGCGTATATCGCTGCGGACTCCGAGTCCGACATCGACAGGGTCGTTCAGGCTTTGCGCCAGCTGTAAGCGGGCATAGTGTCCTTTGTGATTGGGAAACGGAGGCGGATCGATGGACCTGCGTGAATACGAGAACGCGAAGTTTGAGCTCGCCGGTATGTTGCGAGTCTTGTCCGAAGCTGCAAAGGACAAGGGTGATCTTGCAGGCGAAATGATTCGGGATCTCTTTGTCCGGCTCGCGGAAGATCGCTTCAATCTTGCTGTTGTCGGCCGCTTTGGGCGCGGGAAGAGTTCGTTGATGAATGCACTGATCGGTGTCGAGCGTCTGCCAACCGGTATTTTGCCTCTCACCTCAGTGATAACGACCATTGTCTATGGCAGTACTGAGAAAGTCGTCATTCACTATGAAGGGCGGCACCTTTCAACGGAAATTGCACTGGAAGCGCTCCCTGAGTTCATTACACAGCGGGCAAATCCGGGCAACGCAAGGGGCGTAAGGACTGCTGAGGTGCAGCTGCCAGCGGAAATACTGCGCCGCGGGTTTCATTTTATCGACACCCCCGGGTTGGGTTCTGCTATTCCAGAGAATACGCGTACGACCGAATCGTTTCTTCCGGAAGCTGATGCGATGCTTGTTGTCACCAGCTACGACAGCCCGCTTTCCGAGGAAGAGTTAGCCGTTCTTCGGTTGGCAGCCCGCTATGACCGCCATGTCTTCATGGTTTTGAACAAGCAGGATACCGTCTCGCAAGCGCAGCGGGAGGAGGGCCAGTCATATGTCCATGATCAGTTGCGGCGCGTGCTGGGACCCGGTGCCTCACCGCCTTTCTCCGTTTCCGCAAGAGATGGTCTGGCGGCGAAGCTTCGGGGTGATCCGGAAACCTTGCGGGACAGCGGCGTTGCCAGTCTTGAGGAGGCCCTGGTCAGCTTTCTCGTGGAGGGAAAGCGTCACGCATTTCTCGCGAGCTTCTGTGAGCGCGTGCTCGACGTCACCCGACTTGATCCCTCGAATTCGGCCTTTGCTGCCGTCGCCCTCGAGGTGCAGGCATTTCTGCGTCGGCTCGAAGGGGAAAGGGGTACTGCTCATCACCCGCGCCCACGCCTCGCGTCATCAGGTGCCGATGTGGGTTCGCTACACGAGCTCGAGCCGTGCGAAATCTGCCAGTGCATCCAGTCGGTCAGTTTCGATTTTCTATGTCGTTACCAGTACGAACTGAGCGTCAGCGTACGATCTCAGGATCGGCACGCGCAGGAGAAGGGGCTTTGTGTCACGCATACCAGACAACTCGCGGCACTTGCATCGCCGCGTGGCGTTGCAGTTGGCTACCCGGCGCTCCTGGAGGCTCTGTCTGCGACGTTGGAGAGCGCAGCGCGCGTGGCGTCGACGGGTGTAAAGAACGTCCTTGACCGACGGGACGTATTACCCGATACGCACGCCTGCGCCTTGTGTCGACTGTGCATGGACACGTTGCACGAGGCGGTTGCCGATATCGCGAGCCGATTGCAGTCGCACGCGGGGCACCCTGCTGAACCATTGTCCGGTATTTGCATGTTGCATTTGCCTCCACTCGTTGCGGCACTCGAGGACGCACAATTGACCGAGAAGGTACTAACCCGCGAAGCTGCGATACTGTCGAGGCTTGCCGACGATCTGAGACGATACGCAACGAAACACGACGCGATACGTCGACAGCTTGCCAGCGCTGAGGAAACCGAAGCAGCAGAAAGAACGCTCAAGTTGATCGCCGGGCTCGTCAATGTTCACGTGCCGTGGGCCGACGAGTAGGCACGCGGCATCCTCACGGAGGGACAAGCGATGTCGTCAGCTGGCCGCATGCGCCTCATGGGTCGTTCGACCGTACTCGGAATCTCGTTGTGCACGACCGAAATAATGGCGCTCATCGTCGGGGGAGTCATGCGGCTTCTCTCGTACGCGGTCTCTCCCGTGCTTTATGGTGCGTTCGGCGGAGTGACAGCCGTGCTGATCGCGGACTGGATAGTCCGTGATGCAGCACAGGCGTTCTCCTGGGCCGACGGACACGGGTTTCTGATGCGCGAGGCAGAGTCGTCACGCGTTATGGCAGTCCGTGAAAACTGCCCCAGAATCTGGCTTGTCACGCTTCACATCCTGCTGCATCCGGAGATCATGGGGGTGAACTGATCCGTATGCAGCGATCCCGGCGAAAGCTACCGGGTGGTATCTTTCTCGAGCTGGAGCCTGAGGCGCGCTGTGATCCGTCTGGACGACCGTGCCCATATTCGAAGGGACGGTCGTCAGCTTCTGTGATGCGAGTGACTCGATACGACCAGCAAGGAACCGTGTAGTCGATCGGCATGCCCGGACCAGCGCGACCCGACGGACTTATCTGCGCCTAAGCTGGGAGATGTCACGAACGGCGCCGCGGTCGGCGGACGTGGCCAGCGCGGCGTAGGCCTGCAATGCCTGAGAGACGCGGCGCTTGCGATTCTCCGGCGTCCATGCCTTCTCACCTCGCGCCTCCATGGCCTCGCGACGGCGTGCCAGTTCCTCGTCCGATACCGCCAGATGTATGCGACGTTCGGGGATGTTGATCTCCACAGGGTCGCCATCTTCAACCAGTCCTATCGTGCCACCTTCGGCGGCCTCCGGCGATGCGTGCCCGATGACAAGGCCAGAAGATCCGCCAGAGAATCGCCCATCGGTGAAAAGCGCGCAGGTTTTGCCTAGCCCACGCGATTTCAGATAGGAAGTGGGGTAGAGCATCTCCTGCATGCCCGGGCCGCCTTTGGGGCCTTCATAGCGGATGACAACCACATCGCCGGGCCTCACCTTGTCGCCCAGAATAGCGGCGACGGCGTCGTCCTGGTTTTCGAATACCCGTGCGCGGCCCGTAAAGCTCCATTGCGACGGATCAACTCCCGCGGTCTTGACGATGCACCCCCTCTCCGCCAGGTTGCCATATAGCACGGCGAGTCCACCGTCTTTCGAATAGGCGTTGTGCGCGCTGCGGATACACCCCCCCTTGCGATCGATATCGAGCGAATCGAATGTGGCCTCCTGACTGAATGCGATCGTCGTCGGAATACCACCCGGTGCCGCGCGGAAAAATGTCTGTGCTTCGTCGGTCGCGTCGCCAGCCACATCCCATTTCGCGATCGCGTTCGCCAGCGTGTCACTATGGACGGTGCGGCACGAGAGATCCAGCAGACCGGCACACGCAAGCTCTCCGAGAATGCCGATGATGCCACCTGCGCGGTGTACGTCCTCGATGTGAAAACTGCTCGACGGCGCGACTTTGCAAAGACAGGGCACTTTGCGCGAAATACGGTCGATGTCCGACATCGTAAAATCGACGCCACCTTCCTCTGCGGCAGCCAGGAGGTGCAGGACGGTATTGGTCGAACCACCCATGGCGACGTCCAGCGTCATGGCGTTCTCGAAAGCCTGCTTGCTTGCAATGCTGCGAGGCAGGACGGTAGTGTCGTTGCGCTGATAGTAGCGCTGGCACAAATCGACTACCAGTCGACCCGCCTGCTCGAACAACCCCTTGCGCCACGCATGGGTTGCGACAATGGTGCCGTTTCCCGGTAACGCGAGGCCAATCGCCTCGGTGAGGCAATTCATCGAATTCGCGGTGAACATGCCCGAGCACGAGCCACATGTGGGGCACGCGCTGCGTTCGATTTCGGCCACTTCGGCATCACTGACCTTGGGGTCGGCTGCCTTGACCATGGCGTCGATCAGGTCGATTTTCGCAACGACGTTGCCATCCGATTGCGATACGAACTTGCCGGCCTCCATGGGACCGCCCGAGACAAACACGGTGGGGATATTCAGGCGCAGCGTGGCCATCAGCATTCCCGGGGTGATCTTGTCGCAATTGGAAATGCACACCATACCGTCCGCGCAATGCGCGTTCACCATATATTCCACGGAATCGGCAATCAATTCTCGCGAAGGCAACGAATACAACATGCCGTCGTGACCCATGGCAATGCCGTCGTCCACGGCAATCGTGTTGAACTCCTTTGCCACGCCGCCGGCCGCTTCTATCTCTCTGGCGACCAGGGCGCCCAGATCGCGCAGGTGAACATGCCCGGGTACGAACTGGGTGAAGGAGTTCACCACGGCAATGATGGGCTTGCCAAAGTCTCCATCTTTCATGCCGGTAGCGCGCCACAGTGCGCGGGCACCGGCCATGTTTCGACCGTGCGTCGAGGTTCGTGAGCGATATTCAGGCATTTTTCTTCTCCGGTATTGATTTTATCGAAGTGTGTGGGGACAGCAGTGATTTCAGGTCGGAAAATGTATCATTCGACCGTAGTCGGGCGTGGACACGGAGGCACTATGAACAACTTGGCGAGATCCGATTCATCGTTCTCCTGACAGAATGCGTCATGTCGGGCAGTATCGGGAGCGATACGGGCCTGCCGGTCGACGATATGCTGTGGTATTGATCATGTGCCGGGACGTCCTGTTGGCCGTTGGTATCCCCCCGTGATGCCGTTGCGTGTGAAAATCCACTGCCAGAGCTGGGCTTCACGCGCACGAAACAGTCCAGCGCACGAGAGGAGGTAGTAACGCCACATTCGATAGAAACGCGGCCCGAGCTGGGACTCAAAGCGCGGCCACGCCGATTCGAAATTGGCATGCCACGACATCAAGGTCCGGTCGTAGTCTGCTCCAAAATTGTGGAGATCCTCCGCCACGAAGAGGCCGGCGGCCGCATCCGCGATTTGACCAATTGCGGGAAGCTCCCCGTTCGGAAAAATATAGCGATCGATCCACGGATCCGGTGCGGTGTCGCGGCGATTCTTGCCGATGGTATGGAGCAGAAAAATACCGTCCTCGACAAGGCAGCGATGAGCCACTTCCATATAGGTGCGATAGTTCTTTGGCCCGACATGCTCGAACATCCCGATGCTCGCTATTCTGTCGAAGGGTTCGTCGACCGTACGGTAGTCCTGGAGCCTGAACTCGAGCGGGAGTCCTCGATAACGCTGTGTCGCCCACTGCGCCTGCTCTTTCGAGATCGTGACACCCACGCATGTCACGCCGTAGTACTCCGCCGCGAAACCCATCAGGCTCCCCCAGCCGCAGCCAATATCGAGCAGTCTCATACCAGGTTTGAGCTGGAGCTTGCGGCATATCAGGTCCAGTTTGTCCTCCTGCGCACTGTCGAGAGACCGCGCGCCGGTAGACCAGTACGCACACGTGTAGGTCATCCTGCGATCGAGCATAGCGGCGTAGAACGCATTGCCGATATCGTAGTGCTGCTCGCCGACGCGCCAGGCTCGACGTGAAGTCTGCCGATTCGTCATTCGCGCGCGCAGGGCGTGTAGAACCAGTCGACCGGGTCGAACCTGTTCGTCCAGGCGCGCGCGAAGCACGCGCGCGAAGAACTGGTCAAGATGGTCGCACTCCCATCTGCCGTCCATGTAGGCCTCGCCAAGACCGAGGCTTCCACGGGCAAGAACCTCCTTGGGTACGTCGCTGTCGTTCAAACGAATGTCCCACGGACGGTTACCGCCTATTTGAACGTCGGCTCGCGCCAGCAGATCTTTTAGAAGGCGGAGTGTGGCGTCGTCGTTATCGGGTCTGTGTCCAGTCCGCGTTTCGATACTGGCTTCTGACATTCATAGTCTCCTTCGTTGCTGCGGCTTCAACGATCAGTCGTGCGGTGTTCGCTCCGCGACAGGCGGTCTGAAGCGGACAGCGGGACAAACAGGCTCACGGACAGGCGTGGAAGACAGATGTGCGCGTGGCACGCATCGCGGCAGCTACTGTGCTGCCCGCGGCGTAGGGATGACCAGGGAAGGGTGCGGTGTCGGCTGCCTGATAAGGCGCAGCAAGGGCGATGGGCATGTTTTCCAGAATCTGAGGTTACGTCAGTCCTGGGAGCGCCGAGGGATATGCGGCCTACGTCCTCCTGCTCTCAGGAATCTGTAGGCATCATCAGCCGGACGACCGGCGGTTATTTGGAGGAATGCCATCTCCAGTGGTTCATATTCTAGGGCAGAACGTTTAGCGTATGCAACGAACCGACCGAGGGGGCGGGTGCCAATACGCCCGCCGCGCCGCTAGTGTTTCAGCACTTCGTCGTCGACGACTGGCGGCTCCTCGAATGTGTGGAATGGGGCCGGGCTAGGGACTGTCCATTCCAGTCCATGGGCGCCGTCCCAAGGTTTTACCGACGCGCGCTCAAGACCGTGGGCTCCGCGATATGCTGGCAATGCGACGGCGAAGAGGAAATAGACCTGCGACAGTCCGAAGCCGAATGCTCCAATGGTCGAAATCTGGTTCCAGTCGGTAAATTGGGCGGGGTAGTCCGCGTAACGCCTTGGCATGCCTGCGAGTCCGAGAAAATGCATCGGGAAGAAGGCCACGTTGAAGAAGATGATGGATGCCCAGAAGTGGATTCTGCCTCGCGTCTCGCTGTACATGTACCCGGTCCATTTCGGCTCCCAGTAGTACCAGCCCGAGAAAAGCCCGAACAGCGAGCCAGCAACGAGTACATAGTGGAAATGCGCGACGACGTAATATGTTCCATGAAGCTGGATATCAATTGGGGCCATCGCGAGAATGAGACCTGTGAATCCGCCCATCGTGAAGACGAATAGAAAGCCAATAGCAAATAACATGGGTGCCTCGAACGTCAGAGATCCGCGCCACATTGTGGCAACCCAGTTAAATACCTTTACGCCTGTTGGCACGGCGATCACCATCGTGGCATACATGAAGAATAGTTGCCCCATTACCGGCATACCGGTCACGAACATGTGATGCGCCCAGACGAGGAACGAGAGGATCGCGATCGATGCGGTTGCATAGACCATGGATGCGTATCCGAACAACGGTTTTCTCGAGAAGGCCGGGATGACCTGCGACACGATCCCGAAGGCGGGCAGGATCATGATATAGACCTCAGGGTGCCCAAAAAACCAGAAAATGTGCTGGTACATGATAGGATCCCCGCCGCCGGCAGCATTAAAAAACGAGGTTCCAAAATGCCTGTCGAACAGAAGCATTGTGATGGCGCCTGCCAGAACCGGCATGACCGCGATGAGCAGGAACGCCGTGATCAGCCAGGTCCAGCAGAACATCGGCATCTGCATCAGCGACATACCGGGCGCGCGCAGATTGAGTATGGTCACGATGATGTTGATTCCGCCCATGATTGAAGACGCGCCCATGATGTGCACGGCGAAGATTGTCATGTCCATCCCAGGGCCCATCTGTTCGGAGAGCGGAGCATACATCGTCCAGCCCGCCGCCTGACCGCCTCCGGGTGCGAGGAACGATCCCAATAAAAGCGCAGCCGCTGCGGGAAGCAACCAGAAGCTGAAGTTGTTCATCCGTGCGAAAGCCATGTCGGACGCGCCGACCTGCAGCGGAATCATCCAGTTTGCAAAGCCGACGAAGGCTGGCATGATCGCGCCGAAGATCATGACCAGGCCATGCTCGGAGGTCAGTTGATTGAAGTATTCCGGCCGCATCAGCTGGAGTCCGGGCTCGAACAGTTCCGCCCGGATCAGCAGGGCAAAGACGCCGCCCACGAGAAACATCGTGAACGAAAAAATCAGATATAGCGTTCCGATGTCCTTGTGATTGGTCGCGAAAACCCAGCGTCGCCACCCCTGCGGAATGGCGTGTTCGTGCGAATCGTGAGCGCCATGAATATCGATCGAGCTCATGCTCTCTCCCCGGCAAAAAAGAGTGCCGTAGGACGGAGCGCGCATTTGCCCGGCTGGGCGAGGGATGTGCAAGCAAAATCAGGCCGGGAGGCCGGCGTGCCGACCGGGAAAGCCAGCCGCCGGATCAAGATGAAGCTGTGGGCCAATTGCGCGCCAGATCCGTCGAGTGAACAAATCCGGGCGGGACACCAATGAGCTACGGCTCCCCCCAGGGATCGTAGGCATCATTAGCCAAGACACGGCGGTTGTGAGGAGGTATGCCATCTCCTTGCTGCCACAACAGTCTAGGAATTGCTGAAGACGGAGGCAATCTTCCGGGTGTAGGGATCAGCCCTGGCCTGGTTGTTACGCAACCGCCATTCGGGAAAGCGCACCGACTGTCGCGAAACCCAGTATCGTCATGACAATGGAAGCCGACACATGGATGGCCACTTCGCCGGCTGCCCAGCCATACCGTCCCTGTTGAAGGTCGCCCACGACTTCGGCGGAGAACGTCGAAAAGGTGGAGAGCCCACCCATGAGGCCCGTCGTCACAAACAGGCGCCACTCCGGGGGAATTTGGGGGAGCCGTGCGAAGAATGCAATCGCCACGCCAATGATGTAACCAGCGATGACGTTTGCCGCCAGCGTACCGAGCGGCAGGTCCGGATACAGTCCGTTCAGACGCAGACCCAGAAACCAGCGAAACAGCGAACCCAAAGCTCCGCCGATAGCAACCGCAAGAACCGATTGAAACATGTTTGATGCCCCAGTTTTTGATTTGACCTCGACAACGTCCAAGGTATGGCGCGCGTCTGGTGGGTTGTAGGCATCATCGGCTCGACACGGGAGCGGTTAAAGGAGAATGCCATCTCCTTGATTAATTTTATCATGCCGCACTGCAGCGTCAAGCTACCGACTCAACCTGTCGTGGTGACGTGCAGAGTGCACCCGGATGGAGCACAGACGAATCTGGTTCATTCAGGAAACGCGTGCTAGACTCACGTCGCGGAGATGGCATTCTCCTCTAATCGCCACGCCAAGTGGCTAATGATGCCTACGGGACCTGGACAGGGCGCGTAGGCATTTGTCTTTTCGCGGCATGCCAGGCATTGGATGACGATTTGCCTGGTGACCCCGTGAGCCTTCCTCCCCGATCCCGAGCTGCAGCTTCTTCGCTTCGTCATACGAGCTCTCTGCGAGGCACCGTTGTGCCACCCAACCCTTGTGTACGCCGCTGCCTGCACCGAAGAGTCTCTGTGCGGCGGCCGAACGCTGGAGCGCGAATTGGCGCGACACATGGCCAGCCGGGCGCATTCGCTGCCTGGACCAGGCTGCGCGCTATTCCGGAGGCGGCGGTGTCTTCCCGGCCGCGCCGGGTCAGGATTCGGGAGCGCGTCCGATCGATCGTGCATTCATGTAGCCGTATGTTTGGCTTTGCGATCGAAACGCGCTCTGCAAAGGGGCACTGAACCGCGATAGGTCTCAATGGGCCTGTTGCGAGCCAAAGCAGCGGTTTTCCAGGTGCTTTGAGAACCGGGGGAAACGATGGAACTGAACAGACGGATGCGAATGCTTCGCACAGGTCTTGCGCCTGGTAGCCGTGGGCTGGATGAGATCAGCGTTGTTGTGACAGTTCCGGCGTTTCATGCGCTGGTTCACTACGAACCGGACAGAAAACTGGGGGGCTGAGGATTGCCGGAATGCTCCGGAGCGAGCCCTGCCTCGTCCATAGCCGTGGCTTCATTCCACGGACGCTTGCCGGAGACGCTCGGCCTCTTGAGGTTGTCGTCTTTGCGCCGTGGATGCTTGATCAGCTCTCGCTATTCGGCGCATGTCAAGTCGGAGTACTTACTATTTTCCAGGCTGGGATTGCGGAACCGGGGATCATAGGGGTCTCGGCGGACAGCATTTGCTGCGCGACGGTATCAATACGGAATGCAGATGATATTGAGTTTGCGGACCGGGCACGAATCGCAGGTTTTTCAGGTTGCGAGACGACCTCTTCGGATAGGGAATTTTGCACTGACTGGGCGAATGCATGCCGTGCAAGGGATGTGGTCCGCGCTGCGGTGCGCGTTCGTCCAGCCTGGACAGTGTCGCTGCAAATGAACTGCCATGTCACAGCAAAAAGTGGAGCAGAAACGCGAAAAACAGGGCCGAAGACTTGCGACGCTGAGCGCTCGGCGGTATGCTTTTACTCAGGAGATGGCATTCTCCTTAACCGTCGGGGCCGCCGACTGATGATGCCTGCTGCTTGTGCAAGCGTGCGTGCGAAACGCACCTGAGTCAACACCACAACAGTAGGGTCATCATGGATAAAACTTTTCACCGCTGCCTCGATCGACTGCGCCGAGTTGCAGTACATCTCCTGTTTCCCCCCAGAACGATGGCCACGCGCTTCCCTGTTGCGCGAATGGTGCCGATTCCCATCAGGAACAAGCATCATGTCGCCCGGTTCGCTGGGCGCGATTCCCATCTTCACTGACCCGATTCAGCCTGTGAACGACAAGACCTCGTTGGATTGGTGCGCACGCCCATTCACGTGCAAACACCATTCCGTCGAGGCAGGGGGATCTAGAATGCAGATCGAATTGAGTAAAGATCAATATGGGGTAGTGCCCACGCCCTCCCAGGAACACGGCGTTACTGTCGAACATGACGGCAGCATGGACGTGAGGGTCTTGCTAAGCCATATGCGTGTCACGACAAACGGTACGGGGCGCCAGAATGCGCCGGAATGCTGGGAGGCTGCGTTGCGCGAGCTTGGCCACGTGAGCATCTTCGCTTTCGCGACGGGAGAATTCATGCTGATCGGACCTGAAGGAGAGCGTGTGCGTGCGGAGTCGCTTGGCGTGGCGTTGCAGGACATGCTCCGTCGTCGGAGATCCAGGGGTAGCGGCCGGGACGAGAGCGACTGACGTTGTCTTGCGCCGATGCCGGCGTAACGAAGCTGACGAACTGCAGGTGCCGGGACCCGTGTCAGGAGAAAATCATGCATGACATTCTTGCAGGTTATGACGGCTCTGCTTCAGCCCAGGACGCGGTATGGTTCGCGACGGACCTCGCTGACAAGGAAGCGGCTCGGCTGCATATTCTCACGGTCGCCCGACTGCCGGACTGGGGCGCGCTGTCCTATGAGCGCCCGGAAATGATGGAGATGGAGAAGCAACACTGCGAGGACTTGATCATGGAGCTCAAGGGGCAACCGGCCCTGTCCGGCAAAGCTGTTCATTACGAGGTAGTGGTTGGCCATCCGGCGAAGGAACTGGTGTTGTACGCCGAGCGTCACAACATCGACCACCTGGTTGTTGGGCATCGCGGACGAACGGCATTCGATCGCTGGCTACTCGGTTCGGTGGCAAGGCAAGTGATCGCCTATGCACCCTGCTCCGTCACCATCGTACGCAGGCGGACCAGTGACGGCGCGAGCAAACAAGGCTGACGTGTATGCCTGTCGATCCGTTGATGCGAGAGTCCGGACGATGGACGTCGGGTGTGATAGCCGGACTACTGCCGGATCTGGCTCAGCGTGTGCAGGACGCCGCCGAGGTCCTCGATGGTATCCACCACAATCGCCGCGGTAAAGCGCGGTCCTACGCTGGATGCCCAGAAGCCCTGGATATTCACGCCGTTGTCCGCGAGTCGGCGCACGATAAGAGCCGTCAGACCTCGCCGCTCGGGCCCCTCGATCCGGATCAGATGCAACCGGTGAGCAAGGTCGAATCCGGCGTCATGGGCCGCGCTCCTGGCGCCGGTGCCGGTTCCCGGTGCGATGAGGACGCTCCCATGCGCACGATCCAGTGCGTCGAATCGTGCAAGCACCAGCGCAAGATCGGCGCCGGCATCGACAAGCGTCTCGAGTTTTTCGGCTAGCACCGACGGTTGTTCGCCGATCTCGGCTCGCCATGCATCGAGCGTTTCTACGGAGAATTCCATGTCTACCTCCCACGCGCATGGTCGCTCGCTGAAAAGGCTGGACAGCAATGCCGTCGATGCGCAGTCGATGGATCCACGTGGCTGCACGGCTTTTTCAAAAACGACCCGCCTGGCACAATCCTTACTGGAACGCGGCGGCAAGCAGTCTGCTTGATGTCGCGTCTGGACGTACCGGTGAGCAGGCATCATCAGCCCGGACAGGCGATTGGGGAGAATGCCATCTCCATGTTTTGAGTGTAGTGCTCGGGTCGATCCAGGGCAACGCGATGCGATGCTCAATCGTTGGACAAGGGGGCCGACAGGTGATGGGCGAAATCCCTGAACGAATCTATCGCGGTCTGGTGATTGCGGTGGAACTCCTGCACCAGTCTTCAGGCGCCATTGCGGCGCATGCGCAGCACCGTGATCGTCGTGCGGAGTGCGAGGACCGCAAAAGGCTTGTGGCCTCCGCGCGTGAGGCGTAGCATTGTGACATCTACGGAGATGGCATTCTCCTTAACCGCCCTCCGGGCTGATGATGCCTACAGGCCCCGCTATGGGAACCTGAGGCTCGCCCGGCGACTTCGGTGAAGCCTTTTGCGCCCGCAGGGATCGTTGGACGGTCGCTTCACCGTTTCTGCCAAGATCGCGTTTTCCACTTTGCACTGGCTGTTTGCTCGCATGTTTGTCTGCGACGGTTTTCCTGTCGCTGGACGCATTTGCCGCGAGCGGGTTGTGAATCGGGAAAGGCGTTATTAAATCTTGCAGCAGCGATTGCCTCGCGAAGGCAAAACATGTCAGTGACCGACCGTCGACGCAATTCAGAGTACCCACACAGTTGCGTATGGACGTCACAGAGAATTTTCGGAAACTGTCGCGTGCGCGTTCGCTGATTCCCGATGCCTCCCAGATGGCCGCGCTCGGATGCCTCCAGCGGAGCTATGACGGCTGGCATGCGTACGAGGCAGACATCGCGAATCCGCTGCGGCGGCTGATCAAACACCCCGAACCTCCGAAAGGAATCTACCTCTGGGGAAGCGTTGGGCGCGGAAAGACGCTCCTGATGGACTGCTTCTATGCTGTGGTACCGGTCAGGAAGAAGACTCGCCTTCATTTCCACGAGTTCATGCATGACGTGCATCTGTCGCTTGAGGACCTGCGGGGGCAGCCTGATCCACTTGATTCCCTCGGGTGGCATTTGTCGTCGCTGTATCACCTCATCTGTCTCGACGAGTTTCATGTGACAGATATCGCCGACGCCATGATTCTCCACCGGCTGCTCTATACGCTCTTCGACAATCGCGTTCAGATCGTGGCGACATCTAACTATTTCCCTGACGACCTCTATCCGGATGGACTGAACAGGGATCGCTTTCTTCCGGCAATTGCGCTGATAAAGGACAAACTGGAAACCGTTGAGGTCGACGCTGGTGTGGATTACCGGGAGCGAGCAATGGCGGGGATGACGACTTACCACTTCCCGGCCAGCAGCGAAACCCAGACTGCCTTGAAAGTGGCCTTTGAGGCCCTGGCAGAGGGTTCGGATGAAAACCCGGTGCTAAGCATCGAGCGACGGCAAGTGAGGGCTCGTCGCCGAGCTGGCGGTATTGTCTGGTTCGACTTCGGAACGTTATGCGGCAGCCCCCGCTCGCAGAATGACTATCTTGTGCTGGCAGCGCGGTTCAAGGCCGTAATCCTGTCGGAAGTGCCGCAAATGACAGCGCAGGCAGAAGCGGCGGCGCGGCGGTTTACATGGCTCGTCGACGTGCTCTACGACCATAATGTCAAGTTGATACTCTCGGCCGCCGTCGCGCCGGACGAGCTCTATCCGGGTGGCCCCCTTGCTGGTGAATTTGCGCGCACGGTATCGCGTCTAAAGGAAATGCAGTCGGTGCTGTATCTCCAAAGCGCGCGGCGACCGGTTGCCAAAGCCTGGACGCAGGAACCGGGATCGCCATGCGACGACACGGTCAGAAGCGTTTGACCAGCGCGTTTGACAGAGTCACCGTGTGCCGCCTGCGCAAGGGCACAGCGCGCCGCGAATGCCGGAGAAGATGAAGCCGGGAGGCAAAAGCATGATCTATAGCGTGGAAGATAGATCGGATGGCCAACTGGAAGCGCTGTGCAAGCAGATTGGTATCGCGATAGAAATGGTTCACGAGTATCTGACCGGGCGGCAGTCTCCTTCCGGTGGATTCTGCTTTTATCGCTCCAGTTACGTCGATCATCCCAACATTGCAGATACGGCATGTGCGGTGCGATCGTTTGCGATACTAGGCCAGCCAGTTCCTCATGCCGATCAGGTGAGGGCTTTTCTCTCAAGCCTCGAACGCAACGCGCGGCCGGAGTTTCTGTTCCAGCTTGCCACGGCACTTCATGACCTGCGAGGCGGTCCGCTGCCGGATGAACTTGTGCAATCGGTCAGCAGGCTTCATTTTCTTCCGCCCCCCGCACGCGAATTCCAGCAAACAGGCTGGTTGCAGCGTACGCGCTTTGTCGTCCATCTGAAGAAGATGTTGTCCCAGGCCGATGATGAGGTATCGATGATCGCGGGGTATGTGCGCGCTGAAGAGGTCGACGGTGGCTTCGGGACCACGCCTAACCTCTGGGATACGTGGCTCGCCCTTGACGTCATGCGAGTCGCAGGCATTGCGTTTCCTGCGAACACGGCAAAGTTCGTCGATCTGTTGCAGGTCGGACCTTCAGGTTTCACGCTGTGTGCAGATACGCAGGTGTCAACGATGAACACCGTCTTTGCAGGCGCGCAGTGTTGCGCCATGTTGGGTTTGCCGGTCCGATACCCCGACGATGCGGTCCGGTTTGTTCTCGCCTGTCAGGTCGGAAGCGGTGGATTCGCTGCGTCGCCAGGGGCGCTCCCCGACCTCGAATTGACCGAGCGTGCGCTGAAAACGATGGAGCAACTCTGCGTTGTCCTTCGGCCGGGGTGAGTTGCGTGGTGCCTTCGGAAAATTGCGCGGTAGGGTAGCGCGCCCTCATCGCATCCGAGGGCCATTCAAACGAATCTGCGGGCTCAACCTTGATCCAGGAGTAAGCGAAATGCCGGGAAAACACGGGAAGGGCGTGTCAAGGCGGCACCTGACGCGCGAGATGTTACTGCCAATTCCGGCAGCGAAAGCACAGATGCGTTCCATGCGGGCGCATCTTGCTCTCGTCGCGATGCGCAAGGGGCAGGGAAACGGCAGTCTCGCGGGAGAACTGGTCAAATCCGTGTACATGACGTGGCTTCTCGCGAGAGACTCGGGATGTACCGATCCCGCGATCTTTGAGGCCGCAGAGATTGGATTGCAGCGATGCATCGAACTGGTGCCGCAAGATGGGCTCTGGAAGGTCGACGAGACGGCCTGTGTTGCACTTGAGGCCGTTCTGCGCATGCAAGATGAGCAACTGGCGACGATACCTGCCTATCTGCTTCGACGGGCAGCGGCAAAGATGGAGCACGTCATCGATTCTGGCCGACTTCCCTCGGTGCGGGACGCGCATGAAACGTCTGGTGCACCGGACCCGGTGCGGCATTAGTCCGATTCAGGCTAGCGCAAAAGGAAGTGCAACCCGATACCAACGAGCACGATGAAAACCAAAAGCGTCAAAAGTCCCTTCAACATGTTGAGCGTGCGATGAACGACTGTGAAATGGGCGAAGCCGTAGCGTATCAGGAGACGCATGGGAAGGAGATATCTCGGCGTCATTGGGAGCGTACCCGATGTGCGTGGGACGATACTGGGCTGCGGAGGAATCTATGAACAGGAGCGAAGATGCCAGACGGGCCGCAACGCTGGCATCGCTCAATGTATCGATGGCGCGCCAGTTGGCAGACCGCTACTGGGCTGGTTCAGATATCCGGAGAAAGCTGGGAATGGCTTGCCCGTCCGGAGAGTTTGAGTATGGAAGGCTTGATCTCGCTCCGTGGACTGGAGAGGGCTTGCACTGGGGCGTATAAGCGGGGAAGTTATTGCGCTGCGCCACGAAAGACATTAAGCTTCATGCGAGTACGGAGATGGCATACCTCCGATAAACGCCGGAAAACTCCGGCTGATGATGCCTACCGGTTCCTGGTCAGGGAAGCAGTAGGTATTTCTGCGGCGTTCTGCTGCCCAGGTTTGAGTTCTTCAAACCATTTCATGGCGATTCGACTGTCGTATATGAAGCGTCTTCTCCGGGCCGCCGCGCGCGTGGCATTGTTGCGCCAGCAGTTTTTCCGCGGGGATCCAGACAACTCGCGATCAACGCGAGGGCGCGTTCGTATCAATGTCTCGCGCTCGATGTGTGGGGGATGTAGACGGATGCAGCGAGGTTTGACGAATCGTTCTTTGACCCTTCCCGGTTTTTTGGGAATCTGGGGGATGTGTGAATAGCAATGAGCACTGCTATGGTCCGTGTTCTCTTGTACTCGTCCGCCACGGCGAATCAGAGTGGAACCGCATCGGCAGATTTACCGGGTGGATGGACGTCGATCTTACACAGCGGGGCGAGTCGCAAGCGCGGGGGGCAGGGCAGCTTCTTGCGCGCGAAGGATGGCAATTCGATCTTGCCTATACGTCCATGCTCAAGCGGTCGGTGCGTTCGCAATGGCTGATCCTCGAGGCGCTGGATCAAACCTGGGTCCCTGTCTTGCAAGACTGGAGGCTCAACGAGCGTCACTATGGCGACCTCACCGGGAAGCTGAAAACCGAGGCGATCCAGACATATGGTACGCAGGAAATCCTGCACTGGCGCCGCTCATATCGCGGTACACCACCGCCGCTCCCGACCGGAGATCCTCGTGACGTCTCCGGCGATCGTCGATACCGCTACCTGCGTGCGGGGCAGCTTCCGAGCACCGAGTCGCTGCACGATACGGTGACGCGCGTCCGTGAGTTCTGGCGTGCCGTGGCCTGTCCGGCGATCAGGTCAGGACAGAGGTTGATCATTTGCGGCCACGGAAACAGCCTACGCTCACTGATTCAGATTATCGATGGTATATCGGACTACGAGACATCGCAGCTTGACATTCCAAACGGCGTGCCGCTCGTCTACTGGTTTGATCGTCAAATGAGGCCGACCTGTCGATGCTATCTTGAGGAGCCCGTATCGGGCGAGTCCAACATTCTTTGAGTGTACGGTTCGCCGACCACGGGATGGGAAGGGGCAGACTGTGCCAACGGCTATCGGGGAGTCGGTGCAGCGCGAAGCGTTGCGCCGGCCTTGCGAATTCCGGACCAGATGTTTCCCCGCAGGCCGACACGTTAGCATGGGCACGACGGCGATTGAACTGGACACAAGGAGAAGTGCATGCGAATCGTTCTTACGCGTCACGGGGAGGTCGAGGGAATCGCTCCACCTCGCTTTCGTGGCCGGGCACAACTGCAACTGACAGAGGTTGGCCGGCAGCAGGCTCATGCTCTAGCCGCTGCCGTGGCGGAGCGTTTCAGGCCGGCCGCCGTGTATACAAGCCCCATGCAGCGGTGCCGCGATACCGGCAGGGAAATCGCAGCGGCATGCGGCGTGGGCGAACGGGTACTCGAAGGCATTAACGACTTCGACTATGGCGACTGGCACTGGAAAACACATGAGGAAGTTAAAGCCGCATTCCCTGCCCAGTTCGATCTGTGGAAATCTGCGCCACAATGGATGAGTTTTCCTGCTGGGGAATCACTGCAGGCTGTCGCATTGCGGACTATGGACGCTTTGCGCGAACTGCTTGTCGTGCATGAGGAAGATACGGTAGTGCTGGTGGCACACGATAGCGTCAACAGGGTCATACTGCTGCACGCGCTTGACTTGTCACTGTCCGCCTACTGGCGAGTGGAACAACATCCATGCTGCCTTAACCTTCTCGATGTGGGAATGGATGGTCGCGCGTCCATCAAGATAATTAACGAGACCGCTCACCTGGGCACCCATCGTTAGCAAGACGTCAACGGTATGGTCGGCGGACCTCCAGGCAGCCGGGGACGTCATTGTGCTTGGGAATCCAAGAGGCATCGGTGCGCTGCCTTTGGCGTTCAAGAGGGACTCGAACTCTGCAGGAGTTCTGGCGTCGGGGGGCTGCTGGTTGCCTGCGAGGAGTGGGGAACTGGTTCTTGCCTGCCTTGTGGCAGAAGGAAATGAATGTGCGCGCATTGCTGGTTCAATTGTCGATGATGCATCGAATGTGGTCATCGAGTAGCACCTTCCGCATGAAATATAAATAATTAGCTATCTTGAGTAATATGTGAGGGTTATTCGGTCCTCCATTTTCTCTCGAGACCGGGGAGATTAAAAAAAGACTGCTGCGTCCGCGAAGCGTGGCGCTATAATTCATCGTCTCTCTATGGTTCCGTGACGGGAACCTCCAACCGGCCGCCAGGCCGGTTTTTTTTGATGCCGCAGAGACAATCGTCCCGCAAGATCAGGAACAGTCGCTGGTCTGCCTGCGGCGAGTGTTTCGGCTAAGCCATCGGAGTGGCTGCATTCGCGTGCAGTACCGAGTGGTTTTCCAGAGGCCCATGCAGATTGCCTGTGATCACCACAGATCGTGGCGCGCCGGTTAAATTCTGTTGCGGTGCATCGTGGAGGTCGGTTAAACTCCCTCTGCAATGGAGATGGCATACCTCCGATAACCGCCGCTATACCGGCTAATGATGCCTGCACATTCCTGGGTTCGGGAGGTGCGGGCGATTCTTGGGCGCTCCCGCCCCGTTACCCAGGCTTGAGTTCTTCAATTCTGGATTCAATTTCATGTGGATTCCTGAGCGCTTAATGCTCAATCGCGCAAGACGACTGCGCCTGGCGGGTTCTTGCAGCCCAAACTTGCGTCAGGAAGCGGCTCACAGAGTCCGAACGATCGTTACGTTTACTCGCGTACCTCCCGAAGCGCCTCCAAAGCATCCTGTTGACCCGGTATCGTCACCAGACCGCCGTTCTGATGCGCTTCAGCGTAGAACCGGAGCAGCCTGTCACGTCTGACAATCTGCCGACTGCGTCGGCAGGATTCGGCTAGAGCTTGAGCAACCGGGCTGCTGGCGCCTCGGGAGGGCTTGTTAAGCCAATGATTCGCAATACGTATCATTTGTGAGCGCGGTGTCAGATGTGAGGCATCTTGCCGTTCATCCATCTTTCTAACTTGGCTGCATATTGAATTTCACTACTTATTAATAATGGAATAAAAGAATGAAGAGGTCTCGAAAGAGGCGTGTCACGAGCGCAATGCTCTTGCCTATACCCGCTTCGGTGGCGCAAATGAAGTCCACGCGGGCACATCTTGCCCTGGCGGCGCTTGAATGCGGCAATGGGAACGGGGATCTCGCGGCAGAGTTGATACGCTCTATCTACATAACTTGGTTCCTGGTGAGCGGTGATCCAGGGGGCACCGCTGATCTGTTTCTCGCCGCGGAGGCGGTCATGCAGCGATGTCTGGAGAACGTCGTCGTCGAGAAACGCTGGCGAGTAGACAGGTCTGGAGGGCAGGTGCTCGCGCGAGTACTTTGTGTCCTTGATCGGGAACTGGATACAGCGCCCGGTCATCTTGTCTTGAGTGCGCTCGAACGGTTCGAGGAGTCTGTGCTCTCAGGGACGATGCCAAGTGTTGCAGACATGCTTCGGCGTACAAGACCGTCGGAAGCTGACGGTCTTGGCGGTCAGCGTACCCGGCTCGCTGGCTCATAGTGCAGGCCTTGATGGCACGATCCCAGCGACATTCACAACGATGTAAAAAATGAATAGAGTGCAGAAGTCTACCGCGCTACTCAGCGTTTCTCGTCGGGAAGTGAGGCTCGACTTTCCGGGTTATGAGGGAAGCCGCGAGCCTGTCACGATCGACATCCGCGGCCTGTATGTGCAGACCGACCTGGACGGAAGAGCCAATGGGCGATGAGCGCGCCATCGTTTGGGCGAAGACGCTCGCCCTCCTGGATCCTGCGCAAGCGAAAGCGACACTGAAGCGGGCCAGTCGTGTTGCGCGATCCGCTGCGCGCCCGACGAGACCGGTTGAGGATCTGAGATCGCTGATGCGCATAGTCGACCGGCCTGACCCGGAAACGGTATTGGTTTCGTGGAGCGACCCTCTCTCAGGGCACTCGGCGGAGGAGACGTGGCGGAAAGGGACGGCGAAGCGGTCGGGGAAATGTCTGCTGAACGGCATCCATATTCGCAAAGGTGATCCGGTTTACCGACGCTCTACACGAAATAGGATTGCACACACGAGCGGTATGCTGGCAGCTTGCTCTATCGAGGAACTTTTGTGTAACCACTTGCGCCCGCGTTTTGCCTGACCCTCTTCAGGCCACTACCGTGATGGCCATGGGATCGCATGCCTGATCAATGGAGAATGTGCGGTTCCGTTCAGGCGTATATTGCCGCCGCCAGTGTGTCGGAAAGTACCTTGAAATGTAGATCGATTGAGTGCAACCACGGCTGTCGGAGAATACGGGTTGGGGATTGTTTCGCCTTAGAGAGAAGACTAAACTTGTTTTTGAATAGAGGTGACATGCCTCCGAAAACTGTTCCAGCCCATGTTCCATTTCTTCGGACCCCGGATTGAACGGGTACCTTATCCCGGCTCCAGAGTCTTGCCCGGGAATCCATACTGATCGTCCGGTATGAGGGCGAAATCTGCCGGCGACCAACCGCCTATCCTGTGTCGCGCCCAAAGGGCAAAACCGGCTACCTTCGCGAGGTACCAGGTTTCGAAGAAAATCTATTGCGCAATGCCTCGCCGTGTCCATGCGGCGCCACGCAGGTCCGACTGAGGGACACGGGTCCTGGGAGCGAATGTCCCAGATCGTTGGCTGGGCGATCTGGCATAGTTGGAGCCAAACCGGCCAGGCTAGAAAGGAGGGAACATGTCGGAAGTCGATCTGGGTAGCCTCAACGCAGCCATAGGGCGAGCGGTTGCGAGACATCGAGTAAAAAGCGGTCTGACGCAGGAAGAGTTGGGTCACGAACTGGGTCTTCGGGACGAAGCGATTTCCCGGCTTGAGCGCGGCGTTGTAATGCCGACCGTCGTCAAACTGATGGAACTGGCCGATATCTTCGGTTGCAATATCGCTGACTTGATGACGGAGGGGAGTTCGCGCAGCAGTGATCAGGCGAAGCATCTCGGACAGTTGCTCGGCAAGCTGAACGGTGATGATCGGACAATGGTTCTTGAACTCGTCGAGCGACTCGCGGGACGTCTAACCAGGCGCTAGTCCTGTGCGATCTGGTCGGGGATAGCCCAGCGACACGGGGAGCGCGCATCTCCGTTGGCGACAAGAGCGGCTGAACTACAGATTGTGCATTCAGCCGCTTTAACTTCTGCAGATCGGCCACGCTAACGGACCGGTCAGGCTGGTCGAGCATGAGGTAGCGAATGACAGGTCGAGGGTCGGCTCTCTCCGACACATGACGCGCTTGCACATATGGGTTTCATCCGGAATCCATTGCTTACCGGTGCCGCTCAAATGGCGAACAACGGCCCGGACGGTCAGCCAGCGAGAGGGCATTCATGTGCATAGCGAGAAAATCCGCGATCAGATCATCGATTTCAATCGTCAGCGGTTGCGAGTCGATCGCGAGCGTCAAAACCGTGATTCGGTGCTTCTTTGATCGGGTGAAGCTTTGTTCCTTGATGCGAATCTGATTTGCACCGTACGGCACCTCAAGTATCGTCTCCAGACGCTGTGACTTTTGTGGCAATTTCCCTGGCCATTCCCGCAGCGATTTCCAGCGCTTCGCTAGCGCTGGATGCGCAGCAGTCTCCACGATAGACGGTCGCCTTGATATCTGGCGCTTCAGGAGGTAGCACCGTAACCACCCAGACATAGTGGCCAGGGGTATCGGACTCTATCGAAGGTCGAATCAGTTTTCCGCCGGCAAGGATCGATTCAATTCTCATTTCGTTGGGCTGCCTTCAAACACACGCCATTAGTGTCGCATTTAATACGCATCGTCAGTTGCCTCGATCGGGCGCTTTAGAAAACGCGAGAGTTCGCCGAGAGCCGTCCGGCAGACATCGCGCTTGAAGTCAACGACATACTCCATGGATGCCCAGTAGCGCTTCCAGCTCCAGCTGTCGAATTCGGCATGATTCGTCGTGTGGAGGCAGACATCGCAGTCCTTGCCAATCATTCTTAGCAAAAACCAGATCTGCTTCTGTCCACGAAAGGTTCCCCTGTTTCCGTGCCGGAGAAACTGCTCCGGAACGTCGTAGCGCAGCCAGTTTTGTGTCCGGCCCATTACCTTGACATGCTCGGGAAGCAGGCCAGTCTCTTCATGGAGCTCCCGAAACATGGCCTGAAGAGGCGTTTCGCCGTAATCGATCCCGCCCTGTGGGAATTGCCAGTTGTGGTCGCGAACGCGCTGCCCCAGAAAGACCTCATTCCGGTCGTTGACCAGCACGATGCCGATATTTGGACGATAACCTTCGCGGTCAACCATATGAATACCCGACCGTCTTTTGCAGCCCGAAAATCCTCGAGGAAAAGTCCGCGTGCGTCGGGTAGCTTCTACCTGCGAGCCAAAGAGGGTCGAGGCAAAGCGCATCGCATCGCAATGTTCGCATGACTTGTCCTGCGGGAACAGGCTTGAAGAACTCAAACCTTGACTACGGGAAGGGGAATCAACAGATGGACCCGCCATTTCCCTGTAACAAGGGCTAGCAGGCATCATCAGCGGCTTGCGCCAGCGGTTAAGGGAGGTATGCCATCTCCATAGATGCAGTGTAAATCAGGAAGGCAGGCATGACAACCGGCCGATCCAGTGCCGCCGTTGCAGCGTAGGTATCCGTCATGGGCGACGCCGGGAATTCGTTCGGTTATGGTGGTGCTAGAATCAATCTGGCGCGATGGTATACCTTGTCTAATCCGGGCTTTGCGCGCGGCTAATGCTGCTGCGGGATCAGGTGCCGGAAGCTGCAGGAATCGGTCTAACTCTGTATTTGAATTCAATAATAAGTATTCCATATTGAATAAGGAAGTCGCATACGCATACCTTACGTACGACTGGTCTCTTCAGGGTGAAATGGCAAATGGTTTCAGCAACTTTGACGGGAGAAAACATGAGCTACAAGGACATCCTCGTACTCCTCGACGCAGGCCCCGATCTTGAGACGCGTATGGACGCCGCGATAGATCTTTGTCGTCGCTTTGATGCGCAGCTGCTCGGAGTCGATGTCAGCACGCCCCAGGCGTTCAGCAGTGGTTTTTCCGAAAAGGCCCGGCATCTTCAAGATATCTTCGAAGAGCGGATTAATGCGGCGTCTGTAATTGGAGAATACCGCGCGGCCGGGAGCCGAACCTCGAGCTGGAAAGACTTTTATACGCATTACACGGATCTCGTGGTGGCGTCACAATCTGGCGAGGAATCGGAACATATCGCCGCAAAGGGCATCCCCGACGAGATCGTGGCTAGCGCGGGGGTGCCCGTCATCGTTTTGCCTGGCGGCTGGACGCCCGCTACGCTCGGCGAAAGCGTGGTCATAGCGTGGAACTCGACGAGAGAAGCCACTCGTGCACTACACGATGCGTTGCCTATACTGCGGCAAGCCGCCCGGGTGACAATATTCGAGCATGCACCGCCATCAGATCACGTTGATGATGCACCGAAGCTTGTTCAGACACATCTTGCGCACCACGGTATTGAAGCAGAGATTTTCACATGGCCGGACGACGCCAACGCCGAGCCTATCGACACGCTGTTCACTTGTATCGACCGCCAGCGCGCTGACCTCATCGTAGCAGGGGGATTTGGCCACCCCAAGGTCATTGAGAATCTGTTCGGCAGCATGAGTCGGGAATTGCTCCATAACTGGACCGTGCCGGTACTTATGTCTCATTGAAGCTCCGCTCGTTCAGGTAGAAACGGTCGCTACGCCTCCGACGGTCGGCACGGAAGGGCCATTTACTGACGCGGCGTGCGTTGACTTGCAGGTAGGGCCATGCTGTCGTTGCTGCCGTATTGCGCAGCCGGAAATCAGCGTGCGTAAGCAAGCAACATCGCTGCCAGCAGGGCGCCTATAGCATAGACAACGTAGGTATTCAAACGCCCATGATGCATCCTCGCCAGCAATTGCGCGGCGCGTATTGCGAGCAACGTCAGAGGTAAGAAGATCCAGCTGTCTAGCGCATACGACTCCGTCTCGGTACGCTTGATCGCTGTGCGGAAGTGCTCTGCGACGACCACCTCCTGCTGTGCGGGTTTCACGGGCGCGAGTATGGCCTGGAAAATGACCCGGACTGGATTCGAAAAGCCGGTTGCCGTGTACGTGAGATGGGCCACGAGACGATTCAGACCGCCGTCCCATGCCCGTCGCCGCAACCGGCGACGGTGACGCGTGGCAACACGGACAAGGACGAATGTCAGCAATCCGATGCCGGCCATTGCGACACCGAGGTAGGATGGGGCGGAGGCAAATACGATGGGGTTTTCGGGGCCGCCTCGATGCATGAGGACCAGCCCGGCACCCGGCAGCCACCCTTGGCCGATTTGCGCGCCAAGGCTGTGAAAGTCCGCTACGAAATCCGGCGGAAGTGTCAGGGGTTCAAAGAACGGCGGTACCAGCGCTTGCGGGCCGGACGGGCAACGCAAAGCGGTTGCCGCATGGCGCAGGGTGCCGACAACGTACGTCGGGATCATGCCGAGGGCGAGGCAGCCTGCCGCCAGGAAGGCCATGGCGGCCCGCATGCCGCGGCTGACTTCACGCGCGTCGCTAGCCGGCTGGCTACGCGATAGTCCGAGAAATGTCATTCCGAATGCTTTCACGAAAGCCGTAACGGCGAGGCCCGCTGTGAGGGCAACGAGCGCCCCGGCGACTGCAAATGCGCCGCGTATCTCGACGTTTCCGAGTTCGACACTGCGAAGCAGGCTTTGGACGATCAGCCATTCGCCTGGAAAGCCATTAAACGGGGGAATGGCAATGATGGACAGCGCACCGACGAGAAAGAGGGCAGCCGTCCAGGGCATACGGTGGATGAGGCCGCCGAGCAGGTTCATGTCCCTGGTTCCTGCCGCACTGTCGACCGCCCCGGCGCCCAGAAACAGCAGGCTCTTGTAGAGAGAATGATTCAGAAGGTGGTAAAGCGCCGCGATGTAGGCGATACCCGCTACCGCTTCGCGCCCCAGGGCGGAGTAGATAAAAGCAGCGCCGAGCCCAACGGTAATCAGGCCCATGTTTTCGATGGAACTGTGGGCCAGCATACGTTTGAGGTTGTTTTCCGTCGTGGCGTACAGTATCCCGATGATTGCCGTCACGCTGCCGGTCAACAGGACCACGACACCTGGCCAGGGGCTTGTGAGCGGCAACAGATCGCCGTTTACGCGAACGATGCCGTAGATGCCGAGATTGAGAATCACGCCTGACAACAGAGCAGATGCATTGGCCGTCGCCGCCGGGTGTGCCCGAGGCAACCAGCTCATGCTGGGGAACAGGCCCGCCTTTACGCCAAACCCGAAGAAGCTGAGGAGGAACACGGCCCATCCGGTTGCGGCTCCGATATGCCCTCCGGTACGAATCTGATCAAAGCCCGAAGTGTCCGCAGAGATTGCAAGAAGCAGCATGGCGACGGCAATCATCAATGCACCGATTTCACTGGCGGCGAGCATGAGATAGCCTGCATGGGTATTGGTGTCGTTCAGATGCTCGTAATTGACAATCAGGTAGCTGACGACTGACATCAGTTCCCACGCAATCATGAATGAAAGTACATCGTGCGCGACCAGCGTAAGACCAATGCTGGCGAGCAACGCGTAGTAGATCGCGGCGAAGGCTGGTAGCGAGTAGTGTTTCTCGTACCGCATCATGTAGCGAGGCGAATACACGGAGACGGGCAGGAAGACGAGTCCCGCAGCGAAAGCGAACCATGCGGACAGGGCGTCCATGGACAACACAAGGTGACCGAACGGTGGGACCGCCCACAAGGTAACGGTCCACGCTCCTGCGACGAGCACGGAACATGCGCTTGCAACGAGGGCAATCGCGCAGGCGCCTCCGATCCACCCCACAGCGCGATGCGCATACCGCTGCCCGAGGCATGGAGCGCTAGCGACGCCGACGAAGGTGAGACCAAGGAATATGAAGAACGCGTTCATCGGACTTCTGCTCCCGGCGCCTGTCCACGGCCCATGACCGCGAGCAGGGCCTGGAGAATGGCGAGTGGCGGCGGGGGGCATCCCGGGACAACCAGATCGACAGGGACGGCTCCGGCCACGCCGCTATTGCATTCGAACGTCGGGCCGAATAGTCCTCCGGAGGCCGCGCACGTGCCTGCCGCGACAACCCGTTTCGGCTCCGGCATGGCCGAATAAGCGGCCTCGAGTGGACCGCGCATGGCATTCGTAACCGGCCCGACCACGAGAAGCACATCGGCGTCTCTCGGGCTCGGCGTCACGTAGATACCCAGCCGGTGAAGGCTGTATTCGGGGCATTCAAGCTGTACCAGTTCGGCAAGACAGGCTCCGCAGTCACCAGAATCCACTATTCGCACATGGATCGAGCGTCGGAATGCACGTGGTAAGGCCCCGCGACCGGGCAGGAAGCGAGACCATTCATAGTCGTTTTCCCATTGCACAAGCGAGGTAACTTCACGCACGCACCGAAAGCAATGGATGCATCGCGAGAGATCGACATCGCCGCCGTCCGGCCGCAATGCGTGCGTCGGACATAATCCATGGTTATCGGGGGCGGCGCTCGTGGGGCGACCGGGGCTCACACCGGCCCCCGTCTCCGGTTGCGCCGGATATCGGGTGATAGATACGTGCTTTGCGATACCCTTTAGCGGCCAGATGTTCATGATCAACGATCCGATTCGGCGATGCTCAGGCCGACGGTTGCGAGGGTAATGGGGAAATCCTGAAAGGCGAAATTCTCCGCGGCCAGCTGGAACGCGTGCCAATTCGAGAACGCCGGGGGCATCAGCCGATACCTGCCGACGCGCCCATCTTCGTCAATGCTGACGAAATGGCAGGTCGTGCCCGCAGGCGCTTCAGCCCAACCGAGCGCTCTACCCGCACACGGTCGCCAGGTGCAGGAAACAGGTCCCGGGGGCAGACTATCGGCTGCGTGGCGCGCCATATGCGCCGATTCGAGCGCTTCAGCAAGAAAGACACGAAGCCTGGCGTACCCGTCACCCTCCGTCTCCATGGACTTGACCGGGGCGCAGGAGCGGTAGGCTGCGTACGGCACATCGACGCGCAAGTCGCAGGTGCAGCCCGACGCCCGCCCGACGGGGCCTACGAGGCCATAGAGCCTGGCCTCATCGGGTTCGATCACGCCAACTTCCTCCAGGCGATCGAGAAAGCTATTGTCGAAGGAAAGTGCCTTGCCCAATGCGGAGAGACGATCGGCGCATTCCGCGGAGCGCCGGGTGAGTTCAATGGCCCGATCGTTGGGCAAGTCGCACGCCAGGCCACCTGGCCTCAGCAGCCCGAACAGATAGCGGTGGCCGGCGTATTCACCCGCGAGGCGCAACAGCGATTCGACCAGCGAATAGGCCAGGTTGGTCGGGACCGAAAGGCCCGTCGACTTGCATATCCCGGCAATGGTTGCGGTATGCGAACGAAGACGTTCCAGCTCCGCCCACATGACTCGCAGCCACTGCGCCCGGGGCGGAACGCTCGTCCCGCCAAGCGTTTCGAGCGCCTGTGCACAGGCGAGGCCATGGGCGAAAGCCGCCTGTCCGTTCAGTCGTTCCGCAAAGAGAAGGAGATCATGAGGCTCGCGACCTTCGGCGACTTTCTCAATTCCCCGATACTTGTAGAAGAATCGCGGCCGGGTAAATATCACCTCCTCGCCCACGGTCTCGAGAAAGAACTGTGCGGACTCCGTAATTCCGCCATAGATGGGTCCGACAGGCATCGTGAAGGACCCCGGGGCCTCGACGATCTGGGGCGGCACATAGTCTGGATTGGCTTTTCGTGCGCAGGGGGTTACCGGGCTAAACGAGTGCGTCATGGGGGCAACGCCTTCTGGCCAGATCTCGTCGTGCAGAACGAAGTCGCCCAGTAGCGGGTGACCCGAGAAGTGCAGGGCGAAGAGGTCTTCGATCTCGCGTTCGTGCCAGTCTGCTGCAAATGCTACGCTGCTTATACTCGGTACCAGTTCGCCTGCCATCGTTTTGAGCTCGACGATGACCCATAGACCCATTCCTGTCGCACAGAACGGGTAATGAAACCGGAATCCCCCAGCTTCCTGTTCCGCCACGATACCCGCCAGAATCGCACCGGTCTCGTGAAGGCGCGCGGTCACGTCGGCAAGTATCGACGGCTCGACAGTGATGCGAACGCATCCGGACTGTTGTACAACCGCCAGATCATCACCGAAGCGCGTTGCCAGATCACTCAAGAACGTCTGAAGAACACCGTGATTCATGGTGCCCCCGTCAGGTTTGCCGCCGCAGACTTCAGGATGAGCGCTAGCGGTGCCGGCATATACAATCCGAGGACAAGGACCGGCGCCAGCGCGAGAACGAGTGTGATCACGGCGCTGGGCGGCAAATGGGGCGTTGCTTTTTCAACCGGGTGGCCAAATACCATGTGGTTGATATGCCGCATGACCCCGAGAAATGCCACTGCGATGAAGAACGCAAGAAGTCCCACCGCCCAGTAATGTCCTTCCAGGAGTCCGGCCCGTACCAGCGTGAATTCGCTGATGAATACCGCAAACGGCGGCGCTCCGGCTATGGCGAGACCCGCCGCCAGCAGTGCTACTCCACAGATGGGGTTTAGCCGCAAGAGGCCACGAACCGAGGCGATATCGCGTGTACCGACGCTGAGCAGGACCACGCCCGCCGCGTAGAACGCAAGTGATTTCGTCAAGGCGTGTGTCATGACGTGGAGGACTGTGCCGTAGCCTGCGTCAGCACCCAGGCCGAGCGCTGTAACGAGTATGCCCATGTGCTCGACGGTGGAGTATGCAAAGAGACGCTTGAAGTCATGCACCTGCAGCAGCAAAAAGGCAGCTGTTCCGGTTGACGCCAGACCGACGACAATCAGCCAGTCGAAAACCGGAAAGCCATCGATACTCGTGAAAACGGGAAGGAGCCGGATGACGACATAAAGGATCAGACTGACCTCAATCCCGGAGAGAAGTGCGCAGACGGGGGTAGGCGCCTGGGAATGAGCATCTGGCAACCATGTGTGAACCGGAACGAGGCCGACTTTCGCACCGAATCCAACAAATATCAGGGCGAAAGCGAGTTTGCGAAGACCCGGAGCCATCGCCGGTGCAGAATGAACGAGTGCATCGAACGTCTGTTCTGTACCGCCTGCCTGCGAAAGCCCCCACAGAAGAAGAAAGAAACCGAGCGCCGCAACTGTTGCGCCCATGATGGTGAGAACCGCATATTTCCACGCTGCCTCAAGTGCCTCCCGCGTGTTCTCGAAACCAACCAGAAAGATCGAGAGTAGGGTGGTCAGCTCCACGGCAACCCAGGTCAGCGCGACTTCAAGCATCAGCGGGACGGCAAGCAGAGATGCGAGGAATAGATTGAAATTCAGGTAATAGCGTTGCTCGGCCACAGCGTCGCCACCGGATAAGCGACGAACGTATCCCAGAGAGAACACCGCTGATGTGAAAGCGAGCATTGCGGTCAGGAGTAGAAACAGGGAAGCAAGCGCGTTCAACCCAAACCAGCCAGGAATCAGTTCCAGTGCTCCCCGGCTTGCGACCGTCTGAACAAAACCAATGCTTAGACATAGACTTCCAAAGGTGCTAATCACTGTCAGCCACCGCGGCCAGGCTCCCGGGCGAATGGCGGCAGCGCAGGCGGCACCCAGCGGGAGAGCGGGGATTAGCCACACGGGACTCATGATGCACCGCGTTCTTTCAGGGCTGCCAGCGAGCCCACTGCGGTATTGCCAACGAACTTCGCAATCGTCCGGGTCAGGAGTGCCACAATCATCACGACCATCACACCTTCCAGCGCTGCGGCAAACTCCACCAGGGCAGATGACGTCGTGATGGCGATGCCGGCAAAGAATGCGCCGTTATCGATAACCATCAATCCCATCAACTGAGGCAATGCCTCACGCCTGATGGCGAGCATCACCATCCCGAGCAACAGCACATCCAGTCCGATAGGGAGATTGACGCGAACGATGCCGTCCGGGCCCTGAAGCAGTGGCCAGGCCAGAAAATAGGCAAGTACACTGATGCCAAGCGCGATCGTCAGGGAGATCGTGACGTTCAGTACCGCCTGAACTTCCCGCTTGGCACGCAGCCCCTCTCCGAGAAGCCGGGAAATGAGCCACGGCACGATCAGAGGTTTGGCAATCAGCGTGATCAACGCGACAAAAGCCAGTTCAGTAGAGTGAAGTCCTATCGCCAGCAGTATCGTGGACACCGTCAGGAGAAGTGCCTGCGCGACGTATGCGTGGAGCACGGCCTGAACCTGTCGCAGCGCCAGCATCATGAACGTGGTCAGCAGAAAGAGAACGCCGGAGAGTGCGTTCATGCTAACGATTATCGAATGGTCCATGTAAGGCTCACAAGGAAAAGACGTGCACGATCAGCGCCACGAACACGGTGACGAATGCGGCTCCAAGGAACTCAGGAATGCGGAAAAGACGTAGCTTGGAAAGCGATGTTTCGATGATTGCCAGTACGAATATGAGCACCAGAATCTTTAAGCCAACCAGCGGGATGGCAAGCAGTACAGACGTAATGTCCTTGTCGGTCGCGAGGCCCCATGGGGTAACCAGTACGTTGAGAAGTACGCACATGAGCACAAGGAGCTTCATGCTCCCGGCCCAATGCATGAGCGCTGCTCCGCGGCCCGAATATTCGAGGTTTTTGGCCTCGTCGATCATTGCCAGCTCAAAGTCTCCACTCGGATTGTCCACCGGGATTTTTCCCGTCTCCGCGAGAATGATCATCAAGAACGCGATAATGACGAGAAGATGGGAGGGGGCAAAGAAAGCTGCGATCGAAGTCATCCACTTCTGCTGGACGATATAGGGGATGGTTGAGTCCGCAGTAAAGGAAACGGCGAAAAAAATCATCATGAAGATCGGCTCGACAAGTATGCCGACCATGCGCGTACGGCTTGCACCCATTGCGCCATAGGGATTGCCCGTGTCGATAGCCGCAGCGGATGAGAAAAATCCGGAGAGTGCGAGGATGAAGCCGGCACCAACCATGTCGGCCATGAAGGCCATGAAGAGGGGATAGGCCGTCAGAACAGGGATTAGCAGAGTAACGACGAGTGGCGCCATGAAGGCAAGATAAGGCGTTATCCGGAACACCCATGAAGAATGTTCGGAAACAACGGTGTCTTTGTGGAAAAGCTTCCACAGGTCGTAATACGGTTGCAGCACCGGGGGGCCCCGTCTCGACTGGAAACGCTCCTTCAGTCTGTTCAGGACACCCTTGGCGAGCGGAGCAAATAGCAACACCGCCAGAATCTGCAGCAGATTCGAAACTATGGAGAGTGTCATGAATCCTCTCCGGGTATGACTACCGCACCTGGTCGACCTCGACTGGACCACGAGGTGACGAGCCGTTTGCATCGCAGTTTGCATCGCACTACGCACATCGGCTGCCGGGAAGCCAAGGCATATGGCTCCGCTGGGCCGATGGGAATCCGCGCATGTAGCTGAGACTCAAACGTAGGTAGCATTAACTGGCAACCATGGCCTCTCCGCTTTCCAGAGCGAAACGGGGCGAGCAGCCCCGTAGCCCGCTGCGGCAAGGGGCGCGGTACGTGCTGGGCAAGCGATAGGGCGATGAAATACATCGGCGCGCCAGACTTGAAAACACAGGCCTGGGCAGGGATCGTCGGATGACAGCCCGCCATTCCCTTTCCAGGGACTGCAGGCATCATCAGCCGTTGCGGGCGGTTATGCGGAGGAATGCCATCTCCGAACTACTTTCTATTCTATTAAGGTGCGCGCCAATGAGCAATGTCTTTGGGGCGATTCTCACCCGATCGCCGCCGGTAGGCGTCGCTTGTTTTGTCATCAATTGCAACCGGATTATGCGTAACCCTGCATGGGTCACCGTCTCTGTTCCTGGTTGCAATATCCGCGGCTCCTGAGCCCTCAGCCAGCGATGGGGCCCCCGCCAGGCAAGTACCCGGTTGTCCTTACGGCTTCGCCGCGCGGTCAGCGGCCCTTGGTTGATGCCGCGGAGATCGTTGGTCTTGTAAGTTGGCGTTTCGTTTCGCCCGATCTTCAGGTACTCGGTAAGATCGTTGGCCAGCAGTTGCCCGGAGACCAGATACGCTTCGTCGCTCGGCTGTCTCGGCTATTCACCGTCGTGGCGCCGCCTTTCGGGTTCCGGCGCATCGCCGGCGATCACCTCGAGGACATCGGTGAGCGTGATCGCCCCGGTATACTCGCCGAGATTGCTCCGAGAATTGGTGACGCGAAAATCAATCTGCGACGGGCTGTCGGCCCGCATTATCCTTGTGTCATGCGGATTAATACTCATATTCTGGCTTTGGGGAGGCGGCTTTGGCTACTCGCGTTTTACGGCAACCGGTTGTCCTGCGCAGGCCGCCGCGGCAGCAGCGATCCCGAGCCATGGTCGATGCAATTGTCGATGCCGCTATTCGTGTTCTGGCGGCGCGAGGCTGGTCCGACTTTACGACGAACGAGGTGGCGGAGGTGGCCGGCGTGAGCGTTGGTTCGCTGTATCAGTACTTCCCCGACAAGCTCGCGTTGGCCGAGGTGATCCGGCAGCGCCACCTGAGCGCGGTACTCGATGCAATATCGCCACCGGCTGGCGCACCTCAGGCCGTGTCGTTAGAGCAACGCGTAGCGCAACTGGTGACGAGCGTCATTGTTTTGCACAGCGAAAATCATGCGCTGCACCGCATCCTTGTCGACGGCGTTCCGCTTTTGGCGCGCGCGAACTATGGCGACTTCGAGGAGGCGTATCGACGCGCCTATCGGACCGTGATCGAATTCGCTTCCGGGCGCGAAGGCGACGCGGGTGACGAGGTGGCCGCATGGGTGCTGGCCGCCGCGGTCGAGGGTGCTGTGCATGCCGCGGTCCGCAGTGGGCAACTCGATTCGCCGCTCCTGAAAGTCGAACTGGCTGCGCTGGTCCTCGGTTATCTGCGTAGTCGAAAGAGCGAAGCGGGAAGCGATCTTTAAACGTCGATGATGACAAGAGTGCCGTGGCTGCCGGGCAGAACGGCGTGGGCCGTCCCCGCCAGAGCAAGGTACATTTGCCCGGTCTTTACGACGATCGTTTCGGGCCCCACTCGCAGCAGCAGTTCTCCGTCGAGAACGAGCAGCCCCTCGTTATAGTCGTGGATCTCCTCTTCGTAGGGCTGCGCGTCCATTCGAAGAACCTTGATGTTCGTCGAATCGACTGTGCCGACAATGGAAGATTTCCACGCTTGCGTCTTCTCTGCCGCCAGGGATTTGAAATCGATGAGGGGCATACGCCAGTCTCCTTTTAAAACCCTATTATCACGGCGAGATCGCGCGCCTGGCGGTACAGTGGGAGGGAAAGCTGCCGGTACGGCAGCCTGCACTAGCCGCCCCGCGTCATACGAGGCAGCGCAGGGCAGTCATCAACTGAAAATGCCCGTGCGCTGCGTAGCTTCCGGCAATTGCCGCGTTTCGCGCACCGAAAGCGGATGCCACAAACGCGCGCCACCTTCGATACCTCTTTCGTTCGGCACGGTGGCCGCATTCTGCGGCAGATCGAACGTGAGGCGCGCGGCATTGCCGCCGCCAATCCACAGCTTGTCGTAATGCACTAGCGATTCGAGTATGCCGATGATCTTCTCGACGCGCTTGTTCCAGCGCTTGTTTCCTGCCTTGCGGCGTGCGGCATCGCCGATGTATTCGTCGTACGTGCGGCCTTTGCTGACCGGATGATGCGCGAGCTCGAGGTGCGGCATCAGTTCGCCGTCGCGGAACAGGGCTGTGCCGGCACCCGTGCCGAGCGTCAATACGAACTCGAGCCCGTGTCCTGCGATGGCGGCGAAGCCCTGCATTTCCGCATCGTTGATGATGCGCACGGACGGATTGCCGAGGCGCTCGCCCAGCATCCGGGCGAGCGGCACGTCGTCGTTCCAGCCATCGGGGCCCAGGTTCGGTGCGGTCAGGACATGGTTGTTGCGCACGAAGCCCGGAAAGCCGACCGATACGTGGGTAGGCGGGTACGCTTTGACCAGTGGTTCGACCAACTGGCAGAGCGTTTCGACAAGAACCTCCGGCGGGCAGGGATGCGGCGTCGGCACGCGTACGCGTTCGGTACGCATGTTTCCTTGCGCGTTGACGATGGCCGCCTTCAGGCCTGTGCCGCCTATGTCGATGGCGAGGATGTTTTCGATGCCTTTAGCTTTGCCCTTCCTGGTGGGCGTCGCGCTCGTCGTGCGCTTTTTCGCTGTGCTGGTCTTGCGGGTCGTGCTGGCCACGCGTTCCTCCGTCGGTTCCGAGTGCTTCGTAGATTTTTGGTTACTTCGTGTCCGGTTTCGTCTGCGTTAGTGTTCGCCACGCACGGCCGTCGTGCGCCAGCAGGGCGTCGGCTTGTACCGGGCCCTCGCTGCCCGAGGCGTAGCCGTGCACCGGGATCGTGGTGCCGTTCTCCGGATGCAGCACGTCGTTCACCGCAGCCCACGTCGCTTCGATGCTGTCGGCACGCTGAAAAAGCGTTTCGTCGCCGAGCATGCAATCGTAGAGCAGTGTTTCGTAGCCGACGTTGGCGGCCTGGGCGAAGAACGCATCGTAGTCGAACGAGGACTGCACTGCACCGATCTGCATGACCGGCCCCGGCGTCTTGACGTTGAAATCGAAGCTCGTGCCATGCGACGGATCGATGCGCAGCGTCAGAACATTGGGCGTGAGGGCATCGACGGGCGTGTCGCGGAACAGGCGGAACGGCACGCTCTTCAGTTGTACCGAGATTTCCGTGCGCCGCGCAGCGAGCCGTTTGCCGGTACGCAGATAAAACGGTACGCCCGCCCAGCGCCAGTTGTCGATCTGCACGCGTGCGGCGGCATAGGTTTCGGTCTGGCTGTCTTTCGCAACGTTCGGCTCGTCGCGATAGGCGACACCCGCCGGTCCCTGCTCGTATTGGCCGAAAACCACGTCGTCCGGCGTGAGCGGCTTGATCGCCTCGAAGATTTCAGCCTTCTTGTTACGCACGGCTTCGGCGTCGAACGAATTCGGTGGCTCCATGGCGATCATGCCTAGCAACTGGAAGAGGTGGTTCGGCACCATGTCGCGGAAGGCACCCGTTTGCTCGTAGAAGCTGCCGCGTCCTTCTACCCCGATCACTTCCGACGCCATGATCTGCACGCTGTCGATATACTCGCGGCGCCAGACCGGTTCGAACAACGCATTGGCGAAGCGCACGGCCAGAATGCTCTGTACCGTGTCTTTGCCGAGAAAATGGTCGATGCGGTAGATCTGCGTTTCCCTTGCGAAACTCAGTAGATGCTGGTTCAGGTCGCGGGCCGAAGCGAGGTCGGTGCCGAAGGGTTTTTCGATCACGATACGGCGGAACGGGCCGCTTTCCTCGCCGGTCTCTTTCAGCAAGCCGGCGTGGCCCAGGCGTTCGACGATCGGCTTGAAGAAGCGCGCGCCTACCGCGAGATAGAACACCACGTTGCCTCGTGTCTTGCCGTCGAGTTGCTGCGCGAGACGCTGATACAGGCCGTCGTCTTCGAAGTCGCCGGCCACATAGTCCAGGCGCTGGGCGACCCAGTTCCAGGCATTGTCGTCGAGCTTACCGGCGTGAAAGGTGCTCGCCTTGTCGGCGGCAAACTTCTGGAGGGCGCTATGCAGTTCGTCGCTCCATGCCTTCGTTTCGCGTTCGCCATGGTTGACGCCGACGATCTTCATGCCCTCGTCGAGCAGTCCGTCGACAGTCAGGTTGTAGAGCGCCGGCATCAGCAGGCGCTGGGTCAGATCGCCGCCCGCGCCGAAGATCACGAGCGTACAGGGCGGCGCGGGGTGTTTGCCGGCAGGCGAGGCAGGCGTGCCGTGCGGATGCGATGCCAGTTTGGCGCTGGCGGGCAATACAGCGGAGGCGGGGGTGGTTGGATTGGGCGACATGATCTCGCTTCAGTTGACCGGAATGATCCGCTGGTAGCAATCGCTATACCTCGAACGACGACTTGATATTGTAAGCTTGCGGACCTTGGGCCGCTTTCCGGACGCCCGGCACGCGATTTCCCATGAACGATACGATGAAGAAACGGGGCAACTGGGTTACGACGACCATCGATCGGGCGCTCGTGCGAGGCGCGAGCGAGCTTGAGCATACCGCGCGCGAGGTGGTGCTGCATCGTTTGCCCGCATGGGCGCGTGCGCAATTTTCCGATCGGCAACTGGCAATGGCCGAATCGCAGCCTTCGGGGGGCCGGCTGTTGTTCACCACCTGCCGGCGATCGTTAAACCGGCCGTTCGAGCGTTTCGGTACGAATGTTCCATCGGACGAACTCGGGCTCGAATTCACCCAGCCTCAGCAGTCCCGCGCAAGGAAGCGCGCCGCTCGGCAACGTCTCACCGCGGGCAAGTCTGCGCGCGAGCAGAATGGCGGGCATGCAGGGAATTTCCGGGCCGTGGTTGTTGTCGGCGCTCAGATGCCATTCGAGTTGCAGCGGCCGTCCTTGCCGCGATAAACCGGCGAGGCGGACGAACATGCCGCCCAACCCGGACCCGAAGCCGTCGAACCAGCCGCCAAAGCGATGCAGCCACGGTGCGAGCGCCGCCGCGCGATCGAGCAGATGCCACCGTCGCGCGGTCGCGAGCAGGGCGAACATACGTTGTGTGAACCCGACTTCGAGCGCCGCCCGGAACATGACGTTCCGTACACCGGCATAACGCCCGGGAAATAGTTCGAGGTCCGGAACATCGCACAACGAGGCCAGGCGCGGTGCCATGTGGGAAAAGTGCACCGGCTCCGGATTCGCCCAGCCAATGAGTTGCCGCCACTGGTTGTCCTGCCATACGGGCACCGCCTCGCCGCAGCAGGACAGCACGGCGGCCAACGTGGCTTCGCCACGGGGCGCCTGTTGTGCGGGGCCGATGCAGATGTCGATCGTATGGAGTTCCGCGAAGCGCACACGCAACTCGTCGATGACGGCGGACGAAAGCGCGGGCAGCGTGCTTGCGCCGGTGACGGCGATCCGGCCCGCTACTTTGAAACGCGCATCGAGCGCCTGTGCGAAATCGCACACGAATCGCCTGCCATCGGCGAGATCGACATAGTGCGCGCCGCATTGCGCGGCAGCTTCCGCTACGGCATAGCTTTGCCCCTGGAAGGGGCCGGCGGTATGGATCACCAGTTGAGCACCGACTGCGTCCAGTTGCGCGGCGAAATCGGCCGCGCCGGTGTCCAGACGTGTCGCACGGGCACCCGCAGAGAGCGTGGCGGCGAACGTCGCCGAACGCCGTTCATCGCGCGCGGCAACCACCAGTTCGATCTCCGGATCATGAGCCAGCGCGCGGCAGATGCGCGCGCCGAAATTGCCATATCCTCCCAGGACAACGACTTTCATTACACTCCCCGCTGGCGGTTTTGCATTCCGTTCTTCTATTCGATGAACCATGCTCGCTGCTGTGTTTGCAGCAGCGGCGTGGAGTCACAATATCATCGTCGAGAAAAAGAGGTTGGCAATGCGAACGGGAACGTGTCCACTGGGCGGTTCACTTCACCACGGAATCGTTTCGTTTTCCCAGCGTGTGAAAGTCCCGGTCGGGCTGTCCGTACCGAGCAACGCCACGCGTACCGCTTCGCGTGCACCGGCTTCGACCGGGTCCGTGCCCGCGTAGCCGTTGAGGTTCGTTTTGGTGAAGCCGGGAGAAACGGCGTTTACCTTGATACCTTCGGGTTCCAGTTCGATTGCCATCGCAACGGTCAACGCATTGAGTGCCGTTTTCGACGCGGGGTAGACGGGCCCGAAGATCGCGCGCCAGGGGGCGGCTGGGTCCGAGTTCGTCGTCAGCGATCCCACGCCGCTCGACACGTTGACGATACGCGCTGCCTTCGATTGGCGCAGAAGAGGCAGCATGGCCTGGTACACGGCGAGGACGCCGAATACATTGGTGTCCCATACCGCGCGCATTTCGTCGAGCGATACGTTGCCCGGCCGCGTGGTCTTCGCGTAGTCCTCCACGGACTGGCCGGGCTGCCTTCTCGTGTTCGAGATGGCTGCGTTCTGGACGAGCACGTCCAGGCGGCCAAATGCGCGGGCTATGTGCTGGGCTGCTGCGGCAATCGAAGCGTGATCGGTTACGTCGAGCTGGAGCGCATGCGCGTTCGGGCCTATTTCCCGAGCTGCGGTTTCGCCGCGCTCGATATTGCGCGATCCGACCAGCACGGTGTGGCCATGACCCACTAGCTCCTTTGCGATTTCGTATCCAATGCCTTGATTGGCCCCGGTAACGAGGGCGAGAGGTTGGTCCTGCATGGAAAACTCCTTGTGGAAATCAAATCGATTTAAATTCAGTATTCCTGATATTGACTGTGCGTGCGGTGGAGGCGGAGAATCATCGCACTTCTGCCGCCCATGCTTCGGCGTCTGCACCCGCCGGGATGCGCATGGGCGACGAGGAGTCGGTCGCCGCGCGCCACACGGCTTCGGCAACGTCCTGCGCACGGGTAATCGGAGCCGTTTCGTCGGTCAACTGGGCGAACATTTTTCCGACGAGATCCGCATACGCTTCGTGTTCGAGCCCATACATATGGGCGCGCGCATTCTCGCCGAAACGGGTATCCGGCGCGCGGCCCGGCAGCACCAGGCGCGCCTGCACGCCGAATTGCGCGAGTTCCAGCGCAATCGATTCGGTGAAGGCATTCACCGCCGCCTTGCTCGCGCGATAGGCGGCGATGAACGGGAGCGCCTTGAGCGTAACGCTCGACGTGACGTTCACGACCACGCCGGCCCTGCGCTCGCGGAACTGTGGCAGCACGGCCTGGGTCATGGCAATCGTGCCGATGGTGTTGGTTTCCAGCACCGCGCGGACCGATTCGATCGGCGTCAGTTCGGCCGGAGCGGCTGTGCCGAAGCCCGCGTTGTTCACGAGCACGTCGATCGGGCCTGCCGCTTCGACGGCCTTGCGGATGCTTTCGGGATGCGTGACGTCGAGTGGCAGGACGCGCAGCGCGTCCGAGGGCGGCAGCAGGTCGGTGCGCGGCGTGCGCATGGTCGCTACGACACGCCAGTCGCGAGCGAGGAAGTAGCGCGCGATTTCCAGGCCGAAGCCCGACGAGCAGCCCGTGATCAGCACGGTTTTCATAGGAGCACTCCTTGGACTGAGGGAAAGGTGCTATCTACGATAGATTGCCGAAGCCGTACTCGCTACAATCGATCATCCGAATTTCATTTGCAGGAGTCCGGCGATGATCGACCCAATGGCCGAAGTGGTCATGCTGCTGCAGCCGAGCGCGCGATTCTCCAAGCTCGTGCTGGGCGCGAGCCCCTGGCGTATCAGCCGCTCGGATGCCGGCGAGCCGTTCTACTGCGCGGTTCTCGAGGGCGGCTGCCGGATCGCGATCGACGGGCACGCGCCGCTCGAACTCTTGTCGGGCGACTTCGTGCTGATTCCCGCGGCCTACGGCGTCGCGATGTCGAGCCTCGAACTGCCGCCGCCAGATGTCGAGATGGCGGCCCCTGTGGCGCTCGGCAACGGCGAATACAGGATCGGGGCCGCGGACCGGCCCATCGACGTGCGGATGATGGCCGGGCATTGCAGTTTCGGCTCGCCCGATGCCTCCCTGCTGGTTTCGCTGCTGCCGCAAATCGTGCATGTGCGCGGCGAACAGCGGCTGGCGACACTCGTGCAACTCGTGCGGGAAGAGTCGCGCGAGCAGCGGCCCGCGCGCGAAGTGGTGCTTTCGCGTTTGCTGGAGGTGCTGCTCATCGAGGCGTTGCGTTCCGCGGCCGGCACCAGCGCTTCGCCGGGCCTCGTGCGCGGGCTTGCCGATGGGCGTCTTGCCGCCGCGATTCGCGGCATGCACGCGCATCCGGCGCATGCATGGACGGTTGCCGAACTCGCGAAAGAAGCGGCGCTTTCGCGCTCGACGTTCTTCGAGCGCTTCAACCGCGCGGTCGGCATCGCGCCGATGGAATATCTGCTCGCGTGGCGCATGGCGCTCGCGAAGGACCTGCTTCGCCGCAACGCAGGACGGATCGCGGAGATTGCGGAGCGCGTGGGCTACAGCTCGGCGAGCACCTTTAGCGTGGCGTTTGCGCGGCACGTGGGCCGGCCGCCTGCCCGGTACGCACGCGAAGCATTGCGGTGAGGGCGCGGCTGTTGCAAGACGCTTGGCGGCGGCCGTGCCTGGCAGTATATTGCTCCGGGGCGATTGCCGTTTCCGTTCCTTGAAGCAATAAGATCGGTTGCCACCGTTAAAGATGTTTAGATATCGAAAAGAACAATGAACCTACAAGCGAATATCCCGAACAAGCCGCGCTTTGCCATTATTGTCGTCGTTGTCTTTTTTGTTTTCATCCTGGCAACAGGATGCTTCGTGACTGTCGGTCCCGGTCAGCGGGGCGTGCTCATGACCTGGGGCGCGGTTCAGTCCGGCGTCCTGGATCCCGGGCTGCACCTCAAGATTCCGCTGGCGCAGTCGGTCGCCAAAATGGACGTTCAGGTGCAGAACTCGCAGGCCGCGGAAACGGCGGCCAGTCTCGATCTGCAGGACGTGACCACCACGGTCGCCACGAACTGGCATATCCTGCCGCCCGATGCGGAATGGGTTTATCAGCACATCGGCAACGAGGTGGCGCTCGTGGACAAGATCATCAAGCCCGCCATCAGCAATTCGGTGAAGGCCGTGACGGCACTCTACAACGCCGAGGATCTCATCACGCGCCGCGAGCGGGTGCGCGGGGAGATCGAGGCGCAGATCACCGCCGAACTCAAGCCTTATCGGCTCGTGGTCGATTCGGTCAACATCACCGACTTTCATTTCAGCAGCCAGTTCGCGCAGGCGATCGAGCAAAAGCAGGTCGCCCAGCAGCGAGCGCAACAGGCTCAATACGAACTCCAGCAGGCCAAGGTGGTGGCCGAGCAGAAGGTGGTGGAAGCGCAGGCACAGGCCGAAGCGCAGAAGCTGCTGCAACAGACCATCACGCCCGAGATCATTCAGCAGCAGGCCGTGGCGAAATGGGACGGACATCTGCCGCAAGTGGTGGGCAACAATGGCGTCTTGCCGTTTCTCGGCAATCTCGGGGCCGGCAAGCAGGATTGACCAGGCCGCACGGTGGCAGGATCGTATCGGGGCCGCCAGGTGACCGGCGGCGCGAGTGATCGCCCGCGTGCCGGACATCGCACGCAATTGCGCTTCTCGGACGTATTGCCGCTGCGCTCCAGGTGTCGCCCGACTGCCTGGGCGCTATCTGGTCAAGCTCGGAAAAGCGATCGAAGCATCAGAATAGCGGACAGCAGCGCAATGAGGCCGAGCCGATTGCAAACGGCAAGCCTCATTCCCGACTACATGCCGTTATAAAAGACCTTGAGCCGCCATCGCCAGCAGCAGCCGTTCAGCGCCAATGCCGAAGCCCGCACCCTCACGATAAGCCCCGCCTCCGACCACCTGTTGTTGCGCGCCCAGTTCGGTGCAACGTATTTCGAACCCCTGACCATTCAGGTAGTAGCTGAGTCCTCTGCGAACCGCGTCGTTGACTTCATATTTCAGTCCGAGCGAATCGAAAAAGCCGATGGCGATCTCCAGGCTTCGCCGCGAAGCTTGCTCCGGCGCGGGACACAAATATTCGAAACCAAGCTGCGAAAACTCGCGATACCTCCCGGCCTGCGGGCGTTCGTATCGATAGCAGCGTGCCACGTAAAACAACCTGCGCTCCCGTTGCTGGCCCAGCAACTCGCCGCATCGCTCCTGAAAGAGCGCCGTTGCCTCCGGGATCAGGCAGCAGGGCCGGCCCTTCTTGTCGGCGAAGGCCCACATCTGGCCAATGATCTCGCTGCCGCCGGCCTTCTGGATGAACGTGTCCTGCGACCAGAGCGCGGGGACGATCGCTTCTTCGGCGCCCGCGTCAATGAAGATAACCCCGGAACCGGTTTTCCAGCGCGCGTATCCGGGCGGCTTCCGTGCCGACGATAAAACGGGTTCCGCGAATCATGCTCATGTGTGTCCTCTTGCGTTGAGAAAATAAAAAAGGCGCCTGAGGCGCCTGGGTCGTTTTGCATGGGAGCGGGGAAACGAATTCCCGTACTCTCAGCTATGGACGTAACGAACCACGGCGCAACGGAGGGCGACCGTGAGGATGGTGAAGCGGGTTCGGGACGTTACGGGGTTCCATGAGTTCGACATTAACACACAACAATTCAATCGGGCGCGGGCCGCGCGCTTCATTTCACGGTCTGCATGACCTCGAAGCCCTCGAACTCGGGATGGCCCAGATAAAGCGGCCGGTTCGTGCCGCCCGCGCTACGGTGCGCCGCGCGAAACGCATCCGAGCGGGTCCACGCTTCGAACGCCGCATGGTTGGCCCAGATGGTATGGCTCGCGTAGAGCACGTGATCGTCGCGCTGCGGGCCTTTGAGCAGATGAAATTCGACGAAGCCGGGCACTTCCTTGAGGTGCGTGTCGCGGTTGAGCCACACGTCCTCGAAGGCGGTTTCCGAGCCCAGCGCAACCTTGAAGCGATTCATGGCGATATAAATGCCGTGGTCCTTTCCTGTTTCGAAGAGACTCGACGCGCCTCTCGTTGCCGCGTCGATCGGACTTCGATTATAGGCAGATGGCATGTTCTCGCGTCGTGGCTGCCGCACACGCCGGCGCTGCGGCAGGCGCGCCGCTTAGCCGGCCACGGACTCCGCGGGCTCGGTGGGCTGCGCGGTTGCCGAAGTACCCGGAGAGGTCGCGATTTCCACGGGCACGCGGCGCGCGAGCGCGCACATGAGCTCGTAGCCGATGGTGCCCGAGGGCTCGGCCACTTCGTCCACCTTCACCTGATCGCCCCAGAGCTCGACTGGCGTGCCGACGCCGGCCGAGGGACAGGGCGTGAGATCGACCGTGAGCATATCCATCGAAACGCGGCCGACGATGCGCGTGCGCACGCCGCCCACGGCAACCGGCGTGCCGGTGGGCGCATGGCGCGGATAACCGTCGGCATAGCCGCAGGCCACGACGCCGATGCGCAGCGGCTGGTCGGCCTGGAACGTGCGGCCATAGCCGATGGTCTCCTGCGGCGCGATCGTCTGAACGCCGATGATGCGGCTCGAGAGCGTCATCGCGGCGCGCAGTCCGAAGCCTGCGATGTGGCGCGCCGCACCCGTGGGCGACGCGCCGTAGAGGATCGTGCCCGGCCGCACCCAGTCGCGGTGCGCGCGCGGATGCCACAGGACGCCGGCCGAATTCGACAGCGACTGCTCGCCGGGCATGTCCTGCGTGACGGCGTCGAACTGGTCGAGTTGCCAGTCGATGGTGCCGTCGTCGGCATTGGCGAAGTGACTCATGAGGCCCACCGAGCGCACAGCGGGCAGCGAGCGCGCGCGTTCCCACGCGTTCCGGTACGCATGCGGGCGGAAACCCAGCCGGTTCATGCCGGAGTTCATCTTGAGCATGATGTCGAGGGGCTGGCGCGGCTTTGCCGCGGCCAGCAGGTCCAACTGCTCTTCGCAATGCACGGAGAGGGTGAGCCGGTGGCTGTCCGCGAGCGCGAGATCGACGGGTTCGAAGATCCCTTCGAGCAGCAGGACAGGCTTCGTCCAGCCCAGTTCGCGCACGCGCACGGCCTCGTCGAGATCGAGCAGTGCGATACCGTCGCTTTCCGCGAGCGCGGGATAGATGCGCTCGATGCCATGACCGTAGGCGTTGGCCTTGACCACGGACCAGACGCGGGAGTTGGGCGCCATCTGCCGGATGAGACCGAGGTTATGGCGGATGGCTTCGGGATGGATGCGGGCGGTAATGGGACGCGGCATGGCGGTTCCTGATGCGGATCGATCGTGTGCCGTGCGCCCCGTGTGTTGGTTACTGGCGGCGCAGTCAGCTTCGGGTAGTGGTTTTCGCAATCATATTGATCTTCATCTAGTTATTTCTAATATATTTTTCAGAATTTTTGGATGAATCGACTGGCGTGAAAACGTCCAGGCTCAGCGGCCGGTTGCGGTCGTGAACACGGTGCGCACGTCGCTGCGCTCGTTCGACCAGTGTTCCGCGAGGGCCGAAAGCGGCACGGCCTGCGTGTCGATCCGCAGTCCGGCCGGTGCCGCAGCCTTGAATACGCCCTGCGCCGCGTCGAGCAGGCGGGCGAGCGTCACACTGCCGATGCCGCTGCCGAGCAGCGTGATCGGCGCGGCGCGCAAAACGGCGCTCGGCAGTGCGATTTCTCCGCCGCTGATCGAGCCGATCTGGACGAAGCGCACGGCCTGTGTTCCGGCGGTGGCCTTGGCGGCCGCGATCAACAACGCGCGTGCGCTCGCACCCCACAGGTAGTCGAGCACTACATCCACGCCTTGCGCAAAGACGGGTTCGAAGGTGCGAATCAGGCTGTCCTCGTCCTCGTGCAGGGCAATCGTGAGATCGGCGCCCAGCGCTTTCAACGCTTCGAGCGCGGCGGGGTTGCGTCCCGTGGCGATCACATGCTTTGCGCCCAGATGCTTCGCGATTTGCACGGCGAGCTTGCCTGAGGTGCCGGTGGCGCCGTTGACCAGTACCGTTTCGCCGGCCTCGAACTGCGCGCGCCCGTTGAGCGCGGCCCACGACGAAAGACCGGGAATGGCGATAGCGGCGGCGCTCACGTCGTCGAGCGTATCGGGCAGCGGCACGCACTGCGCTGCGGGAACGAGCGTCTGTTCGGCCATGGCGCCGAACGGTGCGCGAGAGCCGAAGAAATAAACACGCTGTCCATTGTCGAGGCGGCCCGTGCCGTCGACACCGGCGACGAACGGGAAGGTGCTGCTCGACGAATAGTGCTTGCCCGAAGCACGCGAACGTGCAACGACGCTCAGCGCGGACGCGCTCACGTCGACAATGTAGTGGCCTTCGAGCGGAGCGGGTTTCTCGAAGTCGGTGAAAGCGGGCAACTGGCCCGCGGCGGTAACGACGGCGGATTTCATGAGGATTCCTTTTGAATGAGATGCGCGATTTCAATGTGCTTCGACCCACGCACGCAGCGCCGGGTCGCGAATTTCGAGCACGTCGAAAAGACCGGTGGCGCGCAGCGCGGGCAGGATCGCGATGAGGTCGGCTTCGGCCTCGTCGCGTGCGTGCTCGCCTTCGGTGCGATCGACGAGGACGCGGGCGTTGGCGAGGAACGCGGCAACGGTGCCCTTGCGGATGGTCGTGCCGTTGCGTTCGACCTGGTTGAGGTGATCGGGAAGGATCTGTTCGGCTCGCATGGCGTGACTCCGGAAGTGAGGGGATGAGTGAAGTTTAGGCGTGCGCGAGCGGCCAGTCTCCGGTATAACAGCCATTCGATACGGAGATTTCGCCATGACTCCCACGCTGAACCGTCCGCTCATCCGTGCCGACCTCGTGATCTCGCAGGACGGCCCGTTTCTGGCCGCCGCCGAGTTGACGCAGAAGGAAGAGCGCGAGACCGCGCCGCACAGTCACGCGCGAGGGCAGTTGATGGGGGCGCTGAGCGGGCTGGTTTCGGTGGGCGTGGAGGCCCAGCACTGGGTCGTGCCGGCCATACACGCGATCTGGATTCCGCCGCATCGCTTGCATTCGGTGCGCTCGTATGGCCCGTTTTCGGGCTGGAGCGTGTTCGTTGCCGAGGCGCGCTGCGCGATGCTGCCGGACGAACCCCGCGCGATCCGCACCACGCCGCTGCTGCGCGAGGCCGTGCGGCGCGCCGCGACCTGGCCCGGCGCGGAACTCGACGCCGCGCAAACCCGTGTGGCCGAGGTGATCCTCGACGAACTGCGCGCATCGAAGGCGGAATCGCTGGGCCTGCCGCGCCCCGCCGATGCGCGCCTCGTGCGCATCGCCGACGCACTGGCGAGCGACCTTGCCGACAACCGCCGGCTGGAAGAGTGGGCGCAATGGGGCGGCGTGTCGCCGCGTACGCTCAGCCGCCGCTTCGTGGTGGAAACGGGGCTTTCGTTTGCGCAGTGGCGTCAGCAGGCGAGACTGATGCGTGCGCTCGAACGGGTGGCGGACGGTGTGCCGGTGACGAACATTGCACTTGAGCTCGGATACGAGAACGTGAGCGCGTTCATCGAGATGTTTCGCCGCGCCACCGGGACGACGCCTGGGCGCTATCTGGCCGACATGGGTTAGGGCGCGGCTTCGCTGCCGCGTAGAACGCTTGCGGTCCTATGCGCCGGCGCCGAGCATCGTGCCGCGACATCCGCCTGAGCCGCAGCGGCAGACATACAGCCGCCGGGTTTCGTCGGGCGTGCCGGGTTCGAGTTCCAGGGCGTAGTCGATGAACAGTTCTTCGCCGGCGCCGATATCGCAGACCGCGTCGATGAAGATGCGGCCGTCGATCTCGATGGTTTCGCAGTTCGCCGCGCAGGCGTGATTGAGCCAGCGGGCGCCATTGCCGCCGCGGCCGCCGTCGATCACGCGCCCGTCCGAGAGGCCGAACAGAAAAGTGTGCGCGCAGTCGCCGCGCGCCTGCCAGTGGCGCGCCGCTTCCCGCCAGGTGGTCAGCTTGCCGCGATATTCGAAGATGCGCTCGCCGGCGCGCAGCGCACGCAAGGCAAAAACGCCCCGGCCGTGAACGGGGGAGCGGTGTACGGTGACTCGTCTCATGATGGGTACGCGCATGTCGATTGCACGCAGTATAGGTGTGCAATATTCGCGTGAGTGTGACACTCGCGAGGCGTTTGTTTCAGACCATTGCGGATGCACTCTGGTGTGGCGACGGGACGCACATCGTTGGTGCATTCCGGAGCGGCAGGTGATGAGATTAGTCGCCCCAGCAAACCGTTCACGAAGGGATTGAAGCTGGAAAATTGATTCGTATAACTGATTATTAACGCCGGATTTAATCTCGGCGATAACTCAAAAGCAGAGGCCAGAAATGACGCGCGGCGCGCCGGTCCGGGACCGGGGCGCCGCGCAAGCACAACGGGTACAGCGAACGCTGCTTAGTGCTTGATGTCGTCCTGCTTCGGCTTCGGCGGCGATTGCACCTTCGCGTACTGGAAGGCCGGCGTGGCCTTCAGCGCTTCCTTAGTGGCGCCCGGCAGATAGAGATTGCCCTTGCGCACGTCGAGCGAAGCGATGGGCACGGCCACGTCATGTACGCCGACGCCGAGGAAGCCGCCCGCCGAGACGATGGCCGCCGACACCGAACCGTCCGGCGCGATGATCAGGTCGCGCACCACGCCGACCTTGATGTTGTCGTCGTTGTACACGGGCTTGCCGAGCACGCTCTTCTTCACGCTCCAGCCTTCGAGCAGGGCCTGCGACTGTTCGACCGTCACGCTCAGCGGCTGCGAGCCTGCGATCTGCGCGTAGGCGCTGCTGCTGCCGATAGCTGCGGCCATCACTGCTGCTGCCAACATCGTCTTGCGGAAGTCCATTTTGTTGTGCTCCTGTTAGAAAAGGACGGCGACTGCGAACCCGCATAGCGTGATGTACCGGGTTCGTGCAGCGGTCCGTCATCTTAGCGGGTTCCTGAAAAGACTGCGTTCAAAGTGCGCGACCCGCTTGCGGCGCGACCGCCTGATCGGATTCCTTACCATTCGCCCTGACCACTTTCGCCAGTCTCTGCACGAGCGGCTCGAACAGCGATTCCGACGTGTTGCCATACCCCAGCACGAGGCCATTGTCTTCGGGCCGCGGCCGCAACGCGAAGCGCGACAGCGGCGCAGGCGCCATGTCGTAGCGGCGCGCGGCGTTTGCGATGCGCTGGTCGTCGAATGCGGGAGGCAACCGCACGGTGAGGTGCATGCCGCTGTCGCCGCCCGTCACCGTATGGGGCACGTCCAGATGTCGCGCGAGCGCTGCCTGCAGCAGATCGCGCCGGCTGCGATAAAGCCGGCGCATGCGTCCCAGATGCCGGCCGAACTGCCCGCTCAGAATGAACTCGGCCAGCGCGAGCTGCTCGTGGCGATGGCCGCCGCGCAGGAGTTCGCCGAGGAGCGGCAGCGCCCGTGGCGCGAGCGCTTCGGGCAGCACGAGGAAACCGAGGCGCAGCGCGGGAAACAGCGTCTTGCTGAAGGTGCCGATATAGAGCACCGACGCATGCGGCACGAGGCCCTGCATCGCGCCGACGAGTTCGCCAGAGCGGCGGAATTCGCTGTCGTAGTCGTCTTCGATGATCCAGGCGCCGTGCGCACGCGCCTTGTCGATGAGATCGAGCCGGCGCGGTGCCGGCAACACCGCGCCCGTGGGGTACTGGTGCGAGGGCGTGGTGTAGATGAGGCGCGGCGTTTCTTTGGCCCAGGCATCGGCGCTCGCCCGCAGTCCGTCGGCGTCCACGCGTACCGGGACCACGTTCAGGTCGCCGCAGAGAAACGCCGTTTGCGCGCCGCGATAGCCAGGGTCTTCCACCCAGGCCGTATCGCCGGGGTTGGTGAGGAGCCGCACGCACAGCGCCAGCGCTTCCTGGGCGCCTTCGGTGATCACGACCTGTTCGGGTTCGGCACGCACGCCGCGCGCGACCGCCAGGTGATGCAGGATGGCCGCGCGCAACGCTTCTTCTCCCTGCGGCACGCCGTAGCCCATGGCGCTCGCACCGCCCGACGTGATGGCGCGATCGAGGCAGCGCTTCCACACGCCGAGCGGGAATCGGCCGAGCGCGGGCACGCCGGGACGAAAGGCAAGGGTGTCCGGGCCGCCCTGCCAGCTTTGGCGAATGCTCGCGCCGCGCGTCGCGATCACCGGCGCCGGCGTGCTGCGGCGTGCATGGCGGCCTTGCTTCGTTCGCGCCATCGCGGCGACGCGCGTGCCTTGCCGGCTCAGTTCGATATAACCCTCGGCGCTGAGCAGGTCGTAGGCCGCCGTCACGCTGTTGCGCGAGACGCCAATCGCCGCCGCCAGTGTGCGCGAACCCGGCAGGCGGCAGCCCGAGGGCAGCCGCCCGTCGAGAATGCCGCTGCGGATGCGTTGAAGCAGTTGCCGTTGCAGCGATTCGCCCTCGCGGTCCCGCACGAGCGGCGCTTCGAGCAGGAAATCCACCAGCGGGTCGGTTGCGTCGTCGGTCGGGTGCATGAGGGCGGAGCGTATTGCGCGCGGTTGAGGGCGAGGTGGAGCGCGGGGCAGTCGTGGCACCATCGAAATGCTGAAACGTGGATCCTCCATGAGAGCCACGCAGCGCGTAATCTAGCACACGGTCTCATCACATTTGCGGGAGAAGTCCTTGACTCAGCACCTCAACGAATTCGGGCAGCCCGTCGGTGAGTGCGTGCCCGGCTGGACGCCGCGCGCGAAGCCCGAACCCCTTACGCTCACCGGCAAGTGGTGCCGTCTGGAGCCGCTCGACGCCGCGCGTCACGCCGACGATCTCTTCGCGGCCTGGCGCAGCGGGCCCGACCAGCGCGGCTGGACCTACCTGGGCGTGGGACCGTTCGAGCGCGTGGAGGATTTCCGCGCGTACGCGGCGGCCGCCGCGCAAAGCACCGATCCGCGACACTACGCGGTGATCGACCTGGGGTCGGGCCGGGCCGTCGGTTCGCTTTCGCTGATGCGTCAGGATCCGGCCAACGGCGTGATCGAAGTGGGGCACGTGGTGTTTTCGCCGCTGCTCAAGCAGACGCGTCTTTCGACCGAGGCGCAGTATCTGCTGATGGCCTACGTCTTCGATACGCTCGGCTATCGGCGCTACGAATGGAAATGCGACAGTCTGAACGGGCCGTCGCGCACGACCGCCGGGCGGCTTGGTTTCACCTTCGAGGGGATTTTCCGCCAGGCGATCGTCTACAAGGGGCGTAACCGCGATACGGCGTGGTTCTCGATTCTCGACAGCGAATGGCCGCTCAACCAGCGTGCTTTCGGCGCATGGCTCGCGGACTCGAACTTCGACGACGAAGGGCGGCAGCGGATTTCGCTTGCCGATCTGCGGGCGCGCGAAAAGGCCGCGGCTTGAAGACGCAAAAGAGGACGCAAAACAGCGCACAAAAAAGATGAGCGACGCCATCGAAATCCGCGCAGCGGCGCCCGCCGACGAGGCCGGCTGGCGCTGCCTCTGGGCTGGCTACAACGCGTTCTACGAAGAGACCGTGGCGCCCGGGGTCACGGACCACACGTGGCGGCGCATCGTGGACCCCGCTTCGCCGCTGATTGGCCGCGTGGCGGTGCGCGCGGGCCATTGCGTGGGGTTTAGCGCGAGTGTCCTGCACGAAGGCACCTGGGTGCTCTCGCCCGTCTGCTATCTGGAGGATTTGTTCGTCGATCCGGATTGTCGCGGGCAGGGCATCGGCCGCGCCCTGATCGAGGATCTCGTGGACCTCGCGAAAGCGCGCGGCTGGTCGCGGCTCTACTGGCATACGCGCGCCGGCAATCCGGCGCGCAAGCTTTACGACGAATTTGCCGAAGCCGACGACTTCGTGCGTTACCGTCTTTCGTTCTGAGCGGTCGCGGCGGCTTTTGCGCCGGTCTTGGCGCCGGTTTTTCAAGCGCCGATCAGCTTCAACCCCGCCGGCAGCGATTCGCCGAAAATGCGTCCGGTGTCGGCGTTGTCGAGCGCCACCACTTCGCGCACCATGGCGAGCCACGCGGCCGGCGCATTGGCCGCCGCGAGTTTGCGCAGGACGGCTTCCCGTGCCGCGTCCGGCAGGTCGCGCGAGCGATCGCCGGTCATGCGGGCGATCTGCACGGCGGCGAACATCGCGGGCTCGACCTTGCGCCAGTTCTGCGCGAGCAGCTTGTCGAGCCAGCGCACCGCCACGTCGGGCGGCACCACGCCATGCGCGCTGCCATAGAACGGCAGGCGCGCGCCCATGCGCCCCACGGCCCACCAGCTCTGCGGGTTTTCCGACGACGCTTCGAGCCGTCCGATGAGCTTCTCCGCGATCTCGATCTTGCGAGCGACGGCGATATGCTCGAGCGATGCGTAGAGCCGGATCATGTCGGCGTGGCCGAGCTTCGCCGGATCGAAGGGCAGCTTGTTGCGCTTCGATACCGCTGCCGCTTCGAGCCAGTCCATCGCGGCCAGCACCTGCTGCTGATCCGCTTCGGAAAGGCCGCCGGCCGTGCGGCGCCAGAGGGTCCACCATTCCGACCAGACCTGGCTGTCGTTGACGTGCTGGATGCCGTCGTCGAAGAGCGTCCAGAGTTGCTCCACGCGCCATTCGTCGAGCGGGTAGCCGAAGCCCGGGCGCACGCACCAGCCCGCGAGATTCAGCCACAGGCGCTCGTGATCGGCCGAGCGCCGGCGCCGTCCCGCCCGCTCCCAGAGCGCGCCGAAGAGCGCGCGCAGCAGCGCGCCGTCCCAGCTTTCGCGCGGGCCCAAGTATTGTTCGAGCTGCGTGCGCAGGCGTTTCACGTCCTTCGCGTCGCCTTTGGCCGAGGGCGGTCCGAACACGCGGTCGATCAGGGCAACCGCCGCGTCGAGCGAGGGGTGGCGCGTTGCCTCGTCCGCTTCGCCGTTGTCGTTCGTGTTGCCCATCGCCCCTTGGGGATCGTCGCGCCGAAGCTGGAATTCCAGCAGCCAGCGCTGCGACGGGTCGTCCGTTGCGATGCAGTGCACTTCGAGCGTGCCGAGTTCCGAGAGCGAGGTCATGAGCCTGACTTCGCGCTCGCGTGCGCCGTCCGCGCGATCTTGCGGCACGACGGTCGCAAGCGGCGGCAGGCGCACGAAATCGGCGGAGGACACATCGGCCAGTTCGCCTGGGCGCCATGTCGTGTCGGCTACCGTGGAGACGAGGTGGAACTGCACCGGCGCTCCGAGGCGCAGCGCGAACACGCGCTCGTCGAGATGAACTTCGTGGGCTTCTTCGGTGCCGCGCGGCAGCAGGCAGATGCCGCGCGGTGCCTCGTCCGCCGCAGGGTCGAGCACGAGAAAGTAGCTGCGCGGAGAGCCCCCGCCGATGCGCGGCGCCTCGCCCGCACGCGCGAGTGCGTAGGCCACCGCGCCGCGTGCGACGGCAATATCGGGCTGATCGTTGTTGAGCACCTTGAGCGGCTGGCCGCGCCAGGCGCCCAGCGTCTGCGCGAGCCGCGAGGCGAGCGCGCGGGCGCGGAACACGCCGCCGTTCAGCAGCAGCGTGTCCGGCACGGGCAGCGCTTGTGTATTGTCCGGTGCGTCGTCCAACGCTTCGCGCGACTGTGCGGCGAAGCGGGCGAGAAAGGCCGCTACGTGGCGCGTAACGGCCGGATCGGCCGCATAAGGCAGCCCGAATTCGACGAGGGCCGCCCGCGCGCGGCGCGGCAGGTCGCTCGCCTCGCCCTGCGGGAAGAAGCCGTCCACCACTACCTGCTCGACTTCTTCGCGCGCGAGATGCGTGGTCCGCGCGCCGCCGATCAGGCGCGAACCCGCGCCGAGCAGCGTGATCGGCACGCTGGCGGGCGCCGCTTCGTCGAGTAGCTGCTCTTTGGCGGCCCGGCATCGTTCCACGAGTTGCGAAAGGCTCGCGGCCGAAAGCCGTGCTTCGCCGGCTTGTGAGCCGGCAAGCCGCGACTCGGCAAGATGCGCGAGCGCGAGATCCATGTTGTCGCCGCCGAGCATCAGGTGGTTGCCCACGCCGATGCGCGTGAGACGCGGCTCGCCATGTTCCTGCTCCACCTTGACGAGCGTGAGGTCGGTCGTGCCGCCGCCCACGTCGCAGACGAGCACCAGCCGTGTGCCGGCCAGTTCGGCGTCGAGCGTCGCGCGATGGTGGTACAGCCAGTCGTAGAGCGCGGCCTGCGGTTCTTCGAGCAGGCGCAGCGCCGGCAGGCCGGCCAGCCGCGCGGCCTCCAGCGTGAGCGCGCGTGCACCGTCGTCGAAGGAGGCGGGCACGGTGAGCACCACGTCCTGGGTTTCGAGCGGAGCCTGCGGAAAGCGCCGGTTCCATGCGGCGCGCACGTGCGCGAGGTAGCTCGCGCTCGCGGTCACGGGCGAGACGCGGGCGACGTCGTCCGCGGCGCCCCAGGGCAGGATCGGCGCGAGGCGGTCCACGGCCGTGTGCGAGAGCCAGCTCTTCGCACTGCTGACGAGTCTGCCCGGCACCTGCGCGCCCAGCATGCGCGCAAAGCGGCCGATGACGGGAGCCGGTGCGCCGGAGGGTTCGTCAGGACTCCAAGGCAATTTCACGCTTTCGGGCGCGAGCTCGCCCGCCGCCGGGTGATAGCGGGCGGAAGGCAGGAGCGGTGCCGCGCCCACCTCGCCGGGGCCGGTGAGCTGATCGACGTCGAAGACGCGGATCGTCTTGCCGCCGGCCTCGACGTAGGCCACGACCGTGTTGCTCGTCCCGAGGTCGATGCCGACGACGTACTGCTTCATCGGCGTCAGGCGTTGCCGCGCACGTCGAATTCGACTTTCCAGCGCTCGTCGCTGCCGGTCGGGATCGCTTCGAGTTCCAGCGTGCCCGCTTCGGTCACGCGCGCGTGCAGGCGCACCGGAACGACGTCGCCGGGCGTGCGGCCCGCGGTGGGCAGCGTGGCCTGGATTTCCTCCAGCTCCTGGAGTTCCTCGGGCGACCAGTAGTCGAGCATCGTGCCCACCTGATCCTGGCGGCGCACCGATGAGCCGAAGAAACGGAAATGCACCGGTTCGCCCACCACGAGGCCGAACTCCTGCGGCGGCAGTGCCGCGTCGGTGCCTTCTTCCATGCCGAAGGGCGCGACGCACAGCGCGGAGACGGGCGGTTCGAGCCCGGGCACGGCCGGCATGGCCGATTCGATCGCCACGTAATACGCGCGTGCCGTGCCGCCGCGAATGCGCACGCCCCGGCCGCGCTTCACGTAGCCGTAATAGGCTGCGCCGCGTGCCACGGCGAGGTCGAGATCGGCGCCGCCGAGGAGTCGGGCGGGAGCCGCGCCGTCTGCCGCGAGCCAGCCGTTGAGCGTGTCGAGCACGCGATTGGCGAGCAGTTCGGACTTGAACACGCCGCCGTTGAAGAGCACGGCGGTGGGATGCAGGAAGCTCGCTCCTTCAGTGGCCGCGGTCACCGAGGCCGGCAGGCCCGCCAGATCCGCGAGCGCGCCCAGCTGCTTGCCGAGGAACGCAGCCAGATGGCGCGTGATGCCCGCGTCCTGTGCGTACGGCAGGCCCAATTGCGTGAGACCCACGCGTGCGCGGCTCACGGGCCGCGCCGACGCTTCCACGAGCGGGAAGAAACCTTCGAGGATCGTCTGCGTGAGTTCGGTGCGCGTGAGCTCCGTGCGGATCGAGCCGCCGATCAGCTTCGAACCGCGGCTCGGCACGACGAGCGGCACCGTGTCGGCGGCCGGGTCGTTCAGTAGCGTTTCCTTGGCGGCGCGGCACGCATAGGTGAGCGCACGCAACTGCCACGGATCGGCCTGCGTGCCCTGCGCGGCCAGCTTGCGCGCGACCCCGTGCGCGAGCGCGAGGTCCATGTTGTCGCCGCCGAGCAGGATGTGGTCGCCCACGGCCACGCGATGCAGTTCGAGATTGCCTTCGCGTTCGATCACGGCGATCAGCGAGAGGTCGGTCGTGCCGCCGCCCACGTCGACGACGAGAATGATGTCGCCGACCTTCACGTCCTTGCGCCAGGCGCCGCCGCTCTTCTGGATCCAGCTATAGAGCGCAGCCTGCGGCTCTTCCAGCAGGGTCATGCGCGTGTAGCCCGCGGCCTGGGCGGCTTCGGCCGTCAATTCGCGTGCGGCCGGATCGAACGAGGCCGGGATCGTGACGGTCACGTCCTGTTCGGCGAAGGGCGCTTCCGGATGCGCGTGGTCCCAAGCCTCGCGCAGATGCGTGAGATACCGCACCGAGCTTTCGAGCGGCGAGACGCGCACCACTTCGGGCGGCGCGTCGTTCGGCAGGATGCCGGCGCGGCGATCCACGCCTGGGTGGCAGAGCCAGCTTTTCGCGCTCGAAACGAGACGAATGGGCGTGCCCGCACCGCGGCTGCGCGCGAGCTCGCCTACGGCGTAGTCGCGGCTCGCCGTCCACGGCAGCGTGAGGTCGCCGGGCGTGAGTTCGCCCGGGTGCGGCAGGTACAGGAACGAGGGCAGCAGATTCGGCGTTTCCAGTGTGCCCGGCGCCGTGAGCTGCGCGATGGGCAGTACGCCCTGGTTCGTTTTCTCGCCGTCGCTTGTGGCGAGATCGACGTAAGACAGCGCCGAGTGGGTCGTGCCGAGGTCGATGCCGATGGAAAAACGCGGCTCGCTCATAGCTCCACCTCGGCCGGGGCGATCACGGTGACGTCGTGGGTCTTGATGAGCCTGGGCAGCTTCACGTCGGTGACGCGCCAGCCGCGATGGGCGATGCTGCCCGAGAAGGGCGCTGCGCCCACCACGTTGCCGGTGAGGCGCACAGCCGTGGCGTCGAAGCCTTCGGGCAGCGTGATGCGGCTGCCTTCGGATTCGTCGCGTACGGGGCGGATCGTGAAGTGCTCGCGCAGCGTCGTGCGGCAGCCATCGTGGACGAGGCGCGCGGCGGCGCCGATGTCGGCGTCCGAATAACCGGCGATGTCCTCTTCGACGAAATCGACGAAGCGGGCGTTGCGCTGGAGGAGACCCAGCAGTTGCAGGGCGGAGTCCGGGCTGGCGGCTTCGATGGCGGGCACCGGCGCCGGGGCCGGGGCAACCGGCGCGGTGACGGGGGCTGCGGCGACGGGCGCGGCCTCGCCGTTACGCAGACGCTGCACGTTCGCGGCGAGCTTGCCGTCGCCGAGCATGGCAAAGAAGGATCCGACGGCAACGGCAAGCCGGCCGGCGAAAGACAGATTCGGTTCGGTCATGAAACACTGCTCCTCGAGGCTCGCGTGTACGGCGAGCGGGCCTGGGCCGGCTCCGTGGACGATGCGGGGCCGGCATGGAAGGGACGCGCCCGATGCGGGCGCGAAAACCGCTATTTTGCCTTGTTGTGACGGCGAGCCGGGCAAATTGCGGTTTGGGGGACGGGTTTCGCCCGCTTAGCGACTGCTTTTAGACAGCGCTGGAGTTGCCGCAATCCGCTGGAAACCGGCTAGCGATCGCAGCCGGGTTGCGGTGCGCCATCGTCGAAAATCGCCTCGATGGCGCAACCGAATGCGCGAGCGATGGCAAAGGCAAGCGGCAGGCTCGGATCGTAGCGTTCGTTCTCGATGGCGTTGACCGTCTGTCGCGAGACGCCCAGCAGGTTGCCCAGTTCGGTCTGGGACCAGCCGCGCTCGGTGCGCAGGCGCCGGACTTCGTTTTTCATCGGTAGCGCCGGCTGCAGGCAATCGAACTGACGATCCAGAGCGCGCCCATGACCGGCCAGACCATCACCCAGGACAGGCGCGGATAGCCCGCGTTTTCCAGGAACCCGTAGCCGAACGTGAAGAGCGCGGTGCCGGCAAAGGCGATGGAGAGCGATTCGAGTTCGATGCGGCGCTGCAATTCGTCGAGGCGCCGCACGCGCCGGACGATCACCCAGCATACGGCCACGGCGGGAGCGAGGGGCGCGACGGCGATCAGGGTACGCAACGCGTCCGATGCGATATCGCCAGCCCGAAGCAGCCACAGCGACCCCATCAGGATCACGCAGTAGGCGGCAATCGCAGCCGTCATTTCCTTGCGGTACCGGTTCATCGCACGCTCCTTTCATTCCGCTTGTGATGGCGAGCATTGTGCCGATGGCGGGGCGATATGTAAAGCGTCCTTTACATGTTTCCTGCATGCGATGAAGGGCTACCGGCCGTTTGCCGCCACCGGCTTCACGGCTGACCTGGCCGCCGGTGCTTCGTCGATGCGCCGGAAAATCAGCGCGGAGAGCAGCGTAATCACGCCGACGCACGCGAAGCTCGCGCGGAAACCGAGCGCAACCGTTCCCCACTGATCGGCGAAGAGCGTGACCAGCGCGCCGCCAATCGACACGCCGAGGCCCATCGCGAGCATCTGCACCATCGAAAAGAGGCTGTTGCCGCTGCCGGCATCTTCGTGCGAAAGGTCCTTGAGCGTGATGCTGTTCATGGCGGCGAACTGCATCGAGTTGGCCGCGCCGAAGATGGCCAGCACGGCGATCTGCACGGCGAGCGGCGTGCCGCGCGAAATCAGTGCGAACGCAACGATCGAGCTGCCGACGATCAGCGTGTTGACGAGCAGGAACGTGTCGTAGCCGTAGCGGCGGATGAGCGGCGCGATCCAGCGCTTGGCGACGGTGCCGGCGAGCGCGGCGGGCAGCATCATCAGCCCCGAATGCAGCGGCGTATAGCCGAGTTCGAGCTGCATGAGTAGCGGCACGAGAAAGGGCACGGCGCTCGAACCGATCCGGCACACGAGATTGCCGATCAGCCCCACGCTGAAATTCGGCTCGCTGAAGAGCGCGAGCTTGAAGAGCGGATTTCGGCGCCGCCGCGCATACGGTACATAAGCGAGCGCGGTGGCGACGCCCAGCGCGAAGAGCGCGGTGGACCACGCGGCACGATGCGTTGGCATCGGCACGTCGACCGCGAGCGAGAACGCAATCATGCACAGCGAGAGCAGCGCACAGCCGGCCACGTCGAACGGCGGCGCGGCGCTGCTCGTGGTGCGCGGCAAATAGCGCTGCACCGCGAACAACCCCACTGCGCCAATCGGCACGTTGATGAGGAAGATCCAGTGCCAGGAAATGGCTTCGACGAACCAGCCGCCCAGCGTCGGCCCGACGATCGGGCCCACCTGACCGGCCACCGAGATCATCGCGAGCGCCGAAACGTATTGTTCGCCGCTCACGCTGCGCAGCACGGCGAGCCGCCCGATAGGCAGCAGCATCGATCCGCCCACGCCTTGCAGCACGCGTGCGAGCACCAGCTGCCCGAGCGTGTGGGCGCCCGCGCAGCAGAGCGAGCCGAGCACGAAAATCAGGATCGCCGCGAAATAGACGCGGCGGGTGCCGAAGCGGTCGGCGAGCCAGCCGGAGGCGGGCGTCAGCATGGCCATCGTGAGCGTGTAGGCCACGATCACCGGCTGCATCACAAGGGGCTTGACGCCCAGGCTGTGGGCGATGGAGGGCAGTGCGGTGTTGACGATCGTGGTGTCGAGCGCCTGCATGAAAAAGCCTGCGGCGACGATCCACAGCAATGCGGTCTGGCTGGAATCCTTGCTCATCTGAATAGGTGGGGTCGCCGCCGCCCGCAAGGGACAAGGGTTTGCGGCGCTTGTTGCGCGCGCAGGAGGCGAACGTTGGCGCAACCTTCTGGGACTCGATCATCTTAGGAGCATTCCCACCAATCGGGAACCCCACTGGGATCGTTGACTGTCATCGGCGTTGCCGATAACAATGCGGCATGCTCAATCCCATCTGGCTCAAGACGTTTGCAACGGTTGCCGCCTGCCACAGCTTCACTGAGGCGGGGCGCCAGCTCGGGCTCACGCAGTCGAGCGTGAGCGATCACGTGCGGCGCCTCGAAGAGGCAGTCGGCCGGCGCCTGTTCGTGCGCGACACCCATTCGCTCGCCGTGACGCCCGACGGCGAAGCCATGCTCGCCCATGCGAGCGCGATCTTGCAGGCCATCAACCGCGCCGAGGCGCAGTTCCGCGCGCCGCGGCTCAAGGGACGCGTGCGCCTGGGGTCGTCGGACGACGTGGCGCTGGGCCCGCTGCCGACCGTGCTGGCGGCGTTTCGCAACGCGCATCCCGATGTGGAGCTGGAAATCACCATCGGCATGACCGGCAAGCTCTACGATCTGCTGGATGCGGGATCGATCGACCTGATGGTCGGCAAGCGGCGGCTGGGCGACAAGCGCGGCGTGCCGCTCTTCACCGGGCGGCTGGAATGGCTCGCGCGCACCGGGACGCGCGTGGACCTGTCGCAGCCCTTGCCGCTGATCCTCGTGGCCGAGCCGAGCGTGACGCGCGCGGTGGTGCTCGACACGCTTGCCCAGACCGACTTTCGCTGGCAGGTGGTGTGCACGAGCAGCAGCCACGCGGGCTGCATTGCGGCGGCGCGCGGCGGTCTGGGGATCACGGTGCGGCCGCAGTATCTTTCGGCGCGGGGACTCGTGCCGCCCGCAAACGCAGCGAGCCTGCCCACGTTGCCCGACGTGGAGTTCATCGTGCTCGCGGCGAAGCGCCTCAGCCGCCCGGCGGGCACGCTGCTGCAGTTGCTGCACGACAGCGACCTGCGTGGGTCGTGGATCGGCGAGTGACTATGCAGCACGTGGGCTCATAATCGGGCCTCGACCTCGACTTCCTCACGGTGAACCGCCATGCAAGCCTGTCCCGTACGCCTGTCTCCCGGTGACGATCTGCGCGATGCGGTAGAGAACCTGCTGCGGCAGCGCGGCTGGCAGGCGGCTTTCGTCGTGCAGGGCATCGGCAGCCTGAGCGTCGCCCAGTTGCGCTTTGCGGGCATCGAGTCGCCCACCGAACTGCGCGGCGACCTCGAAATACTGACCCTGGCGGGCTCGATATCGCCCGATGGCGCGCACCTGCATATGAGCGTTTCCGATGCGCAAGGACAGGTGTTCGGCGGCCATGTCGCGCGCGGCTGCCGCGTGAGGACCACGGCCGAGCTGCTGCTCGCGTTGCTGCCCGAGCATCGCTTTTCTCGCGGCGTCGATCCGCAGACAGGCTTCCTGGAGTTGCAGATCGAAGCGGACGGCTCGCAGGCTCCCCGGTAGCACGCAGGCTCAGAAAAGGTAGTGGATGCCCGATATCACGACCACCTGGTTGCCGTTCGACGAAGCGCCGCCGCCGAGGTATGGACGCCGCTTGCCGATGCGGGCGCGAAATCGTTCAGCTGCCTCGACCAGCGTGCGGAAACCTCGACGACGGTAGCGATGAGTCTGTTCCTCGAACCTTTCGCCGAGGCGATCGAAACGCTGGATGGGCGCTTTCATGCGGCGCCGCGCAAACGCGCCTCGTCGGGCGGTCGCCGGGCGAAGTCGGAGAGCCGGTAGCGCGCTTGTGCGATACTCGGCCGGAACGATTACTGCGGGCCAGCGTTAAATCACCATGACAGCAACGGGCAATTCGCCGGCAAACGATACCGGTGCCGCATTCGACTTCGAATGGGACGCGGGCGAAATGGGCTGCGGCGAGTTGCTGCTCAAGCTGCGCGTGCGCCTGCGGCAGATGCCCGGCCAGATCATCCGGCTCACGGCGCGGGATCTGGGCGCCGCCGAGGATATTCCGTCGTATTGCCGCATTACCGGGCACCAGTTGTTGCGTACCGACCCGGCTGCCGGCATTTACTGGATCCAGGCCAAGGGCTGACACAGCCTGCGCCGGCCGCACATTGCTTGCATTCCCGCTTGCATTCCCTTCACCCATCACAAAGTCAGGAGAGCATCGTGTCTGGAAAATTCGTGGTCAGTTTGACTCGGGCAAAAGACGATACCGACCGTGCGACGGTAGCCTTCGTCGTGGCCAATGCCGCCGTGGCCAGCGAGAAAGAGGTCGTGGTGTTCCTCAACATCGAGGGCACGCGCCTCTCGCAGGCAGGCTACGCGAACGACATCCACGAAGCGGGCTTCGCGCCGCTGAAGGAGCTCATGACGAGCTTCGTCGAGGCTGGCGGCCAGATCTACGTATGCTCGCCGTGCTTCAAGAAGCGCGGTCTCGACGAAAACAACCTGATCCCCGGCGCGCGCATCGTGGGCGGCGCGATGCTGGTGGAGTTCATGGGCGAAGCCTGCCCGAGCCTCAGCTACTGAAGTCGCGTCCGGCGTGGTGATGCCGGCGCTCGCATGCGCCGGCGCTGCCGGCCTGCCGCGCGGGCCGGCGTGCGCACGCCGGTTCCCGTTGCTCAAGCCCACGGTTACACCATGCTTCCCTCCGCACATCACGCCCATACACCCGACGTCAGCTTCGACGGCGGCGACCTCGATTGCGGCAACGGCCTGCTGTTGCTGATCCGCAAGCATATCGATCCGCTCGAACGCGGACAGTTGCTCGAAATCCTCTCCACCGAGATTTCCGTCGAATCGGACTTGCCCGCCTGGTGCCGCATGACCGGCAACGAACTGCTTTCGTACACGAAGGCCGGGCGCCAGTTCAGCTTTCTCGTCTGCAAGGGAAAGTTTGCCGAGCGTCCTGCCGAGCCGGTGCGCGAAACCGCTCGCCCCGCCGTCGCGATCCAGATCGTGCCCGTGGTGATTCCGCCGTCGCTGCCTGTGCCCGCGCCCGCTGCGCCCATCCGCCCGCTTTCGGTGATGGGGGTGGGCAGCTGGCCCCGGCCGCGCTGGATGCTGCAGGCGCTGCACGATCACATGGAAGGTCGCCTCGACGAGGCCAGCTTCGCCGCCAGTGCCGACGACGCCGTGCAACTCGCCGTTGCCGCACAACTGCGCGCGGGCGCGGACGTGGTGACGGACGGCGAGCAGCGCCGCGACAGCTATGCGAGTTTCGTGGGCGGCCTGCTCGACAACTGCCAGCTGATTCCGCTCACGGACCTGCTGCCCTACGTTGAGGATCCCGAAGCATTTGAAACTGAGTTGCGCGCACTGGATGTGCCCGCGGGCGAGGTGCGCCATCCGGCGGTGTTCGGGCCGCTGGGACGAAGCCAGCCGCTCGCGGGGCGGGAGTTGGCTTTCGTCCGGACGCTCACGGACCGCCCCGTGAAGATTGCGTTGCCGGGCCCGTATCTGCTTACGCGCACCATGTGGATGGAGTGCATTTCCGATCGTGCCTATGCGGACCGCGAAACGCTGGCGGCGGACGTCGTGCGGGTGTTGCGCGAGGAACTGGCCGCATTGCTTGCTGAGGGAGCGGCCCTCGTGCAGTTCGACGAACCGGTGCTTTCCGAAGTGGCTTTCTCGGGAAGTGCGAGCCAGCGCAGCTTCATGTGCGGGGCGCTCTCGGAGAAAAGCGATCCGCAGACGGAACTGGCATTTGCGCGCGAGCTCATCAACGCCGTCGTGGCGGGTTTCCCGCAGGAGCGTGTGGCCTTGCACATGTGCCGGGGAAACTGGACAACCGACGAGAGCAAGGCGCTGACCGGCGACTATCGTCCGCTCGTGAGCACGCTGGGGGCGCTGAACGTCGGCACGCTGTTTCTCGAACTCTGCACGCCGCGCGCAGGCGAGATGGACGTGCTCGGCACGTTGCCGGAGAGAATGCGTATCGGCGTCGGGCTATGCAACCAGAAGCACGTCCACGTGGAGCCACTGGACGAGGTCGTGAAGAAGGGCGAGCAGGCTATCCAGCTGTTTGGCAAGGAGCGCGTGCTGTTTAATCCCGACTGTGGTTTCGCGACGTTCGCGGACGCACCCGTGAATAGCAGCCAGATTGCCGAGGCGAAGCTGCGCACGCTCGCCGAAGCCTCGTGCATATTGCGCGAACGGCACGGCGTATAGGTCAGGTGTAAAGGGAAACCAGACCGGTGGCCTGCCGGCCCGGGATTACATCGGAATGCGAATCAAAACGATTCGGGGCGCGCGACTGCGCGAACGTGTCAGGCCTTCTTCACGTACGCACTGCACCAGCCGCCGCTGCTCACCTGCTTGCCGCCGAACATCGGACACGGCCCGCTGGCCGCGCCGGCCTTGCCCTGCCATAGCTGGCAGGTCGAACAGGATTGTCCGGCCTGGTATTTGGCGTACTTCGCCTTGTCCACCTGCGATGCATTGGCCTTGTAGCCGAGCGCCTGGGCGGTGGGGTCGCTTTCCGACACCATGGGGGCGTCGGCTCGCGCTTCTTCGATGAAAACCGGGGTGGAAGCAAGTGCCGCGGCAATGGCGATAAAGCGCCGGCGTGAGCATGGCATTGGCAAGTCTCCTGTGTAGGCGGCTGTGGGGTGGGGCCGCGCGGGTTGACGTCGAGGTCGAACTCCGTTGTACACAGACTATGGCGAGCCGGCGTCTCGCGCAAGGTGATTTTGCGCGAGCGCCGCGGCGCCGGCTCATGCAAGGCGCAAACTCATTCCTCCATCGCCCGCGCCTTGACCTTCTTGCCCTTGATCTTGCCGCTGTTGAGCTTGCGCAGCGCATTGCGCGCGATGCTGCGCTCCACGGCCACGTAGGTCGAAAAGTCCGTCACGTTGATCTTGCCGATCTGCTCGCCGCTGAAGCCCGCTTCGCCCGTGAGGGCGCCCAGCACGTCGCCGGGGCGGATCTTGTCCTTGCGGCCGCCGAGGATCTGCAGCGTTTCCATGGGCGGCAGCAGCGGCTCGTTGCTGGTGGCTTTGAGTTCGGCGAGCGGGTGCCATTCGACCTCGCGCTTGAGGGCCTGCTCGATGCCGCCCACGCGGCCCATTTCGTCCATGCTCGCGAGGCTCAGCGCCCAGCCGTCCTGATCGGCGCGGCCCGTGCGGCCGATGCGGTGCACATAGGTTTCCGGGTCGGGCGTGACGTCCACGTTGATCACCGCTTCGAGCTGCGCGATGTCGAGGCCGCGCGCGGCCACGTCGGTGGCGACCAGCACGGAGCAACTGCGGTTGGCGAACTGGATCAGCACCTGATCGCGTTCGCGCTGGTCGAGCTCGCCATGCAGCGCGAGCGCGTGAAAGCCCTGCGCGCGCAGCACGTCGAGCAGGTCGCGGCACTGCTGCTTCGTGTTGCAGAACGCAAGCGTGCTCACGGGGCGATAGTGATTGAGCAGCATGCCCACGGCATGCAGGCGCTCGTCCTCGCTCACCTCGTAGAAGCGCTGGCGGATCTTGCTGTTGTCGTGCTGTTCCTCGAACTTCACTTCCTTCGGGTTGCGCAGGAACTGCTGGCTCAGCTTCGCGATGCCTTCGGGATAGGTCGCGGAAAAGAGCAGCGTCTGGCGCTCCTTGGGACACTGGCGCGCCACCTTGGCGATGTCGTCGAAGAAACCCATGTCGAGCATGCGGTCGGCTTCGTCGAGCACGAGCGTATTGAGCGAATCGAGCGTGAGGCTGCCGCGCTCCAGATGGTCCATGATGCGCCCGGGCGTGCCCACGACGATATGCGCACCGTGTTCGAGGCTCGCCGTTTGCGGCTTCATGGGCGTGCCGCCGCACAGCGTCAGCACCTTCACGTTTTCCTCCGCGCGCGCGAGGCGGCGGATTTCCGTGGCGACCTGGTCGGCCAGTTCGCGCGTGGGGCACAGGATCATGGCCTGCACATCCTGCCGGCGCACGTCGAGCCTCGAGAGCAGCGCGAGCGAGAACGCCGCCGTCTTGCCGCTGCCGGTCTTGGACTGTGCGATGAGATCGTGGCCCGCGAGCGCGATCGGCAGGCTCGCGGCCTGGATGGGCGTCATCTCGACATAACCCAGGCGCTCGAGGTTGGCGAGCGTGGCGGGCGCGAGAGACAGCGCGCTGAAGGGCGTGGCAGTGGGTGTGTTCGTCATACGGGTCTCGCGAAGAACGCGACATCGGGCCGGATGCAACGCGGCCGGCAGGCGGCATTGCGTCGATGCGGAGGGTGGATCGGGGCGCGAGGGATCGTCGCGTGTCCCGCGATTTTAACAGTGAACGGCCCCTAGGCTTTGCGACTGCGTGCGGGCGGAGAGGCTGTGCGCGGCGACACCATCGTGCGGGAGCGGTGGCGCACTTCCTTGCTGAACTCGGTGCAGACCTGGGTCATCAGGTCGGTCGAGCGGTACACCATGTACACGTGGAAGTCGGGCAGTTCGTCGCGGATCGGAATGGGCTTGAGCCGCTCCCGATTGAGCACGAGCGGGCCGCCGGACCCATAGAACACGAAGTCCGACCACATGCTGATGAGGTCGGTGCAGGTGGCCAGTTGCAGGCCGAGGAGATTCGATGCGCTCTGCACGATGCGTTCGGGCATGTCGAGCCGGTGCAGTCGCATGAGGCTCGCGAGCGGGCTGCCGGGATCGTCGAGCGGATCGAGCGTGAGCCAGTCGGCGTCGAGCAGCGAGCGCAGGCGCGTGACGCGGCCAAGCGGATGACCGGGCCGCGCCGCGAGCACCATGCCGACCGAGAACAGCGGCTCCCACTGGAACGCGTTCGTGCCGGGGCCGCTGTTCGTGGAGATGAGCGCGAGGTCGAGGTGGCCTTCGCGCAAACCCTCCAGCACCTGCTGGGGGCGCATTTCGTAGGCGCGCAGGGCGACGCCGGGAAAACGCACGCGGAAGGCCGCGATCGATTCGGGGAGCGGCCCGGCGGAAGCCACAGCGGTAAAGCCGATATTGAGCTGGGCCTCGGCGCGGCCGCGCAGCGCTTCGATGTCTTCGAGCGCGTGACGCAACTCGTGCTCGACCACGTTCGCCCGTTTGGCGAGCGCGCGGCCATAGTCGGTGAGGCTGACGCCGCGAACGGAACGCGACATCAGCGTGACGCCCAACTCGCGCTCCAGCTCCGCCACGGCCTTGGAGAGCGCGGGCTGCGAGATGTGCAGACTGCGTGAAGCTTCGTGCATGCTGCCGTGCTGCGCGAGCGCGAGCAGCACGCGCAGTTGGTGCAGTTTCATGAGCGGGCTCCTCGCGTGGGGCGATGATGGGCGGTATGGGGGCGTCGTGGCGCTAACCTGGGCGCATTGTAAGGTATCGGCCCTGACTTGCAGGCATTCCACCGCATCCTCTTCGAATCCCCTGCCGATGGGCCGCCGCGCGCCGATGTGGCCGAGCCCGACTTCTTCGGCGACCTGAACCTCGATCAGGTCGTGGCCGACGTGACGCGCGGGTACGACGAATACAACCTCGTACCGTTCTTTCGCACGAATCTGCCGGGCGAGGGCGCCGTGGTCTACCGGCACGATGTCTTTCGCGACCTCGAACCTTTCGCGACCTCGAACGCAACGCGCTATCGAACGGAGTTCAGGCATTCACGCTCAGGGCCGCACTCGATACCGTGCGCTATTGCGTTCACATCGACGGCGGCACAGTCACCGTGTTGAATTACGACGGTGAGCGCGACTACAGCGCCTATGCGGTGAATATCTTCGACCGCTTCAAGCAAGGCGGTGTGTCAAGGATCATCGCGTCGAACTGAAGTATTGGCCGGAGATGAATCATGTGGAAGCGCGGATTCTAGATTGCGTGGCCGAACTCGATCCCGGGTCTTTTGCACTGCTTTCGAATTTCCAGTTGAATCACGCGGACTGTTCGACCGTGAAATCCTGTTCTACGTGGCCTACCGCAGCTACATCTACGGTTTCATTCCCGGCACGCTCGCGCGCGACGGCGATCCGATCGACATCATCGTCGTTGCGCCGTTTCCGCTCGAACGGCTTTCGCTGATCTCGTGCCGCCCGCTCGGTCTCATGAACATGACCGACCAGGCCGGTCCGGACGAGAAAGTCATTGCGGTGCCCGTGGACAGCGTGTGTCCCGCCACGCGAGCGATTCGCGAACTGGCGGACGTGGGCGAATTCACGCTCAACCAGATCCCGTTCTTCTTCGAGAACTACAAGAAGCTGGAACCGGGCAAGTGGGTGCGGCCCGAAGGCTGGGCCGATATCGACGCCGCCTTCGAAGCCATCGGGCAGGCGGTCGCCGCGTTTCACCGCCCCCACGCGTGAGCGGCGCTGCGTCCCGCTCGCCTCGCCGCCGCATTGGCGCAATGCAGTATCGTGCGTAACGCTTCCCATGCACTAGAATTTTCATAGGTGCCGCACCCGCCACCACGCGTGCAGGGGTGCCGATCGACGGAGGCAGACATGAACGGCTACCAGCTTACGTTCTACACGGAACAGAATCGCCGTCACGGCCACCATACGGTCACGGAATGGCTGTTGCACGAGGCAAAGCAACTGGGCATTCATGGCGCCACCGTCATCAACTGTGCGGAAGGCACGGGCCAAGCAGGTGCCCATCATGCGGCTCATGCCCTGAGGCTTGCGGACCAGCCCGTCCAGGTTATCCTGGCGGTGACCGAAGACGAGGCGGACCGCATGCTCCAACTGGTCGAGCAGGAGCGCGTCCACGTCTTCTATACGCGCACGCCCATCGAGTTCGGTCTTCTGGGCGATGAGGGGCAGACCGCAGCGGCGAAACGGCACTTCCCGCTTTTCGGCCGACGACCGCCTCATTAATAGCGACCGCAGGCCACCGCGCGGTCTTGCATGTCGCGGCCGCTTGCCTATGCTCGAAACAGAATCAGGTGGAGATGACATTGTCCCTGAACCGCCGCGCTGTTTTCCCTGCGGCTAATGATGCCTAACAGCCCCCGGGGCCGGTAGGCATGGTTGGTCGGTTCGCACTCACGGGCAACCGAATACCTGAAAAAAGCGAAGATGATGGGATGCGCGAGCGAGTTGTCATGGCATAACCCTCCTTGCTTTGTCCCCATCCACCGGCCGCGCTGGCCCGCTGGTTCGGTTCTCTGCTTTCCCGTGGTTCCGGACGCTGGCCCATGGGTGCGGCCTTCAGCCTGCTAGGCGCGACATAGCTCTTTCGTGCCGATCACCTCGGCGACCTCGCGGGCCTCGCGTGGACGGTCGCTTTACTGCATCTCGCAGGGCATGCGCTCGCCAAAGGCGCGTTGTTCCTCACTGCCGATGGAATCTATGCGGCCTGCAGCAGCTACGACATCGTGCCGCGCGGATGGCTGCGTTGCAGCGGCTTCCTGCTGGGGTTCGGCGCGGTGTTCGCTGTCATTAGCCTTGCCTCAGTGCCGCCGCAGGCGTCGTTCGTCGGGCGGCTGGTACTCGTGCTGGCAGGGGCGGGGCTGGCGCTGGCCGCCGCCGTTGCGCTCGCAACGTTCGTCAAAGTGTTCGGGCTCGGCTTGCTGGGGCTGCCCGACACCGAGGTCACACCGAACGTGCCTCCGGCAAGCGCGGTCGCCGTGGGGATACTCGGGATAGGCGTGCTCGCGGTGGCAGTGGGTGCGCCACTGTGGCTCAATGCGCTCGCGAGCGGCGCGCAAGCGCTCTTCCACGCGAATAGCCCGCAGGCGATGGTGTCGGGCTGGTTGCTGGTGCCGCTCACGGACCAGTTCGCGTTTATCTCGCCCTCGAAGCTCGTGATCGTTATGCCGCTGCTGGCGATCGTGCCCGTTGCACTGCTGGAGTTGACGAAGCGGCACGCGATCCGCCGCGTGCCGGTCTGGTTCGGTGGCATGACGGCGAACGGGCGCGAGGCGACAACAACGGCGCTCACTTTCTCGAACGCCATGCGCACGTTCTATAGCTTCGTCTACCAGCCGACCATGAACACCACGCGCGAACACGAGCAGCGTGAATATTTCATCAAGCGGCTCGTGTTTGCTTCAGGTGTGACCGATCTCTTCGAACGTCACCTGTTCGAGCCGGCTATCTGGATCGTGAATCAATGCGCCGAGCGGCTGCGCGCCCTGCAGTCGGGCAATCTGAACGTCTACCTCGCGCTTATCGGCGGGTTGCTCGTAGCGATTCTTTCTCTCACGTTGCTGTGAGAGACAGCGCGTTGAGCGTAGACAGTCCTGACCGCACCGCGACCTGCATTTCCCGCAAGCGAGCGCAGGCACCTATCCATTTTGAATGGATGCGCCTCGACTCTAAAAGCCTTCTGTCCCCAGAAGGCTTTTACTCGGGTAGCAACAGCGGAGCGCCCCGGCTGACCAGCAAGCCGTTAATGCCCGTGCGCCTTGCGCCAACCGGTATGTTTTTCGATCCGCGGAGGGCGTTTGCCGGCATGGAGCCCCGCGGAGACCAGATAAAGCAGTCCCGCGAAAGGCCAGAGCCAGGTGGCAAGAGACAGGCATAGCCAGCAGGCGTCTTGTGGAGGGTAGGCGTGGAGTGCCCAGAAAAGGCAGGCAGCTGGCAACAGCAGCAGACACAGCGCCGACCGATTGAGAAAAACGGCGACTCTTGCATTCTTGAGCGTTTCAGCGTGCATGCCTGTCTCCATAGGAAGTGGCATTGCGGTATAGAGTCGCACGGCTGTCATATCAGGAAAACTTGGTAAATTCCCTGACATTTGTGTATCTGATATACCGCGATGCAGCAAATAACCAGGGAGAACTCAGTGAGTGCGCAAGACGAAATGGTTGGTAGTTCGAAAAAACTCAGGCCATATTTTCTGGATCTGCATTCGAGCGGCAAAGACGGCACGGCTAAACCGGTCAGCGTATTGCCCAAGGCGCGGCTTGTTCCTGTTCGACTCGCACGCGCATGAGGTCCGCATTCGGGAGAATACCGTTCGTGACTTTGCGGCCGGTTTAAGTTACCCTCCTAACTCCGATAATTCTGGTCGTCGTAATATCATGTCGTTTATCAGTACAGGCGTCGAATACGGTTTGCATTGCCTGCTCTATCTCGCAGGCACGTCGGCCGGCGTGCGCGAGGCAAGCGTGCGCGATCTCGCCGAAATGCAGGGCGTGCCGGTGGACTATGCCGCAAAGCTTTTCACGCGCCTTGCCAAGGCCGGCATCGTGCAGTCTACCGAAGGCATTCGCGGTGGCTTCGCACTCGCGAGACCGGCTGCGCAAATCACGGTGCGCGACGTCGTCGAAGCCATCGATGGCGAAAAGCAGCTTTTCGATTGCCGTGAAGTGCGTGGCCAATGTGCACTGTTCGAGCAAGAGCCGCCGACGTGGGCCACGCGCGGTACCTGTTCGATTCACGCGGTGATGCAGGGTGCCGAGCGTGCCATGCGCGAGGAACTCGAAAAGCACTCGCTCGCCGATCTCGCCACCCGTGCGTATTCGAAGGCGCCGGCGAGTTATGGCCATCATGTGATCAACTGGTTTGCCGAGCGTGCCGCCAATCGCCGCAGCGATCGGCAAGCCTGAGGCGAAATCGATCGACGACGCAACGAAACGCGGGGTGCGCTGGTATGCCTCCCCGCGCTGCACGCCTCGAAATGCCAGGCCCTTTTGACCGCCTTACGCAACCACGATGCGCAGCGGATCGGCCGCGGCAAATGCCTCTTCACGATCGGCACGCGGCGGATAGATCCATTCGGAGTTGATCTGCTGCTTCAGCTTCTTCGCGTCCGCGCCCTTCATCTTCACTTCGCGCTCCCAGCCTTCCGTGTAGACCGCGCCCCAGGGACCCAGGTCCAGGCACGTGACGTACTTCGGCTGGCTGTACGGAATCGGCTCCCCACCGAGCAGATCGGCCGCCACATTATGTCCCGCTGAGCGTCCCAGATTCATCGCGTGCTGGCACGACATCATGGTGTGGTTCCCCGCATCGTCGGTGGCCGCGCATGCCACGTCGCCCGCCGCGTAGACACCGGGCACACCCACTACCGCGAGATTCCGGTCGACGCGAAGTCGTCCCGTTGCGTCGCGCTGGCCGGGGATCTGTCCGGTGAGCGCGCTGGCGCGCAGGCCGGCGGTCCAGATGACCGTGCTCGACTCGATGCGCTTGCCGTCGGCTGTGGTGACGCCGCCGGCGTCCACCGACGCCACGCTGGAACCGAGCTGCGAGGTTACGCCGAGCTCGCGCAGCGCTTCTTCGATCACCGGACGCGGGCCGGCGCCCAGATCGGGGCCGATGGCCTCATTGCGCTCGATGACGATCACCTTGATGTCCGTCTTTTCGCCCAGGGCGGCTCGCAGGCGAGCCGGCATTTCCGCGGCTGTTTCGATGCCGGTGAAGCCGCCGCCTGCCACCACCACAGTATTGCGCGCGGGGGTATCCGGCTGCTGCGCGAGATTGCGGATATGCGCTTCGAGTGCCGCGGCCTCGTCGGTCTGGTCCACGCTGAAAGCGTGCTGCGCGAGACCCGGGATAGCGGGGCGGAAGAGGCGGCTGCCCGCCGCGAGCACGAGGCGGTCGTAATCCAGCGTCAAAGCCTGTTGATCCGCGCTGAGTACGTCTACTGCGCGGCGGTCCACGTGAATGCGCTCAACGGTGCCTTGCACGAACTTCACGCCCACGGCATTGAATATCTCTGCGAGCGGTGCCCGGAAGTTGGCGGGCCCTTCCTCATAGAGCCGCGGGCGCACGTGCAGGTGAGGGTCGGGGGCGATCAGCGTGATCTCAACGTCAGGACTGCCATGCAAATCGAAAAAACGCGCGGCACTCAATGCACTCCACATGCCGGCGAACCCGGCCCCGATAACAAGAATGCGCTTCGACATTTCCACCTCCTGTAAGTGCTTGCTGCGCGGACGCAGTTCATAACTAGGATTATATGAGTCGTAGTTTAGAAGTGCAAGCCACCCGAGATGTGCTTCGGAAATGGTCGAAGCGACGGAGATATCGGCTGACTCGCCTTCGCCGAAGGTAGTCGTTGCCAGAGGCGGGTTGCGGTCGATGACGACTGCTGCGGCGGACCGTTGCCCAGCGACGAGCCGATTGAGCGTTGCGTATTCGGCGAGACAAGTGGGGTCGGGCTACAATCGGTTTACCGGCTGCGGGTGCCTCGTCGGCGTGGCCGGTGACGACGTCTCCTATCCTTGAAGGAATGTCATCATGAAACGCCTTTTGTATGCCTCCGTGATGTTCGCTGTATCAGTTGCTCCAATGGTTTCCTTCGCACAGTCCAGTAAGCCCTTGACCCGTGCTCAAGTCATTGCGGATCTCATCGCGGTCGAGAATGCAGGCTTCCATCCCGGATCCGTCGACTATGTCGAGTACCCCGGCAATCTTCAGGCAGCAGAAGCACGTGTCGCTGCGAAGCAAACCCAAAACGCCGCTGTGCCGTCGGCAAGGGGCCCATCGCAATAGCGCTTGCATTGGGACGACAATGCCGAAGAGCCCAATCCAGGGAAAGCCAGTCGTTTTCCGCGCAGACGAAAAAGTCCGGCCCACTCCACCGGGCCGGTAAAACGGGCAGCAAGTGAAACGCTCTTCCCGGCGTTGACAGGGTGAAACGCCTGAAGAAGAGGCATCGCTCGATGCCCTCCCTCCGTCAAGTACTCCTCAGTTTCCACTTCGTTGTTGTCCGCAATTCACAGGTGATCTGCCGTCGTGCCAGGGTCGGTTAGAAAAGGTGCCGCAGACCGACCGTGTAGCCTGTGCCGCTGGCCGACGTGCCCGTCGCCTGCCATCCCGCGGTTCCGTATGCGTATTTGCCTGTCTGCGTGTCGTAGACCACATCGGCATAAACGCTCGTCGCTTTGGACAGGAAATAGAAATAGCCCAATGCGCTGCGGCATTGAATGGTTCTTCCGTTGGACGTCGTATGGCTGAAGGTCGACATGATGACCTGCGCCGGTCCAAGGGGAATGTTGATGCCGACCATCTGGTTGTGAATCGTCTGGCTGAACGTGTTCTGTCCAAAACCATAGCCGACATAGAGGCGCGCGAGACCGAGGTCGTATTGGCCGGCCGTATAAGCCCAGTGAGCGTGGTCGCCTTGCGGACGGATGAACGAAGCGGCGAGCTTGAGTTTCGGATCCTCGTAGACGATCGAGGTGGAGTAGGGAAGATTGTTGCCGGTCACCGCCGAGTCGCGAGCCGCGACCTGGGCACGAAACGTCAAGTTAGCCCACTTGTACACGTAGTTGGCGGAGTTGTTTGTCCGCACGGTGTCGATCTGCCCCGGACCGCCGTTCGCCTCCGAAATGCCGCCGCGCGCGCCGTAGCCCGACACCAGGCCGTTCTGACCGAACGGGTCGGCCGATACTTCGGCGTAGTGGCTCGCATTGACATCCCGGCCCAGCGCGAGGTGGCCGAACCATCCCTCGAGCCCGACAGTCGAGCGACCGCTGAAAAACGAACTGGAGTTGTAGAACGTGCCGTTGTTCGGATTGAACTGCTGTTCGAGCTGGAAGATCGCCCTGTACCCGCCTCCCAGATCCTCGACCCCTTTCAAGCCCCAGAAACTGGTGGCCCCGGTATTCATCCGGATGGCATTGCTGCCGTCGTACTTGCCGACCTCGAGGTCCACCAGTCCGTACAGCGTTACCGACGACTGGGCCATTGCTGCATTTGCGCCAAGCGTGGCCAGGGCGGCCACGAATATCTTTTTTTTCATAGCGGAGCGTCTCCTCGTTTTGTTCCGTTCATCGGAACTTAAAACGGAGACTACCATTTATCGGAACTTGTGCAAGTCGTTTTCGAAAGGATTCGGGATAGCCCCAGGCTTCCTGTCGTGTCCAGGCGTCATGCAAACGGCATGGAGAGGGGTAAGGCGAAGCCGCGGGATTGCGCGATGGCGTGGCCTTCAAGGAGGCGTTTGATCGTGACCAGCGCCCTGAAACGGACGCGGTTCGTGCGTGAGCCGCGCCGCTGCCCGGGCGCAAGGCGCGGCCAGCTCTGGCGGGAAGGGGCGGAGGAAGGTTTCGACGTCGCCGGGCGGTGCCGGCGACGTCGTGCGCGTCGGCGCGCTGGGGAGCCTATCCGGCGAAGGTCGTCTCAGGGAGCCCGCGCACGCCGGGGATATTGACCGCAAACAGCGATCCGGAAAGCGGGGCGCTGTTGAGCAGGTCTTCGGCGAGCCGAACGCGGGCGCTCGTGACGTAGAGCACGTCGAGATTCTGGCCGCCGAAACAGCAACTGGTGGGGCGCGGCACCGGCATGCGGATGCGGGTCATTTCATGGCCTTCGGGGTCGAATCGCGTCACGCACCAGTCATCCCACATGGCGACCCACAGGCAACCGTCCGCGTCGACGGTCATCCCGTTCGGCGAGCCTGCCGACGAGTCCAGCGTGATCAGCGGACGGCGATTGCCGATCGTTCCGTTGATCAGGTCGAACTCGTACTGATAGACCGTCTTGCGGTGCGAATCCGTGAAATACATCCGCGTATTGTCCGGGCTCCAGCCGAGGCCGTTCGATACCGTGAAGCCGGTATCCATTTTCTTCCAGGCGCCATCCGCATCGACCCGGAACAGGTTGCCGCGATTGGCCGCCGCGCCCATGTCCATGGTGCCGACCCACAGGCGGCCCATGCGGTCGCATTTGCCGTCGTTGTAGCGATTGCCGGGGCGGTCGAACTCGGGATGAGAAAAGCGGGTCAGATTGCCGTTGTCGTCGACGGTCATCAGGCCGCCCGGCGACGCGATGAGCAGTCCGCCGGTCGCCTTGGGAATCACGAGGCTCAGCATCGAGCCGAGTTTGGTCTCCGTGCTGGTGTGGCTGACTGCGTCGTAGCGATGAATGGTCGGTGTCAGGATGTCGACCCAGTAGAGCGCCTCGTCGCGCGGCGACCACATGGGCGCCTCACCGAGCAGCGACGGCACCTGGCTCACGCAGTGGACGTCCGCGTTTGCCAGCGCGGGCGGCTGGCTTTTCGCCGCCAGCGACATCGACTGGCCGCCCGAGTTATGGGAGATCTTGCGCGCCGCACCCATGACGGCCGCCGAGAGATTGTGCGCGCGTGTCGCGTCGAGTCGTCCCGTCGTGCTGGCGATTGCCACGGCGCCGATCGGCCGGCCCTCGAAATCGAAAATCGGTGCCGCCAGTGCGACTGAATTGTCCGAACTTTCCTGATTGGCGAGCGCATAGCCGCGCGAGCGCGTCAGGTCGAGCTCGCTGCGCAGGGCGTCGATTGACGTGATCGTTCGCGGTCCGAGTGCGTCCAGGGAGGTCGAGGTCAGCAGGTCCTGTTGCTGGCGGGGGTCCAGATAGGCGGCGATGGCCTTGCCGACCGCGCTGGCATGAAGCGGCAGACGCATGCCCACGCCCAGCGCGACGCGCCCCGTCTGGCGCGCGTCCTCGCTGGCGATGATCACGGCGCTATTGCCGTCGAGAACGGCCAGATGCACCGATTCGCCGACCAGGTCGCGCAGGACCACCAGTTCGTCTTGCGCGGCGACCCGCAGATCGAAGTCGCTCCACACCTCGTGCGCGAGTTCCAGAAAGCGCAGCCCGAGGTGGAAGGTCTTGCTGTAGGCGTCGTGGCGCAGCAGCCCTTCGCGCTGGAGCGTGGCGAGGATCCGGTGCAGCGTGCCTTTGGGCAGCCCGCACGCGCGCAGCAACTGGGTGAAGGTCATGGGCGCGGGAGCCTGGGAGACGATGTTCAGCAGGTACATCGCCTTTTCGAGCACCCCCACGCCAGCTGGGGTTTTCTCTTCCGGTGCAGCAAGCGCTGCTGGTTCTTCGGTTTCCGGCTCTCTGCCCGCTCCGTTCGCAGGAGCCGTTTCTACGAGTTTTCGTTTTACTTTGGTCAAGTTTTTCGCCTCTGGCGTAAATAGCGCGCTCATGTTCCGCTGGAACGCATCTGCTGAGGGCATTGTAAGGTCAGCCTGCCCCCAGATGAATGTTGTTCTATTAGATGGAACTTTTAAAAACGCCATGCTATGATGAACACACAAGTTCCAATTATAGAAACAAGGAGACAGAAACTGTGCTGACACGACGCAAATTCATTTCCATGATGGCCGCCTCGTCCGTGATGGCGCCCGCTCTGCTGAGAGCCGCCACGAACGCCAGTTTCACGTATGTGGGTTGGACCCAGGACGAAGCGGCCAGCAAGGCCACGATCGCCAGGATGTTTCAGCAGTTCGCGCAGAGCGACCCCAGTGCGTCCATGAACGTCGTGGGATTCCCTTATGCGCAGATGCAGCAAAATCTCTTCCTGCGACTGCGCGCGCACCAGCCGGTCGACGTGGCCCAACTGACGCTGCAATGGCTGCCGCAATTCGGCGGCACGGGCAAGATGGTCGACTTCAACGACGTCTTTGGCAAGGCGGCGCTGGAAAAGGTGATCGATCCGGGCATCCTGAAACTGGGACAATTCAAGGGCAAGCAGGTCGGCATGCCGTGGACCATGGGTTCGATCGCCATGGTCGCCAATGCGGCCATGTTGAAGGAAGCGGGTATTTCCGTGCCGCCGGTCACGATCGATGCCTTTATCGAAGCGCTCAAGGCGATCAAGGCGAAGTTTCCGGAGTCGGTGCCGTACGCCATGTCCACCAAGGACAATGCGTCGGTCGTGGGAGACTTCCAGACCTGGCTGTGGACCTTCGGCGGCCACATCTTCAATGAACAGGGCCAGGTTGTCGTCAATAGCCCGGCTGCCGTGCGTACTCTCGAATTCATGAGCGATCTCGTGAAAGACCGTCTGGCCGCGAAAGACACGGACCGTTACGATGCGCGCCGCCTGTTCGCGCAGAACCACTGTGCCTTCTACCAGGATGCGCCGCTTGCACGCGGTTTCGCCCGCGACAATTCCGGCAAGGGCGCGGCCTTCGACGCGAACGTCCTGTCGGTTGCGACGCCGGTCCTGAAGCCGGGTGACGTGCCGCGCTCGTTTGCCTGGGGGCATTTGTTCGGCAGTTTCGCCACCGACAAGCAAAGCTTCGACGCGAAGTCGGCGCCCGCCCAGTTCGTCTCCTATCTCAGCCTGACCGACGCGCCGCAACTCGAGTATTTCCATCAGGTCGGCCTGTTCCCCGTGACGCGCAGTGCGATCGCGAGGCTGTCCGGCGACCCGTATGTCGCGAACTGGACCAGGAACGCGCGCAATGCCACGCGCGATGAACTGGCGGTGTTCCCGAACGTGGCCGACCTCACGGTTATCGTCGGCGAGCAGGTGCAAGCCGCGGTGCTTGGGCAGAAGTCGGCGGCCGAAGCTATCGACACCATGAGCAAACGGCTCGGCGAGGCCATCGAATGAGCGGGGGCCAGCCGGATTGGCACGTCCGGTTGCGCCGCGAACGTATGCGTGCCCGCGGTTAATCCCTTAAACCGAACCCGGTTTCAACGAACATGGCTAGCTTATCCACGGCGCGATCCGATATTCGGACCGCGAAGCAGCGTCGATCACTGAAGTCGCATGAACGAAGGGTTGGATTCGCCTTCGCGGTGCCTTCGCTGATCGCATTTTTTCTCGTCATTCTGATTCCGTTTCTTCAATCGCTGAAGCTCTCGTTCTATCGCTACACGATAGAGATGGACGAGCCGAGCTTCATCGGACTGAAGAATTTCAAAAGGCTGTTGAGCAACCCCGACACGCTGTCGATCTGGTTCAACACGCTGATCTTCGTCGTGTTGACCACCGGCATCACGCTCGTCCTCGGTCTCGCGTGGGCTGTTGTGCTCAACCAGTCGTTCAGGGGGAAAGCGTTACTGAGGGCGCTTTCGCTGTTGCCCTGGGTCTTGCCCTCGACCGTTACGGCGTTTCTGGCGGCGTGGATCTTCAACGGTCAGTACGGCATTCTCAACGCGATCCTGCTGCAACTGGGCATCATCCACGATCCGGTCCCCTGGCTCGCCGAAGCGCACTCGGCCATGGCGGCCGTGATCCTCACGCGCGTCTGGGTTTCGGTGCCGCTCTTCATGGCGTTTTTCCTGGCGGGCCTGCAGGGCGTCTCGCAGGACCAGATGGATGCGGCGCGGGTGGACGGCTGCGAAAACCTTGCCGTGTTCCGCTATGTCGTGCTGCCTCACCTCGCGCCAACCATCATCATCGTGACCATCCTCGGCGCCATGAGCAACCTGCAGGCGTTCGACGTGATCTATGCGCTCACGCAGGGCGGCCCGGTCAAAGCGACGACGATGCTGTCCATCGAAGTCTACAAAGAGGCGTTCCAGAACTGGGATATCGGCAGCGCATGCTCGATCGGCGTGCTTTGGTTCCTGACCATCGCGATCCCTTCGATCTTCTATCTGCGCATTCTGTTCAAGCGGGAGAACTAGCATGTTGCTTCTCAACAACTGGCGGGCACGCTCGGGTTTTACAGTGATGTTGCTCGCGATCGGCGGCTTTCTGTTTCTGCCGATCCTCTGGATGGTGCTCACGTCGATCAAGCCGGAAGGCGAGGTATTCGTTCGCATTCCTTCCATTCTTCCGCATGCGCCGACACTCGAGAACTATCGCGGGCTGTTCGGCCACAGCGAAACCTTGATGCAGTTGCGCAATAGCCTGATCACGGCGGGCGGTGGCGCGCTGCTGACGGTCATGCTGTCGACCTATGCAGCCTACAGCTTCGCCAAGTTCCGCTACTTCGGCCGCAAGCCGTTGATGTTCATGATGCTCTCGGCGCAGATGTTTCCGTTCGCGATGCTGCTCATCAGCGTCTACCCGATGCTGCAGTGGGCCAACCTGCTGAACACGCGCGTCGGTCTGATCGTTGCGTACATCATCCTGGCGCTGCCGAGCGGGACCTACATGCTGTACAGCTACTTCATCAGCATCCCGAGCGAAATCATCGAGGCGGCGCGCGTGGATGGGGCCAGCGAGATATACATCCTGCATCGGATCGTGTTGCCGCTCGCGATTCCCGCGATGGTGACCGTCGGCCTGTATTCGTTCATGTGGGCCTGGAACGACCTGTTGTTCTCGCTGACGCTGATTACCTCGCCCGATTTGCGCACGGTCGGCCCGGGTCTGCTGCTGAGCTATCTGGGTGAAGGCCGTGCGAACTGGGGCGGGGCGATGGCCGAGTCGATCGTGATTTCGTTGCCGGTCGTGCTGGGATTCGGCTTTCTGCAGCGCTACTTCATCAAAGGTCTGACTGCGGGAGCCGTCAAATCATGAGACTCGCGAACAAGGTGGCGATCGTCACGGGGGCAGGTCTTGGCATTGGCCGGGCGATTCTCGAACGCTTCGTGGCGCAGGGGGCAAAGGTCGTGGCGGTGGAGCTTTCGCCGGAGAGCGCGCAGCGCGCGGTCGCCGGACTGCCGGGCGATCGTGTCTGCATGCTGTGTCTCGACGCACACGCGCAATCGACCGTGGACGAGGCGATTCGCGCAGCGAAGGAACACTTCGGCGGGCTCGACATTCTCGTCAACAATGCCGTTCGCTACACGGGCGCCAGCATCACGAACGAGACCGACGAAGGGTGGGCGAGCACGATCGACTCGGCATTGACCGCGACGTTTCGCTTTTGCCGCGCCGCCGTACCGGAAATGGCGGCGCGCGGCGGCGGATCGATCATCAATCTCGCGTCGGTCAACCAGCTCGTCGCCAATCCTGGCCTCGCAGCGTATACCGCGGCCAAAGGCGGGGTGCATGCGCTGACGAAGCAGATCGCCGTGGAGTTCGGCATCAAGCGCGTGCGCTGCAATGCGATTTCGCCGGCGTTCATCGTCACGGAGCGTACGGCGCAGGGACTCACGCCGGCCGATCTTGCCGCCGTCGCGCAGAGCTACCCGCTCGGCCGGCTCGGTGAACCCGCCGATGTCGCCAACGCGGCGGTGTTTCTCGCCAGCGACGAGTCGTCGTTCATCACGGGCGTGGACCTGCCGCTCGACGGCGGCCTGACGTCGCTGGCTGCGAGTGCGCTGCTTTCAGGCCATATTCGTGCTTCGTGGGGACTTCCTCCCCTGCATATCGTGGAGAACAAGAAATGACGATGACGATCGCCAACGGAAGTCTGGCTGGCGTCTTTCCCGTATTGCCGACCCCGTTCCTGGAGAACGGGAGCCCCGACGTCGCCAGCCTGCGCAATCTGGTGCGCTACCTCGTGACGGCCGGTGTGGACGGCATTACGTATCCCGGCGTCGCCAGCGAATTCGGGCAATTGACCGCCGACGAGCGCATGGTGCTCACCGATGCCGTACTCGACGAAATCGATGGCCGTGTACCGCTGGTCGCCGGCTGTTCCAGTACCGAAGCCGAAGTCACCATTCGCATCGCGCAAGCGGCGGCGAAGGGCGGCGCGGCGGCACTGATGATCGCTGTTCCGCCGGAGCGCAGGACGGCGCAATCGCAGATCGAATTTTTCAGCCGGGTAGCGGCAGCGGTTCCCGACACCCCCATCATGCTGCAGAACGTGCCGGCGCCCGTCGGCGCGGGTCTTGATCCTGAGGTGCTGCTCGAAATTCTGGGCGCGGTGCCGTCGATTCAGTACATCAAGGAAGAGACGCTGCCGAGCGGCCAGCGCCTGTCGATCATCAAGCGCAGCGCGCCCGAGACGTTGCTCGGCGTGTTCGGGGGTGCGGGGGGACGCTACATTACCGATGAACTGCGGCGCGGTGCATGCGGCACCATGCCGGCGGTCGAACTTGCGGAAGTTCATGTCGAGCTGTTCAAGGCGCACAGGGCCGGCCAGAGCGATCAGGTGCGGGTGCTGTTCACCCGCATGCTGCCGATCCTGAACGTGCAAGCCGTGTTCCGCTGGTCGCTGACCAAGTATGTGCTGCATCGCCGCGGACTGATTCAGTGCCGCTTGCAGCGCGCTGCGGGCCCGTTGCTCGATGCCGCCGATGCGGCCGATGTCGACGACTTCCTGCACGACATCGACGATCTTCTGATTCCTCAGCAATTGCTTTCCACTATCGGAGACGGGATCCATGGCACAGCTTGAATTGCGTCAGGTTCACAAGTCATTCGGCGACGCGTCCGTCATTCACAACATCGACCTGCACGTTGACGACGGCGAATTCTGCGTGTTCGTCGGACCGTCCGGATGCGGGAAGTCCACGTTGTTGCGACTGATCGCCGGACTCGAGGAAAGCACGTCTGGCCAGATTTCGATTGGCGGTAAAGACGTTACCGCGTTGCAGCCCGCGAGGCGCGGTATTGCGATGGTGTTTCAGTCGTATGCGCTGTACCCCCACATGAACGTCGCGGAAAACATGGGCTTCGGGCTGAGGATGGCGAATGTGCCGAAGGCTCACATCGAAACCAAGGTCCGGGAGAGCGCGCGTATTCTGCAGATCGAGCACCTGCTCGGCAGAAGACCGAAGGACCTGTCCGGCGGACAGCGTCAGCGCGTGGCCATTGGCCGCGCGATCGTGCGCGAACCCTCGCTGTTCCTGTTCGACGAACCGCTTTCCAACCTCGACGCGGCCCTGCGCGTCGAAATGCGGCTCGAACTTGCGCGGATCAAGGAGGAAGTCGGTACGACCTTCGTGTACGTGACGCACGATCAGGTCGAAGCGATGACGCTCGCGGACAAGATCGTCGTCCTGCGCGACGGCAAGGTCGAACAGGTGGGGCGCCCGCTGGACCTGTATCGGCATCCGGCGAACAAGTTTGTGGCGGGCTTCATCGGCTCGCCGAAAATGAACTTCATCGAAGTGACGGCCAGGCCGCTGAATTCGCATTCGGTCGAAGTCTACCTGCCTGCCGGCCGCCTGCGCGTGCCGACGACCCAGCCCATCGCCGATCAGAACGTGACGCTCGGCGTGCGGCCCGAGCACACACGCATCGTGGCGGTGCAGGATGCCGCCCTGACCGGCACAGTCAATCTGGCCGAGCGACTTGGCAGTGAGACGTTCGTGTATGTGAAGACGGCGGCCGGAACGATCATGGTGAAGCTCGATGGCGCGACGACCTGTGGCAAGGGAGACACGGTAGGCCTCGCCTTCATCGACGAAGAAGTGCATCTGTTCGACGGCAACGGCTTGCGCGTTTCGGCATCCTGACTTCTCACACTACGATCGATATGAATACCGCACCCAGAATAGCGTCGGTCGAGACGTTTATCGTCTCGATCCCGCGCGACGTGCCTTACCTCGGCGGTCTTGGCAAGGACGAGCAGGTCAATAGCCGCGGCTACCTGATTCGCAAAGGCAACGGGACGATCTATCCGACCACCGACATGTCGGTGCTCATCAAGCTGACCGCCGACGACGGCACGGTAGGATGGGGCGAGACCTACGGCATCGTCGCGCCGGAAGCCGTGACCGCGATCATCGACGACGTGCTGGGACCGGCCGTTATCGGACGCGATCCGCGCGACGCCGTGGTGATCCAGGAAGACTTGTACGACATGATGCGGGTGCGGGGGTTTTTCGGCGGCTTCTACGTCGACTCCATTGCCGGCGTAGACATCGCGATCTGGGACCTGTTCGGGAAGCTGGTCGGACAGCCGGTGGTCAAGCTCATCGGCGGGCAACGCCGGTCCCTGATTCCTGCCTATGTATCGGGGCTTCCGGGCAAGTCGCTGGACGAACGCGTGGCGCTGGCGCGCACCTTCGTGGCCAAGGGGTTCAACGCGTTCAAGTATCACTCGGCGGTGTCTTTCGACGGTATCGTCGACGAAATGCGCGCACTTCGTGAGGGGCTCGGGGACAGCGTGGAGTTGATGGTCGATCTGCACTGGAAATTCACGGCTCAAGAAGCGATCCAGCTGGTGGACCGCCTCGCGCCGTATCGCCCGTACTTCGTCGAGGCGCCGGTCCAGCCCGAGGATATCGAAGGTCAGGCGCACGTGGGGGCGAATATCCGGGTGCCGCTGGCGTTGGGAGAGGAGTGGCGCACGGTATTCGAATATCTCCCGCGTCTGGAAAGGCGCTCGATGTCGATCGTCCAGCCGGAAATGGGGCATATCGGCATCAGCCAGTTCATGCAGATTGCGCGGATGGCCAACGCGTTCCACATGAAGGTGATTCCGCACGCGAGCATCGGCGTGGGCATTTTCCAGGCGGCGAGCCTGCATGCAACGGCCGCCCTTCCGAATGCGCCGATGCACGAATACCAGCACTCGGTTTTCGATCGCAATCTGCAATACGTCAAAACGACCATGCGCTGCGCTGAGGGCGTGTTCCACCTTCCCGAGGGGCCCGGACTTGGCATCGAGCCCAATGAGAAGTTGTGGCAGCACATTCGAAAGAAGCCTGTTGTGTGAAGACCAACCGGATGCAGCGTGAATGAGTTACTTCGCGCTGCGTCGTGAATACTTCGAGATGTCTAGTCTGTATTTTGATAAGGATTCCATATTATGAAGCCATCGTTCATTAGCCTCGATTGGGGGACGTCGAGTCTGCGCGCCGTACTCGTATCGGAAGAGGGCGCAATCATCGAGGCGCGCAGCGCCGCGGGGGGCGTGATGTCGGTGAAGGATCGCCAGTTCCCGGCGTCGCTGAACGCGATCTGCAGCGACTGGATCGAAACTTTCGGCTGCCCGATCGTGGCGAGCGGGATGATCGGCAGCCGGCAAGGCTGGAGGGAAGCGCCTTATCTCGACTGTCCCGCGACGCCGGCAACCGCGGCCCGCGCGCTCACGACGCTGCAAATCTCGGACCGCGTCGACATGCACATCATTCCCGGCTTGCGGTGCGGTTCGAAGACGACGATGTACGACGTCATGCGCGGTGAAGAGACCCAGATCTGGGGCGCCGACGTGGAACCCGACAGCGTGTGCGTGCTGCCCGGCACCCACAGCAAATGGGCCTTCGTCGATGAACAATCGCGGATCACACGCTTTGCCACGTATATGACCGGCGAGCTGTACGGTTTGCTCACGAAGCACGGCATACTAGGCCGGCTGATGGAGTTTGGCGTCGGCGATAAGGGGGCCTTTGCGCGCGGTGCTACGCTCGGTTTGAACAATCCGGCGCAAGCCACACACGCGATCTTTGCCGCACGCACGGCGGGGCTGATGGGCGAAGTGCCCGCGACGGGCTTGCCTGACTATCTCTCGGGCATTCTGATCGGCGTGGAGGTCGCGAGCGCACTGGCCGCGGAGAAGTTGAGCACAGAACGACCCCTTTATGTGATCGGAGACGACGATTTGTGCTGCCGTTACGAAGCAGTGCTGGAGATGGCTAGCTTGCGCTCGGTTCGTGCGCCGGACGGCGCTACGATTCAGGGCCATGTCTGCGTCGCCAGAGAGGCCGGTATCCTGGTGAGCGAATCGGCCTGAAGAACCCGGCGCGGCGAAGGTTTCGGGGCGTCCCTTGCGGATGCGAACCGCAGGAGTACCAGGCTCGCTCCATTGCTCAAGAAAGGACTGGTAGCGACAAACAACGAATCGACATGCAAGCTCACATGAATCTGCCTGCCCCGTACCAGCCGCACGCTGGGTTAGCCGCCGCATTCAGGGCGTGTCCATTGATCGCCATCCTGCGCGGCATTACACCGGCCGACGCGGCAGATCACGGTCGCGCACTCTACGAAGCCGGCTTTCGCATTGTCGAAGTTCCGCTCAATTCGCCGCAGCCGTTCGAGAGCATCGCGGCAATCCGGCGGGCGTTGCCGGACGGCGCCATCGTCGGAGCCGGCACCGTGTTGCGACCGGATCTGGTCCGCGACGTGAGAGCGGCAGGCGGCGAACTGATCGTGATGCCGCACGGCGATGCCGAAGTCGTGCTTGCCGCAAAGGCGCTGGGGCTCGCCTGCGCACCGGGTGTGGCGACACCGGATGAAGCGTTCCTCGCGCTGAAGCACGGCGCCGACGTCCTCAAAATGTTCCCGGCCGAGCAACTGGGCGCGCATGTCATCAAGGCGTGGCGTGCCGTGTTGGCAGAGGAAGTGCCGCTCGTTCCGGTCGGCGGCATCACGCCGGACAACATGGGGCCGTTCCTCACCGCGGGAGCAAACGGTTTCGGTCTCGGCTCCGGGCTGTACAAGCCGGGGCAGTGCGCTGCGGTCACGGTTTCGCGCGCGAAGGCGTACATCAACGGTTTTCGCGCCAATTTCCTCTGATCGTTAAGAAACCTAAGCAACGAAAAATTGCGGGTGCGCTGGCGGTTTTCACCGGAAGGCCGCAAGTTGGCTGAGCGTAATGCCGTCATGCCCAGCCAGCTCGCTTGCGTGGGTCACGGCATGTGGCTGATGCCGAGCACGACGTTGTCGTCGATATCGGTCGCGTAAAGCGTCTGGCCGAGCCACAGCAGCGCGCCGATGTCGGGCAGCGGCGCGGGCTGCGCACCGGGGTAAAGACCTGTCTGGCCGGCTATGCCGGCAACCGTGCTGACCATGCCGGCCGGCGAGATTTCGCGGATCGTGCTGTTGTTATAGTCGCTCGCGTAGATGTTGCCGGCGGGATCGAGCGCGATCTGGCTAAGGCCGTCGAACGTGGCAGAGCTGCCGGGGCCATCGGTGGCGCCCGAAACGCTCGTCGTGCCGGCGAGCTGTGTCACGGTGCCGTTGACGCCGTTGACCGTGACCTTGTAGAGCGCACCGGCGTTACCCGTTAGATCGTCATCCGAAATATAGAGGTTGTTGGCCGAGTCGATGGCGAGAGCCTGTGGATTGACGAGGGCAAGCGGTGTGCCGGCGGTCGTCGTCAGCGCGATCGTGTTTACCACGCCTGCAGGTGTGATCTGAACGAGCACGCTTGGCTGCGTGGGTGTCGACGAAAAGACATAGACGTTGGACTGGCTATCGACAGCGATGGCGCCACCGCCGTCGGTCTGGATCGCCTGACCCGTCGCCGGATTGGTCAGCGTGGTGACCTGTCCCGCTGGCGTGATCTTGCGAATGATGGCCGCCGCCATGTCGCCCCCCTGGTCGGTCACATAGAGATTGCCGGCCGCATCGACGGCCATGAGCCAGGGGCCATTGAAGAGCGCATTGTTGCCGATGCCATCCGCCCAGCCGGCGACGCCCGGCGCGCCGGCGATCGTCGTCACCGTTCCGGCGCTGATCTTGCGGATCGTGAAGTTGTCGGTGTCGGCCACGTAGATGTTGCCCGCGGCATCCGCCACGATGCCTTGCGGCGAATTGAATTGCGCGGTGTTCAATGCGCCATCGACGTTGCCTGTGGCGCCGGGGATACCGGCGAAGACGCTGACGATGGACTGCGTCGCGGGCGGCGGCGGAGGCGGTGGGTTGGGAATGGATGGCGAGGTGCCACCGCCGCCACATGCACTAATCGAGCCGATCAACAGAGCTGCCACGATGGCTTTTCCGATCGTGGAGGGAGCGGGAATTTTATTGAACGGGAGCATTTTTCCGAATGGCATGGGTAAGGATTGGAAATGAGATCCGCCGCCGGCAGGGGCGCGCCTCCACGTCAGCATGTTCAGAAAACGCAGGGCGCCCACGGATGATGAGAATTAGAGTGATCTCGTAAAGTTAGAGGCAAGTGAGCGCCATGGCTCAGGATGGCGATTCGCGTTGCTAACTCTGCGCTAAATATGCGGGCCTACCATGCGGTTCGTGTTTAGCCAACAGCCGCGGGCTGGGGAGTTCGAATCATGCGCATCCTCATTGTCGAAGACGATATTGATATCGGCCAAAGCCTGATGCGCGCATTGAAAGACGCCGGCTATAGCGTGGACTGGCTGCGCGACGGCGAGAGCGCGAGGCGCGCCGTGCTCGACAACGCCTATGCGGTCGTGCTGCTCGATCTCGGCTTGCCGGGCGCCGACGGCATCGACGTGCTCGCAGCCGTGCGCGCGAACGGCTGCGCGGCACCCGTGTTGATCATCACGGCGCGCGACGACATCGACACGTGCATTCGCGGCCTCGATCTCGGCGCCGACGACTATCTGCTCAAGCCGTTCAACACGTCGGAACTGATGGCCCGCATACGCGCCGTTTTGCGCCGACATGCGGGCGCAAGCGTTTCCGTGCTAGGCAACGCCACGCTGGGGCTCGATCTCGACCGGCGTGAGCTGACGTTTCGCGGCCGCCGCGAAATGCTGCCCGCACGGGAGTTCGCGCTGATGGTGGCGCTGCTCGAACGGCCCGGTGCGATCCTGTCGCGCGCGCAACTCGAAGATCGTCTCTATGGTTGGGGGGAGGAAGTCGAAAGCAACGCCGTAGCGGTGCTCATTCATTCGATCAGGAAGAAGTTCGGATACGAGGTCATTCGTAATCTGCGTGGCTTCGGCTGGACCATCGATCTTTCCGAAGCATGATCGCGGGACCATGAATTTTCGGTAGACGCAGACGATTCATCGTGTTGTACAGGAATGCAAAATGAAAGCAAAAACCAGATCGCTCAGCACGCAGCTCGTGCTTTCTCTGGGGATCGTGCTTTCGGTCTTCACCATCGCTCAGGCGATCAGCTCGTACGACCTTGCGCGCGTAGGCGTGAACGCTGTGCTGGACAGCCGGCTGTCGAATGTCGCGCAGCGCGTTCGCGATCTGTTCGAGGATGCGATTCCACGTCGGTCCGCGGGTTCGTCGAACGCGGACGATCTTGCAGTGCTCGTCTGGGAGCCCGACCACGAGCGGCCGGCCAGAACGACGGATAGCGCCGTCGTCTTCAATCGCGACGCTGCGCCCGGTTTTTCCGATCAGATCGTCAACCGCGAGGCGTGGCGCGTCTATACCATGGTCGCACCCGACAACGATGTGATCCAGGTCGCGCAACGCACATCGGTGCGGCAGCGCATGGCCGAAGAGAGTGCGGTTAGAGGGTTGCTGCCGGTTTTCGTCCTGATTCCCGCCGTATGGCTGGCCGTTTTCGTGTGCGTGCGACGTTCGTTCAGGGTGCTCAACCGGCTAGGCCTGCAGGCGCGCGCGATCGACCCCGCGCATCTGGTACCGTTGTCCGCGCGGGACCTGCCCGTCGAACTGATGCCGTTCGTCTGCTCGATCAATCGCATGATCCAGCGCCTCGGTGAATCGATGAGGCTCGAACGCGACTTCATTTCCGATGCGGCGCACGAATTGCGTACGCCGCTCACGGCGCTCAAGCTCCATGCCGACAATCTCGAGGGCGATATCGCGCACTCCAATAAAGAGCGCTTTCAGGCGCTGCGGCAGACCATCGATCGTTCCAGCCTGCTCGTCGTGCAGCTATTGCAGCTTGCGCGCGCCGACTCGCAGCTCGTCGAGATCCCAACGGACGCGGTCGAGGTGACGCAGGTGGTGACCTCGGTCGTCGCAGACCTGTTGCCGATCGCGCGGGTCAAAGGTATCGACATCGGTGCCGACGAGCTTGCGCCGGCGCGTGTCTGCGCGACCGAATCCGACCTGCGTGCCGTGGTGAAGAACCTCGTTGACAATGCGCTGCGCTACACGCCCGAAGGCGGTTCTATCGACTTGAGCGTCTTTACCGTACATGATTGCGTGCGCATCGAAGTGGCCGATACGGGACCTGGCATTCCCGAAGAGGCGCTGCCGCGTGTCTTCGACCGCTTTTTCCGCGTCAATCATGGCATCGAGGGCAGCGGACTCGGTCTCTCGATCGTACGTGCCATCGTGCTGCGGCACGGCGGAACGATATCGCTGAGCAACCGCCGAGGCGGTCAACCTGGCTTGCGTGCCGTAGTGACGTTTCCGCTGGTCGGGCGCGAGCCGTTGGGGCAGTCCGGCAGCGACGCGTGCGCCGGGCATGCTGCATACGTCCATGCTTCCCGAGCCTGAACGCCAGGCAACTGAGCACTGAAAGGCCCGATCCCAGGTGATATTGCCGTTCAGTCGTTACCGAATCGGCAACGTCGTCGGATCACTGCAGTGCGTCAACCTGAGCCCTTTCGAGTTCGGCATGAGCTTCATCGACCTTGCGTTGCCGATCGGCAATTTTCTTCGCGCTCTTGCCTTGGCTCCTGGCTTCCTGCAAATCCTGTTCGCGTTCAGACAGCTTTTTTTGCGCCTTGGCAACCTTGTCTTGTGCATCGCTGCGCAGCAGCGCATCGGAGCAGTTGGCGTTCATTTGCGCGAGTGCAGTTTCGAGTCCGTCGACACGCTTCGCATTGCCGTGTACCTTCGCGTAAGCAATCTCTTGCTCAATCGATTGGCGTTTCGCGTCGCAACTGTTCGCCTGTGCGTCGCAGACCATCGGGTAGATCGTTGCGCACACGAGGATTGCGTTGATTGCAATATTCATGGGATGTCTCATGGTGGCGGCGCGATGGGGCGTGAACAGCAGGGGGAATCGGTCTCGTTAATCATACTATATGTGTAATATGAGCCTTTGCTGAGAATCTCTATTCCCTCTACGAATTTTTAGACTGGCAATTCATTCGCTGGCGAAACTCGCATGGCGATCGGTATTTCAGGGCGCCGTGCGGCTGCGACGCATTGTAGTGGTCGAACGCAATGGCAAAAGATCGACGAGCCTGGCGCTTAACCCGTCTTTGTCCGAAGTGCCGCGAGGATGCCTCTCAGGAGTTCGACCGGCGAAGGCGGGCAGCCCGGAATCGAAACATCGACAGGCAGCAGGTTCGCGAGCGGGCCGCAGACGGCATAGCTGTCGCTGAAGATGCCGCCCGTGCACGCGCACTCGCCGGCGGCGACCACGAGTTTGGGATGGGGCGTGGCCTCGTACGCGAGCCGCACCGCTTCGCGCATGTTGAGTGCGAGCGGCCCTGTCACGAGCAGCAGGTCGGCGTGCCTCGGGCTGGCAACGAAGCGGATCCCCAAGCCTTCGATGTTGTAGTAGGGATTGTTGAGCGCGTGAATCTCCAGTTCGCAGCCGTTGCACGATCCCGCGTCGATCTGCCGGATGCTGAGAGCGCGGCCGAGCACGTCGAGGATCTGCTGGTGCAGTTGCTGGCATTCCGTGCGCCAGTCGTCGCCGCCCGCGGGGACCGGCTCGGCGGGTGCGCGGGTGCGGGCGATGCGTTTAAGAAGTTGCCACGTCACAGGTCGTGCCCCGCATAGCAGAGATTGAACGATTTATTGATCAGCGGAAAATCCGCGACGATGTTGCCGATGATCGCCGCTTCGAGCGCGGGCCAGTTCTGCCACGACGGGTCGTGGCAATGGCAGCGGACCAGCGTGCCGTCGCCGCCCGTTTCCAGCGCGACGAACACGTCTCCGCGCCAGCCTTCCACCCAGCCCGCCCCATACGACGGCGGCCGGCCCGTTTCGGGACGCACCGCAATGTCGCCACGCGGCAGGTTCGTGAGGATCGCGCGGATCTGGCGCAGCGATTCGTCGATCTCGCGAAAGCGCAGCGCGACGCGGGCCGCCACGTCGCCGCGCTCGTCCTGCGTGAGGCGCGCGCCGATTTCGCGGTAGGGTGCGGGGCCGTGATCGACCCGCAGGTCCATCGTGCCGCCGCTCGCGCGCGCGGCGAGGCCGCACACGCCGAAATAGGCGGCTGTTTGGGCATCGAGAATGCCGGTTCTGGCAAAGCGGTCCTGCAGTCCAGGATGATCGTCGTAGATGCGGCGCATCGACCGGACCTCGCGCTCAATCCGCTCGCTCTGGGCAATGATCGCGCCGGCCCATTCGTCGTCGAGATCGCGGGCGAGGCCACCGGGCTCGATCGTGTCGAAGAGGTACCGGTGGCCGAAGGCCCGCTCGTTCAGGCGCAGCCAGTCTTCCTTCATCCGCGAGAACTGCGCGAGGCCGAAGGCGAAGCCGGCGTCGTTGCCGAGCGCGCCCAGGTCGCCGAGGTGGTTGGCCACGCGCTCGCGCTCGAGCAGCAACGCGCGCAGCCATTGCGCGCGAGGCGGAATCGGGGTGTCGAGCGCGTGCTCCAGCGCCATGCAATAAGCCCACGCGAACGCGACGGTGCTGTCCCCGGCAATCCGGCCGGCCACGCGATGGCCCGCCAGCGCCGGCGTGCGTTCGAACAGGCGCTCGATGCCGCGATGCGTGTAACCGAGACGCTCTTCGAGCCGCAGCACCTTTTCGCCGACCACGGAGAAACGGAAATGGCCGGGCTCGATGATGCCGGCGTGGATCGGTCCCACGGCAATTTCATGTACGCCGTCCCCCGTGACCCGCGTGAAGGCGTAATCGGCTTCCTGCGATCCGAAGCGTTCCGTGCCCGATGCGCTGCGTTGCAACGGGAAATAGTCGGCCGGCCAGTTGCCGTGATTCAGCCACGGGCGCAGGTCCGTTGCGCCGCTCGCTCGCAAGCCGGTCAGATCGTAAAGGGCGCGCTGCATGCGCGTCGCGCACGCAAAGCGCGCGGAGAGATCCGGATAGTCGAGCGCTCCGGCCGAACGTTTCCCGAGCGGCAGCCGGACCCACAGCAGGCCGTCTTCGGCCGCGTAGGCCGCGCACACAGTGAAGATGCCGTTCTCGTCTTCGAGGCCCCACATCGTGACGAGGCGCCCGCCGCCCTCGTGAACGGCGGAGGCCGTACCGGTCCATGCGGCGGCATCGACGTGCGCGACGAGCGTCGCCGGCGGCCCGGCGAAGGCGGCGAGGCGCGTGAGGCCTGGCAGGTTGAGGGTGTCGATCTCCATGGTGCGGTTATCCTGCGATCAGCGTCCCAGCTTCGCGATACCACGCAAGGAGCCAGGAGGGGATATAGAGCCCGAGCATGAGCCCGATGGCCAGATGGATGAATACGGGCAGTAGCGCGGGCCGATGCCCGAACGGCGGCGGCACCGCGGCGTCGCCGAACACCATGTCTTGCATGTGCCGGAAGATCACCGCGAAAGCCACGACGAGCGCCAGCATCAGAAACGGCACGGACCACGGCACTGCGTGCAGTGCCGTCGTGAGGATCAGGAATTCGCTTGCGAAGACGCCCGAGGGCGGCATGCCGAGGATGGCGAGCGCGCCGAGCATCAGCCCCCAGCCGACGGCGGGACTCGTGTGCGCGAGTCCGCGTATGCCGTCGATGGCCTGGGTGCCGGTTCGCTGCACGGCATGGCCGACAGTGAAGAAAATGGCCGACTTGACGAGCGAATGAACCGTCATGTGCAGCAGGCCGGCGAGCGTGGCCACGGGCCCGCCCAGCCCGAAGGCGAAGGTCATCATGCCCATGTGCTCGATCGACGAGAACGAGAAGAGGCGCTTCACGTCCTTCTGCCGGAGCAGCGAGAAGGTCGCCACGAGGAGTGAGAGAAGCCCGAAGCCTACGAGCAGATGTCCCGGCAGGCCGTTCTGGAGTGCACCGTCGGCAAGCACCTTGCAGCGCAGGACCGCGTAGAGCGCCACGTTGAGCAACAGTCCCGAGAGCACGGCCGAGATGGGCGTGGGGCCTTCGGCGTGCGCGTCGGGCAGCCAGTTGTGCATCGGCACGAGGCCGACCTTGGTGCCGTAACCGATCAGCAGGAACACGAACGCGAGCGAGACGACGACGGGGTCGAGGCTGGCCTTCGCGGCGTTCAGGCTGGTCCAGAGCAGCGCGTCACCGCCGTCCAGCACGCGGCTGGCGGCGAGGTAGAACAGGATCGTGCCGAACAGCGCTTGTGCAATGCCGACGCCGCACAGGATGAAGTATTTCCATGCGGCTTCGATACTGGCCGCCGTGCGATAGACGCTCACCAGCAGCACGGTTGCGAGCGTCGCGGCTTCCATCGAGACCCAGAGGACGCCCGCGTTATTCGTCAGGAGTGCGAGCAACATCGCGAAGATGAACAGCTGGTACATGGCGTGATAGAGGCGCATGCGGTTCGCGCTCATGCGGCCGCGGCCGAGTTCGAAGCGCATATAGGGCTTCGAGAACAGCGCCGTGGTCCAGCCCACCAGCGCGGTCAGCACGGCAAGAAAGGCGTTGAGCGCATCGACGTGGAACAGCTTTCCCCACGCGAAAGCGGGTCCGTGCGCCGCCGTTTGCAGCGCGAGCACGAGCGCGGCGGCAAAGGTGAGGAGGCTGAACGCCGCGTTGAGGTCCGGCGCGCGACGGTGCGCGCCCACGAGCGCGAGGCTGGCGCTCGCCGCAAGCGGCAGGCCGAGAACCGCCGAGAGGATCCAGGCGTCACTCATCGTTGAGCTTCTCGATGTGGGGAATGTCCAGGCTGTCGAAGCGCTCCCGGATCTGGAACATGAACACGCCGAGGATCAGCATGCCCACGAGCACGTCGAGCCCCACGCCGAATTCGACGAGCATTGGCATGCCGTTCGTGGCGGCCGTCGCTGCGAAGAAGAGGCCGTTCTCCATCGAAAGGAAGCCGATCACCTGAGGGATGGCCTTCGCGCGCGTGATCATCATCAGGAACGACAGCAGCACGCATGCGAGCGCGATGCCGAGCGTGCCGCGCGCGACCGACGCGGCGAACTGCGTCACCGGCTGCGCCACGTTGAACGCTACGATCACGAGCACGATGCCCGTGAGCAGGGTCGCGGGGATGTTGAGCAGCGATTCCACGTCGCTCGTTACGTTCAGCTGCTTGACGAGGTGATAGAGGATCCAGGGGATCAGCCCCACCTTGAGCACGAGCGTGAGCACCGCGGAGACGTACAGGTGCGTGTCGTTCGTGAGGAAACCGAGCACGAGGCCGGCGAGGACGAGCGCGAGTCCCTGCAGCGTGTAGAGATGGATCAATGCGAGCAGGCGCCGCTGGCTCAGCATCGCGAACGAGATCAGCAGCAGGATCGCGGCGAGGAAATTGACGATCTGGGTGGCGAGGCCGTGCATTCAGGCCCCCAGCAGGAAGTGGACAAGCATGCCGATGACGGCGAGCAGGTAAGCCGTCGCGAGGAATTCGGGCACGCGAAAGAGCCGCATTTTCGCGTTCAGGGTTTCGACCAGCGCGAGCAGTGCGCCGCCCGCCAGCAGCTTGACGAACAGCGCGGGTACGGCGAGCAGCAGGGCGATCGGGTTGCCCGCCTCGGCGATGCCCCAGGGCACGAAGAGAGCGAGGCCGATGCAAGACCATGCGAAGAGCTTCAGGCTCGCGGCCCACTCCATCAGTGCGAGATGGCGGCCGGAGTACTCGAGGATCAGCGCTTCGTGGATCATCGTCAGTTCGAGGTGCGTGGCCGGATTGTCGACGGGCAGGCGTGCGTTTTCCGCCAGCGACACCATCGCGAACGCAATGCCCGCGAAAGCGAGACTCGGGTAGAGGGCCAGCTCGCCGTGGGCGAGTGTGGCGACGATGCGCGTGAGCAGCGTCGATTGCGTGATCAACGAGGTGGAGAACAGCACCATGAGCAGCGCAGGCTCGGCAAGGAAGCCCACCAGCATCTCGCGCCGGGCGCCGAGCGTGCCGAATGCAGTGCCGGCATCCATGGCCGCGAGCGAGGTCGCGACGCGCGCGAGCGCGAAGAGACCCACGAGCGCGATGGCGTCGGCGGCCGGCGAAAGCGGCAGGTCGGTCGAGAGCGTGGGAACGATCGCGCACGCCAGCGTCATGCAGCCCCAGACGGCATAGGGCACGAAGCGCGTCAGCGGGCTGGCGTGCCGCGCCACGATGGATTCCTTGTTGAAGAGCTTGTGCAGGACCCGGTACGGTTGCCAGAGGCTGGGGCCGCGCCGGCCCTGAAGCCGGGCGCGGCAGATATCGACCCAGCCCGACAGCAGCGGCGCGGCGGCGAGCGCCACGAGAATTTCGAGCGCTTGCGACAGCAGTCCGGAGAGCGTGATCATCGGCGCACCAGCACGAGCAGGACGATCAGCGCGAGGAAGCTGTACGTCAGGTAGAGGCCGATCCGGCCGGCCTGCAAGCGTGCCGCGAGCTCGCCGATGCGCCTGACACCGCCCGCGAGCGGCGCGTAGATCCAGCCCCAGGTGCGGTCGGCGGCCACCACGCGGTAGGTCGGCTGCGCGTCGAACGGCGAGGGGGTATGCCGCTCGATCTTGAAGAACGGCGTGAAGATCTCGCGGATGGGCTGCCCGAAGCCTTCGGCGGTGTCCTGCATGCGCGCGTTCACGAACGGGTGGCCGCACGCCCACGGCGCCGCGCGACGCAGCCGGCCGTGATAGAAGCGGCGCACGAGCAGCCAGGCCAGCCCGCAGCAGCCCGCGAAGAACGCGAGGAAGACCGCTGGCATGTAGCTCGCACGCCCCGCGCTCGTAGGGGCGAGCAGCAGCCAGCCGCTTTGCGACACCGCCGCGCCGAGGTCGGTGCCCGCCAGTTCGCGGACGACCGGGCTCAGCAGGCGGACGACCGGAACGGGAAGAAGGCCGAGCAGCACGGTGACCGCGACAAACCAGCCCATGCCCACGCGTTCCCAGATGCCGGCGTCGCGTGCGCGAGCGAGCGTGGCTTCGCGCGGCTGCCCGAGAAAGACGATGCCGAAGAACTTGACCATCGTATAGCCCGCCAGCGCCGCGACGAGCGCGATCAGCGCGGCGATGACCGGCACGGCCATGTTGAGGAAGGCATTCGGCAGTCCCGGCGTGAAGAGAAAACTCTGCAGCAGGAGCCATTCGGACACGAAGCCGGAAAGCGGCGGCAGGCCGGCGCTCGCGAGCGTGCCGGCGAGCGCGGCCCAGGCGGTCCAGGGCATCCGGTGAACCAGGCCTCCGAGGCGGCCGAGATTGCGCTCGCCGGTAGCGTGCAGCACGGCGCCCGTGCCGACGAACAGGAGGCTCTTGAACGCCGCGTGGCTGGCGATCTGGAACAGCAGGGCGGTCATGGCCAGGGCGGCGAGGCCGTTCATGCCGAACGCGCGGAACAGGATGGCGAGCCCCATGCTCACGAACATCAGGCCGAGATTGTCGATCGACGAGTAGGCAAGCAGTCGCTTCATCTCGGACTGGATCGCGCTGAACACGACGCCGAACAGCGCCGTGAAGAGCCCGAGCGCGAGCAGCAGCACGCCCCACCAGGCGATCTGCAGGTGCAGCAGGTCGAAGACCGTGCGCAGCAGGCCGTAGAGCCCGGCCTTCAGGACGAAGCCGCTCATGAGCGCCGAGACCGGCGAAGGCGCGGCGGGATGGGCCTCGGGCAGCCATACGTGCAGGGGAAAGATCCCCGCTTTCGCGCCGAAGCCGGCCAGCGCGAGCAGAAACGCGGCGGATGCCCAGAGCGGCGAAAGCTGCTGGGCGCGCATGGCGGCGAATGTATAGTCGCCGGTGTTGTTTTGTAGTAATCCGAAGCATATCAGCAGCGCCAGCGCACCGATATGCGAGATCAGGAAGTAGAGAAACGCCGCGCTGCGGATTTCGGCGATGCGGGAGTTGCTCATGACGAGGAACGTGGCGGAGATCGTCAGCATTTCCCAGGCGACGAGGAAGCTATAGGCGTCGTCGGCGAGCAGAACGAGCGCGAGGCTCGCGAGGCACGTGTGGTACTCGAAGCACAGCAGGCCTGGCGGCGTGCCCTCGCCTTTGCGGAAATAGCCGGCCGAGAATGCGCTCACGCCGGCGCTCACCATGCCGAGCACCGCGAGAAAGTACGACGAGAGCGCGTCGATGCGAAAGTGGAAGGGCAAGCCCGGCAGGCCGAGCGGCAGCACGAGCGTCTGGGCCCCCGCGCGCATGCCGTACAGGCCGGCGCCGAGCAGCAGCAAGCCCAGCAGCGCGCCCGCCGGGAACAGGCCGTGGGCCACCACCCGCGTGCGGCGCAGGGAGGCGAATCCTGCGACCCCGATCGCCAGCCATCCGGCGACGATGAGCAGGACGAACTGGATCACGAGGCGGGGTTCCATCGAAAGGGTCTCCGATGGTGTCAATCCTGCGCGGCGGGCAACGGGTGCCACGGCGCGGGGGCGCGGTCGTTGCGCTCCATGTTCTTCACGTGCGAGCCGAGATCGATACCGCCCGACAGTGCGATCTCGCACGCGCGAGCGCGCAGCGCCGGCCAGTCCGGCGCCGGGGCGTGCTTCACGGCGACGGCGATCGGATTCCCGTCGCGCCGCGCGCGCGTGCGCAAAGGCGTTTTCCCGAAGGCGCGGCCAATCCGCTCGAGGCAGACGGCTGCCTGATCGCCGCGCTCGAGCAGGTTCGCCACCAGCACGCCGCCGTCGCGCAGCGCGGCATGGCAGTTGTCGTAGAACGCCTGGCTCGACAGATTGACCGGCAGGCCGAGGGCATCGAAGCCGTCGAGCAGGATGGCGTCGGCGGCGTTGCGAAGGGTGGCCAGATACGCGGCGGCGTCGGCATGGACGACGCGAAAGCGCGCGGAGTCGCCGGGAATCTCGAATTCGTCGCGCAATGCGATGACGCGCTCGTCGATCTCGACAGTGGTGACGAGCGCGTCGGGAAAGTGGCGGTGGCAATACTTGGAGAGCGATCCGCCGCCCAGTCCCACGATGAGGATGTGCGCGGGCTGGGGCTGGAACAGCTGGAACGCCATCATGGCCCGCGTGTACGGGAGATGCAGCGCGAACGGATCGTTCTTGCGCATGGCGGTCTGGACGCCGAGCGCGCCGAACCACAGGGAGCGCGTGCGCAGTCCCTCGTGGACAACGGGTGCCCCGGGATGCCGGCCGAGCAGCTCCACGAAGAACGCGTTGAACAGGTGCTGATTGGAGGACAACTCCGGGTTCTCCGAACTAGGCATGAGTCGTGTGCAACCGCCTGGTGTCATGCAACTCCCGTGCGGAGCGCATGGGATTAACACAATATGTTAACGAAATGGGCATGCTAGCAGAGCGGCTCCAGTGTTTCCAGATGGAATCCATACGCACGAATGGGACATAAATGCGCGGGACGAGGAGCCGTCTCAGGATACCTGCCCCGCTTCGGCATGCGTTTACATGGAATGAGAATAACATTAACATATAATTATACTTTCGCGGCGATGGCCTGAGGTTGCTCTGGATGAAGATGTCGCGGGCGGGAAGGGGTTTGGCATGATCAACGTCGATGTTCCATTGCTGACGCACGAGCGTCGGCGCGTGCTTCTGCGCGAGGCGGCCGGCGTGCGGGGGCTTGTCGCCGTGGGCGTGGGGCGGGCAAGCGGGCGCGGTTTCCAGTTGCTCCACCGCTTTGCGGCTTCGTGCGACCGGCTCGATGCGGCCGGCATCAACGTGGTGTTCGTCTATGCAGCGGAGTCCGCCCGTCATGTCCAGGATCCGCTTTCGGTGATGGCGGCGCGCTACCGGCGCAAGCCCAGTCTTCTGCTGGACGAGGCGGGTCTTTTCTTTGGCCGCGTATTGCCGGTCCAGCGTCTTCGCGCCATGCGCTTCGACCGGAACATGGCGTGCATCGAGACCGCCACGATTGCCGTGCGCGACGCGGACTGGGACTCGCTGCTGCGCGAATTCCTTCTCAGGGCGCAAGTGGATGTGGCTTGACGAACCGGCGAGCGAGGCGCCCGACATACCGGTGATCGTTGAGAACGATCAGGTCGTTTCGCTGTTTTTCGATGCGCGCTCCGTGCAAAGCACGATGTTGCGGCACGATCCCTGCGCGCTTGCGCTGGGCTATACGCGCACGATGATGGGTTTTCTGCTGTTTCAGCCGTCGCCGCGCCGCATTTCGATGATCGGCCTGGGCGGCGGGTCACTCGTCCGGTATTGCTATCGCTATCTGCCCGAGACCGTCATTGCCGCCGTCGAGATCAATCCGGCCGTGATTGCGCTGCGCGACGTATTCCAGTTGCCTGCGGACGACGGGCGCTTCAGCGTGGTGTGCGCGGACGGCGCGGAGTACGTCAACATCCCGGGACACCGGCCGGACGTGCTGCTGGTGGACGGCTTTGGGGCGCATGGCATGCCGGCCGGCCTCGGGACGCACGGGTTCTACGAGGCTTGCCGGCGGCGGCTTGGCGACGACGGCGTCATGGTGGTCAATCTGGTCACGGACGAGCCGCATTTTCACCGCTATCTACGCGCGTTGAGGGACGTGTTCGGCGGGGCGCTGGCGCTGGTGCCGGCGCAGGGCAGCGACTACAACGTTATCGCGTTCGCGTGGAAGGGCGCCCGGGAGCTTCCGTCCCGCGCGCTGATGCGGGAACGCGCGCGTGCGCTGGCGCGTAGCCATCAAGTGGATATGCTCGCTATTGTTGCGGCGTTCGAGCGAGGCGCGGGGGATCCATAAATGGGTCAACCGCCGGTGTCCGGTTTCGATTATAATTTGATTAACATATCTGGACGACAAAGACCCGTGTGATGGAAACCAAAAGCGCCCGACTGACGATTCTGATCGATCCCGCAAAGAAGGCAGCCTTCGAAGAATTATGCGCGGCGCAGGATCTGACACCTTCGCAGGTCGTTCGTCAATTGATCCGCGAATATCTCGCGCAGCACGGCGTGACCTACAAGACGAAAAGCACGGTCGGCGCCCGGTCGCGCCGGTAAGTACAGCGCCGGTAAGCGCAGATTACGTAACAACACCTTTCAAGCAGGCACCAGGACTGAACTATGAGCACCTTACCCCCGTGCCCGCAATGCCATTCCGAATTCGTCTATGAAGACGGCGGCGTTTATATCTGCCCCGAGTGCGCGCACGAATGGACGCCGGGCGCGATAGCCTCGGCGGCCGAGCCGGCAGCAAAGGTTTATCGCGATTCGGCAGGCAACGTCCTGCAGGACGGCGACACCGTCACCGTCATCAAGGATCTGAAGCTCAAGGGCTCGGGCGGTGTGATCAAGATGGGCACCAAGGTGAAGAACATCCGTCTTGTCGACAGCGACCACGACATCGACTGCAAGGTGGACGGCTTTGGCGCGATGAGCCTGAAGTCGGAATTCGTCAGGAAAGCCTGACCGCCCCGCGCCGGTTTTCGGCAGCGCACCCAGTCGCCTGCTTCCTGCCTTTCTGCCTTCCTGCCGCCGCAGTCCTTGCGCGGCAAATTCCAACCCGCCCGCCAAACAGTAGATGGCACCGGATCCAACGCTCCGGCGCCATCTATCAGGCATACGAAGTTCATTCGCACGGTCGAATCAGTTTATTAACATAGGCTGATAATTCGCCCATTGTCATCCCGTTGACGGATACGCGCGCGCAGGAACTGCCTCTCATCTTGCCGGTTTCTCCCGAGCGGCGATGCACCGTAAGTTGACCCAGGCAGTCTTTTCCTCCGGCACCTTGAGCGCGCCAGAATTGCCTCGCCCTCGATTCAAGCGATTCCATCTGGTTATCGCAATGAAAATATATTACTTCTTTCAAAAATAAAGCCGGGTTGAATATCGATCGGGCCGGCGCAGCCCCATGCCGGCGTTGTCCTGCCGAAAGCTGTCTGTACGATGGGCCCCGAGTCGCATAAACGCGCCGTGGCCCGCTTCGTTCACACCGTCCTGCGGAGATCCGCCATGAATGACGTCACGCTCACGGCCGCCGACGAAGCCGGCTCCTCGCACCTCGCCGGTGCGCCGCCGCATGCGGCTTCGCGCACGAGCCCGTTCCGCCTTATCGCCGCCTGCTCGATCGGCAACGCGCTCGAAATGTACGACTTTACGGTCTACAGCTTCTTCGCCCTGCTGATAGGCCGGCTCTTCTTTCCCTCGGACAGTCCCTATGGCTCGCTGCTGCTGGCCGTGGCGACCTTCGGCATCGGCTTCGTGATGCGGCCGCTCGGCGCCTTCGTGATCGGCAGCTACGCGGACCGGCGCGGCCGCAAGGCCGCGATGACGCTCACCATCGGGCTCATGGTCGCGGGCACGCTGTGCATCGCTTTTGCGCCTACCTATGCGCAAGCGGGCGTGCTGGGCTCGCTCGTGATTCTCGCGGGGCGCCTTCTGCAAGGGTTTTCGCTGGGCGGCGAGATTGGCGCTGCCACGGCCATGCTGATGGAGTCGGGTAGCGTGGGGCAACGCGGTTTCCGCGTGAGCTGGCAACTGGGCAGCCAGGGCATCTCCGCGCTGCTCGGCGCGTTGACGGGCGCGTTGCTCTACGTCTTCCTGACGCCCGCCGCGCTCGAAAGCTGGGGCTGGCGCCTGCCGTTCCTCGGCGGCCTCGCGATCGCGCCGGTGGGTCTCTATATCCGTTCGAAACTCGACGAAACCCACGAGGCCGCGCCCGATGCGAAGAGCCCGCTCGGCACGCTGCTGCGCGAACACGGCAAGCAGGTGGTGCAGGGCATCCTCGCGGTGACGGCGGGCACGGTCGGGATGTATCTCGTGGTGTTCTTCATGCCCACCTACATGATTCGCGTGCTCAAGATGCCGCCTTCGCTGTCGCTGCTCTCGGGCTGCGCCACGGGCCTGACGATGCTGGTGGCGTCGCTCGTGTCGGGGCGGCTCGCCGACCGTCTCGCGCGGCGCAAGCCGCTCGTGCTGGCCTCGCTCTTCTTCAACATCGTGGTGGTGGTGCCGGCGTTCTGGCTGATGACGCGTTATCCCAGCGTGCCGCTTGTGCTGCTGCTCTCGGTCGTCATGACGGCCGCCACGAATCTCGGTTCGACGCCCATGCTGCTCATCATGATGGAGTTGCTGCCGAAGCACGTTCGCGCAAGCGGGCTGTCGGTCATCTACAGCATTGGCGTGACCGTATTCGGCGGCAGTTCGCAATTCGTCGTGACCTGGCTGCTCGCGAAAACGGGCAATCCGCTCACGCCTGCGCTCTATCTCGTCGCCTGCGCCATCGTGACCCTGTTCGCTGTACTGAGCATTCGCGAAAACCGCGTTGCGTGATTTTTTCGTTAAACATCGAATCTGGAGGACGACCTCGCCATGAAGCGCGAATCTCATCTCACGCCGTTCCAGTTGTTGCCCACGCTGCTGCCTGAAATCGAAATCGACGCCGAGACCTTCATCGGCATTCGCCGCCAGATTCATGCGCAGCCGGAACTGGGCTTCGAAGTGAGCGCGACGGCGAAGCTCGTCGCCATGCTGCTCGCGAAGTGGGGCTACGAAGTGCATACGGGTATCGGCCGCAGCGGTGTGGTCGGCCAGCTCAAGGTGGGCGACGGCAAGCGGCGCCTCGGGATCCGCGCCGACATGGACGCGCTGCCCATCGTCGAGAAGACGGAGCTGCCCTATGCAAGCCAGACGCCCGGCAAGATGCACGCGTGCGGCCACGACGGCCACACGGCGATCCTGCTCGCGGCGGCGAAGGCGCTGGCCGACCGGCGCGACTTCAACGGCACCTTGAACCTGATCTTCCAGCCCGACGAAGAAAACCTGTGCGGCGCGAAAGCGATGATCGAAGAGGGCCTTTTCGAGCGTTTTCCGTGCGATGCCGTGTATGCGCTGCACAACATGCCGGGCGTGGCGGCAGGCACCTTCCGCGTGCTGCCGGGACCGGTGAGCCTTTCATCTGACGTGGCCGACGTGACGCTCAAGGGCGTGGGCGGACACGGCGCCATGCCGCACCGCGTGAAAGATCCGATAGTGGCGGCGGGTGCGCTCATCACGGCGCTGCAAACGGTGGTGGCGCGCAACGTGCCGCCCGACGAAACGGCGGTGGTTTCGATCGGCTATATCCGCGGAGGGGCCACGCACAACGTGATTCCCGAGTCGGTGCAACTGGGCCTGAACGTGCGCGCCGCCCGGCCCGAAACACGCGAACTCGTGGAGGCGCGCGTGCGCGAGATCGTCGCACTGACCGCGCAGGCGCACGGCGTGGAGGCGCAGATCGACTACCGCCAGCTCACGCCGCCGATGGTCAACACGCCTGACGAAACAGCGCTCGCGCAGCAGGTGTGCGCCGATCTCGTGGGCGACGACAAGGTGGTCACGCAGGCGCCCAAGGGGCTCAACGGCAGCGAGGACTTCGCCTGGATGCTCAATGCCGTGCCGGGCTGCTACCTGATTCTGGGCAACGGCGAAGGCGAGTTCGGCGGCTGCATGGTCCACAACCCCGGCTACGACTTCAACGATCAGGTCTTGCCGCTGGGCGCCGCGTGCTGGGTGCGCCTCGCGCAGCGGTTCCTCGTGGCCTGAGCGCGGTCGGGGCCCGGATGGGGCGGGCGCGCCGCGCGTCCGTCCGTTGTTGTGTCCACACCTTCGACCCCGAATTTTTTCCCAACAAATGGCACAATAGGAGCCCATGTCCTTCCAGACCGGCGTAGCGTGAATATGCAAGAAGCAACGCAATGAGTGCAGCATCGAAGGCCAACGCCGGCAAGGGCAAACGTTTCGTCGAACGCGTCTATCGTCTGAGGATCGCGGGGCTCGGCCTCGGGTTCTTTTGCGTGGCCTCGGTGTTCGCGCAGCAGGAGCGCGGTTTCCTGCTGTGGGGCCTGCTTGTCTTCCATGGTTTTCTCTGGCCCCACGTCGCGCGCCGGGCGGCGCTGGCCTGCCACGTGCCGTATCGCGGCGAACGCGTCAATCTCATGATCGACGCCGCGTGCGGCGGCTTCTGGGTCGTCGCGATGCGGTTCAACGTGCTGCCGTGCGTGCTGATCCTCGTGATGCTCAGCATGGACAACATCGCCGCCGGCGGTTTGCGCCTCTTCGCGCGCGGCGTGCTCGCTCACCTGGTGGGCTTTGTCGTCGGCTTGCTGACACTCGGCTTCGCGTTCGAGCCGTTCTCGAGCCTGCCCACCGTCCTCGCCTGCCTGCCGTTCCTCGTGGTCTACCCGCTCGCGCTGGGCTGGGCGACCTATCGCATTTCGCAGCAACTGGCCGAGCAGACCCGCACGCTCGAAAGGCTGAGCCGCACCGACGGCCTCACGGGCCTGCTCAACCGGCGCAGCTGGGAGAGCGTGCTGGCGGCCGAATTCGCGCTGTGCCGCGAGCGGCGCTATGCGTCGTCGCTGCTGCTGGTCGATCTCGATCACTTCAAGCGCGTCAACGACACCCACGGCCATCCGGCCGGCGACGCGGTGCTGCAAGCCTTCGCCGGCATGCTGCGCGAGCATTTCCGCGAGACGGACCCGATCGGCCGCTACGGCGGCGAGGAGTTCGGCGTGGTGCTGCCGGGCGCGACGCTCACCGAGGCGCGCGCCGCCGCCGAGCAACTGGTCGCCACAGTCCGCATCCAGGCGGCGCAGGACGGCGCGGCCTGCCCGTGCACGATCAGCGTGGGGGTGGCGCAATGCGGACCGGATATGCGCGATCACATCGCCTGGCTGCAAAAGGCCGACGCCAGCCTCTACGGCGCGAAGCTGGGCGGACGCGACCGCGTCGTGGTGGGCGAGGTGATCGAGCAGGCGTGAGCGGCGCGTCTTACTTCGCGTGGGCCGCCGCCGGCGCGTGGGTGGGCGGATGGTCGAGGCAGCCGATGCCGGCCAGCGTGGCTTCGACGGCCACATCCAGCGGCGTATGCGGCTCCCGTCCGAGCGTGGCGACGAGGCGCGCATTGTCGAGCCGCACCGGCACCTGCCACAGATACCGCATCTCCAGCAACTCGCGCAGCGTCGCCATGAACGGCGCCGCCGCGTACACGAGCGCCCACGAAAAGCGCCGTTGACGCGGCTTCGCGCCATGCAGCCGGGCGACGCGGCAGATGGCTTCGGCCATCTTCGTGCCGTCCGGGTCCCAGTGGCCGCCCAGGTGGAAGGCCGCGAAGAGCGGCAGCGTTTCCCGGCGCTCGATCAGTTCGACCATGGTGCGCGCCACGTCGGGCACGTACGCCCATTGGTGCCCCACGCCCGGCCGGCCCGGTAACTGGACCGTGCGCACGGGCTGTCCCGCCTTGACGAAGCCTTGCGAAAACCAGCTGTTGCCGGTGAGGTGAGGGCCGAAGAAGTCTCCCGCCCGCACGACGATCGTGCGCACGCCTTGCGCCGTGGCCGCCTCGAGTTGTCGCTCGAGCTCCACGCGGATCGCGCCCTTCCTCGTGCGCGGCTGCTGGGGCTGATCTTCGCGCAGTGTCGGGAACGCATCCGGCCCGTAGTTGTAAACGGTGCCGGGCAGCACGATGGTCGCGCCCGAAGCCTGCGCCGCCGCGATGGTGTTGCCGATCATGGGCAGCACGAGCTGCGACCAGTTGCGGTATCCCGGCGGGTTCACGGCGTGGACGATCACCTGACAGCCCTGCGCCGCTCGCACCACGGCCTCGCGATCCATGGCGTCGCCTTGCTGCCACTCGATGCCGTCGCCCGCTGCCGCGGCTTCCGCGGTCTGGCCGCCGCGCCGATGCAGCGCGCGCACCTTCCAGCCGGCCTCGCGCAACTGCCGCGCGACTTCGCCGCCGATGCCGCCGGTCGCGCCCAGCACGAGGGCCCGTTTGACTTCTGCTCCGGAAAATGAGGTTGCCATGTCCGCTCTCCGTTTTGATTCGTGGTTTCGATGGAAGCATTCTGCTCCACGGCTCGCACATAATAAATTGGCGAACATAGGCTATCTGCTATACATTTATGTATGGTCTCGAATCTCAGCTGGGAGCTTTACCGCACCTTTCTCGCCGTGCTGACCGAAGGCTCGCTTTCGGGGGCCGCGCGCGCCCTGGGCATTACGCAGCCCACCGCAGGGCGGCACATCGAGGCGCTGGAGGTGGCGTTCGGCCAGCCGCTTTTCACCCGCTCGCAAACGGGTCTGTTGCCGACCGAGGCAGCCACGACGCTGCGCGGCTATGCCGAGGCGATGCGCAGCACCGCGGCGGCGCTGGAGCGCGCGGCGGCGAGCCGTGGCGAAGAGATGAAAGGCGTGGTGCGGATTTCGGCGAGCGAGGTGGTTTCCGTGGAGGTGCTGCCGCCGGTGATCGCCCGGTTGCGGCGCGCGCAGCCTGGGCTCGTGATCGAACTGGTGGCCAGCAACCGCGTGCAGGATCTGCTGCAGCGCGAAGTGGACATTGCGGTGCGCATGACGCGGCCGTTGCAGGAGATGCTGGTGGCGCAGCGCATCGGCGCGATCGAAGTGGGCTTGCACGCGCGCGACGACTATCTTGCTGCCCACGGCACGCCGGCCACGCTCGACGATCTCGAAGGTCATGCACTGGTGGGCTTCGACGAAGTGACGCCGTTCATCCGCAACGCCGCGAAGGTGTTTCCCAACTGGCACCGGGAGGCATTCTCGATCCGCAGCAGCAGCGACCTCGCGCAACTGGCCATGATCCGCGCGGGCTGCGGCATCGGCTTTTGCCAGGCCGGCGTGGCGCGGCGGGACCCGCGGCTCGTGCGGGTACTCGAAGCGCGCGCTACGTTCTCGCTCGATACCTGGATCACGATGCACGAGGACCTGCGCGGCAATCCGCGCTGCAAGGCGGTATTCGATGCGCTCGCAACCGGTTTGAGCGCGTACATTGAAGGAACGGGATAAGGAGCACGATGAACACCGCTGCTAAGGTATGGCAGGATCCGGCTGCATTGGACGTCGTACAGGCGTTTTGGCGCTTGATGGGCACGAACGACTTCTATGCGGTCGAGGCGGTTCTGGCCAGGGACTTCGTGCTGGAATGGCCGCAATCGAACGAGCGTATTCGGGGCGCCACGAATTTCGCGCGGCTCAATACTGCCTATCCCGCACAAGGGCCGTGGGTCTTCACGATCAACCGCATGGTCGCCAACGAGAACGAGGTGGTTTCGGACGTGGACGTCACGGACGGTGTTCTCAATGCGAAGGCCATTTCGTTCTTTACGATCGAACAAGGCAAAATCACGCGGATGGTCGAATTCTGGCCCGAGCTCTATGAGGCTCCCTTTGATCGAACGGCGTTCGTCGAACCGATTAAATAGACGATTCAGACGATTCGATTTTCGAGGGATGTCGGCTCGGGGTCTTGATGGGAGGCAGAGATCGTGAAGCATGCAGGTTCAGAGGCACTGAAGCGGCTTGAGAGCTTGCTTTGCCAGCTACGTGAATTTCCCGGATTGAGCGAACGCTCGACGGGCATTTTCTATCGGAAATCGAAGCCATTTCTGCATTTTCACGAGGATCCCACCGGCCTTTATGCCGACGTGAGAATCGAATTGGAGTTCGAGCGCTTTCCCGTGAACTCCGAGGGCGAGAAAAGCACGCTGCTCAAAGCGATTGGGCGCGCGATTGCGCCTGCCTGAGTTTCCGCGCTTACCCCTTGTCACGACGCATGCCGCGGACATGCGCGATAGATAATCCCTCTGGCGCTTTTGCAAAGCTGTCATCGTTACGAAAAGCATTTACGGAAAAATCGGCGGGTTAATCGTCGCCCGAGCGCCATTCGGCTCGAAGCCGTCAACTCGTCCAATTCAACCGTAGAGGCTCCGTATGTCCGAAGATTCGATTTTCGCGAACGCGTGCTGCGCCACTCATAACGATCAACCCGGCGATCCCCGGACGGGCGTTTCGCGCCGCGGCTTCCTGAAGCTGGCAGGCGCTTCGGGCCTCGCCGCCGGGACCGGTGCGTTGGCAATGAGCGCAAACGCAGTCGCGGCGGCTCCGGACGGCACTCCCGAGCAGGTTCATCTGACCTGGGGACGGGACCCGGCCAGCGAGGTCGTCATCTCGTGGGCCTCGCTGGCCGCCGCGGTGAACCCTCGCGTGAGCATCGGCGTGACGGGCGAGCGCGCACAGGTCCGGCATGCGGTGGAACGCAGCTATACGGACGGCATCAACGGCGAAACGGTCTATACGTATCACGTCGCGCTGCACGATCTGCAACCGGGCACGCGCTACCTGTACCAGGTGACGGCCGACAACGACAGCAACATGGGCACGCCGTTCAGCGCCGACTTCCTAACGGCGCCGCGCGGGCGCACGCCCTTTCGCTGGACCAGCTACGGCGACCTCGCCACGCCCAATACGAAGTGGGTTCTCTCGTATCCGCAGAGCCGTTTCGCCGTGGCGGCCGTGGAGCAGTTCAAGCCGCTCTTTCATCTGCTCAACGGCGACCTGTGCTACGGCAACCTGAACCCGACTTCGCAACCCTCGGTGTGGCGCGATTTCGGCAACAACGTGCAGACCTCGGCGGCCAATCGTCCGTGGATGCCGTGCCCCGGCAATCACGAACTCGAATTCAACAACGGCAATCAGGGCCTCGCGTCTTACCTGACGCGCTATACGCTGCCCGAGAACGGCACGCATTTTCGCGGCCACTGGTATAGCTTCCAGGTGGGATCGATCCTGTTCGTGTCGCTCGATGCGGACGACGTGGTCTATCAGGATGCCGCCGCCTTCGTGGCCGGTCCGGCACCGCTCGTGCCGGACAGCCGTACCGGCAATCCGCCGATCCCGGCCGGCACGTCGCTGTACGTGCGCGGCTACAGCAACGGCGAGCAGACCCGCTGGCTCGAAAGAACGCTGCATCGCGCTTCGAACGATCCGGGCGTCGACTGGATCGTCGTGCAGATGCACCAGGACGCGCTCTCGTCTTCGTCGACCGGCAACGGTTCGGATAAAGGGATCCGGGAGGCCTGGCTGCCGCTATTCGACCGCTACGGCGTGGACCTCGTGCTGTGCGGCCACGATCACGACTACGAGCGCAGCTACCCGGTGCGGGGATACAACCGCAACGCGGGTGTCGATGCCACGACGGGTGTGCCGGTCGAAACGTTGCAGCCGAAGCCGGTCGTCACGTCCGATCCGGAGAATGCCACGTTCGATACCAGCAAGGGCACGATACACCTGATCCTGGGCGGCGGCGGAACGAACGCGCCGCTGGATGTGTATGGCAAGGACGCCGCCACGGGCCAGGTTCAGGCCAAGGTCTTCACGAAACCCAATCGCCCGATACCGGGCAAGACGGTGGGCACGTTCGTGCGCGCGCCGGCGGACGCGCTGGAAGATGCGATCTGGTCCGCGCGGCGCGACACCGGCACGGGGTATGGCCTGGCTGTGTTCGACTACGATCCGGGCACGGCAGGCGGCAAGACGACCATCACGATGAACTACTATCACGCGCCCGGTGCGGATCAGACGCCCACGGCCGACTACCAGTTGTTCGAAACGATCGTGCTGGAGAAGCCGCGACGGACGTAAGCAATCCGGTGCAGGGCGGGCGTAGCGCTCGCCCCTCTGTTCGGGCGGTCGGCCATTCGTTACGCAAGCAATCGCGCAGCGTAGCGTCGATAGATCCAGGTGGAACCGGCATTGTCGATCAACATGGCGTCAGTGCGGTTGCGCGTTAAACAGCAAGTTCGTTTCGACGGGAACGGTTTTTCCATCCGGGCCGGAGTAGGGTTTGCAGGTAGCGAGGCGCGACTGGCGCAAGGCAAGATCGTCGAAGGCGGAACTGCCGGACGACTGTTCGAGCACGGCATCCATGATTTCGCCCTGTGCGTTGAGGGAGATACGAACGGCAGCGAACAGCGGCTGCGGCGGCAGTTCCGGCAGGGATTCGGCTGGCAGGCCGTAGCGGCACGGTATCGCGCTGGCCGACACGTAGAGCGGCGGCAACGGCGCGTCGATGGCCTGAATGGATTGCGCGAAAGGCGCGCCCAGCAGACCGGGGTTGAGTTTGACGTCGTAAAGACGGGACATCGGATCTGCGTGATAGTGCACCTCGCCGCATTGAAGCGGCAGCCTCGAGAACGTTGCGCCCTGCACGAAATCCTGCGACGGCTGATCCAGCGCAAGCCAGCAGCGCGCGTTCTTTCCATGGGTGACGACGATCGTGCCGGTTGTCTGGACGTCGCGGGCCGCCAGCAGTTTTTCTCCAAGCCACGTGTTCGCGATCATCGTAAGACTCGCTCCGAGGAAAAGCGAGCCGATGAACGCCGAAGTGACGGCGGTGGAAACGACGGCACCTGCGAGGGCCTGGGATCGCAAGTGAACCGGAATGACGATGAGGACGGTGAGGACTGCGAATATCAGCCCCGCTGCCAGTGAGTAGAGCGCTATCGTCAGCGGTGTCAGCGAGGCTTCCAGAAGCGAGAAGCACAAGCCGAATACGATCCCTGTGCCAATGGAAAGAAACAGATAGGGCAGCGTTAGCCGACCGGTGTCGACTGCATCGTTCACAGAAGCTCCAATGAGCTGCTCGATGCGCATCGCCGCATCGCCCACGCAGGCTGAAAGGCGTTGCCCGGATTCGGCGGCTTTCGCGTTGCTGACGGTGGCAATGAGCTTGCCTTTCTGCAACTGTAGCCGGCTGCCCGCCTGCAGCACCGCGTCGACGGCTCTGGATAATTCCTCATCGCTTCTGAGGACGTCGAGCGTACGGCCAGTCAGCCCAAAGACCGCTACGCCGCCACTGAACCGTTCCGGCGGTTGAAGGCGGAATATTCTGATAAGCTGCGAACCCAGTCCGCCTGCGTTGGTCCGCACGAAACAGATCGAGCCGCTTACGTTGCAGGGAGTCTTGATGAACGTGACCTGCTTCGTGCGCTGCAGACTGACTGCGCGTGGCGATGCCTGATCGAGTGATGGCCTGTTTTCTTCTGAGTGCATACCCCGAGTACTCTTTATTCGAAGGCGACCGAGAAAAGCGTCTATTTGATTTTTATTTCGACTGCCGGATTGTATGAGTGTAGATCAAAGAGGTTCGACCAGGTTGCCCCGGCAGGAGGGAATCGTAGTAGTGGATCTCGGGGCTTTGACGCGCGGTTGTCCTGCCCGTTATGCGCTATGCTGGCTGCATGGAATGGCTCGTGGACAAACGAGCCACTCGCAACGCGTTCGAGAAAACAACATGAACATCACATTCTTGCCCACGACCCACGACGATGCCGAGGCATTGGTCAACATCCGCATCAACGCCATGCGGGAGAGCCTTGAACGTATCGGCCGCTTCGATCGCCAGCGGGCGAGAGAGCGCTTCCTTGCCGCATTCGATCCGGCATGGTGCAGGTTCATCGCGGTCGAGGGCGAGCGAGTCGGCTTCGTCGCGGCAAAACCGGATGACGAGCATCTTGCGCTCGAACACCTGTACATCGTCCCGGAACATCAGGGTAGGGGCATCGGCTCGATCGTCCTCGATGCCGTCTTTGCCGACGCCGATAGCCAGGCCATGCCGGTGAAAGTGGGCGCGTTGCGCGAAAGCGATTCCAATCGCTTCTATCGACGCCACGGCTTCACGCAGACAGGCGAAGGAGAGTGGGACATCTACTACGTCCGAGCCCCGCGAACGACGCCGTAAGGGCCACCGTCTAAGCGGCGCCGTCGAGAATGCTGCGCAAGTGATCGACGTAGCCCTCGAAGGCGCGCCGCCCCTCTTTCGTGATGGCAATGGACGTCCGAGGCTTTTTGCCGACGAAGTCTTTTTCCATCTGGACATAGCCGCATTTCTCCAATGTCGCGAGATGCGCGCCGAGATTGCCTTCGGTTGCTCCAACGATCGCGCGCAGTCTGACGAACTCAATCGATTCGCGAGCGGGAAGCGCCTTGAGTGCGGCCATGATTTTCAGGCGCACGGGCTGATGAATGACTTCGTCGAGCGAATCCATTCATGCTCTCCGCAGCCACAGGCCCGCCAGTATGAGCGCGCCGCCGCCCACTACGGCCATCCACAGATAAAAATGCGTGGCCAGCATGAAATAGCCGAACACGATGAGCGCTGCCAGCACGACACCGGCCACCACGAATCGTGCGCCGAGCCAGAGGCCGGCAAGCACATAGAACAGCGCGACGATCAAGGCAATGAGTGCCGCCGATTGAGGGCCGGTGATCGGCTGGAAAATATTCAGCACGAGAATGTAGAAGACAAAGATGCTGACAATGGATGCCAGCCAGCGCCAGCTCGTAGCCGAGGCGTGATCTTTCCCGCGCTGCCCGAGGTAGATACAACCCAGCGTTCCGGCGATATCGAGCGGGATCCAGATCCAGTTGGCCTGGACCGGAAAGCGGTCGGTGAGGACGAAGCCCAATGCCCAGATTGCCCCCCACAGTATCAACATCGGTGCTGTTCGCTGGTAGCGATAGAGCTGACCACTCCGGTTTTCAACGGCTGCAATTTCACGCAGGGCCGAAGCGGCTTGTTCGGATGAGAGCGACATAGAGTTCTCCGGTTGATTTGTAGAGTACTCTATACGACAGAGTAAAAAGCTGCAAGCCAATCAGTGGATGAGAAGGCGATGTAAGGTCTTTGTTTTCTTACTCTGTCGATGCCGGGCGTGAAGGCGTATCCGAGTCGGTGGTCTTCAACGAGGGAGGAAAAGTGCCGGCGTTGTGCGGCGCAGTGATCGAATACCCGGCCATCTCCAGCCGGTGCAGGAGCGAGTCGTCCCCAAAGAAATGGGCCGCGCCCACGGCGACCAGGATGGGGCCTTTCCCATGAAAATAACCATAGGACTGCATCGTGGCGGCAAAGAGCGCGGTCCCGCCTTCCAGGACGTATCGCGTTTCCTCGTAATGCGCCCGTTCTTCATGGGGATCGCGCGTCGTTATCAGTTTGCCCAGCCGGCTCGCATCGCCGTCCAGCCAGGCTTCTTCGAGTTCGTTGAGATTCAGGTCGCCTGGCGTGGTGCCGGTCAGATCGTGGCAGGCGCCGTACAGGCTGGCATCCTGTTCCTCGAATGGCATGTCGTCGAACAGTTTCAATGCTTGTGGCAGCGTTTCGAGGTAGATCAGCGGAATCATGTTCTTCTGCGCGAGATGGAACAGCCGCAAGTCGATTCCGGCATGATCGGCGGGCAGGCTACCGCTTGCCTGCTGGGCGGGAGTCCGGCCCGTCATCCGTCGCGTGTCCAGGACCATGGCGGCCAGCCACGGCTTGAGCTGCAGGAACTGCACGATGTTCAGACCGCTTTGCCGTGCACACCCCGCCAGTTGTTCGGCTGTCATGCTCCTGGCGTGATTCGTGAGGTTGTCGGCGGTGTCGTAGATCCCGAACCGTCGTGCCATCTGCAGCTCGCTTCGGTTCAAGGACGGCGGTACCTCCAGCACGATCGCCTGAACGCGTGTCGCAAGCTGCGCCAGCCACGGGTCGACGCGCGCGTCGTTGATGCTCAGGAAGTGGATCGTGGGAAGCAGCAGCAAGGTGGGGCGCCCCGGAGCGGTCGCCGTCCATAACGGTGGTCCGTCGTTGCCCGGTGCGGCTTGCGTCGGCGTCGCCTCGCTCGCGCCAATCAATGCACTGCACATCAGCGCGACTATGCACCGCACAGCAGATCGCATGACACGGCCCTCTGTTTTCTTGATCGCGCCGGTTCATCGAGCGACTCGAATCGTTCCGGCGTGGGTTGGGTCGGATTGTTCTGGGGCTACGCGATGACGATATAACGTCTAGTTGTCCTGCTGAATGTGCGGTAGACCACGCTCGGCCGATCCCTTGTTGATGGGCTATGCAATGCGCATTTACATTAGCTCGCAGACTCATTTCGCGTCGCCGACTCCGCGGGCCTCATCGTTGCGACCGCAATCATCAACGCTGCTGCCAATATCGCGGCGGCGATCAGTACCGCGATGTGCAGCCCCTCGACCATCCTCTCTTCCGCGCCCGAAACGAGCGCACCGAAAACCCCGACACCCAGCGCACCGCCCACCTGCCGCGCGGTATTCAGAACGCCCGAAGCAATCCCGGTGGAGCCCGAATCGACATGAGCGAGGACGGCGGTATTGATCGACGGCACGGCCAGCGCGACACCCACGCCAATGACCAGCAGCGGCAGCGTAATCGTCAGATAGCTGCTCTGGCTCTCGATCAGGCCGAGCGAAAGAAAACCCGCCGCTGCCAGAGTCTGCCCCAGCACCATCGGAAATCGGTAGCCGAACCGCGTCGTCAGCGCGCCCGAAACCAGATTGGCCGCCGTGACAACGGCGGTCAGCGGCAGGAAGGCGAGGCCCGTCTGGAGCGGCGAATAGTGCCACACGCTCTGGAAGAAAAGACTCATCGCGAACATCAGCCCGTAATAGCCGAAGTTGAGCGCCAGTCCGATCAGCGAACTCGCGTTGACCGCCGGTATCTGGAACAGCGAGAGCGGCAGCATGGGGTGCCGCTGCTGCTTTTCCACCAGCACGAACAGCAGGCCAAAAACAACGAACCCGGCCAGCCCCCACGTTACGGCCGGGCTTTTCCAGCCGTGGTCGCCGCTTTCCACGACGGCGAACGTGAGTGCCACGAGCGCCGCTGCGGCCAGGACTTGCCCAGCAAGATCGATCTTGCGTGCGGCATTGCGCGGGGTATCGGGTGCGTAGGCCAGCGTCAGCCAGATACCGAGGATGCCGAAGGGCACGTTGATCAGAAAGATGCTTGGCCAGCCGAGGCTGCCGACCAGCACGCCGCCCACGACCGGTCCGGCGCCCAATGCCATGGCCGCGGTCCCGGCCCAGATGCTGACCGCCCTGGCTCGGGCTTTCGCATCGGGAAAGGTGGCCCTGAGCAGCGAAAGCGACGAGGGCACACACAAGGCCGCACCCACGCCCTGGGCCGTGCGCGCGGCAACCAGCGCCAATGCGTGCGGCGCGAATCCGCAGACGACCGATGCCAGCGTGAACACCGCAAAGCCGCTCACGAAAACGCGTCGCGCGCCCAGACGGTCGCCCAGCGCGCCCGCGCTGAGCAGCAGGCTCGCGAACGCGAGCGTATAGGCGTTGAGCACCCATTCGAGCTGCGCGGAATCCACCGCGAGGGTTTCCTGAATGCGCTTGAGCGCGACGTTCACGACGGTTACGTCGAGGCAGATGATCGCAAAGCCGAGGCTGGTTGCGAGAAGAGCAAGACGCGGGGATCGGGCAGGGTGTCCGTACATGGGCGAATAGGGAGAAGCAGGTTGACGGGATCGTCGAGGCACGGGAGCACTCTAATTCCCCCATTGAATTGGATAAAGACACTGCGGTTTGGCGCAGAACCCATTAAAATTGGGGAATGGACCTGCTCAAAGCGATGACCGTGTTCGTGCACGTGGTCGAGACCGGCAGTCTCACGGCCGCTGCGGATGCCTGCGGCCTCTCCCCCACCATGGTGGGCAATCATCTGCAGGCGCTGGAAGTGCGGCTCGGCACGCGGCTCATTCACCGCACCACGCGCAAGCAGCAGATCAGCGCATTCGGGCGCACTTATTACGAGCGATGTGTCGAAATTCTCGGCTTGATCGACGACGCCGAGCGATTGGCGCTCGACCATCTCGGGACGCCCCGCGGTCTGCTGCGCGTTACGGCACCGGTGATTTTCAGCAGCGAATGCCTGATCCCGTCGCTGGCGGACTACTGCCGCCGCTATCCCGAGGTCCAGCTGGACGTGGTGGCGAGCGACGCCGTATCGGACCTCGTGGAGGACGGCTTCGAGGCGGCGATCCGGCTCGGCACGCCCAGCAGTCCCGATCTCGTCGCCCGTCCCTTGCAGCCGTATCGGCTCGTGCTGTGTGCATCGCCCGCTTACCTCGAAGCGCATGGCGCACCCGCTTCGCCGGAAGCCTTGCGCGATCATCAATGCCTGACCTACGCTTACCCGCCACGCTCTGAAATGCGCGCGGTGCAGCCCGAGTGGATCTTGTCGGGTTCGAGCGGCTCTGTGAGCGTTCCCGTTGGCGGACGGCTGCGGATCGACAGCGCCGACGCCCTGCGCAGGGCCATTCTGGCAGGCATGGGCATTGCGATGCTGCCTTCCATTCTGGTCGACGACGATATCGAAGCCGGGCGCCTTGTTGGCGTTCTGCCCGGCGAAGCGCCGCCCGCGCGGCCGATCAATCTGCTTTATCTGCGCGATCGCCAGATGTCGCCCAAGCTGCGCAGCTTCGTCGATTTCGTTCTGGAGCGCTTCGGGGCGGCGCCCGATCAAAAGGGTTGACGTTGTCCGCAAGCTCGAGGGCGCAACGGGGTCATACCCGCCGGTTTGAAAGCCGCTCACGCAGCGTGAGGCTTTTTCTCCTGGCGTGCTATTTTTAAAGCCCCGTTTCTAAAGCCCATTCAGCGGGATCGATGGCGGCACGCAGCATGCTTTCGCGTCCTGCCTGAACTGAGAGGAGACATGCCATGACGATTCAAAAGATCACGCCATTCCTTTGGTATGCCAGGGAAGCGGAAGAGGCTGCGGCTTTCTATACGAGTATCTTTCCCGATTCGCATGTGATTCGGGTCACGCCGGTGCCGAGCGCCGGCACCACGAGATTCGTCGAGTTCGTTCTCTTCGGGCAGCCCTTCATCGCCATGAGCCACGAAGCCGCCGAGCCCTTCAATCACGCGATTTCGCTCCTGGTGAACTGCGCGGACCAGGCGGAGCTGGACCGCTACTGGAGCGCGTTTCTCGAGGACGGTGCGGTCCCCAACGGCTGCGGCTGGCTGAAAGACCGCTTCGGCGTGTTATGGCAGATCGTGCCGGACGATCTCATTCCGATGATGGCCGATACCGATCCGGTCAAGGCAAAACGCGTGGCCGACGCCATGATGCAAATGACGAAGTTCGACGCCGCAGCGCTTAGGGCCGCCTATGCGGGCACCGGCGGCTAGCAGGAAGCGCGGGTCGGCGGATCAGGCCGCGGCACGCCGGTAGGTCAGGAACGCATGGCGAATCGGGCCTTCCATTTCGACTCTTTCCACGCATTCGAAGTGTGAAGGCAGGTCGGGAAACGTCGTATCGCCCGCCGGCGCCAGATCGATTTCGGTGAGATAGATCGTGTCCGCATACGGCAGGAAAAGGCGATAGATTTTCTCGCCACCGGCGATGAACACTTCGTCCCGCGCATCGTCGGTGATGCACTGGATGGCTTCCTCCAGCGAGCGGCAGGTGGCCACAGGTTCGCCATCGGGCACCTGCGTGCCCATGACCAGTATGTCCCGACCGGGAAGCGGACGGCCGATCGATTCATAGGTGCGTCGCCCCATCACGACAAGATGGCCCAGCGTGAGCTGCCGGAAGCGGCGCTGTTCGCCCGGTACTTTCCAGGGGATATCGTTGGCCGCGCCGATCACGCGATTCCTGGCCATGGCGGCCACGAGCGAAATACGCTTGCCGTTCAACATGTCGGCTCCCGTGCAGGATGGTCGAGGCCAGGGCGGACTTGGCGCCTGTTAGCCATGCCAGAGGATCAACTGGTAACCCACGACCACGGCGTTGTAGACAGCATGCGTGGTCATCGAAGCCAGCAGCATCTGCTTGCGCGCATACACCCATGCCGTGCCGAGACCCAGCACAAATACGGGCAGCATCGAGAAGGGCGGATGGAGCACGGCGAACAGCGCGGCGCTGCCCAGTGCCGAAAGCGGCAGATTCAGCGAACGGCGCAACCCGCCGAAGATCAGTCCGCGGAAGATGAACTCTTCGAATACGGGCGCGGCGCACACGACCAGCAGTCCGACGAGAACGCGCGCTTGCAGCGGCAAAGGATGCGTCGAGGCGTTGTGCGGTGCAAAATCATAGTGGTCTGCCAGCCACAGGTAAGCGAGCCCCACGCCAGCACAAAGCAGGCCGACTCCGGCTCCCGCGAGGAGCGCACGTGCGGCATCGGGGCCGAGTATCCTGGGCACGCCCCGCGTTTGCAGCGCCCGAAACGTGCCCTGCGCCAAGGCGTAGGTGAGGGCGCCGGCACAGACGTACGCCAGCGTGACGCGGGAGACCGCGTCGCCGTGTATCTCGTGCCGAAGCCACGCGTTGGCGATGATCTGCAATACGAAGAAAAACGTAGCCGCGATCAGGCCGTCCGCCAGTGCGACTTCCGATGGCGGTGCCGCTGCGGGATCGAGCAGATAGGGCAACCGGTCTGCCGCCTTTTGCCAGAGCGCGAAAGCGAGCGCGCCGCAGAGCAGGATGATCGGCATTTCCCGGCGCCAGTCGTCCGTCAACAGGGCGTATGCGTAGATGCCCGTGAGCAGCAGGAACTGGTAGGTATAGAGGCTCCTCGACCACGTACTGCGCACACCCGCCAGCACGCCGATCGATACTCCCATTATCGAGTAGATGGCGAGACCAAGCGCGGCCAGGGCAAAGCCGCCTGAAAATTTCCATGGCGCTACGCGGGAGAGCGCAAGGCACACGGCGCACAGTATTGCGGGGTAGCACAGCGAGAGCACGAAATAGAAGCGCACCTTTTCCCGCAGAATGCGCATGATGGGGCGCGGGAAGGTATAGAGCAGCCAGAGCGAACCCTGCTCCGTCGTCAGCGCTTGCAGTGCGGATTGAGCGAGTACGTACGCTCCCACGCCGAATGCCACCGAAGCGAGCGCCGCGGGCTTCTGGGCCAGGATGCCCGCAAGCTGGCCGTTGAAGAGAAACTGCCCGCCTATCGTCACGAGCGGGACGCCGAAGAATTGCACGAGCAGGCGCCGGTCGCGCAACAGCAAGGTCAGTTCGCGCCAGACGATCGGGGAAAGCGAGAGACCAATGCCTTTGCCGCTCCCCGCGGGCGTCTGGCGGGTGGCACGCGTGGTGCGGCCACTCTCGCGCGCGCCATGCGCGACGAGTCCGTCGCGAAGCTGAAAGCGCAGGAACACGACGCTGAGCAGGATGATCAGTTCCGTCTCCAGCAGCAACAGGCCATAGAGTCCGAATGCGTTTGCCGCGGAGGGGGCGCAGAGGACCTGGATCGCCACGCCGGGCGGAGTCCAGATCACCCATTCCGGTGTGTAGTCGGCAAAGATGAGCGAATAGTGCTCGCCAGTCGGCGTGTGCAGATAAACCACGAAGAAAATGGCCGGTGCAAGCACGATGCCCAATATCGACTGGAGATTGCGCACGGTGTTCGGCGCGAGCACGATATGCAGTCCCATGTCGAGCACGGTCCAGATCGACGACACCGTCAGCAGCAAAGGCAGGACCACTGCGATTGTCCAGACTGGCGTCAGCCAGCCAGCGCCGGCGTGCCCTGCCACAATCGCGGCGGGCACAGCAAGGGCCGCCCACGCGATCGGATTGACGATGCCGCGCTCGACGATGCGCGAGCCAAGCAGCGTCGCCCGCGACATGGGCAGCGTCGAGATCCACTCGAAATCCCACCCGGGCCCCGACCGCAGCGAGAGAGTAACCGGATAGAGCACGCCGATTAACCAGAGCACTCCGGTCAGCATGGCGAGGCCGCGCAGCATTTCGTCGCCGGACAAGCTTGCCTGAATGCGGGCGGCTATCTCTTGCGCGAGAGGGGCCGCCGTGCCGTCGCAGCCGCCGTGGGTATGGCAGTACAAGGCCAGCACGAAGCCACGGATGCCGTTGCCAAGGGAGAAAAGCGAAATCGCCAGAATGAAGAGGAGTGCGATCGATGTGAATGCGGCGCGGGCGAACGTGTTTTGCGGTGGGTGGGTTTTGCCGGTGCGAGTTTGTCTGCGGCCGCGGAAGACGTAGCCGTACATGTTCCTCAGCCGGCGCAGCCTCAGGGCCGCGAGCAGGCACGTTGCGCGGATCTGTTCGCGATAGGGCGTCATCGCGAAGCCTCGCCCTGAGGGCTGTCGGTGGTGATGCTCAGGAAAACGTCTTCGAGGGAGCCGCCGAGCGTGGTGGCGGCGCGGATTTCGTCGAGCGTGCCCGTGGCGGCCAGCTTGCCGTGATGGATGATCGCCACGCGGCTGCACAGACGCTCGGCGATATCCAGCAGATGGGTGGACATGAAGATGGTCATGCCGCGCGAGGCGCATTCGATGAGCCGGTCGTTGACGTCGCGTGCGGCCCGCGGGTCGAGGCCGTTGATCGGTTCGTCGAGAATCAGCACGCTGGGCTCGTGGATCAGCGCGCACGCGAGCCCAAGCTTCTTTTTCATGCCCATCGAATAATTCACGGCAAATTCGTCGCGGGCGGTATCGAGGCCGAATTCGGCGAGCAGCTGCTCGGTGCGGGATTTGGCTTTCGTGCGCGAAAGACCCTGCATTTCGGCGACGAACTGCAGAATTTCATGGCCCCGCAGGTAATCGTAGAAGATCGGATTGTCGGGCAGATAACCGATGCGCCGTTTCACTTCGACGTCGTCGCCCCGGCAATCGAGCCCGTCGATGCGCACGGTGCCACTCGTGGGCACGAGTTGCCCGATCATCATAAGGATCGTGGTGGTCTTGCCGGCCCCATTGGGGCCGAGAAAACCGAATAGTTCGCCGCGCGCGACGCGAAGATCCAGAGGGTGGAGCGCCTGGACTTCGCCGTATCGCTTGGATAACCCCGTAAATTCGATCATTGGTGAAAGGTGTTTTTTGTTATGGAAGCGATCCCGCGCGCATGCTGCGCCGCATGACGTAATCGAAACGGTTTTTAAATGGACGGAATTTTCCGGTCATTCGCTGCTGGTCCACTCCACCTGCGCACCCACCGAGCGCAGATTCTCGACGAAGCGCGGATGGGCGCGACGGATCGGCACGGCGTTCATGATTTCGGAGCGTCCCTCGATGCTTGCGGCAACCATCAGCAGCGCAATCGCCACGCGGATGATGTACGGGCTTTCCACGCGCGCGGGCGAGAGCGGCAGGCCGCCGAACGTGACGAGCCGGTGCGGGTCGGAGAGGAACACGTGGGCGCCGAACTTCGAGAGTTCGCTCGTCCAGCCCATCGCACCGTCGTAGACCTTGTTCCAGAACATTGCACTGCCTTCGGCTTTCACGCCGAGCGCGACGAAGATGGGCAGCAGATCGACGGGCAAATAAGGCCACGGCGCGGCCTCGACCTTGGTGAGAATGTTTTGCGTAAACGGGCGGCGCACCCGCAGCGGGCCATCGCTCACCGCACGCGACCAGCCGTCGCGATGCACGACGTTCACGCCGAACTTCGCGAACGTCCGGTCGATCAGCGGGAACTGCTCCGGTGCGGAATTGCGCACGACGATGTCGCCGCCCGTGACCGCACCGAGCGCGAGGAAGGTCGCGATCTCATGGAAATCCTCGCTGAAACGGAACTCGGCGCCGCCGAGTTTTTGCCCACCGGTCACGGCGAGCCGCGAGGTGCCGATGCCTTCTATGCGAACGCCGAGCAGGGCGAGAAAGCGGCAGAATTCCTGCACGTGCGGTTCGGAGGCGGCGTTGACGAGCGTCGAGGTACCCGGTGCCGCGGCCGCGCACAGCGCGAAGTTCTCGGTGGTCGTGACCGACGCGTAGTCGAGCCAGTGATCGTTCGCGGCCATGCGTCCGCTGTTGCCCGTGTGTTTGCCCGCGTGGTTGCCCTCATCGTTGCGCACGATCAGCGAATCCTCAGTGCGCACGACGCGCGCGCCGAAGCGCTCGAACACCTCGACGTGCGGATCGATTTCGCGCACGCCGAGCGTGCAGCCCTTCACGTCGTTTTCCAGCCGCGCCACGCCGAAGCGCGCGAGCAGCGGCGGCACCAGCATGATCGACGAGCGCATTTCCACGGGCAGCTTGTGTACGGCGGGGTCGAACGCGGTGGCGCGGTGATGCAGATCGAGAATGCCGGTCGTGAAATTCACCGAGACCTCGCTGCCCAGCATGCGGAAGATATCGAGGATTTTCTTGACGTCGGTAATCTCCGGCACGCCGATAAGACGCACCGGCTGATCGGTGAGCAGCGTGGCGCAGAGAACGGGCAAAACGGCGTTCTTGTTGGCGGACGGTGTGATTTCGCCGCGTAGCGGGAGGCCGCCGTGGACGATCAGATTGGACATGTTCGGGCGTGGTCGTGAAACGAGGACGTGAGGCCAATATCATGCCATCGCTGGTGCGTTTCGCGTTGCGCATTTGAAGTTGCATATTCGAGGTTGCATATTCGAGGTTGCGTATTCGTCTCCCGGTCTTGATTTCAACTGGCTTTCTATAGAGGGGCTTTTAAATCCCTTTATGGCATTGCGCATTTTTGCGCCATATCGGACAGGGTTCAATGAAGTCTATAATCGGCTACCCAGTGATCCTGGATCCCCAAAGCACCTGCGCCAACCCATACAAGGTGGATCGATGCAGCGAAGCTCGACACAAGAACCGCGTAGATCAGCATTGGCCTGGATGGACCGCCTCGTTTGCCGGGTGCCGGCCGTTCTGCGTCAGCCCATAGCCGAGCCAGGCTCACGATCCGATTCCCGTCTCAACCCCTGCCTGCGTTTCATGCGCAGCGCTTAAACCGGGCGTTTCCGGCTGAGGTTCACGGCTAACTCCCATTACCCGATTTCGCCCTGCACGCATCCCATAAGCCAAAACCACAAGGAGCCAACTCGCCTATGAAATCGCCCGATCTACCGTCCGTATCCCGCACTGAAGCCGCCTCGCCGTCCCAGCACGCCAAAGGCATCAAGCGCATTTTCGTGGGTCCGCAAGGCATTCGCGTAGGATGGCGCATCGCACTGTTCTGGTTGATCTTCGCCGCCATATTTGCGGCGGCCGGGTTCATGCTGAGGGGTCTATTTCACGTCAATGTTTCGAGGATGAAGACGATTCCGCCTTCGTTCCTGCTGGTGGCGGAGGCCGTGCAACTCACGGCCATTGCGGCGGCGACGACTACGGTTGCGTTGATCGAGCGCCGCTCGCCGTTCTCGTACGGGCTGCAAGGCAGCGCCCGTGCGGTGCGCTTTGCGGGGGGCTTCATCAGCGGCGTGGCCGGCATTTCCGTGCTGGTCGGCGTGCTGTGGTCGCTGGGCTACGTCCAGCTGCAAGCGGGCGGGATCCCGACGGCCGAAGCGGTGAGGTACGGCCTGCTGTGGGCCATCGTATTTCTTGCCGTGGGTTTTTTCGAGGAGATGATGCTGCGCGGCTACTTCCTGTACGCGCTCACGCGCCGCATCGGTTTCTGGTGGGCCACGCTGCTGACGTCGGTCATTTTCGGCGCCATACATGGTGTCAACCACGGTGAGACGGTGATCGGCCTGCTTCAGGCGGGGGCTTTCGGTCTGATCGCCTGCCTGAGCATCTGGTACACGGGGTCGCTCTGGTGGGCGATCGGCTGCCACTTCGGCTGGGACTGGGCGCAGTCCTTCGTCTACGGCGTACACAACAGCGGCCTGCAGATCGAGGGCGCGCTCCTCTCCGCGCAGCCGGCCGGCAACGTCTGGCTGAGCGGCGGCAATACCGGGCCGGAGGGCAGCGTCTTCGCACTGCTCATGTGCGCGGCGATGGCCGCGCTGATGTTTCTGTGGTGGCGGCGCGGCGGCAGTGCGTTCGCCCGTGCCGGGGTGAACTGAACGCTAATCGGTTTTCGGTTCGCCTGACGACGCATCGGGCACGGCGCGCGCGATGCCATCGTGCGGACCGAGCGGCCGCTTCGGCCAGTCGGTCCAGCGGTCCTTGCGCGTGGCTTCGTGCGCTTCGTTCATCGGATAGCGAATGCGGTTCTCGCTCTTGGGCGTTTCGCCGATCACGAGCAGCCGCACTTCAGCGGTCGTATTGTTCAGAAAGCTGTGGCAAATACCCGTGCCCGCCGGAAAAGCCACGGCGTCGCCGGGGCGCAGCCGGTGCAGATGACCGTCGATCCAGGCGTCCGGCGTGCCTTCGAGCACATACACGAATTCCTCTTCGGCACTTTCCGCGTGCGGATACGAGGTGCGGCGACCCGGCGTGAGCCGCTCGTGATGAATGCCGATCCGGGTGAGACCCAATGCGCGCGCAAGCGGCGCGCCCAGTGCCATCAGCTCGGTGTCGCCGGTATAGTGCCCCGGCTCCGGGTTTTCGAGTTCGGTCCAATGGCGGATGAATGCCGGACGTTCCATGGTCGGTGTCTCCCCTAAGTGCAGGAGTGCCATGTAATCACGCACGCCAAGGCTTGTCCAGCGCTTCGGGGCAAACGTGTCTCGCAGATGCGGTCAACCCGTCAAGCCATCAACCGTCCGCGGCATCTCCGGCTACTGCCGATTCCTTCGCGGGCTGGCGCACGGCGCGTACCTTGCCGCTGTCGCCGCCGCCGCAGTAGAAGCGGTCGGCGCCATCCGATTCGAGCCCGGAAACGCCCGCGCCCGGCGGCATCTCGATGGCCTCCAGCACGACGCCCGTGAGCGGGTCGATGTGGCGCAGCTCGCTCTCGTGGTTTTCCCAGGTGCCGTGCCAGAGTTCGCCGTCCACCCAGGTCACGCCCGTGACGAAGCGATTCGACGAGAGACTGCGCAGAACCTTGCCCGTTTGCGGATCGACCTCGTGAATCTTGCGATCCTGATAGCGGCCCACCCACAGACTGCCTTCGGCCCAGGCGAGCCCGGAATTGCCCTCGCCCTCGGGCGCGGGAATCGTGGCGACGATGCGTCCCGTAGCGGGATCGATCTTGTGGATGTGGGCGCCGTCGATCTGATAGAGGTGCTGGCCGTCGAAGGCCGTGCCTGCGTGCGATGGCACGTCGATCGAGCGCACCGCTTCGCCGCTCGCGGGATCGAAGGCGTTCACCTTGTCGCCGGAGGCGAACCAGACATGCTCGCCGTCGTAGGTGACGCCGTGCACGTTGGCGACGCCCGCGAAGGGGCCATATTCACGGACGATTTCAGCACGGGTGCGTTTCATGGCGCGATCCTAACCGTTGGGAAGCAGGGCGGGGAGTAACAAGGGTGTCGTGAAAGCGGCGGCGGGCGCGAGCGTCCAGCGGCGCGCGCGGCCGCGCCCGAGTGCCTGGATCTTGCCGCTGCCGGCGAGCGCATCGAGCCCGCGTTGAACCGTGCGCTGGCTTGCGCCCAGTGCGAGTGCGAGCGAGGAACTCGACCAGGCTTCGCCATCGGCGAGCAGCGCGAGGAGGGCCATGTGCGTTTCCTCGATTGGGCGCGCGAGCACGACGACCTCGCGCGCCGCATGAGGCGCGAGCGCAAAGCCGCGCGGCGTGGCGTGCAGCGCGGCGAGCGGGCGCAGCGCGGCGCGCAGCCGGCCCATCTCCACGCGCAGGCGTGCGCGGTGCGAATCGTCGGGATGCTTCGTGCGAAAGGCGCGCTCGATGAGCGCTTCGCGCGCGGCGTCGGCGGGCCATGCTTCGGCCAGTGCGCGCGCGAGCGTGAACAACACCGGGCGGCGCGCGAGCGCTACCACGGTGCCGTTTTCGCGCACCGCGTAGCGGCAGGCATCGACCACGAACGCTTTCGACAAAAGCAGTGCCTCGATCTCGTCGAGCACGAGCGGACGTTCGGCGCCCTGCGAGATCAGGCGGCCTGCGGGCGTATCGAGTGCCCTGGCCACGGCGGCGACTTCGGCGACAAGCGCCGGTATGGCGGCGGCACGCGCGGCTTGCGCGGCGCGGGCAAGCGCCGTGCGCGCCGGGCGTGCTTCGAGGCGACGTAGCGCGATGCCCGCTGTCGCGAGCTCGCGAATGGCATCGAATGCGGGCGGCAAGCGAGCCGCATGCGGGGCGGCATGAAATTCGGCGAGCCGGTCTTCGGCTTCGTCCAGTTGCCCGACCAGCAAGAGGCGCCGCACCTCCACGAGCCGCGCGTGAGCAGCATTGGCGAAGTCGCCGTGCGTTTCGAGCGTGGCGCGCGCGGCGGCGAGTGCGTGGGGTTGCCAGCCTAGATCGCGTGCGGCCAGCGCGATCTCGCCCTCGGCTACCACGCAGCGCGCGCGGGCGAGCGGCGCACGCGGCCCGAAAGCCCGCGCCGCGCCGCGCATGAGCGCGCTCGCGCGTTCGAAGTCGCCGATCTGCGCCATGGCGATGCCGCGCAGCGCGAGTGCCGCAGCGTCGTCGCGCAGCGCAACCCGGTTCAGCGCGCCGAGCGGATCACCGGCTGCGAGGGCGCGTGCTGCGTCTGCGATCCGTGAGTCCATGGAAATCCCGCCACACTTGTCACTCCCGCCTGCTCGCGGTCCAGACCTAATCTAGCACACGGGTGGCGGCCGTCCCGATGCAAGGGGCACGGCCGGTCCACTGGACAAACCACAGGAGCGGATCATGGGCACGGAACACAAGGAACACCCGGAGCAACACCCGGAGCAACACCGGAAGGCAACGCGCGAAGCGTGGCTGGCGGCGCGCCTCGAACTGCTGGCGGCGGAAAAGGCGCTTACGCGCCAGAGCGACGAGGTCGCGCGGCAACGCCAGGCGCTGCCGTGGGTGCGGATCGACAAGACCTACGCATTCGATACCGAGCAGGGCCGCGCCACGCTGGCGGATCTGTTCCGGGGGCGCTCGCAATTGCTGGTCTATCACTTCATGTTCGGGCCCGACTACGCGGCGGGATGCCCGTCGTGTTCGTCGATTGCGGATAGCTTCAACGGTATCGTCACGCACCTTGCGCATCACGACGTGACGCTGATGGCGGTCTCGCGCGCACCCCTCGCGAAGCTGCTCGCCTACCGGCAGCGCATGGGCTGGACGTTTCCGTGGGCCTCTTCGTTCGACGGCGATTTCAACTACGACTTCAACGTCTCGTTTACCGAAGCGCAGCAGCGCGACGACGCCGTCGAATACAACTACATGCGCGGCGGCCATGCGATGGACGCCACGCCCGCGCCGGCACCGGTCGTCCAGTTCGCCGCGAATTGCGGCACCGACGCACGAACCTACGCGCGTGACCGGCCCGGCCTGAGCGCGTTCGTGCTGGAAGACGGCACGGCGTATCACACGTATTCGACCTATGCGCGCGGTGTCGATGCCGTCTGGGGCATGTACGCGTGGCTCGATCGCGCGCCGCTAGGCCGCAACGAGACCGGTGTGTGGTGGCACCGGCACGACGAGTACGCGGCGCGCTGAGGTGCATCATGGCCGCCCGGCCTGCCACCGCTGCGCGCTTGCGCAAGCGCAACGGATCCTGCAACTGGACATGGGCCTGTTTTGCGGCGCTTCTCTTTTGCGCCTCCACGACGCTCGCGATCGTGATCTGCGCGTCGATGTCGTCGAAAGGCGGCATGCCCATGCCGGGCGGCTGGACGATGTCGATGGCGTGGGCACGCATGTGCGGGCAGACCTGGAGCGGGGCGGCCGCCGCGTTCGCCGGCATGTGGACGGCCATGACGGCGGCGATGATGCTGCCTGCGCTGCTGCCGGTGTTGTGGCGCTGGCACGTGGTGTGGGCGGGGGCGGCACCGTTGCGCTTCGTCGTGCTGATGGGCGCGGGTTATTTCGCCGTGTGGATCGCAGTGGGCATGGCTGTCTATCCGCTGGGCGCGGGCGTGGCCGCGCTGCTGGTGCAGCTTGCGCCGCTCGCGCGTGCTGCGCCGCTGGCAAGCGGGCTGATTGTCGTCCTCGCTGGAGGGTTTCAGCTTTCCGCGATGAAGGCGCGCTATCTGGCCTGTTGCCGGGCGATGCCCCGATGCCGGGAAGCAACGCCGTTCGCCTGCTTTGCGCCGCTGTGTCGTGGCATGCGCCACGGCGTACATTGCTGCGGCTGTTGCGCGGGTCTCACGGCGATGCTGCTTGCCGTAGGCATCATGAACGGATGGGCGATGGCTTTTGCGACCCTCGCCATCGCCGCCGAGCGGTTCGCGCGAGACGGTCGGCAGGTTGCCCGGATCGTCGGTGCGCTACTCCTCGTCATCGGGATCGCGCTGATCGTCCGAGCCGCGTTGGCCTGGGCGTGAAGCCGCTGCGTTACGCGTCCCAGCGGCCGTTTTGCAGGACGATGCGATAGCCGTCGAAATCTTCGAACGTGCGGCCCGATACGTCCCACCAGGGATTGAACGAGGCCACGCGCTCGAAGCCCTCCGCTTCGAACTTCGCGCACAGCGCGGCCCACTTTTCCGCATCCGGCTCGTACAGGACCACGAGGTCGTCCACCGTGGGCGAAGGCTTCACAGGATGCGTGTGGCAATACGTGAACTCGAAATGCCACGCCATGCCGGTCTGGCCGAGCATCACGCCGTCGAAGCCTTGATGGTCTTCGAAGCGGGCGAGCACATTGAGATCGAGCGCAGCCTTGTACTGGCGTTCGGCGCGGGCGAGATCGGAAACGGGACGGGCGATGCGCAGGGCGAGTTCAGGTCTCATGGTCGGGAGTCGGGAAAGAGGGGGGGGGCGAGTGTCGGCCGTTGGTCGGTCGCCGGTTAGTCGGCAGCGAGGCGCGAGTAAAGCTCGAAGTCTCCCGGCGTGCCGCGCACCATGCGGTACGCGCGCAACAGGCCCTCGCGGCTGAAGCGGCAGCGCTGCAGCACGCGGGCCGAGCGCAGGTTGGTCGTGAGGACGGTGCCCTGGATGCGCACGAAACCGTAGTGCGCGAAGGCCCATTCGGTAACGGCGTTGCACATCGCGCCCGCGATGCCCTTGCCCCAGTGCGAAGGCGCGAGATCGTAGGCGATTTCCGCCGTGCGGTTGATGTCGGAGACGGTGTGAAAACCGATCGTGCCGATCAGCGCATCCGTGGCGTCGTCGATCGCGGCGAGGCGGCGGATCGACTGCGGCGCGGGCGATTCGAAGCCTTCGAACATCGGCAGCAGGTCATCGCGCGTGCGCAGGTTCCAGCTGGTGTGGCGAACGACTTCGGGCGTCGAGAGCCACGCATACCACGCGTCGAGATCGGTGCGCTCCAGTTGCCGGAGCGACACGCCGGGATAGCCGGACGGCGGCGCGGAGTCGATACGCATGCAGGTGCCCTCGATGGCCAGGTACGGGGCATTCTAGCCAGAGGCGCTCGCGCGGCGGGCGATGCCCCTGGCCGGGCACGGGCTTTCCCGCGAGCGGGGCCGTGCGGGTCAGGCGTCGAATCCGGTCTGTGCCTTGAGCACGGCCTCGCGCTCGAGCAGATCGAGCATCGCAAGGAGGCGCTGCCGCTGGCTCGTAACGAGGTCGTAGGTTTGCGCGAGCGTGCGCAGGCGCTGTTTCCAGTACTCGTGGTCGATGCCGCGGCGCGCGAGAACGGCGTCGGCGCGAGTCCAGTACTGGACGAGGCGCTCCATGTGTTCGAGCTGGGCATCGGCCAGCCGGGCCGGCAGCCGCCCGGTGGCTGCGAGGTCGGGTGTCGTGTTCGTGCGGCTCATGTCGATCTCTGTCCGTTCGTTCGGATCGGCCCGAACGAGGCTTGGCCACGGGCGGGGTACACCCGTGGCGTGCCTTGCGCGCCCTTTCGACGATCGCGCCCGTGCGCAATCGCGGTGGCCCTCGGAAAGCTTGCGGGACGCGCGTGTTTTTGTAACGGAGACGATAGCCTGATTGGGCGCAGGCTCTTGACCGTGCGTCTCAATTTGCATCGCCATAAGCGCCCGGTGGGCCAAAAAAGAGGCGAAAAACCGCCGGGATCCCCAAAAAGGCTGGATCAAAGGCCTAAACCATCGCGCATATTGGTCGATATAAGAGGTATCGATTCCCGTCGAGCCACTTGTGAGCCAGCAGAACACCCTGTCCGCGCGCCTGCGGACCCTCATCGACACCGTCCAGCAGAACGAGCGGGCCCTCCAGCGTTTCCAGCAGATCGAAGTCCGCCTCATCAGCGCCGACGATTTCCCATCGTTCCTCGACGCGCTCGTTTCCGATCTCGCCCGCGCCTTCGAGCTTTCGGTCGTGACGCTCTGGCTCGACGAGCGCGCCCCGCACGTGGGCGAACTGCTCCACGCCGAACCGGGCCACGTGCTCGACGCTCGCCACCTGCGCGGCGGCCGTGCCGAGGCGCTCGGCAAGGACCTGCCCTGGCCGCCGCGCGCGCGTCGCGCGCCCTGGCTCGGCCAGCCCGCCGAGCTCGCGCCGCCGCTGCGGGCCGCGTTTTTCGACCCGGCCGACGAGCCGCAGAGCGTCGCCGTGCTCGCGATCGAAGGCGGCGAGGGCGTGTGCGGCTATCTGTGCATGGGCAGCGCCGACCCGGGCCGTTTCGCGGCCGGGATGGCGACGGACCTGCTGCAGCGCTTCGCGATCTTCGTGAGCGCGGGGCTCGTGAACGTGGCGCACCGGGAGCGCCTGCGGCAGGAGGGCGTGACCGACCCGCTCACGGGGTTGCCGAACCGCCGCTACTTCGACGCGCGGTTGCACGAGGAAGTCCAGCGCGCCGCGCGCATCGGCGCGCCTTCGGCATGCCTTTTTATCGACATCGATTCGTTCAAGCACATCAACGATACCTTCGGGCACGGCGTGGGCGACCGGGCGCTTATCGCCGTGGCCGCCTGCATCCGGCGCTCGGTGCGTCTCGGCGAAACGGTGGCGCGCTATGGCGGCGAGGAATTCGTCGCGCTCGTGCAGGGCGATACACAGCAGGCCCTGGTCGTGGCCGAGCGCGTGCGCGCCGCCGTGGAGGCGCTCACGGTGCTCGACGATACGGCCGAGCCGTTGAAGCTCACGGTGTCCATCGGCGTGGCGGCCCAGGTGATGAAACCGGACGGCCCGCCCGCCTGCGATGTGGCGAGCGCGCTGATCGAAGCCGCCGATGCGGCAATGTACCGGGCCAAGCGCGCGGGACGCAACCGCGTGGAGTGCGAAGTCGCTTCGGAGAGCGGCAAGACCTGAAAATCCCGCCGCTACGCGAGGTGCTTGTAGTAGAACGTCGTCGCGCAGAACGCACCGTCGGGCATCAACGCGTACTTGGGCACCGAGCCCACGCGTTGCCAGCCGGCGCGCTGATACAGCCGTTCGGCATCGCCGCCCGTGACCGTATCGAGCACCAGCACCGTCTTGCCGGCCTCGCGCGCGGCTTCGTCCGCCGCGGCCATGAGGCGCTGGGCTACGCCCTGGCGACGTGCGTGGCGGCTGACCAGCATCTTCGCGATGTCCGCGCGGTGCGGCTGGTTTTCGGGCTGCGCGGTCACGATCTGGACCGTGCCCACGATGCGCCCTTCGTTATCTTGCGCGACCAGCAGAATGCGCTCGCCCTGCGCCACGCCTCGTGCGACGCCACGCCAGAAGTTCAGCGCCGTGTCTCGCGAGAGAGGCAGCATGAAGCTCACGGAGGCCCCGCCTTCCACGCAATCGATCAGCACATCGGCGAGCGCGGGCACGAGGGCTTCGGCTTCTTCGCCGGTCGGTTTTTTGATCGTTAGCATTGCATATCGATCGCTCATCGGTTGCTCCTTGCCGGTATGCCGTCGATACGGCATAGCGCCACCAGATAGCGCGCGGGCTTGCGCGTGGGATTGCGATAGACGATCGGGCAATCCAGTTTCATCGCGAGGCAGTCGCCCGCTTCGAGGCGCCATTGCCGCTCGCCCACGCTCATTTCCATCCTGCCTTCGATGATCCACACCTGCTGATGGATTTCGGCGTCGCGCAGGCTGGTGTCGTAGGCCACGCGCTTGCCGGGCGGGAAGCGGACCTCTACGAGCTGAATGGGCGACCACGCGGGCGGCGAAAGATTGCGCCGGACGTAGCCGGATTCGGGATCGGTCCAGGTGGGCTGCTCGCGAGCCGCGGCAAGCGGAGAAGGTTCGCTTTCCACCGTACTTTCACCGGCCTCGAACAGCGAGGCGAGCGAGACGCCCAGCGCAGTAGCGAGCTTGTCGAGCACGACGGCCGTGGGACTGCTTTGCCCGCGCTCGATGAGCGAAATGTTCGACCGGCTTACCTGGCTGCGCTCGGCAAGCGCCTCCAGCGACCAGCCCTGGGCGTCGCGAATCTCGCGAATGCGGCGTGCAATCGTGGCGTGGATATCCATGGAATCCAGAATAATGGATTGATATTTCCAGTAAACTAGATGAGGTGAAACGCCGTGTCAATGCCTGCTCGCGCAGGTTGCAAAGAAAACGAAAGCGGTCTGAACTTTCGTGTTACAGCGGCAGCGCGTGCGTGGACAGAATCTCCTTGAGCACCATGAAGCTGCGGACCTGCCGCACACCCGGCAGATACAGAAGCTGTTCCGCGTGCAGCCGATTGAAGCTCTCGTTGTCGCGCGTGCGCACGAGCATGAAGTAGTCGAACTCGCCCGTCACGACGTGGCATTCCATGCAGCCCGAGACCTTCTGGGCCGCTTTCTCGAACGCGGCAAACGCTTCGGGCGTCGAGCGGTCGAGCACGAAGCCGATCACCACCAGCATCCCCGCGCCGAGCGCCTTGGGATCGAGCAGCGCCACGACGCTGCGGATCAACCCCAACTCCTTGAGCCGTTCCACGCGCCGCAGACAGGCCGGCGCGCTCAGCTTTACCTTTGCCGCGAGGCTTACGTTCGAGATGGAGGCGTCCTGCTGAAGATGCCGGAGGATCGCACGGTCGATGCGATCCAGCGCGGGTGCGTCATCCGCCGTGCCGGTGGATTCCCTTCGTAATTTCATTGCGTATAACTCCGGAAAAGCAAACTGAAAGTGTTCAATTGATAAAAATATCGTTATTAACGTAGGCCAATGTCATTGATTTCGCAAGCTCATTTCTCGCCTGTCTGTCTATCATTTTTCTACCGGCAAGCCCGCGTTCGACCTTTCAGGAGAGACCCGATGAACCTGCAACGCTTTCCCCGTTATCCGCTGACGTTCGGGCCTACGCCCATCCAGCCGCTCAAGCGTTTGAGCGAGCATCTGGGCGGCAAGGTGGAGCTTTATGCCAAGCGTGAGGACTGCAACAGCGGTCTCGCGTTCGGCGGCAACAAGACTCGCAAGCTCGAATACCTCGTGCCCGAAGCGCTCGCGCAAGGCTGCGATACGCTCGTGTCGATCGGCGGCATCCAGTCGAACCAGACCCGCCAGGTGGCGGCGGTTGCCGCGCATCTCGGGATGAAGTGCGTGCTCGTGCAGGAGAACTGGGTCAACTACTCCGACGCCGTCTACGATCGCGTGGGCAATATCGAGCTCTCGCGCATCATGGGCGCCGACGTGCGGCTCGTGCCGGACGGCTTCGACATCGGCATTCGCCCGAGCTGGGAAGACGCACTCGAAAGCGTGCGCAAGGCGGGCGGCAAGCCGTATCCGATTCCGGCCGGCTGCTCGGAACATCCGCTAGGCGGGCTCGGTTTCGTGGGCTTCGCGGAGGAGGTGCGGCAGCAGGAGGCGCAGCTCGGCTTCGAGTTCGACTATGTGGTCGTGTGCTCGGTGACGGGCAGCACGCAGGCGGGCATGGTGGTCGGCTTTGCGGCGGACGGGCGCGCGAATCGCGTGATCGGCATCGACGCTTCGGCCACGCCCGAAAAGACCCACGCGCAGATCACGCGGATCGCTCGCCATACGGCCGAAATCGTCGATCTGGGCCGCAGTATCGACGAAAAGGACGTGGTGCTCGATACGCGCTACGGCGGTCCGGAATACGGCTTGCCCAACGAGGGCACGCTGGAGGCGATTCGCCTGTGCGCGCGGATGGAGGGCATGCTGACCGATCCGGTGTACGAAGGAAAGTCGATGCACGGCATGATCGACAAGGTTCGCCGCGGAGAATTCGAGCCGGGCTCGAAGGTGCTGTATGCCCATCTGGGCGGCGTGCCCGCGTTGAGCGCGTATAGCTTTATCTTCCGCGACGGTTGAGTTCGCGCCGCTGCTGCGTTTGCACTCAATCCGGGCTGTCCGCGAAGATTTCGACCACGAGATCGCGCAGCCACATTGTCTTCGGATCTTGCTCGAAGCGGCGGTGCCAGTACATCTTGACGTCGAACGGCGGAATGCCCGTGGGCGGCTCGACCACGCGCACCGCCACGCAGTCCGCAAGGATGTTCCCCATGGTTCGCGGCACCACCACCACCAGATCGGACTCCGCAATGACGACCGGAATGCTGAGGTAGTGCGATGTTTGAAGCACGATATTGTGCTGGATGCCGTTCTCGGCCAGCGCGGCCTCGAACATCTCCTGGGTTCGGCTGCCTTCCTTGACGAGCGCGTGCTCGGCCGCGCTGAATTCTTCCACGCTCATGCCCGGTCCCTTGATGCGGTGGCCGGTGCGGACCAGGCACACCATGTCGTGCGAGAAGAGACGCCGCTGCATGACTCCGGACTTCTGAAGATCCGGAAAATGGCCTAGCGCAAGATCGACTTCGCCGCTGGCGAGCGCTTCTTCCAGATGGTCGGGCGCGAGGCTCATGCTTCTCAGCGTCGCACGTGGGGCGCGCTCGCGCATCTTCTTCATGAGCCTTGGCAGGAACACGATCTCGCCGATCGCGGTAAGCCCCAGTACGAACTCGTCGTCGCTCGTGGCGGGATCGAACTCGGGTGCGCTCAGGATCCCGTGATCGATGGCATCGAGCACTTCTCTTGCCTTATGCGTCAGGGCGTCTGAGCGAGGCGTGGGCGCCATGCCGTCGGACTGGCGGATGAACAGCGGGTCGTCGAGCGAATCGCGCAGCCGCGAAAGCGCCGCGCTCACGGCGGGCTGACTCATCTTCAGGCGTTTCGCGGCTGCCGTGACGCTGCCCGAATCGTGGATGGCGACCAGCACACGCAGGAGATTCAGGTCGAGCTTCATGGTCATCCGGATTATCCATAAAGCAAATAAGCCGAATTATAGGCATTTGCCAGGAATATGCCGGTCAACTGAAATACTGCATTGCCGCATGGGACGATCCCACGCGGCGCACAGCAAGGGCGGCGTTCAGGCCGCCGCAATCACGTCGATGCGCAGCGGCTCGCCACCGGCCGCGATGGCCAGCAGGTGATCCACGTTCGGATGCGCGCCGGGGCGGCTGCGCGCATCGGCCGTGTGTTCGGCGAACACTGCCAGGCCGTGCTCGGCGGCGCGGGCGTCCAGCGTACCGAAGGCCTGCTTCAGGTAGTGATAGACCGCGAGCGATCCCTGCTTGCCCGGCTTGTTTTCGATGCTGGCGAGCACGGCGCCCCGGCCGTCGATCAGATCGATGCGCTCGATGCCGTCAATGGCCGGCAGTTGCGCGAGGTTGTCCTTGAATACGTGGGTCGGTTGAATCACTCAAAACACTCCGTTGAGTTGGTAAGAGACAGGCGGCCCGTATCTTAGCTGATCTCATTGTCATGCATGGGTGGAAGCGCGGGCATGAGCCGGGCGGTGCGTCGCTCTGGCCCGTCAAGGCGCGGGTGCCTGGGCCTCGAATGCACGGTGGTACGAAACGATACCCGATGGCAAGCCGCCTTGCAGCGCCAGCGCCTGGAAATACTCGGGCGGCACGCCGGGCAGCACCAGCCTTGGCTCGGACCTGAAACCGAAGCGCCCGTAGTAGTGCGGGTCGCCCAGCAGCACGCAGCCCGCCGCGCCCAGACGGCGCAGTTCCGCGAGCGCCGCTTCCATAAGCCGGCTGCCTATGCCTTCGCGCTGCCGCGCGGGCGCAACGGAGATCGGGCCGAGGCCATACCAGTGCTCCGTATCGTTCCGGCCACCTGAAATCGCAACCGGCGAAACCGCCACGTGTCCGACAATCGTGCTCCCGTCTTCCGCGACGAGTGAAACGGTAAGTTGTCCTGCTCTTCTCAACGCGTTCACGATGTGCTGTTCCGTGTGGCTCGTGTGCGGGGCATCGAGAAACGCTGCCGTAGTGAGAGATTCGATGGCGGCGACGTCGGACGGCTGCTCGGGGCGGACTACGAGGGTCATGGTAAGGGTGGGTGAATAGTGAGGTTCATGTCCAAAGAACATGCCTGGTACAGGCCACGCACGTCCGTATCAATCTGCACAGCTCGCTTCGATTTCAATCAGCTCGGCCGACGCCGACGAGTCGATTTTCTGCTTCCCGATGCGGCACTGCGGACCGCCTCCCGCGGTCAGCCGGGCATCGCCTTGCGATAACATTTCAATTCCATGCTCATCGAGCATGAGGATATTTTCGTCGACGAGATACCCGATCGACTCGGCCTTGTCGCTCAGTACTTCAGTGCCCATCGGAAAATTCACTTGCCCCGCGGCAATCTTTACGAGGTACTGACGTGCCTGATCGGAAGTGTAATTGATGCGACCGACGGCACCGCGCTTGACACTGATTTCCTGGCGGGGGTTCTTGACGTAGGCCCCATCGGGCAGCGTCTTGGTGACGATATTCACCACGTTCGGCTTGCCTTCGAATAGTTGCGGCACGACCGTCTTCCCATCGTAGTTCGTGACCACGCGTGCAGTTGGTGTGTCGACGCCGACAAATCCCTTGACGCCCGTGTCCACGACCGCAAACGTGTCCTGAACACGGTCCGGCACCAGCACGAAGTCGCTACCGGTGGCAACCACTGCGCCGCTCAGGTTCATGCTGTAGCTGCGACTGTTGTTGCTCGTGCCGGAGTAGTACGCACTCGTGTTGGTGTACGGTGTGCGCCAGAATGCCTGAGCGAAGTGGCGCATGCTGCTGGTGTTGGTCGAGGTGGCCTGCGTCATTTCGGCGCCACCGCCGAGCTTCAGGTTGTCGGTGATCTGCTGGTCGATGCGCGTGCCGTAGCGCATGGTGTCGCCGTAGCGACTGACATACGAGGTCGACGAACCGGGCTTGCCACCCAGTGTGAACGGAACGCGCAGATTGACAAAGGCGGACCACATCTTGTTGCCGGGTTGTCCTTGATTCGTTTGAGTCCAGCCGTAGTTCAGATTGCCGCTCAGCGTAAAGCGTCTGGACGCGTAGGTGAGCGATGTGGACAGTGAGTTGCTGGTCGGCTGGCTGTAATAGGTATTGGTCGACAACGCCACGCCTGCGCTCAGGCGTTCCGTGAGCGGCTTGCTCACACCGGCGCTAAAGCTGTAGCGCGGCGCGAAGGAACGGATGTCCTGCAGGTCCCAGCCATTCTCGGCAGCCAGTATGTCTTGCTGGCTGAGGCCGAGGTCGCGATACAGGCCGCTTTGCCAGCTAAATGACAGATAGGGATTCATTGTGCCGAACTGGGCCGACAGATTGCTGCTGAACCGCATCCCCAGATCGCCCTTGTTTCCGCTGCGCGAAACGCTGAGGTTGGTATTGCCGCGCGTATTGAACGGCATCAGACTGATGTCGGTCCCGACGCCGGCGCCGATATAGTTTTTGGTCAGCAATGTACCCACGAACGGCTGCATGCGTTCGATAAACGGAAAACGATATTCGATGCCGAGCAGCGGTCCCGTTCCCAGGCCGCGCGTTGAATCCATCATGCCGGCAAACGCGGAAAAGCGCGACACCATCTCGCTGCTCACAGAGAAAGCCGCCTTCGGGATAACGAAGCGTTGCTCGCCGCCGGCGGTTTCGCGCACGACCACCTCGGCATCCGCGTAAGTGGTGTGCAGCGGCACAGCTTCGAATGTGAATGCGCCAGCGGGAACCGGCCGGCTAAAGATTAGCCGCCCTTGCTGGAACACTTCGACCTGTGCGTAGTCGGATGCCGTGCCGCTGACTCTGACGGTCGAATCGCCGCCGTGCATGCCGACGTTGTTGTCGATATGGAAGCCGTGGATCTGCCCGGCACCAAACAGAGTATTGCCGACGCTAATGTAGCCGGCGCGTACCCGGTAGGTTTCGGCGACATCGGTTTCCACGTAGGCGTTGTTCAGGCTGAAATTGCTGTAATTCAGCCCCGAGGACGAGCTGAAGCTACCGTAGGAAAAATCCGAACGGAACAGGTAATTGCCGATATTCGCGCCCCAGGTCATCAACGCCGTCATGGTGTCGGACGTTGACGATCCGCTGACTCCACGCCCCATATTGACGTTGTAATTGAGGAATGTGCCGAATCCGCCGGATTGCATGTTCTTGAAATCCGAGTTGCTGTCCAGATAATAATCCGGAATGCTCACGTGCAACGTATTTTCCGTGCGCTCATAACGTGCATCGAGCTGCGAGACGCTTTTTATGTCGATGCAGCCCGTATCCTTGCTGATATTTAGAAGATCTTTCTTGACGGAGAACGCGTCCACAAACATGTCATCGAGACACGCGATTCCATCCTTGTCAAAGCTGATTTCACGAACGCCAGTATATTTGCCATTAAAATTGATCCCAACTTCCATTTTCCCGGTGGGTTTTTCTGTTTGCGCAAGAATATTATGGATCTGGTCGGCCTCAATCCCCACGGCCTTCAGCGCATTGGCGTCGAATTGCAGTGCGTCGCCCTGGCTCCAGCCAAACTGGGGGGCAAGGGCAAATGCCATCGCGAGCACGATGCGCTGCGGTCGAAGTGTGTTTGCTCCGTTGCGTGCATTTCGGCTGCGTTTTTGCATGGGGTTCCTGGTCTGTTCGTGCGCTTGAGGATTTTCTGCTTTATACGGTCATTGACTGGATTAAAGCGGAGCTACGGCAAGGGTATTTGTCCGTCGAAGCGAGAAAATTAACTGGTGAAATGTGGATGGATAATGCGGATCAGAAAATACGGAGAATTTCTGCCATCCCGGTTGCCAGTTTCGAGTCCGGTAAATTTGCCGTTCGGTATGAGTAAAAGTATCGCGCGCTTTGGTCTTCGCACCTATGAGCATCCGGGAAGTCAACTCCCCAGTTTCCTAGGACAAGTCCCAAACGGCCCGCTGTCCGAGATCGGGGTGCCGTCCGTGGTCAGATAATTGGGGTTTGATGACGCCCGTGGCGGGTGGAGGGAGCGGGGAGATAAGGCTGCTAGCGCTGCAAGTTGGGTGCCGCCGCCAACTGGAAAGATCTGAAGGAATCGGATGCGAAAGCGGCCGTGTGCACCGCAGCACGGCACACACGGCCATCCGGCGGCACACCGGCCGCCTCATCCTGCGTCACTGGCGTGACGCAGGATGTTTAGAAGTAACGCACGTAGAACTGTGCGGTACCGTTAAACGGCACTTCCTGCGAGTTCGTGATGGCCGTGGACTTGTTCAACTGCGGGTACACATCGAACGAGTACGTAAACGTATTGGCGACAGCCGGATTGTTGGTCGCATCAAGCACCGTATAGTCCGCGGTCTTGTCATACGCTGTGCCGTTCAAGTTCGACGCGGTGAAGCTCGTCTCGGCGTGCGTGCTGGTTTTGACGTAGCCGTAGTTCGTTTCATTGACTGTGCCGTCATAGGACGTAGTCGTCGGAATCATCGTGAAGTTGCCGATCTTCTGATTTGTGACTGGATCCATGCCGATGCCGAAAACGCGGTTCGAGTCATCTCCGTTAGCACCATTGGTGCCGGGCACTCGCATACCAGTCATGGCCGACTGGGGATTCGCATCGACCGCCCAGAATGCCATGTGCGTTGTCAACCCATCGTCGCACTGCGTCTGCAGCGTGACGTTCTTCTTGCTGAGCAGCGTCATCGACGACGAGTTCAGCGAGTTATGCGAAATGTTCCCCCAGTCGAGGTCGGCGCCGCCGACGAACTGCGCCGAGCAGGCCGGCGGGACGATCAAGCCCTGTACATTGACATTCGCCGACTGTGCATGGGCAGTGCCGGCAGCCGCGATTACACACAGACCCGCTAAGAGAGTCGAAATTTTGGAAAGTCTCATGATAAGTATTCCTATGTGAGTGAAAAATGATTCGATAAATCTATATTCGCCATGGCTTAGAAGTAACGAACGTAGAACTGTGCGGTACCGCTGAATGGCACTTCTTGCGTGTTCGTGATGGCCGACGAATTGTTCAGTTGCGGTACCACGTCCATCGAGAATGTGAACGTGTTGGCGAGGGCCGGGTTGCTGTTCGTGTCATACACTGTCATGTCTGTGTTCTTCTGATAGCCGTAGCCATCGAAGGCAGCACGCGTGAAGTTCGTCTCAGTGTGCGTACTGGTATTGACCCAACCGAAGTACGTTGAGCTAACCGTTCCGTCGTAAGAAGAGCTCGTTGGGATCATGGTGAAGTTGCCAAGTTTCTGGTTCGTGACCGGATCCATGCCGATGCCGAAAACCCGGTTCACATCATCGCCATTCGCAGTACTGGTGCCCTGCACCCGAACACCTGCCATTGCCGAAGCCGGATTGGCGTCAGCTGCCCAGAATGCCATGCGGGTCGTCAGACCCTCCTCGCATTGTGTTTGCAGCGTAACGTTCTTCGGGGTGAGCACCGTCATCGTCGCCGCACTCAATGAGTTATGCGAAATGACTCCCCAGTCGAGATCGGCACCGCCAACGAACTGCGCGGAGCATGCCGGTGGAGTGATTACACCCTGTACGTTGACATTTGCCGACTGTGCGTGGGCGGTGCTGAAAGTGGCACACGCACACAACGCAGCGGCGAGTGTCGAAAGTCTGGAAAAACGCATGAAAAATACTCCCATATAAATAGAACGTGATTGGTAGACCGGGTAAAGATGATTCAAATTGCCTCGCAATCACTGTCAATACACCTTGGGTTTTCCGCAACACATCCGCCATGTTTTGCTCTATGTGCGCAGTACGCCGTCGATCAGGCGGCGTTCTGACGTTACGCACCGGGCGCGGCCGAAGGCTGATCGGGTGCAGCCGATGCACCGACCTCATTGTCCGGTTGTGCGCGTTGTACTTCACCCGTCGAGGGCATCTTGCCTGGCGCTTGCGGCGCAACATGCTCGATCGACGCGCGCCTTCCATCCAGAATGTAGTTGTAGTCAGACACGGCCGAGAACTCGACTTGCGCGCCAGCCTGCGGCATATAACCGGAGGGCAGCGGTGCGCAATTATCGGAACCCGGTAACGAGTAGGGTTTCGGCATGCTCACGTTCTTGTCGCCGGGTACGAGTTTGACGGCGTTCACAAAACGCACGGCGTATTTCGTCTCGTTGGACACACAAAGCTGATCACCGCTAATGCGCCATTTCAGGTATTCCCACTTGTTGTCTACGGGCTTGTAGCCCTTGGGACGGATGACTACTGGCAAATCCTGGCCGAGCATGAGGCTGATACGTCCTGGCTGATCGGTTTTAGGAGGAATGCCCATGAACATGACACGGGCCAGGTGTTCCTTGTCGAGCGACTGGTTGCTGCGATACAGCACGCGTACCACCTGGGTTTCGCCGGGCTGGACAAGCACGGCAGCGGGGGTGGGGATCAGTGCCGCGTCCAGATCTTCGTCGTCCAGACGAGCGATCTTCGTGTAAAGGAGCACGGGTACCTTGTCGGTATTCTTCACACCAATCGAACCTTCTTTATCGGCCTCGTTGATTACCAGAACGGAGGTGCTCGGTAACACCGCCGACGCCATCGCGTGTCCGCACAACACGCCTAGACCCGTAACACCAGCGATCAGCGACAGAGCCAGTCGGTCAGGAATGCGCATCTAAATCTCCATAATTTTGACAAGAAAGGCTCGCTACCTTCCACGGGAAGGTCACAAGCTCGAGGGAAGCGGTCAGCAGCTGTGCCGTGAAGCTTCGGTGGCTGATCCTCGTGGTTTCGTGCTCTCGCTCGCCCTGCATCAGCCGTTCAACATGAGTGCAAGTATCGGCTTCAAGTCGGCCGTTGAAGATCGGCATTCGGGAAATTCACAGCACAGCGGCCCAGGACAAGTCCGGGAATGGGATGCACCAATTCAGAGCAGCGAGGCGGCCGGGCTCCGTTGAGTCGTTCTGCGGGAATGGAACCCTCGTCAAGTGGCAGATGCCGGGAGCGGCGGTGCAAATGTCCGCTCTGGGGTTATGCGCGGCACGTTAGTAAACACGTGCATGTGATAGGCCATTCTTTAGGCTCATACTGTGTCTGGCACTCGAATCTCTCGCAGGAGGCAAAGTGCAATGGCTGCAAGGCAATGGGCAAACGCAACGGAACGAAGCGCCGGGCGCTCTCGATCCGGGTGTGCTGCAGCGCTACCGGCGGTTGACGCTATGGGCGGCGGGCATCATCTCGATGGTGCCGATCGTCGTTTGTCTGATGACGCTGGTGCTGTTCGTCGGAGATTTCGTTCATGAGCAGTACTCGGAATTCAGCGGGCAGGCGGCCGGCATGCAACTGGCCTTTGCGCGGCGCGAACTCTGGGTTCGTATCAGTGCGATCTACGAGCAGACCGTGGCGCCCCGGTTGGCACCGAATCGCGTTTTGCTCGATCAATTGATCGGACAAAAAGGTACGCTGACGATCAGGCATCCGGAAAATCCGATTCAGATGGAGGTATGGGCAGCTCCCGACGAACCCGATGGTTACGCCCGCTACGCATGGTATCTGGCATTGGCTGACGACTATGCTTACCGCGGCGGCGCTTATCTGCAGTGGCTAGGGGAGCGTCTTAGTTTCACCTCCTATATGTTCAGTCCCGACCGCAAGTTCATCGTGATCATACGGTCGCCGCGGGAGGCGGCCGAACGACCCGTTACCTCTTATGCGCAAGCCTATGCAAAGCTGCGAGGAGTGATACCTGATGTCTCGCCCGGTGACCCCGCACATACCGAAAATTTGACGGATGGCAACATTCATTGGCTTGCTCCAAACCCGGATCGCTTAACCGGCGATTCGTCCAGCACGGTCGTACAGGCTGCACTGCTCGGCAATCGGCCGTTTCTGATCCTCGGTAGCACACTGCCGCTCAAAGAACTCGAGTCAATCATCGGCGAGGAGCGTTTCGGCGAGGTTGCCGGGCTCGTTTTGCCTGGGTCCACCGTCTTGTTCGGCACGCCGGGGCCGACAGAGGCGACTCGGACTATCCCGCCGGTCATGCGCAAGATCCCGCCGCTCGACTCGCGTGAGAGCAAACCGGATAGCCGTTTTATAAACGGGCACGTTCTGCTCAGGGCGTATCTGGTTGGACCAGGCTGGACATTCATACGCTATTTCTCGTTCGCGACGATGGCCAGCGAGTTGTCATCCGGCGTGTGGCTGAATATTCTTGCCGCTTTTGTCGTCGTAGTGCTTGTCTGGACAATGTGGTTTTGGCTCGAGCGCAAGGTGTTTGCGCCCGGCCGGCGGCAGTCGCACCTGATTTACGAAAGCGAGCAGCTCAACCGCGCGGTAGTCGAGAACTCGCCGGCCGGAATCGCGCTGATCGATCCGGCATCGAGAGAAGTGTTCTTGCAAAACGAGGCAGCGGCGGAATATATGCAGCGAGCCGATGCTGCGCGGCTTCCGTTAATGGAGTTCGCGGTGTCCGGCTACGCGCGCAGCACACAGCGGGAGATCAACGGCAAGCCTCAATCACTGGCGATTTCGATTCCCGAAGAGAGCAGGGCTCTCGACTTGCAGATGACGTTGGTGCCATCCCGCTATCGCGGTTCCGAAGCAATCTTGTGCACGTTCATCGATATTACGGCGCAAAAAGAGGTCGAAAGAGAGCTGAAAAACGCGCGCGATTTAGCCGACGCGGCGAACCGCGCGAAGTCTGCGTTTTTCGCGGCGACCAGCCACGAAATTCGCACGCCTCTTAACGTGATTCTGGGCAACCTGGAGCTACTGAATCGCATGCAGATGTCCGAATTGCAGACGCAGCGTCTGCAAGCGGTCACATCCGCGACGTCCTTGCTACTGGGGATTATCAACGACATTCTCGACTTTACAAAAATGGAGACCAACCGGCTGGTGCTGGAAGCGATTCCGTTCGATCTCGCTGGAATCGCGGAGCAGACATCGGCGGCGTTTACACCGATCGCGCATTCGAAAGGTCTGCGATTTGAAAAGTCGATTGATTCGTCTCTTGCTGGGCGCTACATCGGAGATCCCACCCGAATTCGCCAGATAATGTTCAATCTGATTAGCAATGCGATCAAATTCACCGAGCAGGGAGAAGTCGCTCTGGAGGTCTACCTTACCGGCGACGAGCCGGACTCGCCGGTGGGTATCGCGGTCACGGATACAGGACCGGGAATTTGTCGCGAGCATCAGGCCACGCTGTTCAGGCCGTTTACCCAGACAGATCCGTCAATCTCACGGCGGTACGGTGGTACCGGACTCGGACTGGCGATCTGCGAACGGCTCGTGCAGTTGATGCACGGGACTATTACCCTCGAGAGCGAACCCGGGGTCGGCAGCGCATTTACGATCGAACTCCCGCTGCGCGTGGTTTCGTCCCAGGAAAAGAATGGGCCGGAGGCCCTCTCCGGTACGACGAAGGAGACCTCGTCAACAGACGCTCTCAAGCTTCGCTTCCTTGTCGTGGACGACACTGCGGCGAATCGCGAGCTGGTCAAACTTCAGCTTCTGGAACTCGGTCAGGATGTCGAAACTGCGGAGAATGGCGTCGACGCTCTGCAACGTTTCGCAGTACATCATTTTGACTTGATCCTGACCGATGTCAGCATGCCCGTCATGGATGGCCCAGATATGGCCCGTCATATGCGGGCCCAGGGCGTAAAAGTGCCCATTATCGCGATTACCGCGCATGTCGACCCTGAAGTGCACGAACGGTGCCGCGCCTCCGGAATCGATGTAGTGCTCGTCAGGCCTTTATTGATCGATGAACTTGACCGGACGATTCGCGAATTGATCGGGGCCGGCGCAAACGATGGTCCAGTTTTATCGTCGGGTTTCGATTTCGCGCGCGGCGAATTGCCAGAACCGGTCGTTCGAAAATTGCGCGAAACGTTTGTCCTCCTGGCTGCCGAGATCCGCCGGGGTGCGGTGCAACGGAGGCGTGATGAAATACTGCAGTACTTGCATTCCGTCAAAGGCGGATTTGCAATGATTCACGAGTCCGCATTTGTCGAGCGCTGCAACGAGCTTGAGCACCTGGCGCGCGGGGAAGCGTTCGACACGCTGCTGGAAGCATTGGGTGAATGGGAGCATCTGGGTAGGGAAACGTTGGCGCTGCGATCAGGTGAGGGAGGCGATGACTAACCAGGTCGACTCCCGTAGGGGCGGCTATGTGGACTGGGCCTGGTGGGCACCCGAGGCCAACCCCTGATCTCGTGCGTAATGCAGCAGTTCGGTATCCGACTTGAAACCGAGTTTGGCCATTGCGCTGTGCTTGTGTGTGCTGATGGTCTTCTTGCTACGCTTGAGTCGCTCCGCGATCTGATTGACAGTCAAGCCTGACGCGTACAGCCGCACAACCTCGATTTCGCGCTGGCTCAGCGGCGTGGTCAGTGACTGGCGGTACACCTGTAGCTCCTGCACAACCTGGTTGACGGTCGGAGAAAAATAGCGTCCGCCCGTGTAGGCGGCGTGTATCGCCGGAACCAGGTACGTAAGCGTATCCGATTTACTGACCAGCCGAGAAATACCGAACTCGAGCATGCTCCGAACCGCCGATGGACTATTCAGCATGGTGAGCACCACTAATTTCACGTCGGGATAACGGCGCGAAAGCAAGCTGAACAACGAAAGTCCATCGCCAAATCGCTGGTCCGGCATGACGTAATCCGAGACGACTACGTCGCACGGGCTGCTGTCGAGTAGCGCTACCAGTTCGGTGGAGCTGTGCGCCACACCAACAACGCTGATACCCATGACATTCGAGAGGCTGTATTCGATCCCGGCCAGCATGCCGGGATGGTCGTCTACGAGTACGACGCGAATCATGAACGATTCCATTGGGTCCCCCCGCTGGCTGGCAATGTTGGTACACCTCACTTACGACGTTGCACCATCATAGCCCGGAACGGGAGCGCTGACTAACGTTCAGACGAAAGAGCAGCGTCAACTGGAGGCGTCGGACTTGGGGGAGCTGTCAATCTCAGGTATGGGCGTGACCATCATGCGGGGTTGCCCCGCGACAGGGCACGTCGTCTAGCTGGTAATAAACCGGTATGGCGAGCTTGCGGGCCAGTTCAACGTCACCGTCGGTGCCACCTCGATATGGACCTGCGATCAGGATCAGTTGCGGCTTCACGTTGCGCTTCCTTTCGCGTGCTGCAGGAGCGCGAGATGCTGCAAGAGCATGATCGTCTTTCCGTCGACGATCTCGCCGCGCTCGATCATGCGCAGCGCCTCGCCAAGCGGCAGTTCGACGACTTCAATATCTTCGCCTTCCGCGGCCACGCCGCCGCCTGGGCCCAGGCGCTCGCGCGGGTCGTAGTCGCCGAGATAGAAGTAGAGCTTCTCCGTTACCGAACCGGGGCTCATATACGCCTCGAATACCTTGCGCAGATTACGCACGCGGTAGCCCGTTTCCTCTTCGACCTCCGCACAGATGCGTTCGTCGGGGGCCGCGTCGTCGAGCAGACCGCCGGGCGCTTCGAGCATCATGCCGTCGTGGCCGTTGACGAAGGTCGGCATGCGAAATTGCCGTGTGAGGACGACGTTGCCGCTGGCCGGATCCTGCAGAAGAATCGTGGCGCCGTTGCCGCGATCGTAGGTCTCGCGACTCTGTTGCTGCCACGAGCCGTCGCGTCGCTGGTAGTCGAATGTCACCTTCTTCAGCACGTACCAGTCGTCGGAAAGCACGGTGGTTTCGATGATGCGAATCCGGTCTTTTGTTGCAGTCATTGAATCCTCGTCTTTGGCGACGTCACGCCATCGTCCTTGTATCAACACGCGAATCCATCGAGGTCAGGCAAGCCGGGCGGCCGGTGGTGTGCCCAGCCGCGCATTCGTTTTCTTCACGGCTTTCTTCTGCCCAACCGGAAGCTCCCTTCGACAGATCAAGGCTTTCCATGGTAACGTGCAGTTTCGTGCAATATCAAGAAATTTCGTGCAAACCCATGCTGACGAGTCAACGCAAGAAAGCCATTCTGGAAGCGCTCGGGCGCGAAGGGCAGGTGCTCGCCACCGCATTGAGCGAGCGGTTCGGGGTATCGGAGGACACCGTGCGCCGCGACCTGCGGGAGCTGGCCGCTGAGGGCCGGCTTCAGCGCGTGCATGGCGGTGCATTGCCGGCTTCGCCCGCGGTGGCGCCGTTCGCGCAGCGCCAGGACATGGAAACGGGGGCCAAGCGGCGCATCGCGCGGTGTGCCGCCGCGATGATCGCGCCGGGGCAGGTGGCGATCGTCGATGGGGGGACCACGTCGGCGTTGCTCGTGGCCCAGCTCGCGCCCGATCTCGAGGCCACCATCGTGACGCATAGTCCGAGCGTCGCGGTGGCGCTCGCGGAGCATCCCAGGCTGGAGGTCGTGCTGATAGGCGGCCGGCTCTACAAGCATTCGATCGTTTCGGTCGGCGCCGCCGCCGTCGAGGCGATCTCGCACATTCACGCCGACCTCTACTTCATGGGTGTAACCGGCGTGCATCCGCAGGCGGGATTGAGCACGGGGGACTACGAGGAGGCCTATATCAAACGCGCACTAGCGGATCGCGCGGCCGAGACCGTCGTGCTTGCGTCGGCGGCCAAGCTCAATGCGGCCTCGAAGTACCGGATCGGCGATCTGGCCATGGCGCAGACGATCATTGTCGAAGCCGCGACGCCGGAGAAGCTGATCGCACCGGTCGAGGCGGCCGGCGTGACCGTCGTGCGCGCCTGAGGCGAAGCGCTTCAATCGTAGTGGCGATGCTTGTGGTGCCCCTGGTTGCCACGATATTCGCCGCGATTCCCGCCACGATGATCCCCGCGATAGCCGCGCGAATAGTCGTCGGCATACGAGTTCGAGCGCGACACGTTGCCGCCTAGCGCCGAGCCCGCGCCGCCGCCCACGGCCGCGCCGATCAGGCCGCCGGTGCGGCCGCCCATTGCGTTGCCGGCCGCTACCCCTGCGCCGCCGCCAAGCGCGCCGCCGACGATGGCGCCCGTGCGCTCGCGGCGATTCGAGGTGACGGCACCGCCCGCGCCACCACCCACGGCACCGCCAATCACGGCGCCGGTGCTGCCGCCCACGGCACCGCCGAGCGCCGCGCCCGCTACGCCGCCGAGTGCGCCGCCCAGCGCGTTGTTCATGTCGCTTGCCGTGGCCGGGATGGCGGTTGCCGCGGCGAACGAGGCGATCGCGATCAGTTGGGCGAGCTGCTTCGACATGGAAAAATCCTTTCGTTTTTGAGATGGGGCCGAGTATAGCTTTCCATTCGAAAGGTTTTTGTAACTAAACGACTGGGTGCTCCGTAAGAGGTGTAACAAATTGATGGGTAAATGAAAGCTTGCCTATGGGCGGAGTCTAGCCGCCCAGTGCCACGATGGCCGCGGTGAGCGCACAGCCGAGCGCGACCATGGCCAGTCCTTCGCGCCAGCCGCTTGTCCCGGCGAAGCGGCCCAGCGCGTAACCGCCCGCGAAGAGCATGAGCAGCGTGAGCACCCGCGAAACGACGAGCGCGACCGACAGTTTGTCGAACAGAACGAAGGGCAGCGCCACGGGAAAAGTCGAAAGCACGACGATCGCGAAGATCCCGAGCGCGCCGGCAAAGTCCGCAGCGCTGAGGCGAGAGCGACGCGGCAGTGTTTCCATGGCTGCGATGCGCGCACGGATCATTTCGAGTTCCTGAACGGCGACGAGTCCGCGCAGCGAAGAGGGCAGCGCATCGTGCAGCGTCTGGATGGCTGCGTTGGCATTGGCCTCGCGCTTGATGCGCAATGCCAGCGAGAGGCGCTTGCCGCGGTTGATGATGGTGCGCACGAGGAACATCACGGCGTCGGCCAGCCCCCAGGCGAGATTGCAGCCGAGCGCCGAATAGAGCAGCTTGCGGCCCGTGCCGGGGCCGGCGCTCACCACGGAGACCGCACCGACGAACGTGAGCGCCATGAAGAGGCCAAAGCAGAGTTCGGAAACGCGGTCCACGGTATCGAGCACGGGCTCGCGCTGCTCGGTGTGATCGAGTCCGGATGCAGCCGTTGCGTTCTGCATGAGGCGTCCTTTGTCGGAGTTTTGGCGCGAAGGCAGTCGGCTCTGATTGTAGTGCTGCGAACGCGTTATGTTTCTCGTGGCGCAACCCTGTTTTAGCGCGGCACGGCGCGGCGAATGGCGCAAAGGTGCGCTGCTGCGGCGCATCGCGGACCTCGAACGTGTTTAATATGAGCTTCGTGTCGGTACCATGAGACCGACGACGCGACGCCCCCAGGCGGATGGAGAAGCGAAATGATGCACATGCTGCTCAGCAATATCGAACCCGGCACGACCGGCGACGAGATTCGCGATCTGATCGTGAAATACGGCTTTCCTGAGTTCGACGAGATCGCTTTTCTGGAGGGGGACGGTTCGCAACCCGCCGTTTCGCTGATTTTCAATTCGATCGACGGCGCTGCGCTCTCGAGCCTGCAGTCCCGGCTTCACCATCTCTACTGGAAGAACCGCAGGATCACGGCAGTAGTTGGCCGCGAACGGTTCATCTGAGGCGGATCGTCGTCCTGTTTTTATTCGGACACCTGTTCAATTGACCGACTGCAGGGTTGGCAGACGGTCGGCCTTTCTGAGCGCGGGAAAGAGCCTCATCCACACGGCCGCGACGGCGAGTGTGCCTGCACCGCCGATGGCTACGGCAGCCACCGTCCCGAACAACGCGGCGGCCACACCGGACTCGAACGCGCCCAGTTCGCTCGAAGCGCCGATGAACAGCATGTTGACGGCGGCGACGCGTCCGCGCATGGCTTCGGGCGTCGCGAGCTGCACGAGCGTAGTGCGGATGTTGACGCTAACCATGTCGCTCGCGCCGAGCAGGGCGAGGGCTGCGAGCGAGAGGGCACACGAGGTGGAGAACGCAAAGACGAGCGTAGCGAGGCCGAATGCGGCGACGGCGGCGAACAGTTGCAGGCCTATCGTGCGCCGGGGTGGCCGATGCGACTGAAGGAGCGCCATCAGGCATGCGCCTGCCGCGGGCGCGCTGCGCAACAGGCCCAGTCCAAACGAGTCCGTATGCAGGATGTCGCGTGCATAGACAGGGAGAAGGGCGCTCGCGCCACCCAGCAGCACGGCGAACAGATCGAGCGAAATCGCACCCAGCACCACAGGCTGCGAACGCACGAATCTGAGTCCTTCGCGCACGCGCGCAAGGCGAGTTTTCAGGGTGGCACGCTCGACCGGTGCGACCCGGTGGGCACGTAGCGCGACGGTGGCTGCGATGGAGGCGAGTAGCGCGAGGCCGCACGTGGCGTACGCGAACGGGGCTCCCAATACACAAGCCGCGCCGCCCAGCGCCGGCCCTGCAATCACCGCGATCTGCCAGACCGCCGACGAGCGGGCGATCGCACGCGGCAGCACGGCCGCATTCACAAGACCAGGCAGCAGCGCCTGACCGGCAGGTTCAATGACGGCACGCGCGGCACCGCTTGCAAACAGCAATGCATAGAACAACCCGAGTCCGGGCACAGGCGCACACGCGAGCCAGGCGAACAGGAGCGCGCAAACAGCCTGCAGTGCGAGGCCCGCTATCAGCAGACGCCGTGGCGAGAGGCGGTCGCACCATTCGCCTGCCGGCAGCGTAAGCAGCGCCATCGGCACGAATTGCACGAGCCCGATCATGCCGAGCGCCAACGGTGCGCCGTACAGCCGGTAGATCAACCATCCCGTGACGGTCGCTTGCGCCAGCGCTGCCGCTTCGATCAGAAAGCGGCCGGCCAGATAGAGCGCGAGGCCACGTGTGCCCGCAGCCACCTCCGGCGGTCTATCGGCTTTCATGGATTCCCTTTCGTGAACCTGCATTCCGCGCCGCTTTGCAGGCGATGGAGAATGCGAGCATATTGCTCATATTTCATACTGGGGAACCCGCTTTGGCTACTCGCATTCCGCAGGCGGCCAGCACGATGCGCAAAGCGCCGCGCCAGGCGCGTTCACGCGCGACGACCGACGCGATTCTCGACGCGGCGGCTCACATTCTGGGCGAGCGCGGCTGGGCGGGCCTCACCACCAACGCGGTCGCCGAGGCCGCCGGTGCGAGCATCGGTTCGCTTTACCAGTACTTTCCGAACAAGCTGGCGCTGATCGAGGCGGTCAGACGGCGCCATCTGGAAGAGGTGCTGGCGGTGCTGCATGCCGCTGCCGATCCGGGCACGCCGCGCACGAGGCGTATCGCGGCGCTCGTCGACGGGATGATTGCCGTGCATAGCCGGCATCCGCGCGCGCATCGGGTGCTGCTGGAGGAGAGTCCGCGCGCGGAGGACACGCGCGTCGCCTACGATCGTTTCGAGGCCGAATGCCGCAAGGGTTATGAGGCGGTGTTCGCCATCAATACGCGTGCAGCCGGTCAAGACATGCGGATTGGCGCGCAAGTGCTGGCCGGAGCGCTGGCGGGCGCCGTGCACGAAGCCGCGCGGCAAGGCACGCTGGCCACGCCCGGGCTGCGACGGGCGCTGATCGGGCTGGTGGATGCGTGGCTTTCACGCCGGCGCCCAGTGTGAGGCAACGGGCCGCGCCGGCGCCGGCGACTACGCGCTTACACCCACGGTTGCGCGAGTTGCTCGGTCTCGAACGCGCGCACGACGGCCGGGCGTTCGAGTATGCGCGCGAGATACGCGCCGAGGTGCGGCCAGGTTCGCGCCGGCCGGTGAAAGCCGCGCGTCCAGCGGCACAGCATCAGCGCATACGGGTCGAGTGCCGTGTACGAGTCGCCGAGCAGCCACGGTCCGCCCGATGCCGCCAGTTGCGCTTCGAGTTGATCGAGCAGGGTAGCGATTTTCGCCTCGGCCTGCGCGGCGACCTGGCGCGCGCCTTCGGTATTGCCTGCTTCGACCCAGCGCTCGGGATAGAAATAGGCGATCAGCGCGGTCTGCAGCGTATTCGTGAGCCACATGAGCCACTTGTAGAAGTGGGCGCGCTGCGGCGTGCCCAGCGCGGGGGCCAGTGCGCTGCCGGGGTGCGTATCGGCGAGATGCAGGCAGATGGCGGCGGTTTCATAGAGCACGAAGTCGCCGTCCACCAGCACGGGGATCAGGCCATTCGGATTGAGCTTGAGGTAAGGCTCGGACTTGTGCTCTTTGTGGGCCCGGTCGACGAGACGCAGTTCGAACGGCTGCCCGATTTCTTCGAGCAGGATGTGCGGGGCCATGCTGGCGTTGCTGGGGTAGTAGAACAGCGTCTTCATCGGCTTCTTTTACACGGGTTGGAGAAGGTCGGAACGGCGTTGCGCCGTCACGCATTGGTGCATATCGCTATTATGGCAGGCGTGCCGTGGATACCTTGAACCGCTTGTGCGCGCATGCAAATGGCGCCACCTGCCGACGCGGGGCATAACGCGCCGATAACACAAAACACCCCCGGTTTTTACGACATTTTTGCTTGTGGCCGCCCTGGGGCGAACCCTAGACTTTCGTACATGGGATGGACTGGAGTGACCATGTCGAAACAGCACGTACCGTCGGGGAATGGAGAAAGGATCACCTGCATGCAGCCGGGCATTGGACGCCTCGTGTTGCGGCGTTTCGATCCGCAGCACGATTCCTGGGAGCATCTCACGAAGCTGCTGCACCGCGCCTTCTCAAAGCTTGCGGCACTCGGGCTGCACTGCTCGTGCGTCGATCAGGCGGCGAGCGTCACGCGGCAACGCGCGCTGGCCGGCGACTGCTTCGTGGCCGTGTGCAACGGCCGCATCGTGGGCACCATGACGGTCGAAGCGCGCGACAGCGAATCCCCTTGCGAACACTATCGGCTGCGTCACGTTGCTTCGGTGCACCAGTTCGCTATCGATCCTTCGTGGCAGCATCGCGGTATCGGCCGTGCTCTGCTTTCCTTCGCGGGACACTGGGCTGCCGCGCGCGGTTTCACGCAACTCGCGCTCGATACGCCTTTCCCCGCTGCACACCTGATCGACTACTACCGCGCGCAGGGCTTCAGCCTCGTCGATGTCGTGCGCTTTGCGGGCCGCGGCTACGACAGCGCGATTCTCTGCAAGCCCGCCACCGCCGTGCAGCCGTTCCCGGCCTGGAAGCAGCCCATCGTGCTGCCGCGCGGCGCTTATGCGCATCTGCCGGCATGAGCGACGACATACGCAGGCCCGCACCGCCGGGACCGGACGAGGAGGAAGCGCGCATTCGCGCCGCCATGCGCGGGCGGGCGTTCCTCAAGATCGTGCTGGTGACGATCGTATTCAGCCAGGTACTGTCCATGCTTTTTGGCCTGGCGGCGCAGGCCCTCGACCCCGATGTCACGGCCATGCCCTCGCTCGTGTTCAGTTGCGTGACCTGTGCGCTCGTGAGCTTCTGGGTGCAGGCCGACGCGCGCAGAGCGTGGCAGCATGCCCGCGAGCGCGGCTATATCCGCAAGGGCACGCACGGCCCGCTACCGGGCATCGAGATCGCGCGTGAATGCCCGCGGCGCTGGCTCGTCGTTCTGCATGCCGAACTGAATCCGGGTCTCAAGGCGTGACCTTCGCCTCCGGCAGCGCTTCGGGCATCCCGTGCGTTTACGGAATTTTTGCGGCTCTCTCCAGGTTCTTTGCAGCATTTTGCGCGGCCGCCCGGTATCGTGGCATCAGGCACTCAGGACGCGAGTGCATCACAAAGCAGCGGGCCACGGCCCAGCGAGGTTCCAGGTGTTAAAACTGCTGATTCCCATACTCGACCGCAACGGGGCATTGGAAGCCGCGCGCCACGGCGCGTTTCTTTTCGCGGAACGTTGCGTCTCCGAAGTCGAGATCGTGGAAGTGCTCGGCGAGGTGGGACATGACCGGAGCACCGCCTTCCGCACACTGGCCGAACTGCGGATTTCCGAAAAGCACGCCATGCGCGATGCCCTATTGCGCACGCGCGCGATTCTCGACGATGCGGGCGTGCCCTACACCTGGAAGCGCGTGTTCGGCCAGCCCGCGCGCATCATCGCGGCCTGCGCGGAGCGCAGCCACGCCGACATCGTCGTGATCGACGCCAGCCGCCTGGGTTTCTTTCGCAAGTGGGGCGTGCTTGCCCGGCTGCGCCGCCTGACTCACACGCCCGTCACGCTGTTGCAGTAAAACCGGTTCTGCCGGTCGGGCGATGCGCCACGCATCGCCCGACCGGCCGCATTACGCATTACGTCCACTCACATCAGATTCGTCACGCCTATCGTGCGTTGCGGGGCCGGTGCCGCGCTCGCATAACGCACGAACTCCGCCGCCGGCATCGCTCTCGCGTAGCGCCAGCCCTGACCGAACTGAACGCCGTGATTGCGCAACCATTCGGCCTGGGCGTCGGTTTCCACGCCTTCCGCGACCATCGTGAGTCCCAGGCTCTGCGCCATGGCGATGATGTGCGGCACGATCACGTTGACTTCCGCGCCCGTGGTGAGCGCGTGGATGAATGCCTTGTCGATCTTGATGCCGTCCACCGGCAATTCCTGCAGATAGGCCAGATTCGAATAGCCGGTGCCGAAATCGTCGATCAGGATGCGATGGCCTTGCGCACGATAGCGGTCGAGAACGCGCGCAAAACGGCGCGCGTCGATGAAGGCGCGCTCGATCGCCTCGAACCAGATCTGCTTGCCCTGCACCTGGTGCTTGTCGAGACACGCCTGCAAGGTTTCCATCATGCGCGAGGTCTCGAGATCGTCGGGCGTGAGGTTGATCGAGACATGCAGGTCGCGGCGCGCGGCGAGCAGTTCGCCCACGCCTTCGAAAACCGACCGGATCACGAGGTCGGTGATCGGCTGGATCAGGCCGATCTGCTCGGCCATGGGGATGAACGAGTCCGGCGCGATGATGCTGCCGTCGTCGAGCTGCCAGCGCACCAGCGCCTCGGCGCCGATGCAGCGGCCGCTTTCCATCTCCACGATAGGCTGGAACCAGGCGACGAACTGACGCCGCCGGATGCCTTCCAGCAGGGCGCTGCGCGGCGTGCGCTGGCGCCGCCGCCAGGCGACGACGAGCCACGCGATGAGTGTGCTCGCGATCAGCGCCGGCAGGATGAGCGTTTTCATCTGCCGCAGCCAGTCGGGACGGACGCGGCCCTCGGGTTCGTAAGCGACGATGGCGATGGGGTAGCGGTTCGAGCGCTCCACCACGTAATAGCGGCCATTCACGTAGGTCGAGGTGAGGTGGTTGCGTACCGCCATGCGGATGATTTCCGGCTCGGCGCGCGCCCAGCGCGCGAGGACGAGTGTGTTGTGCGTTTCCAGCAGGCCGATTTCGATCGTGTCGAGCGGCACGATGTCGAGATAAAAGCGCGGATCGACCACGACGATAGCGTTGCCGTAGCGGATGTTGAACATTTGCTGCTCGCTGCCGGGCTTGCCGGTCTGGGTGCGCCAGGCCGTATAGCCATCCGGCAATGTCAGTTCGGGCGGCGGCAGCGGGCCCGTGCCGGCGTCGGCCAGCGTGGAGCAGGCGGTGCCCCGGCCGTCGTTCCAGGCGGCCCCGCGCACGTAGCGGTGGCCGGCCTCGACCTGGCGCAACAGGCGCAGGTGTTCGGGCGTGCAGGGCGGCCCGTTGTACTGCGAGAGCTCGCGCAAGGCGGCTTGAGCATCCTCGGTCACGAGTTCGGCGCGCAGCAGCGCGCGCCGCGAGTATTCGTCCACCTGGCCGCGCTGGTGGCGCTCGGTCACCGCGTCGAACGCATAGGTGACGATCGCCAGCGTCGCCAGAATGGCGATCGCGACGAGGAAGAACGTTGCCAACGCTGTCAGTCTGCGGACCATGTCGGGCGGGCGGCTCTCTTGGCTTCGACGAACGGGACGGGCTGGGGACAACGTAACCGGCGCCCTGCACTAATGCTGTTGGTGGATTGAAAGGCTGTGCGCAGGTTCGGGTTTTTCGTCCGATGTTAGCTGCTTTCGTGCAGGACGGGATGGGGCGCGTGCAACGTGGGCGCCTGGGTCCGGCTCCAGGCCCCACCCAGGCTCCACCAAGGCTCCACTCAGGCCTCGCGGGAGGCCGCTCCGGTGTTCAGCGCTCCGCCTGGCTTCGCATCTGCGGACACCACGCGGTTGCGGCCGTTTTCCTTGGCGACATACAGGCGCCGGTCGGCCACGGCAATCAGGGCTTCGTAGCCGGCCGGGCAGTCTTCGGGGCTCGCCGCCACGCCGATCGAGATCGAAAACGGGATCGTCTCGGGCCGGGTCGCGTCGGGCTCGCGTGCGCTTTGGGCCACATGGGCAACGACGGCCGTGCGCAGGCGCTCCGCCACGGCCGTTGCGGTCGCGCGGTCCGTGTCGGGCAAAAGTGCCGCGAACTCTTCGCCGCCGAGGCGTGCAGGCACATCGACGCTGCGCAGGTTCTCGCGCATGAGGTCGGCCAGTATCCCGAGCACCCGGTCCCCGGCAGCGTGCCCCCAGCGGTCGTTCACGCGCTTGAAGAAGTCGATGTCGATCATCAGCAGTGCGATGGATTCCGTGTTGCCGGGCGCTCGGGCGGCACGATCGAGGGCCTGCGCGAAGGCTTCGTTGAAGTGGCGACGGTTCGCGAGGCCCGTGAGCGGGTCGCTGCGGGCGAGCGCTTCGAGCCGCTCGCTCGCGTCCAGGTAGCGTCCGAAAATGTGGGTCACGATGCGCAACGTGCCGAAGAGCAGCACGGGCAGTGCGAGCCACGCGACGATCAGCGGACTGCTGAACACATGCCATGCGGCGGCGAGCGTGAGTTCCGTGTCGTCGGTGGCGCTCAGCAACACCCATTGCGAGCCGCCGATGCGCTGGTAGAGCAGGTAACGGCCCTTGCGTTCGAAGAGGCCCTCGCCCCGCACCAGCCACTGGCCGGCGGACGCTCGTGCGGTCTGCATCAGATCTTCGGTGAACGCTGCGGGCCGCATTTTCGTCATGCTGCCGTCGTGGAAATAGACCGTGTGGCCGTTGCTGTTGAGGAGTGCGAAGTCGGCGCCGGCATCGTCTTCGGTGAGGAGGCCGGAGGAGAGCTGGAGCGAAAGCAGCCGCGAGGGCGTGACGTCCATCACCACCACGCCGCGAAAGCGGCCGCCGGCGTAGACCGGCGCGCTCAGCGTCGCAATGGCCTCGCCTTGCTGGAACTCGGTGTAGACCGGCGTCCAGATGGGGCGATGCTCCGGATTGCGGTCGGGCAGCTGGTCGCGGTAATACGGCATCTGGGCGAAGCGGCGCAGCATCGCTTCGACGTTGCTCGCTGCGCGCTCGGGATAGATGACATAAAGCCCGTTCGAAGAGATAAACGCGACCGTCTTTTGCGCGACGTCCGCGTCCTGGCTGATCGCGAGGAGCGGCCCGATCTGCCGTGCGAGCGCGAGGTCGGCGGGCAGCGTGTCGTCGTCGCGGCGAAAACCGGTCAGTCCCGTGAGGCCGGCGGCGTTCGTGCCGTACACGGGCGGGCCGTCCATGGCGCCGCTTGCCTGCCAGACGGGCTGGGACGTATCGACGCCCGTGGCGGGCCGGGGCGCCACCGGGCGCGCCTTGCCGGTATGCGGCGGATACGGCTCTGGCGTATCGGTGGACGCGAGCACATGCTGCGCATATTCGCGCATGAACATCAGGCGGCGCTGCTCGGAGGAGATGAGGGCGTTCACGCCCACGGCCCGCACCTCCAGATCGCGCTGGCGGCTTTCCAGGTCGTGGCGGGTGATGAGGTAGAGCTGGCGGATGCCCACGATCAGCACGAGCGCCATGGCGCAGCCGAAGCAGAGCGTGACGATGAGGCGCGGCCATCGCATCACGATGGCGGAGAGCGCGCTGTGCCGCGTATGGCCCGTCGTTCGATCCATGGTCTCCCCGAACAGCCGTTGCGGCGCGCGAGGTGCGGCGGCGCACGCCCGAAGGCCGGTGCCGCCGCTCGCGACGTGCGAGGCGGCACCGGTCCTGAAGATGCGCAAAGGATAGCATTGCAGGCGGCGCGCGGGCGGCGAAGGCGAGAACCTGTGCCGGCACGCGTCGGGATGCGTTACCCGCGCCAGGCCGAATGGCGGATCACGCTGCAGAAGTTGCCGGCGTGGAAGTGCGGATCCTTGTCGGCGAGAACGTCGGCCTTTACGTTGCCGAAGGTGGTGGCGGGCTTGTGATGAATGCCGTCGTAGAAGGCCTGGATGATGTCTTCTTTGAAGTGCTCCGTGCGCGGATGCGCGTGCACCACGGCCTCGCGTTCGGCGTCGCTGTACTGGTGATAGGTGAGGCCGAGCACGTCCATTTCGACGCCCGCCGTCACGAGCGCGATCACCGGATGCATATGCTCAGGAATGCCAGGCGTAGTGTGGAGGGCGATCGCGGCCCACACGAGGTCGATGTCCTGCTGCGAGATGCCGCGGCTCTTCAGGAAGTCGCGCGCCGCGTTGGCGCCGTCCACCTCGAAGCGCTCTTTCTCGCTGCTGTGGTCGTGCATCAGGCCTATGTCGTGGAACATGGCGCCCGCGTAGAGCAGTTCGCGGTCGAACTTCAGGTTGCGATGCTTGCCCGCGAGCGCGCCGAAGTAATAAACGCGGCTCGAATGATGGAACAACAGCGGCGTTTCGGTATCGCGCACGAATTCGGTGATTTCGCGCGTGAGCTGGCTGTCGGGAATGGCGACGTCGTTCAGATTGAAGCTCATGGCTGGCTCGCAGGGGAAAGAGAAGATGACTTCATTGTGGTTTGTGCGAGAATTGTCCTCAATTGGCGTAGGGCGCCAAATCCTGCCATTTCGCGCGCGATCCGGACACGCGGGGGAGTCGAGGGAAACATGGCCAGAATCGTTGCAATCCTCGCGTTGCCGGGCGTCCAGCTGCTGGACGTGAGTGGGCCGCTCGACGTGTTCGCGCAGGCGAATGCGCAAGCGGGCCGGACCGTCTACGACTTGCGCGTGGTGGCGTGCCGTGCCGGGCCCATCCGCAGTTCGTCGGGCGTGCGCCTGTTGCCCGACGCGGTGGCCGGCCAGATCGACGCCACGAACGCGGCACATGCAGGCTTGGAACGTATCGATACGCTGCTCGTAGCCGGTGCGCCCGATGCCGCCACGGCCCAGCTTCCCGCGCGCGTGCGGGAGTGGCTGCGCACGACGGCCTCGCGCAGCCGGCGCTTCGGCTCGGTCTGTACAGGGGCGTTCGCGCTTGCGGCGAGCGGCCTGCTGAACAAGCGCCGCGTCACGACGCACTGGGCTGCCGTGGAGCGGTTGGGCGAGGCGTGTCCCAGCGTAGTCATCGAGCCGGATTCGCTCTATGTGCGCGACGGCAAATTGCGCACGGCGGCAGGCGTGACGGCGGGCCTCGATCTGGCGCTCGCGCTGGTGGAGGAAGACCTCGGGCGCGAAATAGCGATGGGGGTGGCAAGCCAGCTCGTGATGTTCTTCAAGCGGCCCGGCGGCCAGTTGCAGTTCAGTCGCAGCGGTGCGGCGCAACCGGCCGGGCGATCGGCGCTGCAAGAGGTGCAACGCTGGGTGGCGGCGCATCCCGAAGAGCCCCATCGCGTGCCCGATCTCGCCGCGCGAGTGGGCTTGAGTCCGCGCCATTTCGCGCGGCTTTTCCAGGCCGAGGTGGGCGTGACGCCGGCAGCCTGGGTCGAGACCATGCGCGTGAACGCGGCGCGCGAGATCATCGAAACGTCGGGGGAGGCGCCCAAACGGGTGGCGGCACGCTGCGGATTCGCCAACGCGGATACGCTGCGGCGCGCATTCATCAAGCATGTCGGCGTGACGCCCGCCGAGTACCGGCGCCGTTTTGCGGACTCGTCGAACGAGAGAGAAAGCCGCGCGAGCAACCGCTAATGGCCGTTGGCGTCGAAAAGCGATTCGCCATGCATCGTTTGCGGCGCCAGTTCACCTCGCAGACACAATCCCGGCGATAATCTGAGGAATGGGCTCGCCCGCCACGAGCGGTTGATGCTGAATGCATGGCTGATCCGCACGGCAGGTCCGCAACGGAGCATCGTTCGTCCGGCTCCACGGGGAAAGCCGGCAACGGTGTCGCGCCGGCCGTTCGAATGCATCGACACGTCGAACGGCATGGCCTGGGCGCTTTGGCACTCCGGTGCCGCATGCATCGCGTTTGTTCAGTCTGCAAAAACAACAATCCACGCGACAAATTTATGTATTCCATCTTGCCCGCGTTCGTTTCCGCGCAGTTCCTCGGATTCGGCGTGTACGTGCTGCTCACCGAAGGCGTGACGCGCCTTTCGGTGCCCTTTGCGCTGATGTGCGCAACGACGTTCATCTGGCAGGGGACGTGGGCATTCCTGTTCCAGACTTCGGACCCCGAACTCTCGGGCATGCTCGTCAAGCTGGGCTATCTGTTCATCCTGTTTCTGCCCACTACCTACTACCACTTCGTGGCCGAGGTCACGGCGAGACGAGGCGAGAAACCGCTGCTGCTGGCGTCGTATGGCCTGAGCACGGTGCTGGCGGTGCTGCTCGTCTTCAGCAACTGGGTGGTGGACGGCTATGGCACGTTCTTCTTCGGCAAGTATCCGCGCGCAGGCCTGCTGCATCCGCTGCACGTCGCGCAAACGGTATTGCTCGCACTGCGCAGCGGCTGGCTGCTGATCTCGGCGCATCGGCAAACGCACGCGCGCGATCGCCGCAAGCTGCTCGATCTCTGTCTCGTGAGCCTTTGCCTCTACGGCATTGCCGCGAGCGACTACGCCGTGAACTACGGCGTGGGTTTCTATCCTGTGGGCGCGGTCTTCATCGCCGTGAGCCTGGGCATACTCGCCGTGACGATCGTGCGCTACGGCCTCATGCGGCCGTATCTGCTTGCCGCCACGGTTGCGCATGAAGTCGCCACGCCGCTCGCGGCCATCGGCATGCATGCCGAGGAGATCGGCAGCGTGCTGCCCGAACTGATGCGCGGCTATCAGCTGGCCGTGCAGCATCAGCTTTGCGTCGATGGCCTGTACCCGGGGCAGTCGGAGCGGCTCTCGTCGCTCGCCACCTCGATCCGCCGCCAGGTGGACAGCACGAGCACGGTGGTGGAGATGTCGCTGGCCTCGTTCACGCTCGACCGGCTCGACCGGCGCAGCTTCGAAATCTGTCCCATGCGTTCATGCATCAATGCCGCGCTCGAACGTTTTCCGTTTCGCCCGGGCGAGCGCGAGATGGTGAGCGTCGAGCCGGTCGATATCTCGCTGCGCTTCTCGGGTTCGGATTCGCTCGTGGTATTCGTGCTGTTCAACCTGCTCAAGAACGCGCTTTTCGCCATTCATACCGACGGCAGCAAGGGCCGGGTGGAAATCGGCGCGCATCGCGACAACGGCTTTTGCGTGCTGACCTTTCGCGACACGGGACCGGGCATTCCCGCGGACGTCATGCCGCGCATCTTCGATCCGTTCTTCTCGACCAAGACGCATGGCCGCGGGGTCGGCATGGGCCTCGCATTCTGCCGGCGCGTGGCGGAGGCGCTGGGCGGCACCATTGCCTGCGAATCGTTGCCGGGCGTGCAGACCACCTTCACGATGCGCCTGCCGGAGCCGGGGTCCCCGGCAGACCGCGCGCTGCACGACATGCCGGGGCGGCCCCGCCGCTGGGCGGCGGGGCAGGACTACGCGGGTTGAGGTTTCGCCAGTGCCTCGCGCATGCAGCGCGAGGCGCGCGGCTTAGTTCGCGCCCGCGGGCAGGATCAGCTCATACTCCTTGACCTTCTCGATGATGCCCGGCGGGAAACGGCGAATGCGCTTGTCGGTGCCCGCAAAGAGAATCTGCTGATAGCCGAGCGATACCGGTCGACCATCCACGCAAAAGCGGAACACCAGATAAGCCGAGCACTGCCGCACCTGGAAGGTGTTCAGGTAGCAATCGACGCGCTGGAACGGGAACGTCTCCTGCACGTATTCCTGGTGAGCGCGCTTGGTCACGAAAATGCCACCCGCTGCAAGCAGGTTGTTGTGAATGCATTCGTGGAACCAGCGTTCGCGGCAAATGCCCTGCCATTCGAAGTACCGCGCGAAATAAGTGTTCATGAAGGCATTGGAGTCCTTGAGATAAATGTCGATCACATGATGAAACGTCTTGCTGGGCGTTGCGTCCATGATCTGATCCGAGAGGTGTGCCGTGCCACGGGTCAGAACGGTCGGAATGGCTTCGCGTGCGTACATTCTTTAACTCCTGAGTGTGACTGCATGCGGCAGTCGCGCATGTCATGTTTGAAAATGACATGCGCTCATTCTGGCGTTCTTCGCGCGTTGCAAAAACCGCGTCAGCCACACAGGCTTTGTGGCGCCGGTGCGCACGGCCCGCGCCGGCGCCGCGAAGGCGGCGGATTCGACGCCACATTCGAGGTTCGCCGGTTGCTCTGCAACGGGATATCGCCGCATAATCAGGACGCTTTCCGCTGCGCCTGCGCGCCTCGAACGCCGCGGCCCGGCCTGCATTCACCGAGGCAATCATGAGTTCGATAGTCAGACAGCCGGTGCTTTACCCCGTGTCCGTAGTGTTCGTCGACGATAGCGCCGACTTTCTGCACGCATTGCGCGGCTTCTTTCCCGATGCACCGCTGCACCGGTTCTACACCGACCCGCACGAAGCACTCGCCTTCGTCTCCTCGCATGCAGGACGGCATGCCGCGAAGAGCCCGGTATCGGGCCATGCATGGTCGGAGTTCGAGAAGAAGGGCGGCAATGCGCTGGGCGACGACGTGATGGCCGACCCCGCGCGCTTCACGGATATCGCCGCGCTCGTGGTGGATTGCGAAATGCCGGGCATGGACGGCATCCAGTTTCTCGCTTCGGTGTCGGAGCTCGGCTGCTCGAAGATCCTGCTCACGGGCACGGCCGACGAATCGCATGCCGTGGAAGCCTTCAATGCCGGCCTGATCGACTACTACCTGAAGAAGACCGACCCCGCCATGGCGCGCAAGCTCGCGCGCGTGCTGGCCGAGGCGAAGCAGAAGTACTGCGCGGGGCATGGCCATATCGGCGTGCATGGCGTCGGCTCGATCTACGCCAACCAGCACGCGCGCGATGTGCTCGAAGAGGTCGCGGCGCGCGAGCGCATTGTGGAGTACTACTGGCGGCCCGAGCAGAACGCGGTGCTCACGTTCGACGCGCACGGCCGGCGCGGCGTCTTTATCGCATGGGACAGCCACGACTGGGACGCGCAGTGCGACGTGCTGGACGACGAAGGCGGCCCGGCCGAACTGCTCGATGCGATGAGGGCGCGCAGTGTGATGCCGGTGTTCTGGCCATATGAAGCGTATCGTCCGGATCTGGCCGAGGTGCGCATGGCGACGCCGGCACCGGTGCCGGGCCTCGAGGATACGCACTGGAGCTGGACCCGGCTCGACGGCGGGGAGCCCGAGCCGGGGGTGCTGACGTTTGCCGCGTGGCGCGGCAGGCATTAGCAGGCCTCTAAAGGTCCAACGCCCCCGAGCGTCTGTGGGTTCAAACGCGTTAGAACGTCTCCCAGTCGCGGCTTTCGTCGGCGCTCGCCGTCGCGGCTGTTGCCGTCTCGCGTGCCGGCGTGGCCACAGCGGCACCGGCGCGTTGCTTGAACACCGGCTCGCGCGGCGCAGCAGGGCGAACGGGCTTCGCCTGCCGGGCGACCGGGGCCGCGGCGAACGCGGTCGATCCGGCCGATGCGCCCGCATGGCCGCTCGCGCCAATCCGGAACACCGAGACCACTTCACGCAGGCTCTGCGACTGCGTAGCCATGGCCTGGGCCGCCGCCGACGCCTCTTCCACGAGCGCGGCATTCTGCTGGGTCATCTCGTCCATCTGCGAGACGGCCTTGTTGACCTGCTCGATGCCCGAATGCTGCTCTTCGGAGGCAGCCGAGATTTCGCCCATCAGGTCGGCCACGCGTTTTGCGGACTGCACGACCTCGTCGATCGTCGTGCCCGCTTCGTCGACGAGTTTCGAGCCTTCCACCACCTGCGAGACCGATTGTCCGATCAGTTCCTTGATCTCCTTCGCGGCGCTCGCGCTGCGTTGCGCAAGGCTGCGCACTTCGGCGGCGACGACGGCGAAGCCGCGCCCCTGGTCGCCCGCGCGCGCCGCTTCCACGGCGGCGTTGAGCGCCAGAATATTGGTCTGGAACGCAATGCCGTCGATCACGCCGATGATCTGCTCGACCCGCTCGGAGGTGCTGGAGATCTCGTGCATGGTCGCCACCACGCGGCGCACGACTTCGCCGCCGCGCGCCGCGACTTCGGCGGCGTTCGAGGCGAGCGTGTTGCCCTGGCGCGCGTTGTCGGTGTTGTGCTTGACCGTGGCCGTGAGCTCTTCCATGCTCGCAGCCGTTTGTTCGAGCGAGGCCGCCTGCTCTTCGGTGCGCGAGGAAAGGTCGAGATTGCCCGTTGCGATCTCGTGGGCGCCTGTGGTGATCGACTCGGCCGAGGTCTGGATGCGGTGCACCGTTTCCACCAGTTGGCGCTGCATCTGGCTCATTGCATGCAGGAGGCTATGGTCGTCGCCGCTTGCGACCTGCACTTGCGCGTTCAGGTCGCCCGAGGCGATGCGCGAGCAGATTGCGGCCGCATAGTCGGGCTCGCCGCCCAGACTCGTGCGGATGCTGCGGATCAGCCAGAGCATGCCGAGCGTGATTGCCACGCCGATCAGCGCAACCAGCACGAGGTTGCGCACGAGCGCGGCGTAGAAAGCGTCGTCGATGTCGTCCACGTAGACGCCGGTGAAGACGTGCCAGTCCCACGCAGGGACGAAGTCGGAATAAGTGATCTTGCCCACCGGCGAGCTGTGGCCGGGCTTGGGCCACACATACTGGCTGTAGTGGTTGCCGCCCGGCGACGAGCTCTTGACGATCTCCACGGCCACGTGGGTGCCCTGCGGATCGACCGTGTCGGCCTGGCTCTTGCCTTCCATGTCGGGCTTCGGCGGCACCAGCAGGGCGAGCGTCTGCGAGTCGTAGATGCCGAAGTAGCCGCTCTGGTCGTCACCGTAGCGCATGCTGCGCAAAGCGGCGATGGCCTGGCGTTTCGCGTCGTCGGCCGGCAACTGGCCCGACGCCGCCGCTTTCTGATAGTACCCAACGAGGCCCATGGCGGTCTCGGTCTGCTGCGCGAGCATCTCCTTGCGGTCGCTCAGCATGCTCTCGCGCGTCATGACGGCATTGGCGACAACCATCACGACGAGCGAAATCCACAGCAGGGCGACGATGCTCCATGCCTTTCCATTCAACGATATACGCTTCACTTTTCTGAATTCCCGGTCTCTTTCGCTACCTCAAAGGCAGATCCCGCAGCAGGGGAGCTGCCTTCCCAACCTATTTATCGGATGGTTGCCGGGCAATCTGAAGTGTTTCGCGCAAACGATTGGCGAAACCCGGGGGCGAAACCCGGGCAAAAACTGGCGCAGCGGGGGCGCCAGCCGCCGGCATCTTGCGTCGGTGCGAGGTCAGTGCCGTGTCAATGCGACTCGCGCGGCACGGGCGCGCCGCTCGCCCCCACGAGGAAATCGAGGTCGGCGCCTTCGTCCGCCTGCAGGACGTGTTGCACGTAGAGCCGGTAGTAGCCGCGCCCGGGCAGATCGGGGGCTTTCCAGCCGGCCTTGCGGCGTGCGAGTTCCTCGTCGGAGATGTCGAGATGCAGGCGCCGCGCGTCCACGTCGAGTTCGATCATGTCGCCCGTCTGTACGAGCGCGAGCGGGCCGCCCGCCGCCGCCTCGGGCGAGACGTGCAGCACCACCGCGCCATAGGCCGTGCCGCTCATGCGCCCATCGGAAATGCGCACCATGTCGGTGATGCCTTTTTGCAGGACCTTCTTCGGCAGCGGCATGTTGCCGACCTCGGCGAAGCCGGGATAGCCCTTGGGGCCCGCGCCCTTCAGCACCATGATGCAATTTTCGTCGATGTCGAGCGATGCATCGTCGATCTTCTCGTGCAGTTCCTCCACGTTCTCGAACACCACCGCGCGCCCGCGATGTTTGAGCAGCGCAGGCGTGGCCGCCGACGGCTTGATGACGGCTCCGTTCGGCGCGAGATTGCCCTTGAGCACGGCGATGCCGGCCTTCGGCTTGAAGGGCTGCGCGAACGAGGTGATGACCTCGCTGTTGTAGTTCGGCGCATCCTGCACGTTGTCCCAGATCGTCTTGCCGTTGACGGTGAGCGCGTTGCGATGGAGCAGCCCTTGTTCGCCCAGTTGCCGCAGCACCGCGGGCAGGCCGCCCGCGTAGTAGAAGTCCTCCATGAGGTACTGTCCGGAGGGCTGGAGGTTCACGAGGCAGGGCACGTTCGAGCCCAGCTCCCAGTCGTCGAGCGCGAGCGGCACGCCGATGCGGCGCGCGAGCGCGATCAGGTGGACGACGGCATTGGTCGAGCCGCCGATCGCGGCGTTGGTGCGAATGGCGTTCTCGAAGGCTTCGCGCGTGAGGATCTTCGTCATGGTGAGGTCGTCGCGCACCATCTCGACGATGCGCCGCCCCGCGAGATGCGCGAGCACCTGGCGGCGCGCATCGACGGCCGGAATGGCCGCGTTGTGCGGCAGGCCCATGCCGAGCGCCTCGACCATCGAGGCCATGGTGGAGGCCGTGCCCATCGTCATGCAGTGGCCGCGCGAGCGGTTCATGCACGACTCCGCCTCCACGAATTCGGCTTGGCTCATGGTTCCGGCGCGCACTTCCTCGGACATTTGCCAGACACCCGTGCCCGAGCCGATGTCGCGGCCGCGAAAGCGGCCGTTGAGCATCGGACCGCCGGAGACGGCAAGGGCCGGCAGGTTGCACGAGGCCGCGCCCATCAGGAGCGCGGGCGTGGTCTTGTCGCAGCCCACCAGCAGGATGACGCCGTCGATGGGGTTGCCGCGGATCGATTCCTCCACGTCCATCGAAGCGAGGTTGCGAAACAACATGGCCGTGGGGCGCAGGTTGGTTTCGCCGAGCGACATCACCGGAAATTCGAGCGGCAGGCCGCCCGCTTCGCGCACGCCGCGTTTCACATAGTCGGCCAGCTCGCGGAAATGGGCGTTGCAGGGCGTGAGTTCGGACCAGGTATTGCAGATGCCGATCACGGGCCGGCCGTCGAACTGGTCGTGCGGAATGCCCTGATTTTTCATCCACGAGCGATGGATGAAGCCGTCCTTGTCGTCGCGGCCGAACCAGCTTTGCGAGCGTAGCTTGCGCATGTCGTCGTCTCCTCTCTTTGGGCTGTCCGCTCCATTATCGGCCGCTTCGTTGGCGAGCGTGTTCTGTCCCTTACCGCGGGCACCCACCCCATCGGACATCACGGACGAGTCTAACGAAAAATCCGTTGGATTCATCGAATTTCAACGACCCTTTCGATCATATGGCCGTCATGCGGCGTCCCTAAGCTGACGAACACTTCCTGGTCTCCTTTGGGCCGGGCCGGCTGTCATCAAGGACCCCATCGTGACTTCTCATGCGACACAGACGGACGCGCTCGCGCGGCTCGACAACATGCCGTGGACGCGCTTTCATACGCTGATGACCGTGGCACTCGGCGTGGGCTGGGCGCTGGACTCGTTCGAGACCAACATCATCGGCAGCGTGTTCGGCGCGCTCAAGGCGCAATGGCATTTGTCGGCCTCGCAAGGATCGCTTGCCGTGAGCATCTGGGTGTTCGGTATGCTCGTGGGCGCGATCGCGTTCGGCTATCTTTCCGATCGCTTCGGCCGCAAGCGCCTTTTTCTCGCCACGCTGCTCTGGTATGCGGCATTCAGTGTCGCGACGGTGTTCGCCTGGAACTACGAATCGTTTCTGTTCTTCCGCGCGATGACCGCGCTGGCGGTGGGCGGCGAGTATTCTGCCGTTACCGCAACGATGGGCGAATTCATTCCGAAGAAACACCGCGGCCGAACCGATTCGCTGATCCTCTCGGGTTTTCCTGTGGGCGCGCTGCTCTCCGCCGCCGTTTCATGGGTTGTCCTCAACAATCTTCCCGGCGATGTGTCGTGGCGCGTGGGCTTTGGCTTCGGCACGACCATGGCGTTGCTCTTCTTCTGGATTCGCCGCGTGATTCCGGAGTCGCCGCGCTGGCTGCTGCAACAGGGCCGCGTGGCGGATGCCGAAGCCGTGGTCGAGCGCATCGCCGCCGCGGCCTCGCATGCCGGCGCCTCCGCCGAGATGCGCGCCGCCGTCGCGAAGCGCTACCCGCCGGTGGCGTTTGTGCCGCAGCATCCCACCTTCTGGCGCAACGTGGGCACGCTCTTCGGCAAGTACCGCATGCGCTGTGCGCTCGCGAGCGCGCTGAACTTCTCGCAGGCGGCCATCGTCTATGGCGTGCTTTCGCTGATGGCGCTCGTGATCCTGCCGTACATGAAGGTGAGCGCCGCCGATATGCCCATCTACTACCTCTACGGCAACGCCGCAGCGCTTGCGGGCGGGCTGACGGCTGCACTGCTCGTCGAGGCATGGGGGCGTCGCGCTTCGCTGTTCGTGAGTTATACGTTCACGACGCTCGCGGTCTGCGTGATCTACGCGATGCATACGCTTGCCGGCATGGTGATTGGCTACTGCCTGATCCAGTACGGCGTGACGTGGGCGTATATTTCGGGCTACGTAGTTTCGTCGGAGGTGCTGCCCACGCGCATTCGCGCCACGGGGCTGGGCGTTTCGGTGGCGATCGGGCGCGTGGGGGCGATGGTCGCGCCGCTCATGCTCACGAGCGTGTTCGCTTCGTCGGGCACGCCTTCTTCGGCGCTCGTCGTGCTGCTCGTGCTGGCGCTGCCGGGTCCGCTGGCGGCCGCACTCTGGTGGTGGCAGGGGCGCGAGACGCGCAACATTTCGCTGGAGGACGGCAGCACGCAAGGAGTGGCCGACACGTGGCCCGAGACGGCCGCCGTGGCGCGCTGAGTCTGGCGGTACTGCCGCCGCACGATGCCTGCTAATTAGTGCAGATGCCGCAACTTATCCGGATTGCGCACGACGTAAATCGCCGCGACCTTGCTGTCTTCGATTTCGAGCGCCGTGGTCTGCAGTTCGCCATCGGCTTCGAGCGTGACGAACCCAGGCAGGCCGTTGATGAAGCCCACTCGCACGAAGGTCGATCGCTTCTCGCGAAAAAGTCTGGCCAGCCAGGCGTGCACCTTCATCACGCGCTCGAAACCCAGCACGGGCAGGCGCGCAGCCGGCCGCTTGCCGCCGCCGTCGGCGTGCAGGCTCACGTCGTCGGCCAGCAGGGCGCCCAGCGCTCCCATGTCGCCGCTGCGCGAAGCCTCGAAGAAGGCCTTCGCCAGTTCCAGCCCACGGGCTTTCTCCACGCGAAAACGCGGGCGCGATTCCCGTACATGGGTCCGCGCCCGCGCCGCAAGCTGGCGGCACGCAGCCGGCTCGCGCTGGATCGTCGCCGCCACTTCTTCGAAGTCGAGCCCGAATACGTCGTGCAGCAAAAACGCCGCGCGCTCGAGCGGCGAAAGACGTTCGAGCGCGAGCATGAGCGGCAGCGTGACGTCTTCCCGCTCCTCTTCTTCGACGACCGGGTCGGGCAGCCACGGCCCGATATAGGTCTCGCGCTGGTGCCGCGCGGACTTGAGCTGATCGAGGCACAGGCGCATGACCATGCGGCGCAGGAACGCCTCGGGCACACGCACTTCGTCGCGATCGACGTGCATCCAGCGGATGAACGCGTCCTGCACGATGTCCTCGGCATCGGCTACCGAGCCGAGCATGCGGTACGCCACGCGGATCAGCTTGCTGCGCAGCGGGTTGAAGCCCGCCGCGGCCTGCGCGGAAGCCGGGTCCGTCATGCCGCGACCGCCCTCGCCATGGCCTTCGCCGCCGCCGGATCGACCCACAGGCCGAAGCCGACTGCGAGACGGTTCCAGCCATTGATGACGTTGATCATCAACGTGAGCTTCACCTGCTCCTCCTGGGTAAATTGATCCTCGAGCGCCGCACGGGCGCCCTCGATCGCGTGGCCCGCTGCCCGGCCTTCGCAGAGCCGCGTGAGGGCATCCGTCCAGCCCAGCGCCGCCCGCTCGCGATCGGTGTAGCAGGGCGCCTCGCGCCAGGCATCGAGCAGGTAAAGGCGTTGCTCGGTCTCGCCGCCGTCGCGCGCATGGGCCGTGTGCATATTAAGGCAGTTCGCGCAGCCGTTGATTTGCGACGCGCGCACCTCCACGAGCGCGATGAGGCTGGGCTCGAGGCTGGCAGCCGCGGCGAGCGACGCGCTCATCCAGGACTTCATCAGGGCGGGGGCGACGGCAAACGGGTCTAGCCTGGCAGTCATGGTTCCATCTCCTTGTGTGTGGGTTCCGATGACATGACGAGGCAGCCCGCGCCGAATGTGACATCGGCACGAGATTTTTTGCGTGAGCAGCGTGAGCAACGTGAGGCGGGGCGAATCTCAGTCGTCGGGGCCGGGCGGCGGATCGACCTGCCTGGCCGTTCCCGCGCCTTGTTCGGCGATGGCGCGCGCGAGCAGGCGCTTTGCTTCGCGGCTCGAGGTATCGAGAGTCACGGCGTGACCGGCGTTCTGCCACACGCAGACCCATTTGGCCTCGCGCTCGCAAAGTCGCGCGTAGCCCAGCAGGGAATCGCGCTCCTGCTCGCGGGAGACGAGTTCGGTGCGCATCTGCAGCGCTTCGCTGTTGTTGGGCTGCTCCGCGAGCGCCGTGGTGACGGCCCGCCGGGCCGGCCAGAGGCTGTTCTTGTCGAGGCTGGTGCGTGCGCTCGCCAGGTTGCGGGCGACGTCGCTGCGTGTCGGGGATTCGGCGTTTTTTGCGGCGGCTGCGTGGTCGTCGGCAAGCGTCGCTGCCACCGGCACCGGCGGTTGAGCGCGATGCGGCGGCACGACGGCGACGACGGGCGCGGCATGACGGGAGGCGGGAGATCTCGTCGCTTGCGCCGCCGAAGCGGCCTGCGGTTCGACCACGGACCCCTCCACCACCTGAACGCCAGGTGTCGGCTCTTTTTCGTCGCGATGCGAAACGATATAGGCGGCAAGCACGAGCGCAATCACTGCCAGCACGCCGCACGCGTAATAAGGCAGGCGCGCTTGGGGGAATCCGCTGCCTTCATATTCCTCGCGCTCGACATGCAAGCTGGCTTCGTGCCTCGGGTATCGGCCGGCGAGCGCCCGCGCCCCGCCAAAATGGAGAGGCAGCGCGCTCCAGTACCCGCGCAGACGCTGCGCGAGGCCATGCGGCGCTTCATGCGCCATGGCGTTGCCCGCCGGCGCCATGCGGGGTGAACCGGCGATCTGGTTGGCCCCGCACTGGGGACAAAAGATCAGCGGAGCATTGAGCTTCGCGCCGCAATAGAGGCATTGCAGCGAGCCGGCGCCGCCGCGGCCAGATTCGTTGAACATGGGAGAGCTACGGCTTCGATAGCATCAAATGACCTGCTGCCGCGCTCGAGAGCGTCGCAGCGGGGGACGACGGAGCGCTACGGGGCACGAAGCCATACGCGCAAGACGAATTGCGTGCCGGATAGCGCGGATCGATGGGCGGTAGACGGAATCGTAGCCTTGAATATGGGCTACATCGTCGTGAAGATCAATCGGCGGATTCCGCCAGAATGGCGGCTCTTTTGGCGCTTCTACACGCGCGTGGCCTGATGAATTACCGTGCTCAACCGGGGCGCCCGATGGGGCGGCAGCGCTCCACGGCCGCGAAGAACGAGGCGACGAGGCGGCTCTCGCGCCGCTCGCGCAGGCAGCACACGTGGATATGGGTGACGACCGGGTCGCCCTCGATGGCGAGCGGACACAGGCGCTCGTCGGGCACATATTCGGCCTGCGAGACCGTGCCCACGCCGAGGCCCCGCGCGACGGCTTCGCGCAGCGCCTCGCGGCTGCCGATTTCCATTGCTATGCGGGCGGCAAGCCCCGCGTCGTGCAGCGATTCCTCCAGGGCGCGACGCGTGGTCGAGCCCGGTTCGCGCATGAGAAGCGGTTCGTCCGCGAGTTCCTTCAAGGTGATCGATGCGCGTCCCGCGTAACGGTGCGCCCGGTTGACGAAGGCGATCACGGGGAACGTGGCATAGGACTGCGTTTCGTAGCGCTCGTCCTCGAATGCGCGCGCGACCACGCCCACGTCGCACGCGTACTGGTCGAGATCGCGCAGCACCTCCTCGGAATTGCCGAGCGTGAGCGACAGATGCATGCGCGGATGGAGCGCATGCCACGCCTCGATCATTTCCGTGACGTGAAACGGCCCGACTGCCCCGATCTTCAACGTGCCGCGCTGGAGCCGGCCGCTGTCGTGCAGGAGCGAAATGGCGTCGCTCTCGTAGCCACTGATGCGCCGCGCGAGCGGCAGAAATTCCAGCCCCACCGTGGAAAGCTCCACCCGCCGGCCGCGGCGATGAAAAAGCTCGACCCCATGCTCGTGTTCCAGCGCCTGGATCTGCGAGGTGATCGTCGTCTGGCTCGTCGAGAGCGCCCGCGCGGCGGCCGTGAAGCCGCCGTGCTGCGCAACCGCGATGAAGCTGCGGATCTGGGTGAGGGTCATGGCGGCATCCAGCGAAAAAATCGTGCAGCGAAGCGGAATCGAACGGAAACCTCAATCTATCCGCATCGTATGACAGTTGTGGTTTCCGTCCCTCGTGTCGAGGTCAAAACGCGTAATCCGCCGTGCTGGCGAGACGCACGAAGGGGCCCGCGAGCGTGGCGTTGTGGTGCGCGACGATTGCCGCCGCGCCGAGCGCGGGCGTGTCCATGCAGGTGTGCGCGTCGGCGATCAGCACGGGGCGCAGGCCCAGATCGGCGGCCGCTCGGCAGGTGCTGTCCACGCAGTACTGCGTCTTCATGCCCGCGATCACCAGTTCGCCGATATCCGCTTCGGCCAGCCACCCGGCGAGCGGCGTGCCATGGAAGCAGTTGGGGAGCGTTTTGTCGAACACGCCGTCGCGCCGTTCATCGACGAGCAGCTCGGGCAGCAGTTGCGAGAGCGCGCTGCCGGGGGCGAGCGGCGAACCCGGGGGACCGGTATGCCGCGCGGCGAACACCGGCGCCTGGGCTTCGCGTGCCTTGCGGACGAGCGTATTGATGTTGGCCAGAACGCGGTCGCCGTCGTGCGGGCGCTCGGGCCCGGCAAACATGCCTTGCTGGATGTCGATGACGAGCAGCGCGCGGCGCGGCCGATGGGGTTCATGCATGGCGTTTCTCCAGTTGAGCCTGCGGCGGACGGAGAAACGACAAGGCCCCGTCCGATGCGGGCGGGGCCTTGGGGGATACGGTGACTTGCCGGTGATACGTTCGCGCCCGTTCCCTCACGACCCGCCTGAGGCGGTCGTGGTGGTCGCTGTGGCGAAGGTGGCGAGGGCGGAGATCATGAGCTTCATCGTGAAGGGCGCTCTGTCAAATGTCAATTTAAATCAGAAGACTGCACGGCCGGGCATCGGGCATTGATCCTGCGCAAGTTCCATGATATTTATCCTGTTCGGGATAAATACTTATCCAGCAAGATAAGCCCAAGTCGTCTTGAAAGGGATCGGACATGCTGGAGTCGAGCGATGTGGGCAGCTTTCTCGGGGAATGCCAGTTAGTAGAGCTAATAGCTATGCCGAAGGTGGGACGCAACAAGGGAGAGGCGCCACGGGAACAGCACCGGATTGCATGGGCCAGGGGTTCAGCGTGAACGACAAGCAGACAGCACGGACCCACCGCATGAGCCGGGCTCTCGTACGCAACGGCGACCCGACAACAACCGGCGGCGTGGTGATCGCAACCACAAGCAGCCGGTGCGACGGCGGCAAACCCCTTGCTCTCGATGGCGAGGAGGCCACCTGCGGAAAATGCAAGGGCATCTTCAAGATCTTCGGAACATGCACCAAAGTCACCTGGCAGGGAAGGGCAAGTGTCTTTGACGGGGATCTGGTGTTGTGCCCTTGCGGACAGAACCGGGTGATCGCCGGGCCCGATGCGCGTTGCTTTGCGGTGAGCGGGGATCGACTTCCTGTAGCAGTCCGTACCTTTTCTGTGGACCCGGAGGAAGTCACGTCGGGTTTGAGCGATGCCTATAACGAACTCGAACATTACTTCGAAATGATCGATGCGGTTGCTGGCGTACCCGTCGAAGGGATGACCTACACGTTGCTAAGCAATGGTTACTCGCTGGTCAAGAGCGAATTGCTCGTGGCTGGAAAAACCGTGGCCGTCTCGAGAGACGATCACCCGGATCTGAGAATGATTGCGTGGCGAAGCGGAAGCGTGCGATGAGCGATGCGATCGACAAAGACGAGCGCTTGCTTGCCGCCGTAGCCTACGGAGAAGCATCGACGGCAAACGATCCCGAGGAAATTGGCGGTATAGCGTTTGCCGTGGCCAACAGGTGTCGTGCGTGGGGGAACAAAACGGTATCGGAGTTGCGTAGTGCCGATCCAAACTATGCCTATGCGTGGGACGGTTCCAATGAGCGCTTCAACAAGCTCATGCGAACGCCCGATGCCGCAATAGCATCGAATGCCGGGATGAAACTGGCGCTCGATTGGGCACAAAAGGCGCTGGCCAACAGTGGCCCGGATCCGTCAAACGGTGCGTTCTGGTGGGACGGCCTCGATTTCAAGACCGGATATGCCAGACATCCCAAGGTTCGGGATGGGTTCAGGTGGGGGGATCCCTCGCACAACCTGTTCGACGTGCCGGAACAGCGCCGGAGTGTCGTTGTGTATTGGCGGGTGAGGAACAAGAAGACCGGGCAAATGGTTTCCGGGACCGAACGCGGTCGATACGACTCGGTCTGGACTTCGACAGCAGCACACGGCAGTACGATTTTCTGGATCCACACGCCGGACTACCTGCAAGCCACAGGCGGAAAGGCATACAGATGAAAATTTCGACATTCATCGTGGCCACGCTCTGTGTCGTTTCGACAGGCTGCCATGCAGAGCGTCGTTACAGCGACTATGACGTGTTTTATGCCGGGCAACCCGGTGCACTGTTCAAGACTCCGGTCAACCAGGACCGATCCGCCGTTTATGCCAATTCGGGGGGAGGCGGAATCTACACCGACGTGCAGGCAACGATAGGCGGCAAACCGGTGAAAATTCAGGTTGGGTCGAATTATCTGTCGATCAATCGGAAACGATATCGATTTGCGCAAGCCGCAATCTTTCCGGGCGAACACGTAACGGAGTTGTACCCCAATGCCGCCGATATTTTCATTGCGCAAAGAGCGGGCAATGTCCCGCCGCTTCTCTGCCTGGAAGGACATGGCAATGGATCCGGCGAAGCCGATCGTTACCAGCAGGTCTACCTTCTGGTCGACCCATTAGGCAGGAAAGGCAGGAAACCTGAATTTCTCCATTTGCCCAGCCTCCTTTCCTCATGCCGGGCCGTATTGAAAACCGCTGACGACCGCATTGCCTTCCCAAAGAACGACTACCTCGTCGACGAGAGGCAAGGTACACGGGTAGGGCTGCTTGTCTCCTACTTCACATACGAGCACGGCAGCTTTATGCCGACGAACGACACAATCCGTCTTCGCTTCGTCAGCCCGGATAACCCGTTCCAATTTTCACGGCAAGACGAATGACGCAGGCAAGCGCCGTGGCCCGGTCGGTGGCCGCGGCGCTTGCTACATCGCTCTATCGCTGTGCCTCGATACGCTTCACGCCCAGCCGCACCGCCCGATCCGGCCGCAACGTGATATTCAAGACCGGCCGCGGCGCCGCAGCGCCCGCCGGCACTTCCAGCACGAACTGCTGCAGCACCATCGCCGCGATGACCATCATTTCGTTCATGGCCAGATGCTGCCCGAGGCAGACACGCGGCCCGGCCCCGAACGGCAGCCAGGCGCCGCGCGGTATCGGTGGTGCGTCGGCGGCGAATCGCTGCGGGAGAAAGCGCTCGGGCTCCGGAAACCATCGTGCGTCGTGATGCATCACCTGAACCGGCAGCATGAAGAGCGTGCGCGCCGGGAATTGCCAGGCACCGAGCGCGACCGGTTGGGTCGTGCGGCGGCTGATGAGCAGGGGCGCAGCCGGATACAGGCGCAGCGTTTCTTCGATCGTCTGCTTGAGCCAGCGCAGCGAGCCCAGCATGCCCGCTTCCGGCAACCGGCCTTGCAATACACGGTTGATTTCGTCGCGTGCGATCGCCTGCGCTTCCGGATTGGAGGCCATGCACCATGCCCACCACGTGAGCGTGGCAGCCGAGGTTTCGTGGCCGGCGAGGAAGATCGTCATGCATTCGTCGCGGATCGCCTGCAACGGCCACGCTTGCGGGGCATCGCGGTGCAGGCGCAACAGACGCGTCAGCAGATCGTCGGGCCACTGCTCCTCCGGCACGCGCAGCCGCATTTGCAGATGACGGTCGATCAGGTTCTTCAGTGCCGCCACGGCCTCTCTCTTGGCGCGCTTCCACGGCAACCAGTCGGGGCCGCTCACGAGCGCGTAAAACTCGGCGTTGGCCGCTTCGCTGGTCGTGCGGACCGCCTGTTCGGCCACGCGGGCATCGTCGCCGATGGCCTGCGAAAACAGCATGCGCACGATCACGTCCATTGCCAGCGAGGTGAGGGCGCTTTCGATCGGCCAGTCCGGATTCCCGACGGGCCACGCCGCCAGGGTTTGCTCCGTGACCGCTGCAATGGCCGGGACGAATGCCTCGACCGGCTTCGGGGCAAAGCCGGGCTGCAACGCATGACGTTTGCTCCGCCAGGCTTCGCCTTCCGCAACGAGCACGCTGTGCCCATGCACCTCGCGAAAGACGCCGATGCCCCGCTCCCAGCGGATGAGCGACGTGTGGTGGGTCACCAGCAGTTCGCGCACGAGCGCCGGGTCCGTTACGCCGATCACGTGTTCGGGGCGAATGTGCAGGTGAACCACATCGCCATAGGTGCGCTGCCAGTCGGCGAGTGTGCTGGGCAGGTCGCGCGCCATGCTGCGCAGCAGGCCCCAGCCCAGCAGGCCCGCAGGCGGCCCCGGCGGCCAGACGCCGGGCGGGTGGCGCTCGACAGGGGCCGAGGGTGGCTCGGCGTGGAAGGGGCAGCGGGAGGAGGTCGGCGTGTTCATGCGAGGGATTGTGCCGGGACGACGAAGGGCCGTCTTGAACGTAAGCGACATCGACAGGCCCGCCGCGCATCCCTATACTGCGCCCTCATGTCCTGCCAACCGCCTTCCACGCCGCCGATTTGTCCCGCGCTGCTGGCGCGCGCGCCGCGTGCGTCACGCACGTCGCATAGCGGCCGCGAGCCGCACAGCCGCCTTTATGTCGCGCCGCCGGGCCTGCACGGCGCGGTGGTGGCCGTGGTCTGCCGCGACATGCGCGACTTCGCCCTGAACGATGCGCAGCGGCTCTCGCATTTCCCGGCCTCGCCGCTCGTCTGTCTTTCCTGGTATCAGTGGCTGGACGCAGGGCTCGTCGAGCAGACGGCCGGCGGTACGCAGTGGCGTCCGTTCGGAACGTCGGTCACCCTTTCGGGCAGCCAGTCGCGACCCACGGCAAGCTGGGGGTCGGGCAACGGGCGGGGCGGCATGATCTGTTTCACCACCGACGTGGCGAAGATCCTGTTCGGCGTCGATCCCGCCGCCATTCACGACCGTTTCTGCGATGCCTTCGCACTGCTCGACGACAGCTGGCAGCCGTTTCTCGCCGCACTGCTCGAGGCGGACGACGATACCGCGACCCTGGCTGCCCTCTCGCACCATCTCGCGCCGCGCTGGCTCGCGCTGCGGCCTGCCAGTTCTCCGGCCGCGGCGTTGCGCGAGGCCGGGCGTCGCTGGGTTGCGCGGCTCGCCTGGCAGGCGCGCGAATGGCGCACGACGCATAGCCCGCGTCAGGTCGAGCGCCGCATCAAGGCTTTCAGCGGCCGTTCGCTGCGCGAGTGGCAGATGCTGGTCAAGACCGAGGGCGCGTTCTTCTCCGCCCGCGAGCGGTTCGATGTCGGGGAGCCGGTCGACTGGGCCGCGCTCGCGCACGAGGAGGGTTTTGCCGATCAGGCCCATCTGAGCCGTGCGGTCCGGCGCACCACGGGTTTTTCGCCGGGCGAGTTCGTGCGCCGCTTCGAAGAGGACGAATCGTTCTGGATGTACCGCCTGTGGGTGTGACGGGGCGGTTCGCACGCTGTCCCGGCTCCCGGATGCGTTGGGCCCGATGCCATTACAATGCGTCGTCAACGCTTCAGAAAACGTAATTGCACCATGAAAACCCTTCTTGCACCGACCATTGCAGCGCTGCTGCTCACCTGCAATACGGTCGCGCACGCCGATGCGTCCAGTACCGGCGTGACATCGGCAGATCAATGTTCCGTCGCTCACCTCACCGGCGTAGGCGGGTCGGTCCAGAGCCTGCGCGAGTACCTGGCGGCGCCGGATCGCGACCGGGTTCGCTATGTGATCGACCATCCGATCCAGTGCAAGGTCTCGGACGATGGCCGCGCCTCCGACTGCACGGGGCTCGACAGCTTTCGCAACGAGCGCGTCAGCGTGTACGACGACATCGACAGCAACATGATGTCCGTGGTGGTGCGCGTGGATCTCGACCACGGCACCGCGCCGGCTATCATCGCCGTGCTCAAGAAAGACCTGCGCTGCGACCAGTAAGTCAGTTGGTCAGACAGTCGCGCACTGAACGGCGGCGTGCAATGCGCCGCCGGTGCCTTTTCTCTTCTGCCTCCCCAGGCGCAGATTTCCCTCGAAGAAGCCGCACACCGTGTTTCAGCGCGGCCAGCGGCTACGGGAAACGATAGCGAAACTCACGGCAATCGATCCGGTCTGTGCACGCTCGTTCTCCGCCGGCGTCACGAGAGCGAAGCGACGGCGGCGCCCGCGTCGCTCGCCGCTTTGGCTGGCGTCGCGCATCGATTCGGGATCTCCGGCATCGTTGCAGGCATCGGCATGGATACGGGTGGGCGTCGGCAGGCAGGATTCGAGTCGTCGGGAGCGCATGGTCGGTGACGTGAGCGAGAACATATCCGTATTGAACGCGTTGCGGATCGATTAGTAAAATGAATGATTCGATCGATACGATAACGGCGTGGAATGGAAATCAAACTGCTGAAAACCTTCCTCACGGTGGCCGAGTTGCGGCATTTCGGGCGCGCGGCAGATGCGCTCCATATGAGCCAGCCCGCGTTGAGCAAGCAGGTGAATGCGTTAGAAGAGAGCCTGGGCGCAAGGCTTTTCGAGCGCGGGCGGCACGGCGCGGAGCTCACGACCTTCGGCGAAATGTTCCTCCCCGACGCGCAGGCGCTGGTCTATGACGCCGACGAAGTGCTCGCCCGCGCGAGGGAGGCCAGCAGCGGCCGGCGCGGGCACTTGCGCGCGGGCATCTGCCTGTCCGTGCTGACCATCGCGCCGCCGATCATTGCCGACTTTCGCCAGCAGAATCCGGGCGTGGCCGTCTCGCTGAGCGACCTCTCTTCGGGCGAGCAACGACGCCGCCTTCTGGCAGGCAAGCTCGACGTGGGCTTCATGCGGCTGGCGGGAAGCGAGGACTTCGCGTCGCTCGCGGTGATGGAAGAAAGTCTCGCGCTTGCGTTGCCACCGCGTCTCAAGCGCATTCGCTTGCCCGAAGACTTCGGCATGCTAAACGATATCGGCTTCGTGACCTTGAGGCGCGCACGCGGCGCCGGCCTTGCGGCGCAGATCGACAACTGGTGTCGCGAGCACGGCTATGCACCGAACGTGACGCAACAGGCCGACGACGTGCAGTCCGTTCTCGCAACCGTGGCGGCCGGCGCGGGGGTGGCCTTCATTCCATCGCGTGCCGCCCATCTGCTGAGGGATGCGACGGTCCTGCCGCTGCGGGGCAAGCATGCGAAATGGCGGGTGGGGCTCGTCTGGCCGCGCGGGCAGGGCAATCCCGTCACGGAGCGGTTCGTCGCGTTCGTGCGCGCCGCGTTGAAGAGTCCGCGCAAGGACGCATTGAAGGATGGGTGAAACGCGCCGCCGTTATCGCGAGGCCGGATAACGCCGAGTGGCGCGCGCTCAGCTCGAACTCTCGATGCCGCCCATGGCCGATTGCTGGTAGTTCTGGATGCCGACCTTGTCCACGAGTTCGATCTGGATTTCGAGCCAGTCGATATGGTCCTCGGTGTCGTCCAGAATCTCGACGAAGATCTCGCGCGAGACGTAGTCGCTCACCGATTCGCAGTACGCAATCGCTTCCTTCAAGGTGGCCTGGGCGGTCACCTCGAGCTTGAGGTCGCACTGCAGGCACTCCAGCGTGTCCTCGCCCACCAGCAGCTTGCTCAGGTCCTGAAGATTGGGCAGCCCGTCGAGCATGAGAATGCGCTCGATCAGCTTGTCCGCGTGCTTCATTTCCTCGATCGACTCTTCGTACTCGTGCTTGCCGAGCGCTTCGAGCCCCCAGTGCTTGTAGAGCCGGGCGTGGAGAAAATACTGGTTGATCGCCGTGAGCTCGTTCTTCAGTTCGGCGTTCAGATATTCGATAACCTTCGGATCGGCTGCTTTCATATTCCCTCCTGGTTCTCGCCCATGCGCTGATCGGCCATCTCCCTGCAGGATAGACCGTCAGCGCGAGAACGGCGCGAATGATGGAGGGAAAAAGAACCGTTTCGGTTCAGGCGGGCCGCGCCCACATGCGGCGGCAATATCGTCTGATAAAACCGTCCTGCTGGAAGAGGCCCATGCCCACCATCATCGTGCCGATGAGCAGGGTGGCGAACTGGTCGAGGTGGGCGAGGCCGGTCATCGTCCCCAGCACGCCGATGGCGGCGGCGCCGGCCGACATGGCGTCGGCGCGCGCATGCCAGGCGCTTGCGGAGAGGGTATCGGCGGCGCGAGCGTGCGTGGCGTTCACGCGCGCCGCCACGGCGTGCAGGTGACGCGCCACGGCTTCGCGCGTGCCCAGCACGAGCAGCGCGACCAGCAGGCCGCCGAACTGGGCCGAAGCCGGCGCCGCGGCGGCGCTGCCGGTTTCGGCGAGCCCCTGGCGGATCAGCTCGGCGCCCGTGAGCGTGAGCAGCGTTGCGGCGACAACGGACGGAAACGCCGCGCCCAGCGCGCCCGCGCGGGCCAGCAGCGCCATGCCGGCGGGCCGCAGCGTGAAGAAGAGAAGCGCGTCGATGACGAGATCCACGAACGTGTGGATGCCGTCCGCAACGATCGCGTGCGACCCGGTCAGCCAGCCCGTGGCGATCTGGACGGCCATCAGCGCCGCATTGGCCGCAACGGCTATACGGGCGGCCCGAAGCGTGGCCTGTTCTGGTTGTGCACTAGCTGGGCGCATGCGGCGTTGGGGAAATTTGTTTTCCGCGAGAGTAGGTGCCGCAGATGGCACGCGGATGACAAGTGACAGAGCACGCTAACTTTCCCCTCACTCGGGCTCGTCAAGATCGCGTCCATCGACTCACAGGACGCGATCATCATGAAACGCTCATCGACCCAAGCCAGCCCCCGTACGCCCCGCAGCGCCCGTTTTACCCGGATTGCCGTGCCGCTTGCCCTGATCGCCGTTGCGCTGACCGGCTGCGCCGTGGTGCCGCCCACCGGTCCTTCCGTCGTGGCGTTGCCGCCGAACGGCAAGCCGCTCGCCCAGTTCCAGCAGGAAGACTATGCCTGCCGCGACTATGCGTTCCGCTCCGATGGCGCCGCACAGGCTTCGTCGCAAGGCGGGATGCAAAGCGGCGTCGGCAGCAGCGCGATCGGGACGCTGGGTGGGGCAGCGGCCGGCGCGCTGCTGGGCGCCGCCGCAGGCAACGCGGGCGTAGGCGCGGCCATCGGCGCGGGCACGGGCCTCCTGCTCGGCAGCGCGGTGGGAGCCAACAACGCCAGCGTCTCGTCGGCCAGCCTGCAGGCGAGCTACGACGCGGCTTACGCGCAATGCATGGCTTCGAAGGGCAACCGCATTTCGCAGCCCGCGGTGTACTCGACCGTGCCGGCCTATGCCGCGCCGCCGGTCGTTTATGCACCGCCGATGGTGTATGGGCCGCCGCCGCCCGTTGGCGTCTGGGCCTGGTAAAGGGTAAAGGGCCGTTGGCGGCGCTCAGTGCCGCCAGGCTGCCCCGTCGGGAAACGCGTACTCGTCGAGCGAAGCCGCGTGCATTTCGATGCTGTAGCCGGGGCGCCTGGGCGGCATGTAATGGCCGTTGCGGATCACGACGGGGTCCACGAAGTGTTCGTGCAGATGATCGACGTATTCGAGCACCCGGTTATCGAGCGACGCCGAAACGCAGATGTAATCGAAGAGCGAAATATGCTGGACGTATTCGCACAGGCCCACGCCGCCTGCATGCGGGCACACCGGCACGCCGAATTTGGCCGCCATCAGCAGCACGACGATCACCTCGTTGAGCCCGCCCAGGCGGCAACTGTCGATCTGGCAAAAGTCGATGGCCTGGGCCTGCAAGAGCTGCTTGAACATCACCCGGTTCTGGCAATGCTCGCCCGTGGCGACGCCGATGGGCGCGATGCGCCGGCGGATGGCTGCGTGGCCCAGCACGTCGTCGGGGCTTGTCGGCTCCTCGATCCACCACGGGTCGAATTCGGCGAGGCGCCGCATGTTCGCCACGGCCTCATCGACGTCCCACACCTGATTGGCGTCCATCATGAGCTTCAGGTTCTCGCCGATTTCTTCGCGCAGAATGCGCGCGCGCCGCATGTCCTCCTCGATATTGGCGCCCACCTTCTGCTTGAAGTGCGTCCAGCCGTTCGCCACGCCTTCGCGCGCGAGCCGGCGGATCTTGTCGTCGTCGTAGCCGAGCCATCCGGCCGAGGTCGTATAGGCCGGATAACCGCCGGCCAGCATCTGCGCCTCGCGCTCGCCTCGCGTCTTCGCGTGGCGGTGGAGCAGGGCAATGGCTTCCTGCGGGGTGAGGGCGTCGGTCACGTAGCGAAAATCGAGGCAGCGCACCAGTTCCTCGGGGCTCATATCGACGAGCAGCTTCCAGACGGGCTTGCCCGCCGCCTTCGCCCAGAGATCCCAGACCGCATTCACGAGCGCCGCCGTCGCAAGATGGATGGCGCCCTTGTCCGGCCCGATCCAGCGCAACTGGCTATCGGACGTGATGGCGCGCCAGAAGGCCCCCATGTTCGCCGCAATGTCTTCGAGCGTCTTGCCGACCACGAGCGGCGCGAGCGCCTTCGCCGCGGCCACGCAGATCTCGTTGCCGCGCCCGATGGTGAACGTCAGGCCGTGGCCCGTGAGTCCGGCGGGCGAATCCGTTTCGAGCGTCACGTAGGTCGCAGAGTAGTCGGGCGCGGCGTTCATCGCGTCGGAGCCGTCGAGCGAGCGCGACGTGGGGAACCGGATGTCCTTGACGGCAAGCGCGGTGATGGTGGTCATGGGAATCGCCCTCCACAGATGCGACGGCGGCGGACGCCCCGCCGCCGTGCCATGCAGCCGCCGGCGCCGGTTATGGCGCCGGGCGGGTCGAAGCAATGCGAAGCAGTTCGAAGCAACCCGCTCAGTCGTAGAGCACGGCCGAGATCTTCGGGTCGTTCATGTTGCTCTTGTCGTACCAGTAGAAGCCGGTATCGATACGCCTGGGCAGCGTTTCGCCCTTGAGCGCCTTCACCGCCGAATCCACGACACACTTGCCGATCCCCACCGGGTTCTGCGTGATCGCGCCGAGCATCAGGCCGGAATTGATATCGTCCTTCTGCTCCTTGCCCGAGTCGAAGCCGATCAGCACGAGCTTCTTGCCCGACTCCTTCACGCCGATCGCCGCACCTTCCGCCGACCCTTCGTTGGAACCGAAGATGCCCTTGAGGTTGGGGTTCGCCTGAATGATCGTCTTGGCGATTTCGGCCGATTTCAGGTGGTCGCCGCCGCCATACTGCACGGAAACGATCTTGATGCCGGGATACTTCTTGATCTCGTTGAGGAAGCCGTCGCGGCGGTCGATGCCGGTGCGGCTCGTCTGGTCGTGCACGATCAGCGCGACGTCGCCCGACTTGCCGATGGCCTCGGCCATCTTGTCGGCGGCGAGGCCAGCGGCGGCGAGATTGTCGGTCGCGCAGGTGGTGATCGGAATGTCGCTATCGACGCCCGAATCGAACGCGATCACGGGAATCTTCTCGTTCTGCGCGCGCCGCAGGAGCGGAATGGCCGCCTTGCTGTCGAGTGCGGCAATGCCGAGCGCCTGGGGATGCTTGGCGAGCGCGGCCGAGAGCATGTCGATCTGCTTGTCGACCATCGCTTCGGTTTCCGGACCCTCGAACGTGATCTTCACGTTGCTTTCCTTCGCCGCCTGTTCGGCGCCGGCCTTCACGGCCTGCCAGAACTGATGCTGGAAGCCCTTCGAAATGAGCGGAATGTAGGGTTCGTCCGCGTGTGCGAGCAGCGTGCCGCCCACGAGCGCGCTAACGCCTAGCGCAATGCCGAGCAGTCTTCTCTTCAACATGGTCTTCTCCTCCTGGGGTGGGGCCATCAACCATCAGCCGTGGGGGGAGCCGCTATGCGCTCCCGTTGTTCACTGCGTCATTTCACTGCATAAGCACGAGTACGAACCTGAGTACGAAGTCGCGCGTCAAAGCTTCTTGCGCCGCAGGATATCGGCATAGACCGCGAGAATGATGATGAGGCCCGTGACCACGATCTGCCATTCCTGGGCCACCGAAAGAATGCGCAGTCCGTTGGTCAGCACGCTCATGATGAAGGCGCCGATGATCGTGCCGAGTATCGTTCCCGAGCCGCCGGAGAGCGAGGTCCCGCCGATCACGACGGCGGCGATGGCCTCCAGTTCGTAGCCCTGACCCAGTGCGGGCTGCGCCGAATTCAGGCGCGAGGCGATGAGCAGCCCCGCCACGCCGCAGATGGCGCCGCCGAGACCATAGATGGCGATCTTCCAGCGATCGACGTTCACACCGGAGAGCCGCACGGCTTCTTCGTTGCTGCCGATGGCGAACGTATAGCGGCCGAGTGCCGTGCGATTGAGCGTAACGGAGCTGACGATCGCAAGCAGAAAGAGAATGAGCACCGCGTTCGGAATGGGCACGCCCGGCAGCAGATAACCGATCAGCGAGTCCTGCGAGATCATGTAGAAGTTCTCGGTGTCGGTGAAATAGATCGGCTGGTCGGAGGACACGACAAGCGAGAGGCCCTTGAGCAGCATCATCATGCCGAGCGTAGCGATGAAGGGCGGGATCTTCATCTTTGCGGTGAGCGTGCCCGAAACGGTGCCGCACAGGGCGCCCGTACCGATGGCGGCGAGCACGCCGGTCCACATCGGCAGATGCCAGTAGGTGAGGAACACGCCGCAGATTACCGCCGTGAAGGTCATCAGCGTACCGACCGAAAGATCGATGCCGCCCGTGATGATCACGAAGGTGCAGGCAATGGCCAGCACGCCGTTTACGGCCGTCGCCTGCAGAATGCCGAGCATGTTGTCGATCTGCATGAACGCCGGCGAGGCGAAGCTGAAGAACACCAGCAGCAGGATCAGGCTCACGAAAGCGAGCAGCTTCTGCACCGTGGCGGGCGCGAAGATGCGTGCCTTGAGGCTCGAGGGCCGGTCCTCTTTGGCCAGTACGGAGGTGTCCGAACGCAATGTCATGGAGTGGGCCTTGTAGACTTCAAGCAGGGTTCACGCGGAATCAGGCCGCTTTCAGGGATTCGCGCAGCGTGGCGAGCTGCATGATGCGCTCCTGCGACGCCTGCTCCGCCGTCAGTTCACCTGTGATGCGGCCTTCGCACATCACCACCACGCGGTCGCTCATGTGCAGGATCTCGGGCAATTCCGAAGAAATCATGACGATGGCCTTGCCCTGCGCGGCGAGCGTGCGCAGCAGCTTGTAGATCTCGCTCTTGGCACCCACGTCGATCCCGCGCGTGGGCTCGTCGAAAAAGAGCACGTCGCAGTCGCGCTCCAGCCACTTGGCGATCACGATCTTCTGCTGGTTGCCGCCCGATAGGAGGCGCACCTGCTGCGCCGCCGAGGGCGTGCGGATGGCCAGCAGCTTGATGAAATGCGTGGCGCGCTGACGCATCTGGGCGCGGCGCAGAAAGACCCGCAGCGAAAGAAACTTGCCGAGGTTCGACATCACGATGTTCGACTCGACGTCCATGCCGACCGCAAGGCCGAATTGCTTGCGATCCTCCGAGAGATAACCGATGCCGCGGGCCACGGCGTCGCTCGGCTTCCTGATCACGACCTTCACCCCTCGCACCCACGTTTCGCCGGATTCCACCGGATCGGCGCCGAACACGGCGCGCGCCACCTCGGTGCGGCCCGCGCCCATCAGGCCGGCAAAGCCCAGAATCTCGCCCTGGCGCAAGGTGAAGCTCACGTCCCGCACGAGCGGGCCGGCATTCAGGTGCTTCACTTCGAGCGCGATCTCGCCGTGCCGGGCCGTGCCCTGTGTGGGCTCGACTTCGGCCAGCTTGCGCCCGACCATCATGCTGATGATCTCGTCGACGCTAGCGTCCTTCGTTTCGACCGTGGCCACGTACTCGCCGTCGCGCAGCACCGTGACGCGCTCGGAGATGCGCTTGAGCTCGTCCATCTTGTGCGAGATGTAGATCACGCCCACTCCGCGGCTTTTGAGCTCGCCGATGATGCGAAAGAGCTCGGCAATCTCGGCGTCGTTGAGCGCGGAAGTCGGCTCGTCCATGATGAGCACGCGCGAATCGAAGGAGAGCGCCTTGGCGATTTCCACCATCTGCTGGCGGGCCACGGTAAGCGTGCCGACGAGCGCGCGTGGATCGAGCTTCACGTGCATGCGCGCAAGGATGTCGCGGGCCTGGGCATTGAGCCGGTCTTCGTCGAGAAAGAAGCGCAGACGCGACCGCGGCTCGCGGCCGATGAAGATGTTCTGCGCGACGGTGAGGTGATTCATCAGATGGAGTTCCTGATGAATGATGCCGATACCCACGGCCTGGGCTTCGCGCGGGCTCTGGAAATTCACGGGCTGGCCGTCGTAGAGAATCTCGCCCGTATCGCGGGTATAAACGCCCGCCAGGATTTTCATCAGCGTCGATTTGCCGGCGCCGTTTTCGCCCATCAGGGCGTGCACCTCGCCGGGCCGCAGCTCGAACTGCACGTCGTGCAGCGCCCGCACGCCGGGAAAACGCTTGCTGAGCTTCGTGACCGAGATGAGCGGGTTCATGGCGCGGCTTTCACGACAAATCCACGACGGCCTCGAGGCCGGATCGGGAGAAGCGGTTGAGAAAGCGCCGGGCGCGGCGGCTTCGGGCGTCGCCTTGCCTGGCATCCTGAATCGGGTGTCGCCTTCGGGTGAGGCCAGCGGGCGCCCTGTCGCCCACGCCAACTGCACAAAGTAAAACGATTCTACGACTCGGGTTGGCTGCGATTCAAGATCGGGAATTTGCCTATGCCTGATTTATTCACTGGTAAATTTCGACGCGTTATGTTGTGCGACGCAGCATTCGCTTCGTGGTGAGTGCAGTGCACAAGCGTGTTGACGCCTTCACGAACAAACCGCAGTTGCGCGCCGTTGAACTTATGCACCGTATATTCCGCGAGCGTATCTAAGGAGAACGTAATGGCCGGGTTTGCCGCTGCGATATCTGCCTTCACGTTTATGTATCTGTTCAATTCAAGCGTGAAAGGGGCCGCTCATGTGGACGCTACCGTTGATCATTCTCGTTCTGGAAGAACGGCCGCCTTATGGCGTGGATCGTGAATGGTCATTACCGCACGCCGCGCATGGGCTATTTGATAAGATCAGACGCGTAAGGAGATCAGGCTAATTAAAATATTCATCCAGCATCGAGATGACCCAATACGTTCAAACGATTTACTTTGGCCCGCCAGGATGCGGAAAGAGTTTCAAGCTACGTGAAGTCTCCCGGGATCAATTGATGATCGAACCCGGCAGTGCCCGTTTGATCGAGACGACCTTTCATCCCGAATACAGTTATGGCGATTTTGTCGCCAGGTTGTTGCCTCAATCGCGTCGTCACCAGCAGGAATACGTGGTCGCGAACGAGGGTGGCACACTGCACGGCGTGAAGCTGCGGGAAATGCACGAGGGCGTGAAGATCGAATACAACGTGCACGCCGGCCCGTTCATCAAGGCGCTCGCCATGGCCTATACGGAGGCCCAGCAGGTGCTGCTTGCCATCGACGAGATCAACCGCGGCAACTGTGCGTTGATTTTCGGCGACATGTTCCAGTTGCTGGATCGGGACGAATCGGGCTGGTCGCAATACGGCATCGATCTCTCCGATATTCACCAGTTTGCGCTAGAGGAAGAGTTGAAGCGGCTCGGAAAGTCCATTGCCGATATTCCCGACCACTTGTGTATTCCTTCGCGTTCCGGCGGCAAGCCGCGTATCAAGCTCAAGCTTCCACCGACGCTGTCCATCGTAGGCACCATGAACACGAGCGACGAATCGGTGTACTACATGGATACGGCCTTCAAGCGACGCTGGGACTTCGAGTATATGCCGTGGACCGGCACGGGAAGCGGCGAGGCGGTGCAAGCGCAGAGCAGCGTGCTCATCGAAGGCACGGACCATTCCTGGCGAGCGTTCCTCGAACGGCTCAATGCCTATATCGCCGAGCGCTTCATGGGGCGCAACGTGGACGACAAGCAACTGGGCTTGTGGTTTCTGCGAAGGGGGCGCGGCGAGAAGGCCAGACGGTTGGCGGATCTGCACGCCCGGCTCGAACCGCTCAAAGGCTCTACGCAGTGTGCAGACTGGAAGAAAGTTTTCCCGAGTGCCCAGGAATATAACAACAGCACATACCTGGCGATCCCATCGATCATCGCGGACTTCGAAAGCTACGGTGTGCGATGGCCGAGCGCTGCGCCTTCGGGCTATCCCGAGAAACTGGCGGAACCGCTCATCAAGTATCTGGGCGAGGAAATTGCGAAGATCGACCTGGTAATTCCGCGCGCGGCAATGCGTAACAAACTGCTGTTCTTCCTCTGGGACAACGTCTTTTCGCGCGATCGAACGCCGCTGCTGAATCTTATTGGCCCCTTCGAGGCACACCGTCCGCCGCCCTGTACCTTTGGAGACTTCGCGACCGATGAGCATCTGGAGCGCCTGATAGCGACGCTGATGGCAGCTCCTGCCGCTGCGGCCGATCTGGCTGCCGCATGAACTCCGCAACGTGGCATTTCGAGGTCGATGCCCCGGAGTCGGGGCGCTCGTTCGAGGCCTACGTCGGCCTGGTGCGGGACCGCGATACCGGGCTCCAGACACTCCGGCTGCCGATCGGATATGCCACGCTGCCCGTGGACGATCGGCATCGGTGCCTCGGCGAAGTCACAAGGGTCATTGCGCACTTTTGCACGCTGTTCTCGGAGAACCGGGCATCGGAATACCCGCGCGATGGTTACCTTCGACAGGCGCACGGTCAACATCTCGCAGCGGGTGAGAACACGGCACCGGAGTTTTCCCGGATTCACACCTGCCTTCAGTTGATGCGCCGACTGAAAGATCCCGCATTACTATCGGTTGTCCGCAAACCGGGGATCACGACGCAATTCAGCGACCGCCAGATCAGTCGCAGCCTCGAACACGCCCATTTCCTCGACGATGGCACGCCTGTATTCGAGCTCATGTGGGGGCAGCCGCAGCAGATACGTCGGGACGCGACCGACCTGGTCGGCCTGGCGGCATGGGTTGCACTCGATGCCTTGTCGCACCTCTTTCCCGACATTGCGGCCAAGGCTTTCAGCAGTGCCTTGCGTGCAGAGTGGGAGCTTCTCGCAGAGCGTTTCGCCGCCGACTTCGATATCGATCGCGGCGCCTCGCTGTTTACGGACGCATCGGGGCGCATCCTTACGCGAATACGCGACGCGCACGAGACACTGAGGCGAACGAATCCGGTCATGCTGATGGACGCGCGTCAGTTACACGAGTTGCTGGACACGTACCTCAACCACGCATTGAGCGATGGCGGCGAGATTCGGGGGTTGAAGGGCTTCAGCAGGGTATGGGAAGCGGCGTGCCTGCACCATGCGCGTTCGCAGTATGGCGACGGGAATATCTTCACCTGCGACGACGAGCTCGCGACGAACGTGGCGCGCTCCACGCGGGAACAGTGGCGCAGGAACCGCGAACGCGTTTTTGCCCGCAACGGCACGGCAAGGCGGCCGGATCTTGTCGTGCGGGAAGAGGGCGGTCGCTATCGGATCATCGATTTCAAGTATTCCCAAACATTTGGCCCAGGTGGCACGTTTCTGACCCGACGGCCAACGGCGCCCGATCTCGCTTCGTCGGTAACGGATGCGAAGTCGCTCGCCCGGTTGGGGCAGGAGTGGAAAGCTCATCAGGATGTCTCGAATCTCGAGGCTTACCGCTGGCTGCTCATGCAGCATGAACTCAAGTCGTACGATGAACGGCAGGTCGATATCGAACTCTGGGTACCGGCGCTGACGGCTGGCACCGAGGCGGTGGCATGGCAAGCGCGCGTCAAGGGCCGCAGCGTGCCGGAGTCGAATTTCATCGGCTTGTCTGTGCGCTATCAACAAGCGGCCAAGTTGCTTTCCGATTTTGCAAGCGCGTTCGAACTTCTCTAGCGACCACGTTCCGTTACGATCTTCGGCTCGCTCACCGCAACCCGCCTGGCGTACAGGTTGTCCCGATTCGATCACAGGATCCCGGGAAACCGGGCCGAAGGCTAGTGACGCACCGCCCGTCCCTTAAAACAAATCGCCAGGCCGCACAACGACAGTACCGCGCTAGCTACCGGTCCTCGACACGGCGCACCCACCTACCGGGCCCGTTAGCGCGAGACCGATATCGATGAACAAAATAAAGTCGTCACCACTTCGCCAATCCATCCGTGCAGTCAGGGAGCACCGAGCACGTCAGGAGCCACGAGGCGCAGCGTTCTGCTTGATATCGAACGTGCCCGTCACAACGCCCTTGCTTCCACCAAGGGCGTTCTGCATTGTGCGCTCCTGCTTCAAGGGAGCGTCATTTGACATGCGCCCACTTCCTTGTGATAAAGCGAGCCGCGCCCCACACAACCACGGTGGACAGGAGGAACGAGAGCGCGATGATGATGTAAAAGTAGGCATCCAGGATTTGCTCTGCGCCATAGACACCAAAGAGCGCGCAAAGCGGCGCAACGAGGTTGGTCCCCTTATTGAAGAACCACGTGAGGCCATAGAGCCACGTGAAGAAGAACGTCAGGACGAACGTGGCAGTGCTGCACGCGAGCACGCGAAGGTATCTCATTTGACGTCCACGGTCCCGTAGGCGAAGCCTTTGCCGCCCGGCATTGGAATGCGGCTCGACGCCTTGAGCGCCGCGTGCAGGCGCCTGAATTGAGCTTGGTCGGTGAGTGTAATGCACCCTTCACTCAGATGCTCGGGGCCGACAGGATGCAACCGGAAGTTGCCGCGGCGAACGCCATGCACGAATACCCAATCATTCATCGTCTGCGCGCTATAGAGCGAGAACCACTGGCTCTTGTCCGTGCTCCACGTGCGCGCGCCGATAAAATCTCGCAGTTGCGAGAACACACCACCCGATCCGCGATCCACAATGTAGTAGCGCCCCGGCGGAATAGGCCCGACACCGGCAATCGCGATGTCAGATGGATTGTCCTTACCCGACTTATCCCCCGAGAATGCGGCAAAGTCACCGACTCCAGGGCAGTGGAGGGAGGACACGGCTCGCCCGTTGAGGGTAAACGTGCAGTAAATTGGCATAGATCAGAAGAATAATAGCGACCAATCAACGCTATCACCGCCCAATTACAAAAAGCGTAAAACAATGTCAGGCGCCTCAACGCGCGCGCTGATACACGACTTTCCGCCATTCGCATAGTGCGATGTAGTGCGAACCTGTGCGGCACCATTTTCAGGCAACGTGGGTCTCGGGAAACCTCAACCAATATTTTGGTGCGGAATATGTTAATCATCTCCTGCGTGGATTGATAGTTACGCTTTTCCTCATTTCTGAGTTCCGTGTATGTGCATGACCGGAAAGCAATGCAAAGGGTGGGATGAAATCGAAGATCGATGCTGCGCAGATGGTGGCTACGCACAGTGCCGTTACCGTTTGCTCGCATCGTTGCTGATCACCTGAAAGTCAGGCACACCGAGATCAACTACCCGTCTTCCAAGATCATTGATGGTGTACATCAGGCGATTTACCACAACGAAATTTTCGATGGACTATCGGCCGAGATTCAGTCAACCCTCATGTGCTTCTACCAAAGCGTTGGCACAACAGGCGCGCGCGTTATCACGGGTTATGGTTCCGACCTGCTCGGCAGCAGCGCCGAGCAGGTGCTTCGGTCGATGACGATCGTCGTAGCGTGCGTGCGCGCCATATCACGTCACCGATATGCCAGGCGGGACCACGGTATCGCCAAAAACCGCAGCCGATCCAATGGCCGATCCGTACACTTTGGCGTTGTCGCCGATCACCGCGGTGCCGGAGGCCTCGCCATAGAGGGTCGCTTTTCCCCGAATCACCGCATAACCCCGTATCACGCCGAACACCTGTGCGTCCTCCAGCACGCGGGCCTCGCCGTAGGCCAGCGCTTCGGCATGCACCCAGGCCGCGCCGTCGCGGCTCAGATTGGACTCGTCTTCGATAAACCCGCCTCGCTTGCCGTCCAGTGTTTCGATCCGGCGCAGCGTTTTGCCCTCCACTGTGCAGCTTTCATCCGTAAAACGGTATTGCATGGCTCTCTCCTGGTTGCGTGTTACGGCAAAGTATGCAAAGCCACTACTGTTGCGTAAAATGAAATTCGGTTAAAGATATATTGCGTCAAACGCACGATTGAAGATATGCCGAAACCCCTTCCCACCTTCGACCTGAACCTGCTGCGCGTACTCGATGCGCTGCTGGAAGCGGGCAGCGTAGTCGGCGCCGCGCAGCGTGTACATCTCAGCGCACCCGCAGTGAGCCGCGCGCTCGGGCGTTTGCGCGACATGGTGGGCGATCCCCTGATGGTGCGGGCCGGCCGCGGCCTCGTGCCAACGCCGCGAGCCGAGGCTCTACGCCCCCAGGTCCGCGCCCTGCTCGAGCAGGCGCAGCACATGCTCGCACCGGGCGCCCTCGATCCGGGCGGCCTGAAGCGGACCTTCGTGATTCGCGCGATGGACTCGTTCGCGACGACTGCCGGTCCCATCCTCGCGCAGCGTCTGCGCGAATCGGCGCCGAACGTGACGTTGCGATTCGTCTCGCAGGGGACCGAGGCGGTGGAACCGCTACGCAGCGCCGAAATCGACCTCGATATCGGCGTGATCGACGACACCGGGCCGGAAGTGAAGCGGCAGGCGCTCTATCGCGAGCACCTGGTCGGCGTGGCGCGGCGCGGTCATCCGCTCGTGGGCACAGGAAGGAAGCGGGTCGTCAACGCCGCGAAGTTCGCGGCCTGTGCGCAGGTTGCGATCGCACGCGTTTCGCCGCGCGGGCCGCTCGATGCAGCGCTTGCCGCGCGGGGGCTTTCCCGCAGCATTTCGCTCGTGGTTCAGCACGAGAATGCCGCCTTGCTCGCGGTGGCCGCCAGCGATCTCGTGACGGTGGTGGGAGCGTCGCTCGCGCGGCATGGTGCGAACCTCGGCCTGCCGATTGCCGTGTTCGAATTGCCTGTGAGCGTGCCGGACGTGCAGATTTCGCTGGCGTGGCACCCGCGTCTCGATGCGGACCGCGCGCATCGCTGGCTTCGCGATCTGATCCGCTCGGCCGTCGCCGCGCGTTAAGTTTTCTCGACGACCACCGTCAGCGCGGCGCTTTGCCGCCACGTTTCGGTTTGCGGTGAAACATTCGCGAAAAGATCTGGGTAAGCTCGGTGCAACCTCCACATCGAACGTCCTGACCCATGACCTTCACTCGCGACTTCTCCGCGCACCGCGTGCTGGCGGCCACCAGCATCAGCTACACCGTGGTCCTGCTCGATGCGTCGATCGTCAACGTGGCGCTCGGCGAGATCGGCCGTACGTTCGGCAGCCCTGTGTCCGGACTGCAATGGGTCGTCAACGCCTATACGCTGACCTTCGCGAGTCTGCTGATGACGGGCGGCACGCTCGGCGACCGCCTGGGCGCGCGCGACGTCTATCTCGCCGGGCTCGCGATCTTCGTGCTGGCTTCGGTGGGGTGCGGCCTGGCCCCGGACCTCGCGACGCTCACCCTGGCGCGTACCCTGCAGGGAATCGGTAGTGCAATGCTGGTGCCGTGCTCGCTCGCGCTGATCAACGGTGCATACCCCGACGCCTCCGGGCGGGCCGCGGCCGTGAGCGTGTGGATGGGATGCGGCGGGGTGGCCATGGCCGCCGGACCGCTCATCGGCGGGCTGCTGATCCATGCGCTCGGCTGGCGCAGCATCTTCTTCGTCAACGTGCCGGTGGGGATCGTCGGAATCTGGCTGACGCTTTTTGTCGATCGTGCCACGTCGAGCGCTACCGCGCGCCATTTCGACGTGAAGGGGCAACTTGCCGCTATCGTGGCGTTGGGCACATTGATCGGTGTACTGATCGAAGGGCCGGTGCTGGGGTGGCAATCGGCGCTGGTGCAGGCCGGGATCGCAACGAGTGTCGCGGCGTGGGTGGCGTTCTTTGTCATCGAAACGCGGGCGCGCAATCCAATGCTGCCGTTGCAGTTCTTTCGCAATGCGTTGTTTTCGGCCTCGACTTTCGTTTCGATGGCGTCGGCTTTCGTGTTCTACGGCATGCTGTTCACGTTCAGCCTGTACTACCAGCAGGTGCGCGGCTACTCGGCGCTCGAAACCGGGCTCGCATTCCTGCCGATGACGAGCATGGTGGCGGCCGGCGGTCTGATGTCGAGCCGCATCGTGAAGCAGGTGGGCGGCCGGCGGTCGATGTGTATCGCGTTCGGTTTGTACGCAGTGGGGGCGCTCGGCATGACGCTCTCCAACGCGACGTCGCCTTACTGGCTCGCAGCCGTACCGATGGTGCTGATGGGTCTCGCGTCCGGTTTTATCTCGCCGGCGGCAACTTCACCGGCGCTCGGCACAGTGGAAAAACGCCGCGCGGGTATTGCCTCGGCCGTATTGAACTCGGCGCGGCAAAGCGGATCGGCACTCGGTGTTGCGATCTTCGGTTCGTTCATCGCCACCGGACGCACATTCGCTCCGGCGATGACGCTGGTGCTCGGCGTCGTCGTGGCAACGTCGCTCGTAGCGGCATTCGTGTGGTGGGCAACGTCTGCCCCGGTGCCGGTCGAGCGCGGTCAGGTTTCCTGAGCGGACCCGCTCACCTCGGGCGGTCGCCTTCGAGCAGCCCGTAGAGCGCGCTGTCCGATACCTCTTCGTTCACCATCCAGCGCTCGCGCAGCAGCCCTTCGCGCACGAATCCCTGGCGCTCCAGCAGGCGCGCCGAAGCGAGGTTGCGCGGGTCGATATCGGCTTCGAGGCGGCGCAGCTTCATCGTGTCGAATGCATGCGCGATCAGTGCGGAGACCGCTTCGTTCATGTAGCCGCTGCCCCAGTGTCTGCGTTGCAGGCTGAAGCCGATTTCGGCGCGCCGGCACTGCTCGTCCACGCGAAAGAGCGCGCAGTCGCCTAACACCTCGCCGGTGGCCTGCGAGGTAAGCACGCAGATCAGATCCTCGCCGGCCGAGGACATTTTCGCCTTGCTTACCACGCGGTCTCTCGCCTGTTCGAGGCACGTCATCGGCGGGAACGAAAAATAACGCATGGCATCCGCGTCCGACCACATCGAGAAAAGCGGTACCGCATCTTCTTCGCGCAGCGGCCGTAGAACCAGGCGGGACGTGGTCAGCGTGACGGGAGTGAAAAACGGCATGAGAGCGTCTGGATGCGAAAATTGAAAGCTTTTATTAAAGCATGAGAGGCTCTCTGACAACAACCGTCTGTGCCGCCTGAAGCAAAAGGTATTGCAGCACAGCCTCACCGCGAAATAGATCTGCTCGTCGCACATCAAAGCATAAATGCACAAAAGCCATGAGCCGCCTCGCGGCGGCCCATGGTGTTCTCTAGACGACTCTACTAGTGCAAGCAGCACCGTTCAGTGTGCTCAGCTCCCCAGCGCGGGATCGCTATAGCTCGGCCGCCCCGTTTCCACGTGGCCGCCCAGACGCCGCACGAAGCTCGCATCGGTATTGACCGTGATCGTCAGGTCATACCAGCCGTGTGCGTTGCGCAGGTCCAGGTAGAGCAGGTCTTCGTCGCCGCCGCGCACCGTGTGCTCGATTTTCGCCGACGGATCGTAGGCGTTGGCGACCGTGAACTGACACGCCGCGCTGCCGGTGTTGGCTAGACGCAGCTCCAGATTGCCGTTGGCCACGTCATAGCCTTCCGCCACCTCCGGCCGTGCCGTGCCTTTGCCCGCCAGGCTGCCGGTCTGCTGCGTTCCGGCATAGCGGCGCAGGAAGCCGTTCGGCCCGAATACGCTGAAGTCGTACACACCCGAAGAAGCCACCGTCAACTGGTCCTCCAGGCGCTTGCCCGCTTCCACGGTGTACGAGCGCGGCGCCGTGCTGCTGCCCGTTTCGTACACGAGGAAGGCGGCACCCGCACGCCCGGTGTTGATGAAACGGATGCCTGATTCGCCTGTCACCGCACCCGCGCTGAAGCGCACGAAGAACTCGTAGGGCAGCGCGCGTGCGGGGCGCACGCCGGACTCCTGCTTCGGCAGGCTGCCCACGGCAGGCGGCGTCGGCACATAGTCCGGATGGCGGTTCTGGTCGGGTGGCACATAGCTGCTCGTGGAGGGCAGCGTCGGCAGGCCCTCGTTCGGCGTGGCGAAGTTGAACGCCGACATCAGGTCGCCGCACACCGCGCGACGCCACGGCGTGATGTTCGATTCCCGCAGGTCGTGATGCTCGCCGAAGCGTTTCTCGATGAAGCGGATCACAGAGGTGTGGTCGAAGGTCTGCGAGCACACCCAGCCGCCGCGCGACCACGGCGAAACGGCGATCATCGGCACGCGCGGGCCGAGGCCATACGGGCCTGCCGGGTACTGGCTGCTGCCCGCGAAGTACTCGTTCGCGGTCGAGACGGTGGAGAGGCCGTTCGCGCTGGTGGCCGGTGCGAACGGGGCGGCGACGTGATCGAAGAAGCCGTCGTTCTCGTCGTAGTTGACGAGCAGGACGGTCTTGCTCCAGAGATCCGGATTCGACGTGAGGATCTGCAGCACCTGGTCCACGTACCACGCGCCGTAGTTGGCGGGCCAGTTCGGGTGTTCCGAGTAGGCTTCCGGCGCGACGATCCAGGAAACCTGCGGCAGCGTATTGTTCTGCACGTCCTGCTTGAGGACGTCGAAATAGGTGCCGCCCGAGGAGACATTCGTGCCCGTGCGGGCGCGGTCGTAGAGCGGATTGCCGGGTTGCGCGTTGCGGTACTGGTTGAAGTAGAGCAGCGAGTTGTCGCCGTAGTTGCCGATGTACGGATTCTCGGTCCAGCCCCACGAGCCCTGGGCGTTGAGCCCCGTGCCGATGTCCTGATAGATCTTCCACGAGATGCCCGCGCTTTGCAGCACTTCGGGATACGTGGACCAGCCGTAGCCGAGCTCCGCGTTGTCGATCACGGGGCCGCCCCCGTTGCCGTCGTTGCCCACCCAGCCGGTCCACATGTAGTAGCGGTTCGGGTCGGTGGGCGCCATCGTCGAGCAATGATAGGCGTCGCAGATCGTGAAAGAATCGGCCAGCTGGTAGTGGAACGGGATGTCGTCGCGCGTGAGGTACGCCATCGTCGTCGGGCCCTTGGCCGGCACCCACTGGTTGTAGAGGCCACCGTTCCACGCCTGGTGCGTCGTGGTCCAGTCGTGCGCGAGGTCTTCGAGGAACTGCAGGCCGAGGTTCGGTGCCGTGGGGTGGAACGGCAGGACCTGGCCCGCGCCGCCGGTGCCCGGCTGGTTCCACACCGGCTGGCCGCCCGGCAGCGTGATGGCGCGCGTGTCGCCAAAGCCGCGCACGCCGCGCAGCGTTCCGAAGTAATGATCGAACGAGCGGTTCTCCTGCATCAGGATCACGATGTGCTCGACATCGCGAATGCTGCCGGTGCGGTTGTTGGCGGGAATGGCGAGCGCGTTGCGAATGCCGGGGGGCAGCATCGTCAGCGCGGAGGCCGATCCCACGGTCATGGCGGCGGCACGCAAAAAGTCACGGCGGGTTCTCGTAGTCATTCGTTCTTCCAGTCGTTCTCGGGGGTGGGCAAACGCGCGCGGCTCGCCGGCGTCGCCGGTCGGCCAGGCGCGGGCTGGGACTTCAATCTGCGGTGTGAATCACGGGTGTGACGAGCGGATCGATACCCGGGCTGCCGTCGGCCGGCGCCTGGGCGGGAGTGCGTACGGCGAGCGCAGGGAGCGCGACGTCGCTTGCGCCCGCATTCGCCTCCATGCTTTGGCCCGCGCTTTTGCCGGTTGCGGGCGCGCCGGGGGCGTCGTCGAAGGCTGCGATCGTGTTCGCGGCCTCGTGCGCCTTGCCGCCAGAGAGTTCGCGCGCGGCGGAGTCGGTGAGCGTGGCGCGGTCGTCGTCATGCCCGTTGCATGCGGCGGTCGCGCAGAGCACCAGCACGGCGGCGAACACTGCTGGCGCGCGCAACGATCGGGCATTGAAAGGCATTCGCAAACGTTTGCGCGGCAAGCTCCGCGTTGGAGCGCTTCTCCGCACGAATCGGGCAGTCATGCATGTCTCCAGCCAGTGCTCGACCCGCCGATCGGGCAGCGGGTCAAGCAGCGGGTCGAGCCAGTCTGGCAGCGCACTGGCAGCACACAGCGGCGCCGCGGCAAGACCCGGTAATAGTTGGTAAGGAACGGCAGACCAACGCCGGAGGATAGCGAAGCTGCTTTTAAGATTTATGACGCGAACGCGTCTGGGGAGATTTTCTTAGTGAGGAAGATCCGTCTCGCCGGGTGCCGGCGCGCGCATCGCACGCCACGCCACCCACGCGGAAGCGAAGCCCGAGGCCGCGCCCACCACCAGGGCCCAGCGCGGCCCGAGATGATCGGCCACCCAGCCTACGATCGGCGCGCCGATGGGCGTGCCGCCCAGCGCCACGGCCAGCCGGATCGCCAGCACGCGGCCGCGCATGGCCGGTTCGGTGGAGAGTTGCATCAGGCTGTTGGTGGTGGTCGTGAAGGTGAGCGCGGCAATGCCGATCGGCACGAGTGCCGCGCCGAACCAGCCATAGCCGGGCGCGACGGCCGCCAGCGCACAGCCGGTCCCGAAGAGTGCGGATGCAACGAGCAGCGACTCGAAGCGCGGCTTGCTGCGCTTTGCGCCGAACAGCGCGCCGGTCACCGTGCCCACGGCCATCAGCGAAGAGAGCAGGCCATAGCCGCCCGCATTGGCGTGAAAAACGCTCACGGCCATCGTCGAGATGAAGATCGGGAAATTCAGACCGAAGGTGCCGATCAGCGCGAGCATGAAGATGATCGCCTTGAGGTCCGGCCGCGACCACACGTAGCGGAATCCCGCCGTCATGCTGCCGCGCGCGGGGTGGGCATGATCGCGCACGCGCAGGTCCTGGATGCGCAGGCGCGTGAGCGAGAACAGCACGGCGACGAACGAGAGGCCGTTGAGCACGAACGCCCAGCCCACGCCTACCGAAGCGATGACGAGGCCCGCCACCGCGGGGCCCACCATGCGGGCGGCATTGAACGAGGTGGAGTTGAGCGCGACCGCGTTGGCCAGATCGCCGTCGCCGACGAGCTCCGATACGAAGGTCTGCCGCACGGGCGAGTCGAGCGCCGTGGTGCAGCCGAACAGGAACGCGAAGGTATAGACCTGCCAGAGTTGCACGACACCGGAGATGGTCAGCACGCCGAGCCCGAGCGAGAGCGCGCCGAGCGTCGCCTGCGTGAGCATGAGCAGCCTGCGTTGATCGAGGTGGTCGGCGGCATAACCGGACCAGGGCAGCAGGAGCAACTGCGGCCCGAACTGCAGGCCCATGACGATGCCCACGGCGGCGGCGCTATGATGCGTGAGGCCCGTGAGCACGAGCCAGTCCTGCGCCGTGCGCTGCATCCACGTGCCGATGTTGGAGACGAGCGCGCCCGCGAACCACACCCGGTAGTTGAAGCGGCGCAGCGAGCGGAACATGCCGTCTTCGGACACCCTCATGCAGGCTCCGGCGCAGGCATGCGCAGGCCGGCTCTCGCCTCAGTGCTTGCGGATTCGGGTAGGGCGCCGTGGCGGATCATGCCCGCATTGTAGAAGATATGCGCGCAAGGCAAAACGCACCTTCACCGGATCGCCCCGCTTTGGCGTTAAGATCATTCGCGCGACGGCAGGGCGGCCGCATGCAGGACCCACCGAAGGACCCACGATGCAGACCACCGTACTCACCGACTGGCAGCAGTTCATGGCGCTGACCACGCAGCTCGACGGCTGGGCGTTTCGCGGCCAGCAGAACGCGGCCTGGCAACTGGAAAGCTCGCTCTCGCGCACCATGCGCGACTACGTGCAGGACCGCGGCCAGTGGCGCTCGCGCGAGGAGCGGGCGATTCGCGTGTTCCGGCGCAAGGCGCACAACTTTCTCGCGCATCCCGCACTGCTGGGCGACGACCTGCGCTGTCTCGCGCTGATGCAGCACCACGGCGCGCCCACGCGCCTGCTCGACTTCACGAAGAGCCCGTTCGTGGCCGCGTTCTTCGCACTGGAGCGCGCGACCGGCGACGCCGCCGTGTTCGCGCTGAACACCCCGGCGCTCTGGAACAACCGCGCGCTGCCCCGGGCGAACCCCTTGCTCACGCGCGACGTGATCGATCCGCGCGCGCACGACAACTTCCAGCAGTACTTCTTCTCGAACACCAACGAGATCCTGTGGTCAGGCGAGCCCACGGAAATGGACGACCGGCTCGTGGCGCAGTCGGGCACCTTCGTCGTGCCGGGCGTGATCGACAAGTCGTTGCAGGCGATCCTGGACGGCTACGAGAGCAGCGAGGAACTGCTGCACAAGATCGTGCTGCCCAAGACCATGCGCATGGACGCGATGAAGTGGCTGTACCGGATGAACATCACGAACGCCTCGCTCTTTCCGGGCCTCGACGGCCTTGCGCGCTCGATTGCGGTGGAGCTGGAAATCGTCTGGTCGGGGCTCGTGACGTCGCCCTGAGTCGTCTTGCTCGTCTTGCCTGCTGCCGCTTCGCTAGCGCGATGCGCGCAGCATGACGGGTTCGAGCAGATTGCACAGTGCCTTCAGGGTGAGCGGCCGCGAGAACCAGTAGCCTTGCGCTTCGTCGCAACCCATCTCGCGCAGCGCGTCGGCCTGACCGGCCGTCTCTACGCCTTCGGCTGTCACGGCAAGGCCCAACCCGTGCGCCATCGAAACGATCGCCTGAACGAGCGCCGCGCTGCGCGTATCTTCGGTCATGCGCATCACGAATGCGCGGTCGATCTTCAGCCGGTTGATGGGCAGGCGCGCGAGATAGGCGAGACTCGAATAGCCGGTGCCGAAGTCGTCCACGGCCACTTCGATGCCCGAGGCCCGCAACGCCTGCAGCGTGCTCACGGTCCGCTCGGCATCGCCCATCAGGACGCTCTCGGTGATCTCGATTTCGAGCTGCGATGGCACGAGTGCCGCCTTCTGCAAGGCGGCCTCGATCGAGGCGACGAGATGCGGATTCGCGAATTGCTGGGCCGAGACGTTCACGGCCACGTGCGGCAGCGCGCCCGTGAGCCGCTGCGCGTAGCTCGTCTCGCGGCAGGCGGTGGCCAGCACCCAGTCGCCGAGCGCGTGGATCATGCCGGTCTGCTCGGCCACGGGGATGAACTCCCCGGGGCTCACGAGGCCGAGTTCGGGATGACGCCAGCGGATCAAGGCCTCCGATCGCGAGACTTCGCCGGTGCGCAGCGAGACGCGCGGCTGATAGTGCAGGAACAACTGGCTCGTGTTGAGCGCGCGGCGCAGCCCTTTCTCCAGCTCGATCGTTCGCGTGGCCCGGCGCTCGAGCGCGAGCGAGAAGCGGCAGAGCTGGCTCTTGCCTGCCCGTCGCGCCTCGGAGAGCGCCACGCCGGCGCGGCGGATCAGCAGGGCCGCATCGTTTCCGTCCTGCGGCCAGGAGGCCGCGCCGATGCTCAGGCTCACGGGCGGCCACGCGCCGCGCTCGCTCTGCGCGCATCCCGCGCCGTTGGCGGCCTCGTGGCTCTCCTCGTGCCCGGCATGCAGCCGCGCGGCCAGATCGCTCACGCGGGATTCGCCGCCGGGAAAGACCAGCGCGAACTGGTCTCCGCCGATCATCCCCACCGCCGCTTCGCCCCCCGCCAGCCGGCGCAGCCGTTCGCCCGCGAGCGCCAGCACGAGGTCGGCACCTTCCGGGCCGAGCGCGGCGCGCGTGAGATCGAGATCGTCGATTTCGGCCACGCAGACGGTAAGCGGTGTCTCGTCGCGGCGGCTTCGGGCGAGCGCGAGTTCCAGGCGCTCGACGAAGAGCTCGCGGTTCGGCAACTGCGTGATGGGGTCGTGATAGGAGACGTACCAGAGGCGCGCCTCGGTATGGGCATGGCGCGACATGTCCACGGCCACGCCGACGTAACGCGGGGCAGGCGCGGCGCCGGGATCCGCCGGTCGCACGCTCGAAGCCGGCAGCGGCGCGAGCTGAAACGAAACCGGCACGCGCGTGCCGTTGCGGCGCACGTAGGTCCACTCGGCGCGCTGGCGCGCGAGCGCCTCGATCGACACCCCGTCGCGAGAAGGCGCGATGCGCCGCAGAAGTTCGGCCGGGTCATGCAGGGCGATGCACGTGAGCTTGCCGACGAGTTCTTCGCCGGAGAAGCCGGTCAGCTGCTCGTACGCCGGGTTGACGTGCGTGAAAATGCCTTCTGCGTCGCAGAGGAATGCGCCGTAGGGTCCGGCGAGGAAGGCGGACTCGTAAAGGCTGTGGCTAGGCATGCCGTTCTTCGCGGGCCGGGTTTCGTTGGCGTGTGGTGCGCCGGGGCGGGCGGCGCGCCGTGTCTCATGCAGGACGCGTGCCAATGCGCTCGGGCCCGGAGTGCGGGCGGCCCGCGAGCGGTTGAAGGGCGGCTCAAGGACGCCCGCGCGGCTACTCGGCCGGGATCCCGGCCACGATACGAAGCGCGTCCGTACCGTGTTGCGCTGTGCTACGTAACGCTGCCGCGCACACCGCGCTGGATGTTACGTAACCGCCCCCGGCGCGCGTGGCAGGTTTGTGTAGACCCGCGCTCAAGCGTCCGGGTGGCCGGTCCCGAAAAGCGCATTGAGTTGCGCGCCCGAGGCATTGCCCTCGAAGCCGTCGAAGCGGCCTTCGACGAGCGCCTGGGCGGCACGCATGAAGCCGCCCCAGGCGGCCCGGGCGAGCGCACCGCCCACGCTCACGCGCCGCACGCCCATTGCGGCGAGCGCATCGAGCGTGAGCGGCGATGCCGAGCCCACCAGCACGTTGACCGGCTTCGGCGCAACCGCGGCGACCACGGCTTCGATCTGCTCGCGGGTGTGGATACCCGGTGCGTAGAGGCAATCGGCGCCGGCCTCGGCGTAGGCCGTGAGCCGGCGAATCGTCTCGTCCAGATCGACCTCTCCGGTGATTACATGCTCCGCGCGCCCGACGAGCAGCGTGTCGCCACCCTGCGCGTCGATGGCGCGCCGAGCGGCGGCGATGCGGGCCACGGCGGCGTCGAGCGGAAAGAGCGGTTCCGCCTCGTTGCCGGTCGAATCTTCGATGGAGAGGCCCGCCACGCCGGTCTGCACCGCGAGCGCGACGCTCTCCCCAACCGCGTCCGGATCCTTGCCGAAGCCGCTCTCGAAGTCGGCGTTCACGGGCAGGTCGGTGGCGCTCACGATCGCGCGCAGGTGGGCGAGCACCCTCTCGCGCGTGACCGAGTTGTCGGCGTGCCCCGTGGACCATGCGAAGCCGGAGCTCGTGGTGGCGAGAGCCTTGAAGCCCTGTTGCTCCAGATAGCGGGCGCTGCCCGCGTCCCACGGGTTGGGCAGCAGGAAACAGCCGGACTCGTGCAGCGCGCGGAAAGCGGCGCGCTTTTCTGCGGTGGTGCGGGGCATGAAGGGTCTCCAGATTGGATGGATGAGGCGGGCGGAACAGGCATCGCCCCACGAGGATAAGCGCAAGCTGCCATGGCGCGCCCACGATTGCCCGAGTTTGCCGGTTTACGGGCACTTTACACAGACGAATGCCCTGTATACGGGAATTCGTTTAAAGAGCAGTGCAGCATGCGCCGATAGCAAAAGTGACACCGAAGCCTACTGACTGGACATCATGCTGAAAAAATTGACCGTGTTGCAGAAACTGCTGGTTACCTTCGGCGCCGTGGCGGTGATCGGCGCCGCCTGCGGGGGCGTGGGCATCGCGACGCTGTCGCGCATGTACGGTTTGACGCGCGATGTCGCGCACGACCAGGTGCAGGGCATCTATCTCCTGAGCGAGATTGCGCGCAACAAGCTCTCCACCGACCTCGACGCCGCCAATCTCGGCTACGCGAAAACCGACGCCGCGAAGCAAGGCTTGATCGACGACATCCGCGTCAAGCTGGGCGCACTCGACGACTCCATGCGCCAGTACGGCGCGATCGCGAACCAGAGCGACGAAGGCCAGGCACTCTATGCCGAGCTGCAACGCACCAACGACGGCTGGGAGCCGATCGTGAAGCAGGAGGCCGGCTTCACGCCGCTCGCGCCGCAATATGCGGATCACGATCTGCTCGTGCACGACGCGATTGCGGCGAGCGACAAGATGAAGACGGCCATTGCGAAGCTGGCGGCTTACCGCAAGCAGCGCGCGGACGAAGCGGCCCAGAATGCGGCCAGCCTCTACGCCAACATGAGCATCCTGCTCTCCACGCTGGTGGTGACAGGCTTCGCGGCGAGCATGGCATTCGGCTTTTTCATCGCACGCCAGTTGCAGCGCCAACTGGGCGGCGAGCCCTCCGAGGCGCAAGCCGTGGCGCGCGAAATCGCCGACGGCAATCTGGCCTCCCGCGTGACGCTGCGGGCAAAGGACACGACGAGTCTGATGGCGGCGCTGGCTTCCATGCAGGAGCGCTTGCGCGAGATCATCGGCACGATCCAGGTGTCGAGCGATTCCATCGTGAACGCGTCGGGCGAAATCGCGCGCGGCAATCTCGACCTGTCGCAGCGCACCGAAGAGCAGGCCGCCTCGCTCGAAGAAACCGCGGCGAGCATGGACGAGCTCACTTCCACGGTGAGCGCCAACAGCGCCTTCGCCGCCGACGCGTTGCGTCTTGCCGAGCATTCGTCGCACGCCGCGACGGACAGCGGCTCGGCCATGCAGGAGCTTTCGGGCAGCATGGAATCGCTCGTGAGCCATGCGAGCAAGATCACGGAGATCATCGCCACCATCGACGGCATCGCTTTCCAGACCAATATCCTCGCGCTGAACGCCGCCGTGGAAGCGGCGCGTGCGGGCGAGCAGGGCAAGGGCTTTTCCGTGGTGGCGGGCGAAGTGCGCAGCCTCGCGCAAAAGAGCGCGGTGGCGGCCAAGGAGATCAAGCAGTTGATCGACACCACCACGCGCGACATCCGCAGCGGCTCGCAGGTCACGCAACGCACGGCCGAATCGATGGGGGCCGTGCGCAGCGCCGTCGAGCGCGTGGCCGCGCTCATGCGCGACGTGACGGCGGCCTCCGACCATCAGAGCACCGGGATCGGCCAGATCAATCAGGCGATGCGGCAGATGGATTCCGTCACGCAGCAGAACGCGGCGCTCGTGGAGCAGGCCGCCGCCGCGGCCCAGAGCATGAGCGAGCAGGCGGGCGCGTTGCGGCAGAGCGTGTCGGCATTCCGCCTGCATTGAACGCGGGCGGCACGCTCAAAGATAGATAGCGAGCAGGGCGACGATGATCGCAGCGGCCGCCATCAGCAGCGCGGCGAGCCAGGGAGAGGCTCGCGCGGGCACACGAATCGCCGCAGGCAGGCGCTTGCGGCCCGTGAGCATGGGCCGCAGCAGATTGTGGCCTTTCGCGAGGGCATAGACCGCGATCGCGCAAACGTGCAGTACGACTGCACCCAGCAGCACGTCCCAGCCCCAGGCGTGGAAGGCGGCGATGAAATTCGCCATGCTTGCCGGCACGAATTCGGAGAGCGGGCCTTCGTCGGCGATGTCGTTGTAGTCGTAAAGGCCGCTCAGCGTTTCGGCCAGCAACAGCGCGAGCAGGAAGAGCACCATCCAGCCGCCCGCCGCGTTGTGTCCTACCTGCACGTCCGGCTCGCGCCGGAACAGATGCCGCAGGTGGCGCCAGGCCGCCCAGGGGGATGCAACGAAACGCCCAAAGCGCGCGGTCTCGCTGCCGGCCATGCCCCACATGAGCCGGAACAGCACGAGCGCGAGCAGCGTCTCGCCCAGCCGGACATGCCACTGCATCCAGTTCAGGCGCTGGGTGGCCCAGCAGCCCGCCACCAGCAACACCGTCAGCCAATGGAAGAGCCGCGTGGGGAGATCCCAGACGCGCACGCTACGCGCGCCGGCGGTATCGGGACGTTCGGCGGCCATGGGCGGACGCTGGGGACGCGGGGGACAGTTAAGGCCGGCTTCAGGCCTGCGCCAGGATCTGCTCGATGGCCCGCTCGAAAGCGTCCACCGGCTGGCCGCCCGTGACCAGATAACGGTCGTTGAAGATGATCGACGGCACCGACTGGATGCCCATCGCCTGAGCTTGCTGCTCTTCGGCGCGGACTTCGTCGGCGTAGAGGCCGCTTTCCAGCACCTCGCGCGCCTTCGCGGCGTCCAGCCCCACGGACTGCGCGGCTTCGACCAGCACGGCGCGATCGCTCGGGTCCTTGCCCTCGCCGTGGTAGGCGCGCAGCAGCGCGAGCTTGAGCGGCAACTGCTTGCCTTCGAGGCCCGCCCAGTGCAGCAGGCGGTGAGCGTCGAAGGTGTTGTAGGCGCGTTCGCGCGGGCCGAATGCGAAGCCGACTTCGGCGCCGCGCTCGCGAATCATGGCCTGGGTTTCGGCGATCTGCTCGGGCGTGCGGCCATACTTCTTGCCGAGATACTCGACGATCGATTCGCCGCCCGGTTCCATCTGCGGGTTCAGTTCGAAAGGGTGCACGACGATCTGCGCATCGACCTTGTCGCCGAGGTGCTCCAGGGCGCGTTGCAGCGAGGACAAGCCGATCGCGCACCACGGGCACGCGATATCGGAGACGAAGTCGATCTTGAGGGGTTGTTTCATGGCGAATCCTATGTCTGTGTGCCTGGTCGTATCGGCCCGATTAGGGGATCGCTCCGATACAACCTCAACGCACAGGGTAGCCTGAAACGACGCGCCTTGCAGGGCGCCACGCCGCGCGGGCGCGATCGACGTCGGGGCTGCGATACGCCGATTCGGGAATGTCCGAGAGCCGCGACACATGCACCTGGCCGCCCGACAGCCCGTAAAACTTCTGGAAGCTCATGATGAGCGGATTCCATTTGTCCGGATCGATGCGGTTGGGCTGGCCGTCCATCAGCAGGTCGGCGCGAACGTGCACGCGCGTCACGCGCAGCTCGAAGAGCTCGATCGCGCCGCGCAGGTCCGGGGCGTCGTCGGCGAGCCCGTGGCGCGCGGCGACGGTCGCTTCGAGGTGGATCGGGCACTCCTGCGCGCGCGGCGCGCCCACCGTCTGCGAGTCGAGCGGCGTGAGCCCCGCGCGGCCGAACTTGTCCGGCTCGAACGTGTAGCCGCGCGCCAGCTTGCGCGCGGGCACCGGATTCGAGCCCGTGGTGCGCGCGATGCGGTCCACGGCGCCGGCTTCGTCGGCCGAGGGCAGGTTCAGCGTGCATTCGCCAGTGCGCTTCAGATTGGCCGTGGTTTTCGAGGCGGCCGAAATGCCGATGACGCAGCGCCAGCCCAGCCAGAACGCCGACGAAATGGGCGCGAGGTTCGCGCCGCCGTCGTCGTTGCAGGTACCGACCAGCACGACGGGCGTGCCGAAATAGAGAATGGCGGGTTCGCTCAAAAGGTGGGAGGAGGACATGCCTGGGCCTTGTGGTGAGTGGGTGTGAGGCCAGTTTCGTTCGCCGGGCCCCGGCCTGCACTCCAGTTCTTGCGTTGTCGTTCGGGCCAGGCAGGCCATGCGGACAAGACGCGCGGGAAGCCGGAGAAGGCGTGCGCTATCATGCTGCGCGGCCCGCAAGCCGCGCGCCCTCAACCCGTGACGCCCAATCCTTACCGCGATGCTGCCTATCTCACTCTCCGGCGGACTGCTCTATCCCCATCTCCAGGCGCTGGGCCCCGCGGCGCTCGCCGGCATCGCGTTCGCGCTGGTGCTGGGCGGCATGGTGAAGGGCGTGACGGGCATCGGCGTGCCGCTCGTCGCCATGCCCATCCTCACGCACTTCATGCCGGTCAAGGAGGCCGTGCTGCTGCTCTCCATGCCGATCATTCTCGGCAATATCCCGCAGGCGATCGAAGGCGGCGAGATCCTGCCGACCGTGCGGCGCATCGCGGCGCCGCTCGTCGGCACCGTGATCGGCAACGTCGTGGGCGTATGGGTGCTGATCTCGCTCGAGCCGCATCACGCGCAATTCGCTTCGGGCCTCGTGCTGATTCTCGCGGCCGCGTTGCTGCTGGCGTCGCCGAGACTCACGCTCGCGCCCGCGCTGGTGAAGCCGGTAGGTCTCGTGCTGGGCTTCGGCGCGGCGCTCATGGAAAGCATCGCCTCGGTGCCGGGCCCGCTGCTCGCCATGTACCTGATCGCAACCGGCGCGACGGGCCGGGCCTTCACCAGGCAGATTGCCATCATTCTCGTCGTCTCGATCGTCACGCTGCTCACCACCTTCAGCAGCGGCGCCCACGCGAATGCGACGGATCTCGCCATCTCCGCCGCGGCCAGCCTGCCGGCCATCGCGGGCATGTGGCTCGCGCGGCCGCTGCGCGACGGGCTGCATCCGCTCGCCTTTCGCATGGTCGTGCTCGTGTGCGTGCTGGCCGCCGCGGTGCAGATGATCTGGAAGTCCGGCGTGCTCTGAAGCCGGAGCCGGCACGCGTCCCGCGCAAGCTTTCATCAGCCTTAAAGCGCCTCGGACAAGCATCAGAGCCTGCGATAATTCGAATCCGGATTTGCGATTTTTCCGATGACACGCGATCCTCTACGATGGAGGCATCGCAGCCAGCGTCCGGCTTCGCCGGCCGAAGCAGACTTCGGAGAAACGATGGAACACAAGGCCCGCACTCAGGACGAGCAACTCGAAGTCAAGACGACGACCTGCTACATGTGCGCGTGCCGCTGCGGCATCCGCGTGCATCTGCGCGACGGCGAGGTGCGCTATATCGACGGCAATCCCGAGCACCCGCTCAACCAGGGCGTGATCTGCGCGAAGGGTTCTTCGGGGATCATGAAGCAGTACTCGCCCGCGCGCCTCACGCAACCGCTCATCCGCAAGCCGGGGGCGCTGCGCGGCACGGCGCAGTTCGAGCCGATCTCGTGGAGCGACGCCTTCGATCTGCTCGAAAAGCGTCTTGCGCATCTGCGCGCCACCGATCCCAAACGCTTTGCGCTCTTCACCGGGCGCGACCAGATGCAGGCCTTGACGGGCCTCTTCGCCAAACAGTTCGGCACACCGAACTATGCGGCGCACGGCGGCTTCTGTTCGGCGAACATGGCCGCGGGCATGATCTACACGATGGGGGGATCGTTCTGGGAGTTCGGCGGCCCGGACCTCGACCGCGCGAAGCTCTTCTTCATGATCGGCACGGCCGAGGATCACCACTCGAATCCGCTGAAGATCGCCATTTCGAAGTTCAAGCGCGCGGGTGGCCGGTTCATCGCGATCAACCCGGTGCGCACGGGCTACGCGGCCATTGCCGACGAGTGGGTGCCCATTCGCCCCGGCACCGATGGCGCGCTTTTCATGGCGCTCATGCACGAGCTGATCGGCCAGAACGCTTACGACCACGAGTTCGTGGCGCGCTACACGAACGCGGCGGAACTGCTCGACCTGCGCGAGACGAGCGAGACCTATGGGCTCTTCCTGCGCGACGAAACCGCGGACGAGAGCAACCGCCTCTTTCCGCAGAACCACCTGTGGTGGGACCTCGAAACGGACCGCGCGGTGCTGCATCACACCCCGGGTGCGCGAGCCGCGCTGGACGGCCGCTACACGCTGGCGGACGGCACGCCGGTGGCGCCCGCCTTCGCGCTGCTGCGCGAGCGCGTGGCCGGCTGCACGCCCGAATGGGCGGCGGAGATCACGGGCATTCCCGCCGCTACGATCCAGCGCCTCGCACGCGAGATGGCCGAAGTCGCACGCGATCAGCAGATTAGCCTCCCGATACGCTGGACCGACGCCTGGGGCGAAACGCACGAAACGGTAACGGGCGCGCCCGTGGCGTTCCACGCGATGCGCGGACTCGCCGCTCACTCGAACGGCTTCCAGACCACGCGCGCGCTAGCGGTCCTGATGTCGCTGCTCGGCACCATCGACCGGCCTGGCGGCTTTCGCCACAAGTCGCCGTTTCCGCGCGCGGTGCCGCCTTCGGCCAAGCCGCCCAACAGCCCCAACGACGTGCGTCCGGACACGCCGCTTGCCACCGGGCCGCTGGGCTGGCCGGCCGCGCCCGAGGATCTCTTCGTGGACGACGAGGGCGGCCCGGTTCGCATCGACAAGGCCTTCTCGTGGGAATACCCGCTCGCCGTGCACGGGCTCATGCATAGCGTCATCACGAACGCGTGGCGCGGCGACCCGTATCCCATCGACACGCTGCTGATCTTCATGGCCAACATGGCATGGAATTCGTCGATGAACACCGTGGAGGTGCGCAAGATGCTGGCGGACCGCCACGAGAACGGCGAGTACAAGATTCCGTTCCTCGTGGTGTGCGACGCGTTCCAGTCGGAGATGACCGCGTTCGCCGATCTCGTCCTGCCCGACACCACGTACCTGGAACGTCACGACGCCATGTCGATGCTCGACCGGCCCATTTCGGAATTCGACGGACCGGTGGATTCCGTGCGCGTGCCGGTGTTGCCGCCCACGGGGGAATGCAAGCCGTTCCAGGAAGTGCTGATCGAATTGGCCGGACGCCTGAAGTTTCCCGCGTTCACGACCGCGGAGGGCCAGCGCAAATACCGCGACTACCCCGATTTCGTCGTCAATCACCAGACTTCGCCCGATTCCGGCGTGGGCTTTCTGATCGGCTGGCGCGGCAAGAACGGCGACGCCGCACTGGTGGGCGAGCCCAATCCGCGACAGTGGGAGCTGTACGCGGCCAACAACTGCGTCTATCACTACACGCTGCCCGAAACCCTGCAATACATGCGCAATTGCAACGGGCCCTATCTGCAGTTCGCGGTCGAGAAGGGCTTTCGCAAGTTCGACGAGCCTATCGTCATCGCGCTTTATTCCGACGTGATGCAGAAGTTCCGGCTCGCCGCGCAGGGTAAGACGAAAGGACGTCAGCCCCCCGAACATTTGCGCGAACGCGTGGCCACCTACTTCGATCCGCTGCCGTTCTGGTACGCCCCGCTCGAACGCGAAGAGACCGACACGGCGCGCTATCCGCTCGCGGCCGTCACGCAGCGCCCGATGGCGATGTACCACTCGTGGGACTCGCAGAACGCATGGCTGCGCCAGATACACGGCGAGAACTATCTCTATGTGAATCCGCGCACGGCCGCGGCCCAGGGTATCGAAGACGGCGCCTGGATCCATGTGGAATCGCAATGGGGCAAGGTGCGTTGTCTCGCCCGCTATAGCGAGGCGGTGGAGCCGGGCACCGTGTGGACCTGGAACGCCATCGGCAAGGCAGCCGGTGCGTGGCAACTGGGCGCGGACGCAAACGAATCGCAGCGCGGCTTCCTGCTCAATCACCTGATTACCGACGAGTTGCCCGCTACCGACGCCCGACCCTGGCGCCTCTCGAATTCGGATCCCGTGACGGGGCAGGCGGCGTGGTACGACGTGCGCGTGCGCATCTACCCGGCCGAAGCCGGCGCGGATCGCACGCTGCCGCAGTTCGATCCCGTGCGGGGCATGCCCGGCGTGGTGGGGGAAGGCGAAGCAAAGGGCGGTGTCATTCACCGCACGATACAGGCGTATTTCGCAGGGCGCGGCGAATTCGCCGCGCGTCTGCGTGCAGCATCGAAACGGCGAAAGGCACCCCCTTCCTGACAACGGGAGTTTGCTATGACCCAGATGGCCCTCGTCATCGACCTCAACGTATGCGTGGGTTGCCACGCATGCGTGACGAGTTGCAAGGAATGGAACACTTCGGGCGAAGCAGGCAGCCTCGCCGACCTGAACCCCTACGATGCCGATCCGTCCGGCACGTTCTTCAACCGCGTGCAGACGTTCGAGGCCGGCGAATTCCCACTTGCGGATACGATCCACTTTCCGAAGTCGTGCCTGCACTGCGAGGATCCGCCGTGCGTGCCGGTGTGTCCGACCGGGGCAAGCTACAAGCGCAAGGAAGACGGCCTCGTGCTGGTCGATTACGACCGCTGCATCGGCTGCAAGTATTGCGCGTGGGCCTGCCCCTATGGCGCGCGGGAACTGGACGAAGGCCGCAAGGAGATGACCAAGTGCACGCTGTGCTCGGACCGCATCCATAACGAAGCGCTGCCCGAGCGCGACCGCAAGCCGGCCTGCGTGCTCGCGTGCCCGACCTCGGCGCGGCTCTTCGGCGACATTCACGATCCGGACTCGGTGGTCTCGAAGGCGATTCGCGAGCGCGGCGGCTATCAACTCATGCCGGAGTGGGAGACGCGGCCCTCGAACCATTATCTGCCGCGCAAGCCGGTGGCTTCATGCGGAAGCGGATGCGGTTGTGCAGGAGCAGGCGAGGGTGGGGCATCGTCGCTCGAAGACGACGAATTGCACCTCGCGTCGATTGCAAAGCGCATCGGATAGACCCGGGTGCCGGAAGGAGATCGAATTTGAAACCTGCATTTTCCGTCGTATTCCTGACGACCCTGAGCGGAGCAGGGCAGGGATTGCTCATCACGCTTGTTGCCGTGGAGGCGGCGGTCCGGCTCGGCTTCGTCACTGCCGATAGCGTGCCGGCCGCGTTTTATGTCGCCGGTGCGGCGCTCGCGTGCGTGCTGGGAGCCCTGGGACTGCTCGCCTCGTTTTTCCACCTGGGGCATCCCGAGCGCGCCTGGCGGGCTATCGCCATGTGGCGCACGTCCTGGCTGTCTCGCGAATGCCTGTGTTTGCCGGCCTTCCTCGGCTGTGCGTTCGCATTCGGCCTCGCGCATGTGCTGAACTGGCCTTATACGTTGGCTATCGGCGGACTGGGCGTGCTGGCGAGCGCGCTGCTCTTCGTCTGCACCGGAATGATCTACGCCTGCCTGCGCTTCCTTCAGGAATGGGCGACGCCGCTCACGGTCGTGAATTTCGCGCTGCTCGGCTGCGCTTCGGGCGCCACGCTTGCCGTTGCCTGCGCGGCCTGGTTCGTACCCGGGCTCATCGCGCCGCTCGCGGCACTCGCCTGCCTGCTCACGCTTGCAGGCGGCGTTTCGCGCGGCGCCTCGCTGGTCCGCAACGCACGCCTGCGACCGAAGTCGACGGTTCAAAGTGCCACGGGCATCCGGGCTGCGCGCGTGGTGCAGCAGTCGCGCGGGTTCACCGCCGGGGCGTTCAACCTGCGCGAGTTTTTTCATGGCAAGACGCCGGAGACGCTACGCCGCGTGAAGTGGATCTTCATCGTGGCCGCCTTCGTCGTGCCGTTTTGTCTGGTGGCGCTGGGCGGCAGCCTGCGTCTGCCGGTGGCCGCGCTGACGCTGCTATGGCTCGCGGCTGCGATCCAGTACGCGGGGCTCGTAGCCGAGCGCTGGTTCTTCTTCGCGGAAGCGCGGCATCCGCAGAATCTCTACTACCGTCAGAGTTGAGAACGGCGCACCGTCCGTGCCGCGGCAATCGCGCAAGGGCTACGCCAGGTAGCCCGTGATTGTTTCGGATCGTTAATCCTGCACGGCCTTCACCCAGTTACGCGGCGTTTGCCCCGAGACTCCGGGGTTGCCGTTAACCACTCCCACGCTTTACCCATTCTTGACATGCAGCACGGCCGCAGCCTTTAACGGCGCGGCGGTTGCCCGTTTTTTGAGCATCCCTCCTTTCCTTCCTTTGGGCGGCCTTTACGCACGACGGCAAGAACGCGAAGCGCCAGAGGACGCTCAAGCCTGAGGAAACCCCAATAGCACGAAAAGTTGTCTATACAATACGATGAAATCGCTGACCGCAAAGATTCATCACCATCCATCGCCTCGATTTATTGGGAGGAACTCGTGATCGCGTCGTCCAGAGTAAGTCATTTGATTTCAAAGTTGTCTACTCTACTCGGCGTAGCTTGACGCAAGCCAAATATTCGCGATCGAGTGGCTCGCAGCGCGCCAGCGGCTGGATTTCCCGGGCGGCCTGAAACGACGGCCGCCTCTGAAACCGCACGCCACATTCCGCGGCAAGCGGCCCGCTTTAAAGAGGGAGCCGCGAGAAAAGACGGGATATATCCGCCTATCCGACGCGCAATCGGAACGGGCGGCCCCGTGACATTACGGAGACAAAATGGACAATCTGCAACGCAATCTCGGAGCACGGCATATCCGGTTCCTGGCCATCGGCTCGGCTGTCGGGACGGGGCTCTTTTATGGTTCGGCGTCAGCGATTCAGCTTGCCGGCCCAGCGGTCATTCTTGCGTATATTCTCGGCGGCGCGGCGGTGTACATGGTGATGCGGGCCCTCGGCGAGATGGCCGTGCGCAATCCGGTATCGGCTTCATTCGGACGGTACGCAGCCGACTATCTCGGCCCGCTTGCCGGGTTTCTCACCGGCTGGACCTACATTCTCGAAATGATCATTGTCGGACTGGCCGACGTCACGGCCTTCGGCATCTACATGGCGTTCTGGTTTCCGGGTGTGCCGCAGTGGATCTGGGTACTGGCCATCGTCATCCTGATCTGCGGCCTGAACCTGTGCAATGTCAAATTCTTCGGCGAACTCGAGTTCTGGCTTGCGCTGGCAAAGATTCTCGCCATCGGTGCGATGATCGTGGGCGGCGCCGCCATCCTCGTTCTGGGTGTCAGCATGAACGGCGAACATGCTGCCGGATTGACGAATCTCTGGTCGCATGGCGGGTTCTTCCCGCACGGCAGCGCAGGACTTGTCGCTTCGCTTGCGGTGGTGATGTTTGCCTACGGCGGCGTGGAAATTATCGGCATAACCGGGGGCGAAGCCAAAAATCCCGAGGTCGTTCTCCCCAGGGCCATCAATGCGGTGCCCGTGCGCATCCTGCTGTTTTACGTGTTGACCATGGTGGTCCTCATGGCTGTGTTCCCGTGGAGCGGGATCGACGGCAAGGGCAGCCCGTTCGTGCAGATTTTCTCCGGCCTCGGTATCCGGTCCGCTGCCACCATCCTGAACATCATCGTGATCTCGGCCGCGGTCTCCGCCATCAACAGCGATATTTTCGGCGCATGCCGCATGATGTATGGCATGGCGAAGCAAGGGCAGGCACCGCGCATCTTCGCGCGCACATCGCGAGTCGGCGTGCCCTGGGTGACCGTGCTCGTCATGGCCGTGGCACTGCTCGGCGGCGTGCTGCTGAACTATCTGGATCCGGACCACATCTTCCTGATCATCGCGTCGCTTGCGACGTTCGCGACTGTCTGGGTCTGGCTGATGATTCTCCTTTCTCAGCTTGCAATGCGCCGGCGCCTGTCAGCCGACGAGGTGCGGGCGCTGAAGTTCAAGGTGCCGATGTGGCCCGTCGGTCCTGGGCTTGCAATTGCCTTCATGCTCTTCGTCATCGGCATTCTGGGCTACGGGGAAGATACCCGGATGGCCCTCTACGTAGGCGCTGGCTGGATTGCACTGGTCTCCGCCGGTTGGTACGTTTTCGGCAGGCGCAACAGCGTAAAGCTTCTTGCAGAGGAGGCGAGAACGCAGTAAAGCCAGCGCAATACCGTTCCCATCCCATGGCACGCCAACCCGAAAGGGCAGACGTGCCAATCCGCTGCATTCTGTTCGCACCGTCCTCCAGTTCCTTTATCGCTTCAGTCGTTTACGGCTCCGGTGTATCAGGCTGTCTTGCTGCGATAGAACCAGCCTATGCTGGGATGCCAACAATCACAAAGTTGGCTATACAAATAGGCAAACCCACAAACAATCAACGATCGGTGTCGTTACTGAGAAATGCGTTAGCCCAACGACTGAAAAACACCGTAATTTATGTATTCTTAGTACTTTATCCGGGTATACGTACAGCCCTCCTAACTTGTATATACAAGATGGAGGGGTTAATCTCCCATCATCTTGTACAGACAACTTTAAAGAAATGATTACTCTGACTCCCGGCCACCTGACCCTGCCTCAACTGCGCCAGATCGCGCGCCAGACGGATCAACATCCGGTGAAGCTCGAACTCGATCCCGCGAGCTTCGCCGCCATCGACGCGTGCGCGCAGGCCGTTGCGGAAATCACGGCGAAGGGCGAGCCCGCCTATGGCATCAACACGGGCTTCGGGCGTCTTGCCAGCACGCATATTCCGCGCGACCAGCTCGAACTCCTGCAGCGCAACCTCGTGCTCTCGCACGCCGTGGGCGTGGGCGAGCCGATGGCGCGTCCGGTCGTGCGCCTCCTGATGGCACTGAAGCTTTCGAGCATGGGCCGAGGCCACTCGGGCATCCGCCGCGAGGTGATGAACGCGCTGATTACGCTCTTCAACGCCGACGTGCTGCCCGTGATTCCCGTGAAGGGTTCGGTGGGCGCTTCCGGCGACCTCGCGCCGCTTGCGCATATGTCTGCGGTGTTGCTGGGCGTGGGAGAAGTGTTCGCGAAGGGCGAGCGCATGAGCGCGGAGGAGGGGCTGCGCCTGGTTGGCCTCAAGCCGCTCGCGCTGCAGGCGAAGGAAGGCCTGGCGCTGCTCAACGGCACGCAGGCA
>NZ_CAJMZC010000011.1:0-264356 GCF_905220215.1 Paraburkholderia sp. J12
TTTCATCGACACGTACGACCGCATCGGCATGGCGCCCTTCAAGGAGCGCGTGTATGCATCGCGCCAGCCGGCCCACGCCTGAACCGCACGCAACGAGGATTTTGTTTCATGACCCAGATCATCAAGAACCGCGCGATCGTCGAGGATAGCTGGACCGTGGTGCGCGCTGCGGAAGACGGCGCGCTGCCCGCAGTGGCCGCCTTGCCCGCGGGCAAGGTCATCGTGCCGCTCGCCTTGTGGCAGGCTGAGCGCGAAGCGCTCGTGGCCGCGAAGTCGCGCGACGAACTCGGCGTGTGGCTCGCGCCCGATAGCGAACCGGCCGACATTGCGGCGGACTTCGGCAGCGTCGCGCTCGTCGCCGTCGATTTCCCGGTGTTTCGCGACGGCCGCGGCTATTCCACGGCGCGCCTGCTGCGCGAGCGCTTCGGCTACAAGGGCGAGCTGCGTGCGATCGGCGACGTATTGCGCGATCAGCTGCTCTACCTCGAGCGCTGCGGCTTCGACGCGTATGCGGTACGCGCCGACAAGGACATCCACGACGCGCTCAAGGCGTTCGGCGAATTCACGGTGCAGTACCAGGGCGCGTATGACGAGCCCTCGCCGCTGTTCCGCCGCCGCGCTGCGCAGGGTGCGGCAGCATGAGCGCCGCTGCCGGCACCGTGACGGCCGAAGTCGGCGCTGAGTTGCAGGCGAAGATCGAGCGGTTGAGCGTGCTGCTCGATTCGATCGCCGCGCGTCACGCCAGCGTGAAGCTCGCAAGCAGCCTCGCGGCCGAGGACATGCTCCTCACGCACGCGATCCTCTCGCGCGGCGTGAAAATCGGCATCTTCTCGCTGAATACGGGCCGCCTGCATGCGGAAACGCTCGGCATGATCGACCGTGTGCGCGAACGTTACGGCTACGAGATCGAGCAGTTCCATCCGCTTCAGGATGCGGTGGACGAATACGTCTCCCAGCATGGCCTGAACGCGTTCTACGAGAGCGTGGATCTGCGCAAGCGCTGCTGCGAAATCCGCAAGGTCGAGCCGCTCAACCGCGCGCTCTCGGACGTCTCCGCCTGGGTGACGGGCCAGCGCCGCGAGCAGTCGGTCACGCGCGCGGAGCTGCACGAGGAAGAGCAGGACGGCGCCCGCAACATCGCCAAGTTCAACCCGCTCGCGGACTGGACCGAAGCCGAAGTCTGGGTCTATCTGCGCGCCTTCGACGTGCCCGTGAACCCGCTGCATGCGCGCGGCTACCCGAGCATCGGCTGCGAGCCCTGTACGCGCGCGATCCGCGCCGGCGAGGACAGCCGCGCGGGCCGCTGGTGGTGGGAGTCGCGCGACACGAAGGAATGCGGCCTGCATATCGGTCCTGCTTCGAGTCCCGCCGCCAGTGCCGTCTCGGCCATTCCGGTGTCGGTTCTGCCGGTCGCGGAACGCACAAGTTAAAATTGAATGTTGGCGTGCGGGTTGTGCCCGCCGCCCTCGTAGAGCAAGCAAGTCGCGCCGCCGGGCTACGGCCTCGGGCGGCGGGAACCAACGAAGGATCTCACCATGAGCACGACGCTCGAACCGACTGTGAACGCGCCGCTAAACGTCACCGCGAACCGTATGGACCATCTCGACTGGCTCGAGGCCGAGTCGATCCACATCCTGCGCGAACTCGTTGCCGAATGCAGCAAGCCTGCGCTGCTGTTCTCGGGCGGCAAGGACTCGGTGGTCGTGCTCGCGCTCGCACTGAAGGCGTTCGGCCTCGGCGCGAACCGCAAGACCTCGCTGCCGTTCCCGCTCGTGCACATCGACACGGGCCACAACTACGACGAAGTGATCGACTTCCGCGATCGCCGCGCGGCCGAGATCGGCGCCGAGCTCGTGGTCGGCCACGTCGAAGACTCGATCAAGCGCGGCACCGTGCGCCTGCGTCGCGAAACCGATTCGCGCAACGCCGCGCAAGCGGTCACGCTGCTCGAAACCATCGAGCAATACGGCTACACCGCCATGATCGGCGGCGCGCGCCGCGACGAAGAGAAGGCTCGCGCGAAGGAGCGCATCTTCTCGTTTCGCGACGAATTCGGCCAGTGGGATCCGAAGGCCCAGCGCCCGGAGCTCTGGAGCCTGTACAACGCGCGCCTGCACAAGGGCGAGCATCTGCGCGTGTTCCCCATCTCGAACTGGACCGAGCTCGACGTGTGGCAATACATCGAGCGCGAGAAGCTCGAACTGCCGTCGATCTACTACGCGCACCAGCGCGAGATCGTGCGCCGCAACGGCCTGCTCGTGCCGGTCACGCCGCTCACGCCGATGAAGGAAGGCGAGACGAGCGAATCGGCGCTCGTGCGCTTTCGCACGGTGGGCGACATCAGCTGCACGTGCCCCGTGGAAAGTGACGCCGACACGGTCGAGAAGATCATCGCCGAAACGGCCGTGACCGAAATCACGGAACGCGGCGCGACGCGCATGGACGACCAGACGTCGGAAGCCGCGATGGAACAGCGCAAGAAGCAGGGTTATTTCTAAAGAGCACGCAGAGGGAAGATTTAATATGAGCACTACTCATCAACCTGAAGACCTCGGCGTGCTGCGTTTCATTACCGCGGGCAGCGTGGACGACGGCAAGAGCACGCTGATCGGCCGCCTGCTGTACGACAGCAAGGCCGTTCTCTCGGACCAGCTCTCGGCGCTGTCGCGCGCGAAGAACAAGCGCACGGTGGGCGACGAGATCGACCTCTCGCTCCTGACCGATGGCCTCGAAGCCGAGCGCGAGCAGGGCATCACGATCGACGTGGCGTATCGCTATTTCGCCACGGCGCGGCGCAAGTTCATCATCGCCGACACGCCGGGCCACGAGCAGTACACGCGCAACATGGTGACGGGCGCCTCGACCGCGCACGCCGCGATCATCCTGATCGACCCGACGCGCGTGACGGTGGAAAACGGCGTGACGCAACTGCTGCCGCAAACCAAGCGCCACAGCGCGATCGTCAAGCTGCTGGGCCTGCAGCACGTGATCGTCGCGATCAACAAGATGGACCTCGTGGAGTACAGCGAAGCGACCTTCGACCTGATCCGCGATGCCTACGTCGCGCTCGCGCGCCAGCTCGGCCTCGAAGACGTGCGTTTTGTGCCGGTTTCGGCGCTCAAGGGCGACAACATCGTGGGCGCGAGCGAGCGTATGCCGTGGTATGCGGGCGCGCCGCTGCTGGACGTGCTCGAATCGCTGCCGGTCGAGCAGGCCACGGGCGAAGCGCTGCGCTTCCCGGTGCAGTGGGTCGCACGCCAGGACGGTTCGAGCGCCGACGATTTCCGCGGTTATATGGGCCGCGTCGAGGCGGGCGAGGTGAAGCTCGGCGACGCCATCACGGTGCTGCCGGCAGGCCGCCAGGCGACGGTCGCCGAGATCATCGCGCCGGTGCCGGGCGGCACGGCGCAGGTCGACCGCGCGTTCGCGGGCCAGACCGTCACGATCCGCCTTGCCGAAGACGTGGACGTCTCGCGCGGCGACACCTTCGTGCCGGCCGCCGACGCCACGCAGCCCGCGAAGAAGCTCGAAGCGGACCTCTGCTGGTTCGACGAACAGCCGCTCTCGCCGCAGCGCAAGTACCTGCTCAAGCAGACCACGAGCACGGTGTTCGCGAAGATCGGCGCGGTCAAGCAGGTGCTCGACGTCCACACGCTCTCGCACGCGACCGACCGCCACGAGCTCGCGATGAACGATATCGGCCGCGTGGCGCTGACGCTGCAAAAGCCGCTCGTCGCGGACCTGTATGATGTCCATCCGGGCACCGGCGCGTTCGTCCTCATCGACGAGGCCACCCACCACACGGTGGCGGCGGGCATGATCCGCGCGATTTCGGCCTGAGGCGGGACGCGAGCCGGAATACGTCAGAAGTGCGCCAGAAGCGGCTGCGGCCCCGGCATTTGCCGCGGGCGCGGCCAGCGGAGCAACGACACATGGGCAAGGTATATCTGATCGGCGCGGGGCCAGGCGCGGCGGACCTCATTACGGTGCGCGGCGCGCGCCTGCTCGGCGAGGCCGACGTGGTGCTGCACGACGCGCTCGTCGAGCCCGCCATGCTCGACTACGCGCCGAAACACGCGAAGTTCATTGCGGTGGGCAAGCGCTGCGGGCAGCGCTCGACGGCGCAGCATTTCATCAACAAGCAACTCGTCGATGCGGCGCGCGAACACGAAGTGGTGGTGCGCCTGAAGGGCGGCGACCCGATGCTGTTCGGCCGCGCCGACGAAGAGATGCGCGCGCTCGAAGCGGCGGGCATCGAATACGAGATCGTGCCGGGCATCACGGCGGCGCTCGCCAGCGCGGCGACGCTGCGCCGCTCACTTACGTTGCGCGGCGTGGCACGCAGCGTCGCGCTCGCCACGCACTCGCGCGCGGCCGATTCCGCGGAGATTCGCGAGCAGGTGAATGCGGATTCGCTGGTGTTCTACATGGGGCGCGACAGCGCGCCGGAGATCGCCCACGAATTGATCGAAGCCGGGCGTGCGGGCACGACTCCGGTGGCGATCGTCGAAGCGTGCAGCACGGCGCGCGAGCGCACGTTGACGCTGACGCTCGCGGAGCTGGCGGCGGGTGCCGCGCAGGACTGGCTGGATGCGACGCAGCCGAGCCTCGTGATGATCGGCGAGGCGTTTGCCGGGCGGGCAGGGCAGGAGGGGGCAGGGACAACGGATGCCATCGCTGTCGACGAGGCACCGGTGCCGGCAGGCCAACGAGCCGCGGCCTAGAACGGCTAACGGCGGGCGAAGGATCCAGCAAAAAGGGGCGCTAATTGCGCCCCTTTTTTTCGGTTCGGCCGGCACGAGTGTCAATCGTCCGCCACCCCCAAACAGTACTGCACCACGGCGTCGAGCACCGCATCGTCCTCGCCCACCGCGCCGGCGCAGCGCAGTTGCACGCCCGGATGCGCGGCCTGGCAGCGTGCGACGATCTCCGGCAGGTCGCGCCGCACGTGGCCGCCCTGGCCGAAGAACACCGGCACGACCGTGATGGTTTCGCAGCCCGCGTCGGCCTGCTCGGCAATCGCGGCCGGCAGATCGGGCGACATCAGTTCGAGGAAGGCGAGACCCACCGGGCCCGAGTTGGGACCTGCGTCGGGGCGCGCGGCGGCGAGCTTCGCGGCAAGGCGCGTGAACGGCTCCTTCCAGCGCGCATCGCGTGCGCCGTGGCCGAAGAGGATCATGCCGTGCTTGCCGCGCGCGCTCATGGTCATGACCGGCGCTAGTGCCGGTCCACCCATTTCAGCCCGATCAAGCCGAGCGCGAGGTAGATGAGGCCCGGCGTCGCCGCGGTGAGCGGCGCGGGCCACGTGTTCAGCGTGCCGATGTGCGAGAACAGCGTGTTGATGAGCTGGAAGCTCATGCCGAGCATGATCCCGCCGAACACCTTCACGCCCACCACGCCCGCGCGCGTATGCAGGTACGCGAACGGCAGCGAGAGCACGAGCATCACGAACACCGCGAACGGATAGAGCAGCTTGCGCCAGAGCGCAATCGTGTAGCGCTGCGCGTCCTGGTGGTTCTCGTTCAGATGCTGGATGTAGCGGAACAGGTTGAACATCGACATGCGATCCGGCGAGACCAGCAACACCGAAAGAATCTGCGGCGTGAGCTCCGAGCGCAGCGAGTACTCGGGCGTCGTGGTCTGCTGCGCGCGATAGACCGGATTGAGCGCATCGGCGGGCTCGCTCTTCGGCGGCGGCACGCTGATGAGCTCGGTGTCCGTCACGTCCTTGAGCAGCCAGTGGCCCGGCGGCTCGTAGTTGCCGGTCTTGGCGATCCGCACGTTCGAGAGCCGGAACTGCGAGTCGAATTCGTAGATGCGCACGTCGGTGATGGTCGCATCGGGCTGCAGCTTGCCGACGTTCACGAAGCGCGTGACCTGCTCGCCGTCGGCGCGCGCGGTGAGCGTGTCCTTCACCCAGACACCCGACTGGAAGTCGGTCGACACCGCCGAGCCCAGCGCCTCGAGGCGCACGCGCTCGGAAAGCTGATCCGTGTATGGCCCGACCACTTCGCCGATCACATAGGTGATGAACACGAGTGGCACGCCGATCTTCAGGAGCGACCACAGCGCCTGGCGCGTGGCGAGACCCGAGACGCGGAAGATCGTGTATTCCGAGTTGGCCGCCATCTGCGCGAACACGTAGATCGAGCTGATGAGCGCCGCGACGGGGATGATCTCGTAGAAGCGCGAGGGCGTTTGCAGCGCGACGCGCAGCACCGCGTAGCTGAACTTGTAGTTGCCGTGGCCCACCGAGTTCAGTTCGTTGATCAGGTCGAAGAAGAAGAACAGACCCGAGAACGCGAACAGGATGAAGACGAAGGCCAGATAGACCTGGCGCGCGAAATATTTTTCGTAGATGAGCATCGGTCAGCTCCCCTGCGACGCGCGCTGGAACGTCGCGCGGGTGAAGAGCGGCCGGTTGCGCACGCGCATCCAGAAGATGAACACCACGAGCGCGAGCACGACGGCGTGCAGGGCCACGAGCCCGACACCGAACGACATCTTGCCCTGCTCGATCTGCGACTGCACGACGTTGAGCAGGTTGGAATAGGTGAGGTAGATCAGCACCGCCATCACGAGATTGATCGTGCGGCCGCGGCGCGGGTTCTGATAGGCGAGCGGGATGGCGAGCAGCATCAGGTTGATCGCGATGAGCGGCAGGCCGCAGCGCCAGGCGAGCTCGCCCAGGTTGTCCCGGGTCGGGTTGCGCAGCAGGTCCGGCGTGGAGGTGCTGCTCGCCGTGGGCGTGGAGACCACGGGCTGGCTCTGGATCTTCACGCCGTAGCGCTGGAATTCCGAAATGCGGAAGTCGGGGTGGCCCGGCTCGCCGTCGTAGCGGCGGCCGTTTTCGAGCACGACGAAGCGGTCGCCGCTCTTCATGGTTTCGGTGTGGCCCGTCTTCGAGACGATCACGCTGACCTTGCCGTTCTCCGTGCTCGTGACGAACACGTTCTCCACGTGCGCCTGGTCGGGGCTCATGTTCTCGATGAAGAACACGCGGTGCGTGGTGGGCGATTCGCGGAACTGGCCCGGCGCGAGCAGCGAGACCTCGTCGCGCTGCTGGAAGCGCGCGCGAATCAGCTTGCTCTGCGCGTTCGACCACGGCCAGCCGATGAACGCGAAGAAGATGATGAGGATCAGGATCGGCGTGGTGAAGACGGCAACCGGCTTGATGAGGCGCGTGAGGCTCACGCCGGAGGCCAGCCACACGACCATTTCCGAGTCTTTGTACCAGCGCGTGAGGACGAACAGGATCGACACGAACATCGTGACGATCAGCATCACGGCCATATAGCCGATCACGGTCAGCCCGATCAGGACGAGCACGTCCCGCGGGTCGATCTGGCCCGACGCAGCGAAGCCGACGATGCGGATCATCATCGTCGTCAGCATGATCGTGAGCAGAACCATGAACACGGCGCCGGCCGTGTACGCGAGTTCGCGCTGCAGGGAACGTTCGAAGATCATTCTTGATGAGCGGGGGCGGTCCGCACCGGACGCCGCGCAGGGCGCGCATCCAGCCAGGAGCCGCCGCGGGAAAAATAGCGGATAATTGCGGCTTTCATCCTAAGCCCAGATTTTATCCGAGGACAAGCGCGATGGACTTTAGCATAAAAGGCTGTGACTGGAGCAAAGGCGGGGACGGCTCGTTCCTGACCGGCAAGTCGGACTGCATCGTGGTTGGCGTGTTCGAGGCCCAGACGCTGTCTGGCGCCGCATTCGCCATCGACAGCGCCATCGGCGGCACGATCGCGCGCGTGGTCAAGGCCGGCGACATGGACGGCAAGGCCGGCTCGACGTTGTTCCTGCCGGAAGTGACCGGGATCGGCGCCTCGCGGGTGCTGCTCGTCGGCCTCGGCAAGCAGGACGCGTTCGGCCAGAAGGCTTACGGCGACGCCGCCCGGGCCGCCTGGCGCGCCATCCTCGGCACGAAAATCGCTCAGGTCACGTTCACGCTCGCCCAGCTGCCCATCAAGGAGCGCTCGGGCGACTGGGCCGTGCGCGCCGCCATCCTGGCGCTGCGCGGCGAAACCTATCGCTTCACGCAGATGAAGAGCAAGCCCGACGTCGCGGCCCGCTCGCTCAAGCGCGCCGTGTTCAGCGTCGACGCCGCCGACGAAAAGGCCGCGAAGCTCGCCGCGAGGCAAGCCACCGCCATCGCCAACGGCATGGACCTCACGCGCGACCTCGGCAACCTGCCGGGCAACGTCTGCACGCCCACCTATCTGGCCGCCACCGCGAAGAAGCTCGCGCGCGACTGGAAGCTGAAGGTCGAGGTGCTGGGCCAGCGCCAGATCGAGGCGCTCAAGATGGGCTCGTTCCTCTCGGTGACGCGCGGTTCGGTCGAGCCGCCGCAGTTCATCGTGCTGCACTACCAGGGCGCGAGCGCGAAGGCGGCGCCGATCGTCCTCGTGGGCAAGGGCATCACGTTCGACACGGGCGGCATCTCGCTCAAGCCGGGCGAGGGCATGGACGAGATGAAGTACGACATGTGCGGCGCGGGCTCGGTGCTAGGCACGCTGCGTGCGGTTGCCGAAATGGGCCTGAAGCTCAACGTGATCGCCATCATTCCGACCTGCGAGAACATGCCCGCGGGCAACGCCACGAAGCCGGGCGACATCGTCACGACGATGGCGGGCCTGACCGTGGAAGTGCTCAACACCGACGCGGAAGGCCGCCTCATCCTGTGCGACGCGCTCACCTACGCCGAACGCTTCAAGCCGGCTGCCGTGATCGACGTCGCCACGCTCACCGGCGCCTGCGTGATCGCGCTCGGCCACCACAACAGCGGTCTCTTCTCGAAGGACGACGCGCTGGCGGGCGAGCTGCTCGATGCGTCGCGCGAGGCGAGCGACCCGGCCTGGCGCATGCCGCTCGACGACGAGTACCACGAGCAGCTGAAGTCGAATTTCGCCGATCTCGCCAATATCGGCGGGCGTCCGGGCGGCAGCGTGACGGCGGCGTGCTTCCTCTCGCGCTTCACGGAAAGCTATCCGTGGGCGCACCTGGACATCGCGGGCACCGCCTGGAAGAGCGGTGCGGCGAAGGGGGCCACGGGCCGTCCGGTGCCGCTGCTGTCGCAGTTCCTCATTGACCGCGCGGCGCAATGACGCTGGATGCCGTCAAGGAGTGAGCCGGCGATGACACGCATCGACTTTCACACGCACGTCGGCGACTCGCTGGCGTACGCGTGCCGGCTCGTGCGCAAGGCGTATCTGGCGGGCGAGCAGGCCGTCGTGCTGGCCGAGCCCGCGCGCCTGCGCGCGTTCGACGCGATGCTGTGGACCTTCTCGCCGCTCGACTTCGTGCCGCACTGCATGGCCGACAGTCCGCTCGCAGACGGCACGCCCATCGTGCTGGCGGCGGAGCTCGAGCGTGCGCCGCATCATCGCGTGCTGCTCAATCTCGGCGCGGCGGTGCCGGCCCAGTTCGCCCGCTTCGAGCGCCTGCTCGAAGTGATCGGCGACACGCCCGACGAACTGGCGTCGGGCCGCGAGCGCTATCGCTTCTATCGCGATCGCGGCTACGCGCTGAACAATTACAAGCAGGGCGGCTGACGCCTGGGCAGGCTCTGCTGATGGAAGGAGGTTCCCGTGTCGGACGAGCATGACATCCATGACGCTTCGATTCCGCTCTTGACCGATACCCTCGTGCTGGGTAATCCGCTGCGCGCCCGTGTGGCGGTGGCCGTCGAGCAGGCGCCGGTGGCGCAATCCGGGACGGCTGCGGCCGAGGACGGCCTGCTCGCACACGACGCCGACGCACTCGTCGAGCGCCTGCGCGGGCGCTGCCTGACGTGGCTCACGGGCGACGGTCGCAACGTGATCGAAGCGCGCTGCAATGCCGCATTGCAGGAGCACACGCACTGGCTCGTCGGCCATGTGTCGCGAGAGATCGGACTCGCACTCGAAACCGAGCTCAAGGGCTGGGTACGGGCTGCCGTGCGCGAAGAACTGGCCGCGCGCGCAGGGCAACCGCCCGCGCAGTCCTGATGCGGGTCCCGCGCTGTCGCCCTAGCGCAGCGTGAGGATCCAGCCGGCGAGCGTGGCTGCCTGTCCGGGGCTCAGCTGCGTGTTCGCGGGCATCGGCACGGCACCCCATACGCCGCTGCTGCCTTCCATGATCTTGTGCGCCAGATAGGTCTGGGCATCGGGCGTCGAGGCGTACCTCGACGCCACATCCCGCAGCGCGGGTCCCATGAAGGTGCGATTCACCGAATGGCAGCTCATGCAGTTCTGCTGCTGGGCGAGCGCGAGACCCGTCGCGGCCGCGGGCATGGCCGGGGCCGGCTGGGGCGTGGGGTTCGTCTGGGCGCAGGCCGTCCCCGCAGCAAAGGCCAGCGGGAATGCGGCGGCGAGCGTCGCTGTTATCTTTATCGCTTGCGACTTCAGGTTCATGCTGGTCTCCGCCAGCGTGAGCGCCGGCTGTCGTGTGGTCGCATTATAAAAGCAAAGGGCACACGCTCTCGCGTGCGCCCTCTATCGCTTACCCGACTTCATTCAATAACGGTTCCGCGCGCGATCGAAATCGATGCAAGGGGTTTTCGTCAGCGCGGCTTGCGTCAACCCGTCACCGCGCCCTGGTTGGCCGGCCGCGCCAGCGCCGCGTACTTTGCCAGCACGCCGCGTGTGTAACGCGGTGCGGGCGGCTTCCAGGCTGCGCGGCGGCGCGCGAGTTCGGCGTCGTCCACGTTCAGCTGCAAAAGCAGCGTGTGGGCGTCGATGGTGATCGAATCGCCTTCCTGCACGAGCGCGAGCGTGCCGCCTTCGAACGCTTCGGGCGCGACGTGGCCGACCACCATGCCCCAGGTGCCGCCCGAGAAACGCCCGTCGGTGATGAGGCCCACCGATTCGCCGAGCCCCTTGCCGATGATCGCCGAAGTGGGCGCGAGCATTTCCGGCATGCCGGGGCCGCCCTTCGGTCCGAGGTAGCGCAGCACGAGGATGTCGCCGGCCTGGATCTTGTCCGCGAGTATCGCTTCGAGCGCGCTCTGCTCGTCTTCGAACACGCGTGCCGGGCCCGTGATGACCAGGTTCTTGAGGCCCGTGATCTTGGCGACGGCGCCATCGGTGGCGAGATTGCCCTTGAGGATCGCGAGGTGGCCTTCCCGGTAGAGCGCCTGGTCGATGGGGAAGATCACCTTCTGGTCGGCGCGCGGCACCGCAGGCACGTCCTTCAACTCCTCGGCCAGGGTCTTGCCGGTGATGGTCATGCAGTCGCCGTGCAAAAGGCCCGCGTCGAGCAGGATCTTGAGCACCTGCGGAATGCCACCCGCCTTGTGCAGGTCGGTCGCGACATACTGCCCCGAGGGCTTGAGGTCGCAGAGCACCGGCACCTTCTTGCGCATGCGCTCGAAGTCGTCGATGGTCCAGTCGATTTGCGCCGCGTGCGCGATCGCGAGATAGTGCAGCACGGCGTTGGTCGAGCCGCCCGTGGCCATGATGAGCGCCACGGCATTCTCGATCGACTTCTTCGTGATGATGTCGCGCGGCTTGAGGTCCTTCTTCACGGCTTCCACGAGCACGCGTGCCGATTCCGCGGCCGAATCGACCTTTTCCTGGTCGGGGTTGGCCATCGTCGAGGAATAGAGGAGCGACATGCCGAGCGCCTCGAACGAGGAGCTCATGGTGTTGGCCGTGTACATGCCGCCGCACGAGCCGGTGGACGGGCACGCGTTCTTCTCGACCCCTTCGAAATCCTCCTCGGACATGCGGCCGGCCGTGAATTCGCCCACGGCTTCGAACGCCGAGACGATGGTGAGGTCGCGGCCCTTCCAGTTGCCGGGGCGGATCGTGCCGCCGTACACGTAGATGCCCGGCACGTTCATGCGCGCGAGCGCGATCATGCCGCCGGGCATGTTCTTGTCGCAGCCGCCGATCACGACCACGCCGTCCATCCATTGCCCCTGCACGCAGGTCTCGATGCAGTCGGCGATCACCTCGCGCGAGACGAGCGAGTACTTCATGCCTTCGGTGCCCATCGACATGCCGTCGGAGATCGTCGGCGTGCCGAAGGTCTGGGGATTGGCGTCGGCGCCCTTGACCGCGGCGACGGCCGCATCGGTCAGGCGCTGCAGGCCCGCGTTGCAGGGCGTGATGGTCGAATGGCCGTTGGCGATGCCGATCATCGGCTTGTCGAAGTCGGCCTTTTCGTAGCCGAGCGCGTAAAACATCGAGCGGTTGGGCGAACGGGCGACGCCCTGGGTGATGTTCTTCGAACGACGGTTGTGGGGCATGGGGACCTCCGTGGATATGCTGTCTCGCTGCGATTTGTGGCTTGTCGGGGTGCTGCGGGTTGTTGCGCGCTGCGCCGGACGCCGGGCTGCTGCAGTGTTTTCGTGGGGACGCGTCCGGGCATCGCGAAAAGATTGCGGTTTCGCGAGCCGAATGTCCAATATATTATTCGTGGCCTACTGAGTCGAAAAAGATATCAGCGATGAGCTCGACGATTCCCGATCTGCGCCAGCTGCGCTACTTCGTGGCCGTGGCGGAGGAACAGCACTTCGGACGCGCCGCGGCGCGCCTTTCTATGACCCAGCCGCCGCTCTCGCAGGCCATCCGGGCGCTGGAGGAGACGCTCGGCGTCGAACTGTTCGCACGCACGCGCCGCTCGGTCGAGCTGACTGCCGTGGGCGCCGACCTGCTGCCCGAGGTGCGGCGCCTGATTGCCGCGGCCGAGGCCCTGCGCCCGCTCGCGCAGAGCCTCGCGCGCGGAGAGGCGGGCGCGCTGGCGCTGTCCTTCGTCTCGACCGCCGACTACGGCCTCTTGCCGCTGCTCCTGCGCGACTTCGGCGCGCGCTACCCGCGCGTGCGCCTGCAACTGGCCGAGGCCACGAGCGACGTGCAGGTGGAGGAACTGGTGGCGGGGCGCATCGACGCGGGCCTCGTGATCGGGCCTTTGCCGCCCCGCCATGCGGCGCAGCTTGCGTATTTGCCGGTGGTGCGCGAGCCGCTGGTGGTGGCGATGCCGGCCGCCTTGTCGACGCACGCGGGCGGTCCGGCCGACGACGACTGGAGCGACGCGCCCGTGAGCCTGCGCGAGCTCGCCGAGGTGCCGCTGGTGGTGTTTCCGCGTCCGCTCGCACCGGGCTTCTACGATGCGATCATGGACTGCTACGGCGCCGCCGGCGTCGCGCCGCGCGTGGGCCAGGAGGCGATCCAGATGCAGACGATCGTGAGCCTCGTTTCGGCGGGCATGGGCGTGGCGCTCGTGCCGCGCTCGCTCAGGCATCTGCGGCGCACCGGCGTGGTGTACCGGCCGCTCGCGCAAGCGGTGCCCAGCATCGAAACGGGGCTCGTCTGGCGCACGGCCGAGGTGAGCCCTGTGCTCGCGGCTTTTATCGGCATCGTAAGGGCTCATGCCGCGACCGTACGCGCGCCTTCCGAAAGCTAACCCCGCGGGACCCCGCCGCGGCGACTCGATCCGACCCTGTCATGTTCGCGTGCCAAAATGCTCAGCAGGGCGCCGCGTCGGCGATAATGTTGCCCCGCGAACCGCGCCGGCCCGCGAACGTCGGACGGACACCCGCCCGCTGCGCGGCTCGCCCCGATCCATCCGGACATCCTTTCATCGCCGAACCGAAAGCACTGACCTCACGATGCACATTCACCCGAACTTCGACCCCATCGCCATTCATCTGGGGCCGCTCGCCGTGCGCTGGTACGGCCTCATGTACCTCGTCGGCTTCATTCTCGCGATCGTGATCGGCCGGCTGCGTCTGCGCCTGCCGTACGTGGCCGCGCAGGGCTGGACCGCGAAGGACATCGACGACATGCTGTTCTACGGCGTGCTCGGCACGATCCTGGGCGGCCGCCTCGGCTACGTGCTGTTCTACAAGGCGAGCTGGTACTTCGCGCATCCGCTCGACATCTTCAAGGTGTGGGAAGGCGGTATGTCGTTCCACGGCGGTTTTCTCGGCGTGACCTTCGCGATGATCCTGTTCGCGTGGCAGCGCGGGCGCACCTGGCTGCAGGTCACGGACTTCGTGGCGCCGATGGTGCCCACGGGCCTTGCCGCAGGGCGTCTTGGCAACTTCATCAACGGCGAGCTGTGGGGCCGCGTGACCTCGCCCGATGCGCCCTGGGCCATGCTGTTCCCGGGTGCCTCGAACGACGACGCCGCCTGGCTCGTCGCGCACCCGCAGAAGGCCGCCGAGTGGCACCTGAACGAAGTCTTCGCGCAGTACCACATGCTGCCGCGCCATCCTTCGGAGCTCTACGAGATCGCACTCGAAGGCCTGACGCTTTTCATCGTGCTGATCCTCTTCGCGCGCAAGGAGCGCCCCATGGGCGCGATCTCGGCGCTGTTCCTGATCGGCTATGGCCTCGCGCGCTTCACCGTCGAATTCGCGCGCGAGCCCGACGACTTCCTCGGCCTGCTCGCACTGGGGCTTTCGATGGGGCAGTGGCTCTCGTTGCCGATGATCATCGCGGGCATCGGCCTCATGATCTGGTCGTATCGTCGTGCGGGCCGCAAGGGCGCGCCGGCGGCGGACGGCCGGCGCTGAACCTCGAGCGCAAAAGCGCTCAGACATGAAAAAACCCCGCAATTGCGGGGTTTTTTCTTCAAAGGCACATCGTGCCGCGCATCACTTCATCTGCACCGAGCCCGACACATTGACGGTCACGGTCGAGGTGCCCCCTTCGAGCGGCATCGGCGGGCTGGCCTTCGCATCGGCGGACATGGCACGTGCGGCCATCATCATCATCGGACGCGGGGGCACGCCATTCTGTCCCACGTTCACTTCGCGGATCGTATAGCTGCCGTAGCCGAACGCGCGCGCGGCGGCCGTGGCCTGATCGCGGAACGACGCGATCGCTTCGCCCGAGAGCTTCTGTTCGGCGGCGCGCTGCGCTTCCGGCGAGAGCGAGAACTGCACGTTGCCCACCTGCATGATCGACGAGATGTCGCCCGCGAGCTTCGAGGCGGCGGCGAAGTCGTGCGATTCGAGCACGACCTCGGTGCGGCCGCGCCACGCGGAGATGCGGCCGTCGCGATCGGTCGAAGGATAGATCGAGAACTGGCCCGAGCGCGCGGTCACGCCGGCCACGCCCTTGGCCTTTTGCAGCGCCGAATCGGCGCGCTGGTTCAGCGTCGCGGTGAGCGAGGCCGGGTCGGCGGCTTCCTGCTCGTAGAACAACGTGATCGTGACGACGTCCTGCGGCACTTCCGCGCTCGCCTGTGCGGACAGCGACAGCACGCCGGCCGGCTGGTAGCGCGCGTCGCTCTGCGCGAACGCGGCGCCCGGCGCCAGCGTCAGGGCAAGCGGTGCGGCCACGGCCAGTGCGGTGGCGAGTGTCACGATGGTTTTTCTCTTCATTGTTGGGCTCTCCTTGCAGAACGGGTTTGCACGAGACGCGCATGGACCTGCTGCGCGTTGCGCATGATTGTGCGGCACGCTTGCGGCGCGCGTCGTCTGTGTGCCCTGTTAGTCGGGGCGCGCAGACGAGGGTTCCCGTCGCTGTAAGGATTTTTTAATGTTTAACGCTTGAAAGGGGACGATACGCAGATCCCCGCAGCACGTCACATCAGACGTTTCGTGATGAAGTTCCACTCGGCCAGCGTGACGGGCGTGATCGAGAGGCGGTTGCCTTTCGCGAGCACACGCATGTCGGCGAGTGCGTCATGCTCGCGCAAGGCCGCAAGCGGAATCAGCGGGCACTTCTTTTTGAAGACCACGTCCACGAGCATCCAGCGCGGATTCTCCTGCGTGGATTTCGCGTCGTAGTAGGGGCTCTTCGCATCGAACTGCGTGGGATCGGGATAGGCCGTCGAGGAGACTTCGGCGAGTCCTGCGATGCCGGGTTCGGGGCAGCTCGAATGATAGAAGAGCACGCCGTCGCCGACCTGCATGGTGTCGCGCATGAAGTTGCGCGCCTGATAGTTGCGCACGCCGGTCCAGGGCAGCGTGCGATGCGGCGCGTGGGCGAGATCGTCGATGCTTGCTTCGTCGGGTTCGGACTTCATCAGCCAGTAGCGCATGAGTCGGAGATCACGAAGAAAGAGAACGGCAAAGGAATACTGCAAAGAAAAACGGCATCGGACACATGTCCGATGCCGTTCGAATAGGTCCCCGCCATAGCCGCTAGGCCGGCATCCTGAACCTTGGGTTCAGAATTGGTCGCAGTTAGCAGCACTTCGGGTACATCAGACAGAGTGACGCGCACGCCCGTGCTACAAATTTCCGCAACCGTGCACATGGCATTGGTTCAAGGAATATATGACCTTGGCGAACCAGGCAGGGAAGCTGATTAAACCTTTTAAAACGTATTGCTTGTGTACCGCGTGTCACGCAGCGCACAACATGAACGCGCAATATAGCGGATTTTTCTGCTTACCGCACGATTCATGCACAACTCATTGCACGCTGTGTTGTTGAATGACGGCGCCGAGTTGTTCGTTCATTTGATGCATTGTACGGCGGATTTCCTCGGCTGGGAATGCTTCCCCGTGTCGCACGCTGGTTTGCAGGCGCAGCAGTTCCGATGCGAGCGAGAGCGCGGCCATGACCGCGATGCGATCCGTGCCGCGCACGTTGCTGTGCGAGCGGATCTTCGACATCTCCGCATCGACGCGCGCTACGGCTTCGAGCAGCGCGCCTTCGGTTTCCGGCGAACAGACGAGGCGATAGGTCTGGCCGAGGATCGTCGCTTCGATCTGCTTGGTCGTCATGCGTTTTCTCCGTGGCGGGCCGCGTTGCTTTCGTCGTCGCTTGCGTCTTGCGGTTGCGCGTCGAGCAGATCGAGCTGGTTGTCGGGCTCGGCATGCGCGCGTGCGCGCGGCAGCTTTTCGAGGATCGCGTTCAGACGCACCTGGGCATCGTCGATCTTCGCGGAGAGCGCGTCGCGTTCTGCCTGCAATGCATTGCGCTCTTCGCGCGTCTGTTCGAGTTCCGCTTGCGTCGCTTCGCACTGTGCGCGCAGTTGCGCGAGTTGCTCCTCGAGCGCGAGGCGTGCCTCGTGCTGGCGCTGATTGATCTCGATCAGCCGCCCGATGTTTTGTGAGAGTGTTTCGAGTTCGTTGAGCATGTGCTGCGTCCTCTAAAGACAGGCATTCTAGCGCGTATTACCGAGTATTCCGATAATTGTGTCGTTTCCAGACGTAACAGCACCGCTTCGTGCTGACAACGGCTGCGAGATGACCGGGCGGGAACGCATTTTGCCTTGGCTTTCCGGTTCCCGGCACTCACGTTGCGGCTCTGGTGTGGTCTCGCTTTGGCCCCGCCCCGGCCCCCCGCTCTGGCCCATTTCTTGACGCTCCCGCGGGCCGCTCCTACACTTGCGGCACTTCGGCGCCGCGTGCCCGCTGCGTGGGCGCCGGTGAGGCGCCCGGCCCTTGAAATCAAGGGGGAACCCGCAGCAACAGGGGGCACAGCCGTACAAGAAAGCGCCGCGCCAACCCGCACCCGGTCACCATCACACGAATCATGAATTCGCCCGCCCGCATGACGCGCCCCGCTGTGCAGCGGCGTTCGTCGAGCCCTTCGATGAGCGCACGCCGTGCCTGCGCGATCTGGGGCGTGCTCGCGCTCGCAGCATTCGTGGTGTTCGCGGCTTCCCTCGTCATCGGCAGCGTGCCCGTGACGCCTGCCCAGGCGCTCGCCGCGCTTTCGCCCTCGCATACGGGCGCCGACATGGCCACGGAAATCGTCCGCACGCTGCGCCTGCCGCGCGCGCTGGGCGGCTTCGCGTGCGGCGCGCTGCTCGCGCTCGCAGGCGCGCTCTTGCAAGTGCTGCTGCGCAATCCGCTTGCTGAACCGTACGTGCTGGGTGTCTCCGGCGGCGCCGCTGCTTTTGCGATTGTCGCGATGATCGCGGGCGCGGCATGGTGGGCCGTGCAGGCGAGCGCCTGTGCCGGTGCGTTCGCCTCGATTCTGCTCGTGCTCGGGCTCGCGCGCCGCGAGTTGTGGCGTGGCGAGCCACAGGACAGCTCGCCGCGTCTCTTGTTGACGGGCGCGGTGACGGCGGCGGGGTGGGGCGCGCTCATCACGCTGCTGCTCACGCTCGCGCCCGATTCGCGGCTGCGCGGCATGTTGTTCTGGCTCACGGGCGATCTCAACGGCGCAGGCATGCCGTGGGCCGCGCTTGTCGCGCTCGCGGTGCTGCTCGTCGTGATCGTGCCCGCGGCGGCGCAACTGAACGTGCTGCTGCGCGGCGATGCCGCCGCGCAGGCACTCGGCGTGCCGGTGCTGCGTCTGCGCCTGACCGTCTATCTCGCCGCTTCGATCGCGGCTGCCGTCGCCGTGACCACAGGCGGCACGATCGGTTTCGTTGGACTCGTCGTGCCGCACATGCTGCGGCTCGCGTTCGGCAACGATCAGCGCATGCTGATGCCGGCCGCCGCGCTCGCGGGCGGACTCGCGGTGATGGCAGCCGATCTCGCGGCACGCACGCTCGCCGCGCCCGCGCAGTTGCCGGTGGGCGTGGTGACCGCACTCGCGGGCGTGCCCGTGTTCCTCTGGATGTTGTTGCAGCGGCGCGCCCGATGAACCCGGCGTCCGGTTCCCGTACGTTGCTGGCCGCCCGCGCGCTCAGCGTGCGCGCGGGCTCGCGCACGCTCGTCGAAGCGCTGACACAAGACTTCGGCGCCGGCGAGATCTGGTGCATCGCGGGCGCGAACGGCGCGGGCAAGACCACGTTGATCGGCGCGCTGGCGGGATTGCATGCGCTTGCGGCGGGGCACGTCGAGATCGAAGGGCGCGCGCTGGCCGGGTGGCCCGCCGCGCAACTCGCCTTGCGTCGCGCGTTGATGCCGCAAGACGTGCGCGACGCGTTCAGCGCGAGCGTGCTCGACATCGTGCTGCTCAATCGTTATCCCCATCTCGCAGGCTGGGGCTGGGAGCGCGACGAGGACCGCGAAGCCGCGCAGGCGGCGCTCGCGATGCTCGGTCTCGAAGCGCTGGCCGCGCGCGACGTGCTCTCGCTGTCGGGCGGCGAGCGCCAGCGTGTGGCGCTTGCCGCCGTGTTGTGCCAGGAGGCGCCGCTCCTGTTGCTCGACGAACCGCTCGCGCATCTGGACCTGCATCATCAGGTCGCGTGTCTCGAGGCGCTGGTGCGCTGGGTGAGCACGCCGGCGCGCACGATCATTTTTTCCTGTCACGATCTCAATCTGGCGCGTCGCTATGCCACGCATGCGCTGTTGCTCGACGGGCGCGGCGGCTTTCATGCGGGACCGGTGCGCGAGGTGCTGACGCCCGAGCGGGCCAGCGCCGCGTTCGGCCACCCGCTCGTGTTGATCCGCGATGGTCGGCACGAAGCGCTGGTGCCCGCGCTGGGCTTCGTGCCCGAGCCCACGTTTGCCCACGGCCAGACACTCCCGCGCGAGCACGATGTCTGACGCCCATTGCATCACCTGAACTCTTTTGAACCCAACATGACGCCGACCTTTTCCGGACTGCTCGACATCGAACCGCTCGATCTCTCGCGGCGCGACGAGCTCCAGCATCTCATCGACACCAAGACCAAGCCGCCGGGCAGCCTCGGCCGCCTCGAATCGCTTGCGCGTCAGCTCGGCCTGATCCAGCACACGACGCGGCCCACGGTGGAGCGGCCCGCGATGATCGTCTTCGCGGGCGACCACGGCATTGCGAACGAGGGCGTGAGTCCCTATCCCCAGGCCGTCACTGCGCAGATGGTGGCGAACTTCCTCACGGGCGGCGCGGCCATCAATGCCTTCAGCGGCGTAGCGGGCCTCGTGCTCGAGATCGTCGATGCGGGCGTTGCGACGGACTTGCCGCCCGTGCCGCCGTCCGGGTCGTTCGTTCAGGCGCCCATCGCGCGCGGCACGCGCAATTTCGCGCAAGAGCCCGCGATGACGCGCGAGCAGGCCATCGCCGCGCTCGAAGCGGGCGCGGCGCGCGTGCGCCATCACGCGGCGCTCGGCACGAACGTGATCGGCTTCGGCGAGATGGGCATTGCGAATACCTCGTCGGCGGCCTGTCTCATGAGCCGCCTGTGCAACGTGCCGATCGACGAATGCGTGGGTCGCGGCACCGGCCTCGACAATGCGGGCCTCGCGAAGAAGCGCAACGTGCTGGCGGCGGCGCTCGCGCAGCATGCGAACGTGCGCGAGCCGCTCGACGTGCTGGCGACCTTCGGCGGTTTCGAGATCGCGATGATGGTGGGCGCGTATCTCGAAGCGGCGCGCTCGCGCATGGCGATCCTCGTGGACGGCTTCATCGCGACCGCGGCGCTCGTCGTGGCCGATGCGCTCGCACCCAATGTGCGCGGCTACTGCGTGTTCGCGCATGCTTCGAACGAGGCGGGGCATCGGCGCATGCTCGATCATTTCGGCGCGCGCGAGCTGCTCTCGCTCGATCTGCGGCTGGGCGAGGGCACGGGCGCAGCGCTCGCGGTGCCGCTGCTGCGCGCGGCCTGCGCGTTCCTGAACGAGATGGCGAGCTTCGAATCGGCCGGCGTGGACAACCGCAGCGATCGCGGCAAGTGATGCCAGTGATGCCAGTGATGCCCTTGCGTCGCATGAGACCCGCCCGATGAATCCGCTGGCCGAACTGCGTTACTTCTTCACGGCGCTCGGCTACTTCACGCGCGTGCCGGTGCCGCGCTGGGTGGGCTTCGAGCCCGCGTGGCTCAATGCGGCGGCGCGTTATTTTCCGCTCGTCGGCGCACTCGTCGGTGCGCTTGCGGCGCTCGTGTATCTCGCGGCGCTGCGGGTGTTTCCAGCGGGCGTGGCGGTGCTGCTTTCGATGGGCGCCACGCTGCTCGCGACCGGCGCCTTTCACGAAGACGGTCTCGCCGACTGCTGCGATGCCTTCGGCGGCGGCTACACGCGCGAGGACGTGCTGCGCATCATGCACGACTCGCGCATCGGCGCGTTTGGCGCGATCGGGCTCGTCGTCGCCCTCACGCTCAAGTGGCAGACGCTGGCCTCATTGCCGCCGATGCGCGCCGCGGCGCTCATGATCGCAGGCCATGCCGCGAGCCGCGCGTGTGCGATCAGCTATCTCGTCTCGCTCGACTACGTGCGCGCCGAAGGCAAAGCGAAACCGGTCGCGCAGCGCATGAGCGCCGCCGCGCTGCTGTGCGCCTGCGTGTTCGGTCTGCCGTGGCTGTTCTGGCCGGCGTGGCCCGACTGGCGCGCGGGCGTGGCGTCGCTCGCCGTGCTGGCGGCGCTGCGCTATCTGCTCGGACGTTACTTCGTGAAGCGCATCGGCGGCTATACGGGCGACTGCCTCGGTTTTGCGCAGCAGGTGTTCGAACTTGCCATCTATCTGGTGGGGCTCGCATGGATCTCGTTCTGATCCGGCATCCTGCGGTGGCCGTCGAACCAGGCGTCTGCTATGGCAGGAGCGACGTGGCGCTCGCAGGCGATCCGGTGCATGAAGGAGCGCAACTGGCGCAGCGGCTCGATGCGCTCGGCGCGCGCTCGCCGGTGCGTATCGAGTCGAGTCCGCTCGTGCGTTGCGCGAGCGTGGCGAGCGTGCTGGCCGCGCAGCATGGCGTGACACCGGCCACGGACGCGCGGCTCGCGGAGATGGACTTCGGTGCCTGGGAGTTGCAGCGCTGGGACGCGATCGAGCGCGCCCAGATCGATGCGTGGGCCGCCGATTTCGATCATGCCCGCCCGCACGGCGGCGAGAGCGTCGCGCAGTTCGAGGCGCGCGTGGGGGCATGGTTTCGCAACGCGTGTGCGACGGCGGCCAAAGAGACCGCCTGGATCGTGGCGCACGCGGGCGTGATGCGTGCCGTCACGGCGCATGCGCTCGAACTGCCGCTCGCACGTTGCGCGCGTTGGCCGCTGGAGTATGGCGCGCTAGTCTGGTTGCGTCGCGAAGCGCGGGGTGGGCCGTGGGTGCTGGTCCGCTGGAACGTCTAGCGCATTCGTTCGGATGACGAATCAATGCGTGCCGGCGGCATCGTGCTCGCGGGCGAGATCCAGATCCTTGCACAGCGCGGCGGCGCCTTGTGCGATGCGCGGCGCGGGCCGCGTGATCAGATCGCCGTCGATGGCGAAGAGATTGCCGTGTGCCACCGCCGTCAGCGAAGGCCAGGCGCGCCAGCGCTCGAGCCCGGGAAGCGGCTTGTCCGGCGCCGTGGCGCCCTGCGACGACGTCACGATCGCATCGGGATTGGCGGCGAGCACGGCCTCGGTGGAGACGGTCGGCACGAGCGGCGGAAGCGCCGCGAATACGTTGCGCCCGCCGCATAGCGCGATCACGTCGCTGATCATGTGCTCGCCGTTGAGCGTCATCAGCGGCTGATCCCACACCTGATAGAACACGCTGACCGGCGCGCGCGCGGCGTAGCGCTCGCGCAGTTGCGCGATCTCGTGCCGGTAATCTTGCGCGGCGCGATCGGCGGTGGGCGACGTGCCGAGCAGCGCACCGAGGCGCATGAGCGACGTCGCCACGTCGTCGAGGTGCCGCGGCTCGCTGAAGAAGAGCGGGATGTGCAGATCGCGCAGCCGGTCGAGCTGCTGCTGCGCATTGCCGTGCCGCCAGACCACGATCAGGTCGGGCTTGAGGGCGACGATGCGTTCGAGGTCGAGCAAACGGTTGTCGCCCACGCGCGGGATGTTCTTCGCCTCGGGCGGATAGTCGCTGTAGCTCACCGCGCCCACCAGTTTCGCGCCGCCGCCCGCCGCATAGATCAGTTCTGTGACGTGGGGCGCGAGGCTCACCACGCGTTGCGCGGGCGCGGCGAGCGTGACGGTGTTGCCCGCGTCGTCGATGGCGCTGACTGCGGCCTGTGCGGTTTGCACAACGAGCAGGGCTTGCAGCGCGCAGAGCGCGAGCGTAGCGGCGAGGCGGGTTTTCATGAGGCGTGTGCCGAGGCCGGGCCGATATCGCGCAGGGCCGCCGCGAGTGCGATTTCCAGGCGCTGCCATTCGGCTTGTGTCGCGGGCAGGCCGAAGCGCAGGCTCGCGGGCGCATCGAAGCGACGGGTCCACACGGCGCGTTGCGCGAGCGCATCCTGGAGCGCGGACGCGCGGGGATCGGCGATCCACGCGAAGAGCGGCGTTGTGTGCGGCGTGAAGCCGTGCGTGCGTAGCAGCGCGTCGAGCCGGGCACTTTCGCTGGCGAGTCGCGTGCGCATGGCGGTTTGCCAGGCGATGTCGTCGAACGCGTGCGAGACCGCGTGCCGTGCCGGCCCGTTCACGGTCCAGGCGCCCAGCGTTGCGCGCAGTCGCTCGAGCAGCGCGGGCTGTGCGAGCGCGAATCCGCAGCGCGCGCCCGCGAGCCCGAAGAACTTGCCCGGCGAGCGCAGCACCACCAGTCCATCGCGCGCGACCTCGCGTGCAAGCGATGCGCTGTGCTCCGGCGCGAAGCTATCGGCGAAGGCTTCGTCGACGATCAGCGTGCCGCCGCGCGCCGCGAGTTGCGCGTGCCAGTGCAAGAGCTTGCCCGCGTCGAGTCGCGTTGCCGTCGGATTGTCCGGATTCACGAACACCGCGTGCGTGACCTCGTCGGGCAACGTCTCGCGCGTGACATCGAGCGTCACGATGTCGTGGCCCGCCAGCGCGAACGCGGGTGCGTACTCGCCATACGTGAGCGGCGCGATGGCCACGCGTGCGCACGGCAGCAGCGCGGGCAGCGCACGGATGGCGGCCTGGCTGCCCGCCACGGGCAGTACGTGCGCGGCGTCGGGCGCGTCGTAGTAGCGCGCGGCGCATGCGGCGAAGCCGTCGCCGTCTTCGGGCAGGCGTCGCCAGGCGGCGGTGGGGACCGGCGGCACCGGATAACCGTGGGGATTGATGCCCGTGGAAAGATCGATCCACGACTCCCAGGCGATGCCGTAACGGCGCGCGGCTTCATGCAGGTTGCCGCCGTGGGCGACGATGTGCGGCGTCTCGTTGAGGTTCGTGCGCTCAGCCATGGCTTGCCACGCTCACGAAGGCGAGAGCGATCAGCACGGCGAGCCACAGAATGGTTGTGCGCTCGACGAGCCGCAGCGCGGCGTCGACGTCCTGCGCGCGCGGCGGCGAGCCCGCGCCCAGCAGCGGCCGTTGCTCGATCGTGCCGTGATAGACGGCCGCGCCGCCCAGCAGCACGTTCAGCGCGCCGGCGCCTGCGGCCATCACCGGCCCGGCGTTCGGGCTGTCCCAGCGGCGCGCCTGCTCGCGCCAGCAGCGCAGCGCGACGCGCGTGTCGCCAAGCAGCGCGTAGCTCGTGGCCGTGAGGCGCGCGGGAATCCAGTTGAGCACGTCGTCGATGCGCGCGGCCGCCCAGCCGAAGCGCAGATAGCGGGGCGTGCGGTAGCCCCACATCGCGTCGAGCGTGTTGGCGAGGCGAAACGCGAGCGCGCCGGGGCCGCCCGCAATCGCGAACCAGAACAGCGCGCCGAAGATGGCGTCGTTGCCGTTTTCGAGCGCCGATTCGACGGCCGCGCGCGCGAGCGAGGTGGCGTCGGCCTGCGACGTATCGCGCGAGACGATGTGCGAAGTGAGTTCGCGGGCGCGGGCGAGATCGCGTTGCGCGAGCGCGGCGCCGATCGGCGCGACGTGCTCCGCGAGACTGCGCGCGCCGAGCGCGAACCCGAGCAGCGCTACATGCAGCGCCGCGGCAAGCGGCCAGGGCAGGAGCGCGACGAGCAGTGCCGCGCAGAGCACGGGCGGCGCGACGGCGGCCAGCCACGCGACGAGCCCGAGCGGGCGGCCGCGCCGTCCGGTGTTCAGGCGCGCTTCGAGCCGGCTCGCGAGCTTGCCGAACGCGACGAGCGGATGGGCGCGGCGCGGCTCGCCGAAGAAGCGATCGACGGCAACGCCTGCGACGGCGAGCGCGGCGGTGACGGGCAGGGTCAGCATCGGCGTGGATCGAAAAGCGGCATCACGGTGTCTTGCGCGCTGGTTTGAGCTCGAGCGGCAAGCCGGCGGCGACGAGCGTCGCGCGGTCGGCGAGCGTGGCGATGCGCTGGTTCAGCCGGCCGAGCTCGTCGACGAAAAGACGCGTCGCCGCGCCGAGCGGCACCACGCCCATGCCGATCTCGTTGCTCACGACGAGCACGGTGCCCGGCGCGCGCTCGCAGGCGGCGGCGAACGTATCGAGGCGCGTGGACCAGTCGTCGAGCGGCGTTTCGGCGTCCGGCGGACAGAGCAGATTGGCGAGCCAGAGGGTGAGGCAGTCGATCAGCACGCACTGGCCGGGCGCGGCGGCAGCGTCGAGCGCGGCGGCGAGATCGAGCGGAGCCTCCACCAGCGCCCAGTGCGCGGGACGCCTCGCGCGATGGTGCTCGACGCGTTGCGCGAACTCGCCGTCCCCGATGCGCGCGGTGGCGATATAGGTGACCGGCAGGCCGCTCTCGCGGGCGAGGCGCTCGGCATGCGCGCTCTTGCCCGAGCGCGCGCCGCCGACAATGAAGGTGAAGTCGCGCGAAATCATCGCGTGATTGTACCGGCATGTGCCTGCGCGGCCGCGGCCTGCCCGGCGCGATGGGATAATGCCCGCCTGCGTGCAGGGAATGTCTTGCCACGCGATTTCATGCCGCTTCCACTCCGTCGAACCCATGACCGCACCGATTCCCGCCGTGCCGCGCGGCACCCTGATGATCCAGGGCACCACTTCCGACGCTGGCAAGAGCACGCTCGTCGCGGGCCTGTGCCGGCTCGCGCGCCGCGCGGGCGTGCGCGTGGCGCCGTTCAAGCCGCAGAACATGGCGCTCAACAGCGCGGTGACGGTGGATGGCGGCGAGATCGGCCGCGCCCAGGCGCTGCAGGCGCTCGCCGCCGGCATCGAGCCGCACACGGATCTGAACCCCGTGCTGCTCAAGCCGAACAGCGATCTCGGCTCGCAGGTCATCATTCACGGCAAGGCGCGCATGAACCTGAATGCGCGCGCGTACCAGGACTACAAGCCGCTCGCACGCGAGGCCGTGCTGCAGTCCTATGCGCGGCTGCGCGCGCAGTACGACACGGTGTTCGTGGAAGGCGCGGGCAGCCCCGCCGAGGTGAACCTGCGCGCCAACGACATCGCCAACATGGGGTTTGCCGAAGCGGTGGACTGCCCGGTGTTGCTGATTGCGGATATCGACCGCGGCGGCGTGTTCGCGCATCTGATCGGCACGCTCGCGTGTCTTTCGGAAAGCGAGCGCGCACGCGTGAAGGGTTTCATCATCAACCGCTTTCGCGGCGACCCCACGCTGCTCACGCCGGGCCTCGAATGGCTCGAAGCGCAGACGGGCAAGCCCGTGCTGGGCGTCGTGCCGTATCTGCACGGCCTCATGCTCGACGCCGAGGACATGCTCCCGGGCGCCGCGCACACCCATGCGCAAGCTGCGGGCGCGGCGCTGCGGGTGGTGGTGCCGGTGCTGCCGCACATCAGCAATCACACCGATTTCGATGCGCTGCGCGCGCATCCGCAGGTCGAATTCAGCTACGTGCGCACCGGCAACGCGCCGCCGCCCGCCGATCTCGTGATCCTGCCGGGCTCGAAGAATGTGCGCGACGACCTCGCCTGGCTGCGCGAGCACGGCTGGGACGAAGCGCTCGCGCGGCATCTGCGCTACGGCGGGCGTGTGATCGGCATCTGCGGCGGGATGCAGATGCTGGGCCGCGCGATTGCCGATCCGCATGGCGTGGAGGGGGAACCGGGCGCGGTGGCGGGATTGGGCTGGCTTGACTACGAAACGGTGCTCACGCGCGAAAAGACGCTGAAGAACGTGACGGGGACGCTGGCGCTGGCGGGTGCGGCCGCGAAGGTGACGGGCTACGAGATCCACATGGGCGAGACGCGCGGGCCGGCGCTCGATGCGGCGGCGCTGAATCTCGACGCCGACGTGAACGTGAACGGGAACGGGAACGCGGCGGCGCGCACGCGGCCCGACGGTGCGCAGTCGGCCGACGGGCAGATTCTCGCCACCTACGTTCACGGCCTGTTCGACACGCCCGAGGCCTGCGCTGCGCTCCTGCGCTGGGCGGGCCTCGCCGCCGCGCGCACGGTGGACTATCCGGCGTTGCGCGAGGCGTCGCTGGAGCGTCTCGCCGACACCCTGGCCGGGAGCCTCGACCTCGCGCGCGTGTTTGCCGCCATCGGTTGAGGCCTCGCCTGAATCGTCAATACAGGACCATCTGCGTGCAGCGGAAGAGCGCGATGGTCTTGCCATCGGGGCCGCTGACCGTCGCGTCCCAGACCTGCGTGCTGCGTCCGAGGTGCACGCCCGTCGCCACGGCGGTAAGCGTGCCTTCGCGCGCGGTGCCGAGGAAATTGCTCTTGAGCTCGATGGTCGTGAAGTTCTTTGCGCCGGCCGGCAGGTGGGCGAAGCAGGCATAGCCGCAGGCAGTGTCGGCGAGGCCGATCACCGTGGCCGCGTGCAGAAACCCGTTGGGCGCGAGCAGATTGCTGCGCACGTCCAGTTCCGCGCGCAGCGTGCCTTGTTCGAGCGCCACGGCGCGAAAGCCGAGCAGTTCCGGCAAGCGCCCTTGCTGGCGCTCGTGCAGGGCGTCGATCGTGACTTCGGTGCGCAGCGTGCTCATGGGAAACGTTTCCTCGAAAAAGGGATCAATGATAGAGGGCGCTCGCCCGGGGACTTCGGCGCCGCCGGATTTGCCGATATTATCGGACGGTTGGGCGAGCGCGCCGGCAGGATCCCCGCCGTGAGGCGGCCCTTGCGCGGTTCCGTGGCGGCGGCTCATGCCGGGAAATGCCCGTATGAGCGCGCAACAGCACGGAAAACGCGGTAAAACGTATCGGAACATATCGGCAATCCGGCTGGCCAGACGCGCCAGCCTTCCTGACGGGAGTATTCATGACGGTAATCGTGGTGGCGAATCCCAAGGGCGGCGTCGGCAAGAGCACGCTGTCCACCAATCTGGCCGGCTACTTTGCCGCGCAGGGCGAGTGGGTGGCGCTGGCCGACCTCGACCGGCAGCAGTCGGCGCATGCCTGGCTCGACCTGCGGCCCGCGACGCTCTCCGGTATCGAAAGCTGGAACGTCGATCTCGACAATCCCCAGAAGCCGCCCAAGGGACTCGAGCACGCAGTCATCGATACCCCGGCGGGCCTGCACGGCAACCGGCTCGCGGCCATCATGACGCTGGCGGACAAAGTGATCGTGCCGCTGCAGCCCTCGATGTTCGACATCCTCGCCACCCAGGACTTCCTAGACCGCCTCGCGAAAGAGAAGGCCGTGCGCAAGGGCGCGATCGAAGTGGGCGTGGTGGGCATGCGGGTGGACGCGCGCACGCGCTCGGCGGACCAGTTGCAGCGTTTCGTGGAAGGGCTGAACCTGCCGGTGCTGGGTTATCTGCGCGACACGCAGAACTACGTGCAGCTGGCCGCGCACGGCCTCACGCTGTGGGACGTGGCGAAGAGCCGGGTGGAGAAGGATCTGGAGCAGTGGCAATCGATCCTCGCCTGGATCAATCGCAAGTGATGGGGTGCGAGCATGCGCCTGCTGGCCAGACCCGCCGGGGGAAATGGGCAGCAAGCCAGCAGGAAGTGAGCGGTAACTAACCCGAACGTAGAACGAGAACGGCGCGTATGCGCCACGCGGAACCTCTGCGCGCGGCGCGGGGCCGGGATCTCAGGTCCAGTTCTGGGTCGGCACGTGGTCGCGGCTGCCCTTGATGCGGTTGTTTTCATCCACGAACACGAGATCGGGCTTCCAGCCCGCCTTCAGTTCGGCCTCGTCCACGTTCGCGAAGGCCGCGATGATCACGAGGTCGCCCAGTTGCGCGCGCCGTGCCGCCGAGCCGTTCAGCGAAATCATGCCGCTGCCGCGCTCGCCCTTGATCGCGTAGGTCGAGAAGCGCTCGCCGTTGTTGATGTTCCAGATGTCGATGCGCTCGTTTTCGACGATGTTCGCGGCTTCCAGCAGATTTTCGTCGATGGCGCACGAGCCCTCGTAGTGCAGCTCGCAGTGCGTCACGGCGGCGCGGTGGATCTTCGACTTGAGCATGTGGCGTTGCATGGTGCATCTCCTCTTGCATCTTGCGGGCAGGGTGCAGCGCGCCCGCAAGTCAGGCTGGGACGGCCGGCACGGCTGCCCGGTGAAAGGTGGAAACCCCGTGAGCAAACCCGGGAAAGCGGATCAGATTTCGAGGTTGTCGATCAGGCGCGTGGCGCCGAGCTTCGCCGCGGCGAGCACGACGAGCGGCGCCTCGGCGTTCTGCGCCGTGGGCGGCAGCAGGTCGGCGCGCTTGCGGATGGCGATGTAGTCGGGTTTCCAGCCGCGCGCGGCGAGCGTGGCCATGGCGTCGAGTTCGAGCTGCTGGAAGTCGCGGCGCCCCGACAGCACGGATTCGCGAATCGCGCGCAGCACGCCCGCGAGCTGCGGCGCTTCGGCGCGCTCGGTGGGCGTGAGGTAGCGGTTGCGCGAGCTGAGCGCGAGGCCGTCGGGGTCGCGCACGGTTTCGGCGGCGACGATCTCGGTCGGCAGCGCGAACTGCTGGCACATCGCGCGCACGATCATGAGCTGCTGGTAATCCTTCTTGCCGAACACGGCCACGCGCGGCTGCACGCACGACATCAGCTTCATCACGACCGTGCACACACCCTCGAAGAAGCCGGGGCGGAATTCGCCCTCCAGGATGTCGCCCAGGTTGTGCGGCGGGTGCACGCGGTACTCCTGCGGCTGCGGGTACATGTCGGCCTCGGTGGGCGCGAACAGCACGTACACGTTTTCCTTCTGCAGTTTCTCGATGTCGTCCTGGAGCGTGCGCGGGTACTTGTCGAAGTCCTCGTTCGGGCCGAACTGCAGCCGGTTGACGAAGATGCTCGCCACCACCGGGTCGCCGTGCTGGCGCGCGAGCCGCATCAGCGAGAGATGGCCCTCGTGCAGGTTGCCCATGGTCGGCACGAACGCGGTGCGGTTCTGGCCGCGCAGCTGGTCGCGCAGTTCGTGAATCGAGCTGATGACTTTCATGATCGGATGCGTTATGCCTCGCGCGGGGCAAGACGGGGTGGCAGCCACCGGCGGCCGGGTGCGGCGGACCGGTTACGGAGCGCCGGATTTCGGGCGGCGCAGGCCCGTCCCGGCCGGGTCGAGTCCGGGCAGGGGCAGGCGCGGGCGATTGTAGAGGATTTGGGCGCGCAACGCAGCCGCTCCGGAAGGCGGGCTTTCCCGCAGACCGCGCGCGGCGTGGGCGCCGAAATCGGGGTCATGACAGGCGGCGGGAGGGCTGAAGCGCCGGTTTGTCCGGCGTTGCGTCGGGCTGCGGACCGGTATCAGGCAGGTAGATACGCGAGCCGCACGTAGATGGGCGCGAACGGTTCGGCTTGAGTGATCTCGATGAGCGATTCGCGTGAAAGTTCGAGCATGGCGATGAAGTTCACCACCACCACCGGCACGCCGCGCGTGACGTCGAACAGTTCCGAGAACTCCATGAAGCGTGCGTTTTGCAGCTTGCGCAGGATCACGCTCATGTGCTCGCGCACGGACAACTCCTCGCGCGAGATCTTGTGGTGCTGCACGAGCTTCGCGCGCTTGATGACGTCGGCCCACGCGGCGCGCAGGTCGTTGCTGTCCACGTCGGGAAAGCGCGGCGTGATGCTCTGCTCGATGTAGACCTCGGCGCGCAGGAAGTCGCGCCCGAGCTGCGGCAACTGGTCGAGGCGCTGGGCGGCGAGCTTCATCTGCTCGTACTCCAGCAGGCGGCGCACCAGTTCGGCGCGCGGATCTTCGACTTCGTCGCCGGTATCGGCCTTTTTCACCGGCAGCAGCATGCGCGACTTGATCTCGATGAGCATCGCGGCCATCAGCAGGTATTCGGACGCGAGCTCCAGATTGGTCTTGCGCAGTTGCTCGACGTAGCCGAGGTACTGCGTCGTGACCTCCGCCATCGGGATGTCGAGAACGTTGAAGTTCTGCTTGCGGATCAGGTAGAGCAGCAGGTCGAGCGGGCCTTCAAAGGTCTCGAGGAAGACTTCGAGCGCGTCGGGCGGGATGTACAGATCCTGCGGCAGCTTGAAGAGCGGCTCGCCGTACAGGCGCGCAAACGCGACGCCGTCGACCGTGTCGGGCGTCGAGTCGGTTGCGGGGGCGGTGAGCGCGTCGCTGTCCGCGCTCGCCGGCGCGGGGTTCGCGCCGTGGTGCGCCTCGGGCGCGCCGGCCCCGTCGGCCTCGGCCATCAGAAGTTCTGGTAGTAGACGTACGACGTTTGCTTGACGCGCGAGGCCTGCTGGCGCTCGCGTTCGTCGAGATCGATCGGCTGCTTGTCCCACAGGAGCGAGCGGCCCTTGCGCTGCTGCTCCTCGAGCTGCGGCTTTTGCTCTTTGAGCTGGTTGATGAACTGCGTGATGTCCGATTGATACATGGCTGACGTCCGTCAAAAATGGAGGGCCGCCTCGGGGCGGGACCGCCGCTGTTCGTGTCGCCGGCAATTTTACCGCAAGCGCACGGCGCGGAACATCCGCGCGGGCGGCCGGGGTTCAGGGCGCCGGGAAGCCGCTGCGGCCGCCGGCGAGGTCGCCGGACGAGGCACGAGTTGGGGAAATCCCTCGCCGATATGTTCAAATAACGCGTTTGCGCCCCGGCGTCGTTGCCGGCGGCGTTCCGTGGCAACCCGATTCGCGAAGGCCGGAGGTTTTGTTTGGCAGGAAGGGTGATCGAAGCCTGGCGCGCATGGCGGCGTTCCGCACGTCCCTCATGTGTTTCATGTCCCTCACTTCCCGTGCGTCCCTCCGCGGCCGCGCGGCACGCGCACGCCGGGCGCGGCGCCGGCTGGTTCGCCGCGGGCCTGATCGCTACCGTCCTCTTGCCGGCGGCGCCCGCGCGCGCCGCGCTCACCGACCTGCTGCCCTGGTCGCACAAGCCTACCGTCTATGACGTGCAGATCGACGCCACGCCGCGCGAGCTGAGGAAGCTGCTGGAGGCGCATCTCGACATCGCGCGCTTTGCCACCCGCAAAGACGTGAGCGACGACCAGTTCGGCTTTCTCGTCACCGCCACGCCCCAGCAGGTGCGCGATCTCGCTTCGACCGACGGCTATTTTTCGCCCGTCGTGCGCACCGACGTGCGCACCGTCAACGGCAAGCGCTCGGTGCGTGTGAGCGTGGACCCGGGGCCGCGCACGACCATCTCCGCGATCGATCTGAGCTTCCGCGGTCCGGTGCTGACCGAGGACAAGAAACAGGAGAACGCCGCGCGCTTCGCGTTCTCGCTGCACGACGGCGACCCCTTCACGCAGTCGGGCTGGAGCGACGCCAAGGGCGCGGCGCTCAAGACGCTGCAGTCGCGGCGCTACCTCGGCGCGAAGATCGTGCAGTCCGAGGCGCGCATCGATCCGCTCAAGCACGATGCGAAGCTTTCTGTGACATTCGACAGCGGTCCCACCTTCACGATGGGCGCGCTCGACGTCTCGGGCACGCGACGCTATCCGGCCTCCATCGTGACCGACGTCAATCCGGTCTCGCCGGGCGAGATCTACGACGTCAACCGCGTGACGGAGCTGCAGCGCCAGTTGCAGAACACGCCGTACTACGCGAGCGTGGCGATCGACGTGGACGACAACACCCAGAAGCCGCTCGAAACCCCGCTGCACGTGAAGGTGAGCGAGTACCCGTACAACAGCTTTCGCGGCGGCGTGGGTTATTCCACCGATACCGGCCCGCACGTCCAGGGCTCGTACACCTATCTCAACACCTTCGGCGCGGCGTGGCCGCTCCAGGTCCAGGGGCGCCTCGACCAGATCCAGCAGTACGGCCAGATCCAGCTTTCGATGCCGCCGGGCCCGCGCGCCTGGACCAACAGCGCACTCATCTCGTACACGACCACGGATGTGTCCGATACGCGCATCTACAGCGTGCGCGGCGGGGTGCAGCGCACGCGCACGTCGCAGAACTACGACTATTCGTACTCGCTCTTTTACTACCAGGACCGGCTCGACCAGAACGCGGGGCCGCCCACCATCGCCCGCGCGCTGGTGCCGCAGTGGTCGTGGACGCGCCGCGACGTCGACGACCCGCTGTTCCCGCGCTCGGGCAACCTGGTTCACGTCGAGGCGGGCTTCGCCGTGAAAAACGCGCTCGCCGACGCCACCTTCGCGCGCGGCTACATGCGCGGCCAGCAATACCTGCCGATCGGCCGCGACGACCTCGTGCTCTTTCGCGCGGAGCTGGGCGGCGTGTTCACGGGGTCGAGTTCGAGCAACGTGCCCGCATCGCTGCTCTTTCGCGCGGGCGGCTCGAACTCGGTGCGCGGCTATGCCTTCGACAGCATCGGTAACGACGTCGACGGCTCGATCCTGCCGACCAAATATCTCGTCACCGGATCGGCCGAATACCAGCACTGGTTCAACCGCGACTGGGGCGCCGCCACGTTCTTCGACGTGGGCACGGCCACCGACACCTGGGGCGAGAAGGTCTTCTATCCGGGCGCGGGTTTCGGGGCGCGCTGGCGCAGCCCCGTGGGCCCGGTCAACATCGACGTGGCGTACGGCTTTCGCACGCGCAGCGTGCGGCCCTATCTGACGCTCGGGATCGCCTTCTGATGACGACGCCCGCCATGCCGCCCACGCCGCCCATGCCGCCCATGCCGCCGTCGCCGCCGGACGCGTCGCTCACGCCGCCGCCGTCGACGCCTCCCGGGCCACCCGAGCCGCCGAAGCGCCGCCCGCACCGTCTGTGGAAGGCGCTTGCCTGGGCGATCGCCGTGCCGGTGCTGATCGTCGCGCTGGTGGCGGGGCTTCTCTACGGCGCGGTGACGACCGAGCGCGGCACGGCCTACGCGTGGCGCGCCGCCGTGAAGCTGCTGGGCGGCCAGCTGGGCGGCACGCTCGAAGGCGGCACCGTTGCCACCGGCGTGCGCCTGCGCGACGTGAGCTGGCGCGGCGCCGACGGCACGCGGATCCTGGTCGACCGGGCGAGCGGGCAATGGCTGCTGTCGGGCCGGCCGTGGCGCTTCGTCGTGAGCTATCTGCATATCGGCGACGTGGATGTGCGGATCGTGCCTTCGACGGAACCGTCGTCGCCCACGACGCTGCCCAAAGATCTGCAACTGCCGCTCGCGCTCGAGATCCGCGACCTGCGCGTGGCGAAGCTCACGCTGCACGAAGGTGCTTCGACCACCGAACTTTCCGATTTCGCCTTTCACGGCCGCAGCGACGGACGCCATCACGAGGCGACCGTCGAGCAGCTCGATACGCCGTATGGCGCGGTGAGCGCCGAGGCGAAGCTCGATGGCGTGCGGCCGTTCGCGCTCTCCGGCGACTTCGGCTACTCGGGCAAGGTGAACGACGAGGACGTGCAGGTGAACGGCCGCGTGGGCGGCTCGCTCGAAGCGCTGAGCGCCGATCTCGACGCGAGCGGGCTGAAGCTCGCCGGCCGCGCGCACGTCGAGGCGACGCCGTTTGCGGCCGTGCCGCTCAAGCGGGCGACGCTCGCGTTCGATCATGTGAACCCGCAGGCGTTCGCGCCCGGGGCGCCGTTCGCCGACCTCGCGCTGCGCGCCGATCTGCAGCCCGTCGATGGCGCGGTTGCGCCGTTCGTGCCGCAGGCCGGGGCGTCTTCCGGTCAGGGCGGTGCTTCGGTGCCTGCGGCTTCTACGCCCGCCGCGCCTCCCAAGCCCGCCATGCAACAAAGCCACGCCGACTCCCAGGCCCCCGCCGCGGGCTTCACCGTGGCCGGCAGCGTGTCGATCGTGAATGCGAAGCCGGGTGCCATCGACGCGCACCTGCTGCCGCTCGTCGACGCCCACACCGATGTCGTGCTCGATGCGCACACGCAGCGTCTTTCGAACCTGAACGTGCGGCTCGTGAAGAACGCGACGGTGACGGGCGGCGGGGCGATCAGCGGGCGCAACGGTCGTTTCGATCTCAAGGTGGCGGGCCTCGACCTCAACGCGATTCAGGCGAGCGTGCGCCCGACGCAACTGGCCGGTCCCATCACGGTTCGTCTTGCCGACGACGTGCAAAGCATCACGCTCGATCTCGCCGATCCGAAGGCCGCGCTGCGGGCGCAGGGCAAGGTGACGTTCGACCCGGCGCGCCTTTCTTTGAGCGACGTGCGCGTGAGCTCGGGCGCGGGACATCTCGACCTCTCCGGCGAAATCAAGCACGACGCGAATTCGACCTATGCACTGAAGGCCGCGCTGTCCAATTTCGATCCGCTCTCGCTGACTTCACAGGCACCGCCGCAGTTACCGCAGCAGTCACCCCCGCAATCACCCCCGCAGGCTACGGCCAGGCCGACTCCCGCGAGCGCGCCGGCGAAGGGCGCCGCTTCCGCTGCCTCGCCGCGCGCCAAAGGCAAACCGGCCGCGCCGCCGTCGCGCCGTATCGAGGCGCGCGTGAACGGCACGTTGACCGCAAGCGGCATGCTCGCGCCCACGCTCACCACGAAGGCCGAATTCAAGCTCGGCCAGAGCGTGTACGACGACCTGCCGCTCACGGGGCAGGGCGTCATCCAACTGGCGGGCTCGCGCATTCTGCCGAGCCGCGCGAATCTCTCGGTGGCGGGCAACCAGATCGATCTGCAAGGCAGCTTCGGCGCGAGCGGCGACCGCCTGCGCTTTACGGTGGATGCGCCGCAGCTCGACCGCCTCGGCTTCGGCGTGGCGGGCCAGGTGGCTGCGAGCGGCGATCTCACGGGCAGCTTCGCGCATCCCAACGTCGCGCTCGACTACAAGGCGAGCGGCGTGGCGTTCGGCGAGAACCGCATCGGCCACGCGGAAGGCCATGCCGAGGCGCGCGACGGCGCGAACGGCGCGCTCGCCTTCAGTGCCGACGCGAGCGATATCGCCGCGGCCGGCGTCGAGGTCGCAACGCTCACGGCGCGCCTCTCGGGCACGCGTGCGAAGCACACGCTCACGGCGAGCGCGAAGGGCAAGGTGCAGGGCCAGGCGATCGACGTGGAGCTGGCCGCGAACGGCGGTCTGTCCGACACGCGCGACGGCTCGCGCTGGGACGGCACGGTGACGCAGTTGCAGAACCGCGGCTCGCCCGACATCACACTCGAAGCGCCGCTCAAGGTCGGCGCGGGCGCGGGCAAGGTGACGCTCGGCGCCACGCGCCTCGCGATGCTCGGGGCCGTGCTCGATCTCAAGTCCTTCGATCTCGACCACGGCCGCATCCGCTCGGCGGGCTCGCTCACCGACGTATCGGTCGCGCGCCTCCTGCAGTTTCAGCAGCAGATCACGGGCAAACCCTCGACGCTCAAGACCGACCTGATCTTCGACGGCGACTGGGACTTCTCGCTCGGCCAGACCGCCACGGGCTACGTGCAGCTCAAGCGCCGCTCGGGCGACATCACGACCGAGATCGGGCGCGGCCTCGCCTCGCTCGGCATTACGGACGTCAACGCGCGCGCGGCCTTCAGCGGCGGCAACCGGCTCGCCGTGACGGCGCACGCGCAGGCGAGCCGCATCGGCGTGCTCGATGTCGATGCGAACACCACGCTCACCCCCGAGAACGGCATTCTTACGTTCTCCGAAGAATCGGCGCTGGGCGGCACGATCAAGGCGAACGTGCCGTCGCTCAAGACCACGGGCGGCCTGTTCGGCCCGAACTACGTGCTCGACGGCCATATCGCGCTGCAACTCGCGCTCGGCGGCACAATCGCGAAGCCGAACGTCTCGGGTTCGCTGATCGGCGACGGGCTTTCGGCCACGCTCGTGGATCAGGGCATCCAGCTGAAGGACGGCGTGGTCCGCGTGATGCTCTCGCAGAACCTCGTGGACTTCCAGCAGGTGGAGTTCCACGGCGCGAGCGGCACGCTGCGCGCGACGGGCCGCGTGGCGCTCGACAACGACGAACCCGACCTCACGGCGAGCATCGTCGCCGACAAGCTCGAACTCTTCGCGGCGCCCGACCGGCAGCTCTCGCTCTCGGGCAGCGCGAGCGTCGCGAACGGCGGGCGCCTGGGCGGCATGCAGATCAACGGCAAGTTCACGGTCGATCACGCGCTCTTCGACCTGCCCGAGTCGGCCGCGCCCGAACTCGGCGACGATGTGGTGATCGTGCGCCCGGACGGTACGACGCGCGGCGGCACTCCGCCGCTCGACGAGCAGGCGGCCCAGGCCTCGGCCAAGCCGGCGCCGCGTTTTGCGCCGCGCGCGAACATCGACATCGATCTGGGGCACAACTTCCGCTTCCGCGGCCAGGGCGCCGATCTGGGTCTCGCCGGCACCATCACGGCGACGAGCGCGCCGGACTTGCCGCTGCGCGCGGTCGGCAACGTGCGCGTGACGGAGGGGTCGTCTTACACGGCGTTCGGCACCAAGCTCAACATCGAGAACGGCTTTTTCACGTTCAACGGGCCGGTGGGCAATCCGGGCATCAACATTCTCGCGATGCGGCGCAACCAGGAGGTCGAGGCGGGCGTGCAGGTGACGGGCACGGTGCAGGCGCCGGTGGCGAAGCTCGTCTCCGAGCCGAACGTGCCCGATAACGAAAAGCTCTCGTGGCTGCTGTTCGGCCACGGCACCGATCAGGGCAACAACCTCGGCCAGCAGAACGCCATGACGACGGCGCTCGCGCTGCTCGGCAGCGCGAGCGGCAAGCGCATTGCGCAGTCGGTGGGACTCGACGAATTCTCCATTGGCCGCAGCGAGGTGGGTCTCACGGACCCGCAGGTGGTGATGCTCTCCAAGGCCATCAACCAGCGGCTCGTGATCGGCTACGAGCAGGGGTTGCAGTCGGCCTCGAATGCGATCAAGGCCACCATCAACCTCTCGCGCTACTGGTCGGTGGTGGGTTACGGCGGCACGTTCTACGGCGCCGATGTGTCCTATACGCGGCGCTTCGATCGCTTCCGCTGGTAGCCGGCGCGCGTCTTTGCGGCGATAAAAAAGCACGCCCGGGGGCGTGCTTTTTTGCGTTGCTGCTGCGCTGGAGCGCGAAGGGGCGGTGGTCCTTTAGGGGTCCCTTAGTGTGCCCTTAGTGCTCCCTTAATGTTTCCTTAGCGCACCCGCATCCCCGGCTTCGCGCCGCTGTGCGGCTCGAGGATGTAGAGGCCCGGTTCGGCCTTCTCATCGGCGGAGGAGGCAGCGAGCACCATGCCTTCGGACAGGCCGAACTTCATCTTGCGCGGCGCGAGGTTCGCGACCATCACCGTGAGCTTGCCCTTGAGGTCTTCCGGCTTGTACGCCGAGCGGATGCCCGAGAACACATTGCGCGTGCGGCCTTCGCCCACGTCGAGCGTGAGTTGCAGCAGCTTGTCCGAGCCTTCCACGATATTGCAGTCGACGATCAGCGCCACGCGCAGGTCGATCTTCGCGAAATCGTCGATGGAGATGACTTCGGGCGTTTCGGCTTCGGCCTTCTTCGCTTCCTTCGACGCGTTCGACTTCTTGTTCGCATCGGCCGCGGCGGCAGCAGGCGCTTCGGTAGCCTGCAGCGAATCGCGGTTGGCGGCGAGCAGCGCTTCGATCTGCTTCGGATCGACGCGTGTCATCAGGTGCTTGTACGCGTTGATGGGCTGCTCCGACGAGAGCGGCTTCGCGGCATCGGCCCACGTGAGCGGCGCGATGGCGAGGAAGTTTTCCACGCCTTCGGCCAGCGTCGGCAGCACGGGCTTGAGCGCGAGCGACAGCAGGCGGAACGCCTCGAGGCTCACGCTGCAGGTCTCGTGCAGCGCCACGGCGTTGGCCGGATCCTTCGCCTGCTCCCACGGCTTGGCGGTATCGACGTAGGCGTTCACGGCGTCGGCGAGTTCCATCGTCTGGCGCAGCGCGCGGCTGTACTCACGGGCTTCGTAGTGCGCGGCGATCTGCGGAATCGCTTCGCGCAGCTGCACGAGCAGCGGGTGATGCATCGCGCTGTCCTGCACGCGGCCGTCGAAGCGCTTGATGAGGAAGCCCGCCGCGCGGCTCGCGATGTTGATGTACTTGCCGACGAGGTCGCTGTTCACGCGTGCCTGGAAGTCCTCGAGGTTCAGGTCGAGGTCTTCCATCGTGCTGTTGAGCTTGGCCGCGAAGTAGTAGCGCAGCCACTCGGGGTTTAGGCCCGTCGTGATGTAGCTCTGCGCGGTGATGAAGGTGCCGCGCGACTTCGACATCTTCGCGCCGTCCACGGTGAGAAAGCCGTGCGCGAACACGTTGGTCGGCGTGCGATGACCCGAAAATTCGAGCATGGCCGGCCAGAACAGCGTGTGGAAATACAGGATGTCCTTGCCGATGAAGTGGTACTGCTCGGCCTTCGAACCTGGCTTGATCCACGCCTCGAAGTCGATGCCGCGCTTCTCGCAGAGGTTCTTGAAGCTCGCGTAGTAGCCCACCGGCGCGTCGAGCCACACGTAGAAGTACTTGCCGGGCGCGCCGGGGATTTCGAAGCCGAAGTACGGTGCGTCGCGCGAGATGTCCCAGTCGGCGAGCTTTGATTCGCCCGCGTCGCCCAGCCACTCGCGCATCTTGTTGGTCGCTTCGGGCTGCGCGAGGCCGGCCACCCAGCCGCGCAGGAAGTTTTCGCAGCGCGGGTCCGAGAGGCGGAAGAAGTAGTGCGTCGAGGTCTTGCGCACGGGCGTCGCGCCCGAGACCACCGAGTACGGGTTCTTCAGATCGGTGGGCGCATAGGTCGAGCCGCACACTTCGCAGCTGTCGCCGTACTGGTCCTTCGCGCCGCACTTCGGGCACTCGCCCTTGATGAAGCGGTCCGGCAGGAACATGTTCTTGACCGGGTCGTAGGCCTGCTCGATGTCGCGCGTCTCGATGAGGCCCGCTTCCTTGAGCGCCAGGTAGACCGATTCGGAGAGCACGCGGTTCTCTTCGGAGTCGGTCGAGTAGTAGTTGTCGAACGACACGCCGAAGCTGTCGAAGTCGCGCTTGTGCTCCTGCCAGACGCGCGCGATCAACTGCTGCGGCGTGAGGCCTTCCAGTTCGGCGCGCAGCATGACCGGCGTGCCGTGAGTGTCGTCGGCACCGACGTAATAGATCTCGTGGCCGTGCATTCGCAGCGTGCGAACCCAGATGTCCGTCTGGATGTACTCGACCATGTGGCCGATGTGGATTTGCCCGTTGGCATAGGGCAGGGCAGACGTGACGAGAATCTGGCGGCGGCCGCTCGGTGTGGCAGGCGCGCCGGCGGCACTGAGGTCGGTGGCGGGTGCTGACATATTGGGGAAGGTCCGGTGTTGCAAGGGGAAACTGCGATTCTAGCAGGGCCGCCGCAGCGCGCGGGCCGGGCCGGTCGGGCGGTTCGGGACGGCCCGCTCATGCTGCATCGCACAAAATCGAGGCAAAAAAAACCGGGGCAGATTGGCCCCGGAGCAACAACGACAAGAGGAGAATGGTGACGCGGCGGCAAGGCCAGCCACGTACCGTAAAGAGAGACCGCGGGATGGGAAGAGAGTTCGAAAAATTTTTCGACTCTTTGCGGGGCCGCATGCAGGGTCGCAAGACAGTGCGCCTGCATTGCGACCGAAGCCCCGCCAGACGGCCTTGCGGCCGTCCGTCCAGCGCTTTTGTCTCTTCTATTCTCAGCCGCCTTGATGCTGTGCCGTCGCGCGCAGATAGATTTCCACGCGGCGATTCGCGGCACGGCCCGCTTCCGTGCTGTTGTCCGCGATCGGCTGGGTGTCGCCGCGGCCGTCGGCCGACAGGCGCTGACCCGCCACGCCGCGCTGCATCAGATAGTTGGCCACGCTCTGGGCGCGGTTGACCGAGAGGGTCTGGTTATACGCGGGCTGGCCCGTGCTGTCGGTATGGCCCACCACCTGGGCGACGACTTCCGGGTTCTGCTGCAGCGTCTGCGCCACCTGGTCGAGCACCGGTGCGAACGACGGCTTGATCGCGTAGCTGTTGGTGTCGAACGTCACGTTGCTCGGGATGTTGAGCTTGAGCGAGCCATCCGGCTGCTCGGTGATCTGCGTGCCCGTGCCCTTGGTCGCGCCCGTGAGCTTGTTGTGGATCGCGGTCCAGTTGTAGCCGGCCACGCCGCCGACCAGCGCGCCGGCGCCGGCGCCGATCGCCGCGCCCTTGCCGCCGCCGAAGATCGCGCCGATCGCCGCGCCCGTGCCGGCGCCGATGCCGGTGCCGACCGCGGTGTTGGTGCCCTGCTGCGTGGCGCAGCCGGCGACGAGCGCGCCGGCGATAGCGAAGACGGACAGGCGAGTCATGATTCTTGTGTTCATTTTCTTTCCTCTCTGGAATGGAACAGGATGGCTGCCGCACGCCGCCCACAGGCCCCGACGCGAGTCAGGGTCTTCGGGCGGTGTGCGGCAGCAGCTACTACAATGACGGCTTGAAGGCTGAGTTTGCCGGACAGGTTGCCAGGCGCGTCGCTCAGGCTGGCCGAAGGGGTAGCCGAAGCGTGCCTTGCCGCCGTGAAATCTGCAATGCAGCTTAACAATTTCTTTCGTTTTCCGGCGCCAGCGCGATCATTTTCCGGCTGGGCGCCGGCGTTCCCCACGGAGTTTCAATGAGCATAGATCGGGCTTTGGTCGACGCCGCGCTCGCGGCCCTCGCGGATCCCAACACGGGCCGCCCCTACGCGGCGGGCAAGGGCGTGCGCAATGTCACGGTCGAGGGCGATGCGGTGGGCGTCGAAGTCGTGCTCGGCTATCCCGCGAAGAGCCAGTTCGACGCGGTCCGCGCCCAGTTCGAGGCGGCGCTTGCCGCCGTGCCCGGCGTGAAGTCGAGCCGGGTGGCGGTGAAGAGCGAGATCGTCGCCCATACGGTGCAGCGCGGCGTGAAGCTGCTGCCGAACGTGAAGAACATCGTCGCCGTCGCTTCGGGCAAGGGCGGCGTGGGCAAGAGCACGACGGCCGTGAACCTCGCGCTCGCGCTCGCCGCCGAAGGCGCTTCGGTCGGCGTGCTCGACGCGGACATCTACGGCCCCTCGCTGCCGATGATGCTCGGCATCGAGGGCCGCCCCGAGTCGCCCGACGGCCAGTCGATGAACCCGCTCGAAGGCCACGGCGTGCAGGCCAACTCGATCGGTTTCCTGATCGAGCAGGACAACCCCATGGTCTGGCGCGGCCCGATGGCCACTTCCGCGCTCGACCAGCTGCTGCGGCAGACGAACTGGCGCGAGCTCGACTACCTCGTGGTCGACATGCCGCCCGGCACCGGCGACATCCAGCTCACGCTCTCGCAGCGCGTGCCGGTGACGGGCGCCGTGATCGTGACGACGCCGCAGGACATCGCGCTCCTCGACGCGAAGAAGGGCCTCAAGATGTTCGAGAAGGTGGGCATTCCGATCCTCGGCATCGTCGAGAACATGGCCGTGCACGTCTGCTCGAACTGCGGCCATGCCGAGCACATTTTCGGCGCGGGCGGCGGCGAGCGCATGGGCAAGGAGTACGGCGTCGAGGTGCTCGGCAGCCTGCCGCTCGACATCGCGATCCGCGAGCAGGCCGATTCGGGCCACCCGACCGTGGTGGCCGACCCCGGCGGGCGGATTGCCGAGACCTACCGCGCGATCGCCCGGCGCGTGGCGATCCAGATCGCCGAGCGCGCGCGCGACATGACTTCGAAATTTCCCAGCATCGTCGTGCAGAACACCTGAGCGCGTTCGGAGTCTTTCCCCGGCGCTTCGGCCTTCTTGCCGGCCCGGCCCGGGTGGCCGCCATCGTGCGGCCCCGCACGCGCGCAGACGGCCAGGCGCGCGGTATGATGTGGGCTCATCGGGTCCGGTTCGCAGGCTGCAGGGGCAGCCCCCGGCCGGCTAGAGGATCGAATGGGTAAAGGACACGACAGGCAAACGGGGTATCCGTACGTCGTACTGGCAGTGGCCGGGTGCATGCTGCTCGGCGGCTGCACCAGTTTCATGGGGCAGCAGGACAAGCGCGCCGCCGCGCAGCTACAGCCCACGATGGGCGCCCAGGCGCGCGGCACGGTGTCGTTCGTCGAGCGCTCGGACGGCGTCCAGGTGAACTACAACCTCGCGGGCCTGCAGCCCGACAGCGATCACGCCTTGCAGGTGCACGAGCGCGGCGACTGCAACGCCGCCGATGCCTCGAGCGCCGGCGCCGTTTTCGCGCCCGCCGCCGAGCATCTGAAGTCCGGCGCCCGCGTGGAAGGCGATCTCGGCAACATCCACGCCGATTCGAACGGCGTGGCCACCGGCTTCATCGTCGCCCCCGATGTGTCGCTCGACGGCGTGCGCTCGGTGCTCGGGCGCGCCGTGCTGCTGCACCGCGACCCGATCGACCCCTATGCCTACCCGCAGCGCGGCACCGGGCCGGCGATCGCCTGCGGCGTGATTCGCGCCCAGTGAACGGGCGCGCCCCTTGGGGCCGCGTCAGGCCCGCCCGCACGGCGCGGGTTGCGTCGATTGTGTCGATAGCGCCGCTTTGCCGCCCGCAGGCACACGGACTGGCGCATCGACCGGCACCCCCGGCGTGCGCACTTTCCGGCATGCCGTTGCACATCGCGTAAAATAAGCGCCTTTCGTGAGCGGTGGCGGTCCTTACGCGCCCTTTACGTCCCCTTTTCGTCATTCCACTGGCACGCAGCGACCTCTATGGCAATCAAATCCGACAAATGGATCCGGCGCATGGCCGAAGGGCACAACATGATCGAGCCGTTCGTGCGCGACCAGATCCGCACGTCGGAGGACGGCCGCAAGATCGTGAGCTACGGCACCTCGAGCTACGGCTACGACATCCGCTGCGCCGACGAATTCAAGATCTTCACGAACATCAATTCGACCATCGTCGACCCGAAGAACTTCGACGAGAAGTCGTTCGTCGACTTCAAGGGCGACGTCTGCATCATCCCGCCGAACTCGTTCGCGCTCGCGCGCACGGTGGAGTACTTCCGCATTCCGCGCAACGTGCTGACCGTGTGCCTCGGCAAGTCCACCTATGCGCGCTGCGGGATCATCGTGAACGTCACGCCGTTCGAGCCGGAATGGGAGGGCTACGTGACGCTCGAATTCTCGAATACGACACCATTGCCTGCGAAAATCTACGCGAACGAGGGCGTCGCGCAGGTGCTCTTCTTCGAAAGCGACGAGGTCTGCGAGGTGTCTTACGCGGACCGCGGCGGCAAATACCAGGGGCAGCACGGCGTCACGCTGCCGAAGACCTGATCCGGCTTCCCGGCGGCGCGGGCTTACAAGGCTCACCGCCCAAACGACATACGGGGACCGCTGCGCAACACATGCAGCGGTCGTTTCTTTTGGAGATTCGCCCATGAAGTTTCGTTTTCCCGTCGTCATCATCGACGAAGACTTTCGCTCCGAGAACATCTCGGGTTCCGGCATCCGGGCGCTCGCCGAAGCCATCGAGAAAGAGGGCGCCGAAGTCCTCGGGCTGACGAGCTACGGCGACCTTACGTCGTTCGCGCAGCAGTCGAGCCGCGCGGCCTGCTTCATCCTCTCGATCGACGACGACGAGCTGCTGCCCTACGTGGAAGGCAGCGACGAAACCGCGCCCGAGCACGCGCCGGCCATCATCGCGCTGCGCGCGTTCGTGGAGGCGGTGCGCAAGCGCAACGCGGATATCCCGATCTTCCTGTACGGCGAAACGCGCACCTCGCGCCACCTGCCCAACGACATCCTGCGCGAGCTGCACGGCTTCATCCACATGTTCGAGGACACGCCGGAGTTCGTCGCGCGCCACGTGATTCGCGAGGCGAAGGTGTATCTCGACGCGCTTGCGCCGCCGTTCTTCAAGGAACTGGTCAAGTACGCCGACGAAGGTTCGTACTCGTGGCACTGCCCGGGCCACTCGGGCGGCGTGGCGTTCCTGAAGAACCCGCTCGGCCAGATGTTCCACCAGTTCTTCGGCGAAAACATGCTGCGCGCCGACGTCTGCAATGCGGTCGAGGAACTGGGCCAGCTGCTCGACCACACCGGCCCGGTCGCGGCCTCGGAGCGCAACGCGGCGCGCATCTTCAGCGCCGACCACGTGTTCTTCGTGACCAACGGCACGTCCACCTCGAACAAGATCGTCTGGCACGCCACGGTCGCCCCGGGCGACATCGTGCTGGTGGACCGCAACTGCCACAAGTCGATCCTGCACGCGATCACGATGACGGGCGCGATCCCCGTGTTCCTCACGCCCACGCGCAACAACTTCGGCATCATCGGGCCGATTCCGCGCGACGAGTTCAAGCCGGAGAACATCCGCAAGAAGATCCTCGCGAATCCGTTCGCGCGCGAGGCGCTCGCGAAGAACCCGAACCTCAAGCCGCGCATTCTCACGATCACGCAGAGCACCTATGACGGCGTGATCTACAACGTCGAGATGATCAAGGACCTGCTCGGCGACATGCTCGACACGCTGCATTTCGACGAAGCCTGGCTGCCGCACGCCGAGTTCCACGAGTTCTACCAGGACATGCACGCGATCGGCCAGGGCCGTCCGCGCACCAAGGCGCTCGTGTTCGCGACGCACTCCACGCACAAGCTGCTGGCCGGCATCTCGCAGGCTTCGCAAATCGTCGTGCAGGATTCGGAAGACAGCGCGTTCGACCGTCATCGCTTCAACGAAGCGTATCTGATGCACACGTCCACGAGCCCGCAGTACGCGATCATCGCCTCGTGCGACGTGGCCGCGGCGATGATGGAAGCGCCGGGCGGTCCGGCGCTCGTGGAAGAGTCGATCGCCGAAGCGCTCGACTTCCGCCGCGCCATGCGCAAGGTCGATGCGGAATACGGCGACGACTGGTTCTTCCAGGTCTGGGGTCCGGACGAGCTGGCCGAAGAAGGCATCGGCTCGCGCGAAGACTGGATGCTGCGCCCGAACGACCACTGGCACGGCTTCGGCGCGCTGGCGGAAAACTTCAACATGCTCGACCCGATCAAGGCCACGATCGTCACCCCGGGCCTCGACGTGGACGGCGAGTTCGGCGAAACCGGCATTCCGGCCGCGATCGTCACGAAGTACCTGGCCGAGCACGGCATCATCGTGGAGAAGACGGGCCTCTACTCGTTCTTCATCATGTTCACGATCGGCATCACGAAGGGCCGCTGGAACTCGATGGTCACCGAACTCCAGCAGTTCAAGGACGACTACGACAACAACCAGCCGCTCTGGCGCGTGCTGCCCGAGTTCGTGGCGCAGCACCCGATGTACGAGCGCGTGGGCCTGCGCGACCTGTGCCAGCAGATCCACAGCGTCTATCGCGCCAACGATATCGCGCGCCTCACGACCGAGATGTACCTCTCGGACATGGAGCCCGCCATGAAGCCGTCCGACGCCTTCGCGAAGCTCGCGCACCGCGAGGTGGACCGCGTGCCCATCGACGAACTCGAAGGCCGCGTGACGTCGATCCTGCTCACGCCGTACCCGCCGGGCATTCCGCTTCTGATTCCGGGCGAGCGCTTCAACACGACGATCGTGAATTACCTGAAGTTCGCGCGCGAGTTCAACGAGCGCTTCCCGGGTTTCCACACGGACATCCACGGTCTGGTGGGCGAGATGATCAACGGGCGCATCGAGTACTTCGTCGATTGCGTGCGCGACTGATCGCAATGGAGAGCGGGACCACGACGGGCAGGACGATGCGTGCGGGCCGGTGGGGCGCTGCGTCGCTGATGGCGGCGTGGCTGCTCTTCGCGAGCCCGGCGCACGCGGAGGTGGCGGCGGCCGATCCGATCGATTCGGGCATGCGCGCGTGTCTCGCGCGCGCGGACCGCTCGTCGACGGCGGGGCAGGTGCAGTGCATGGACGATGCGCGCAGCGCCTGGCGCAGCGCGGCCGACGCCGCGCTCGGCGCGTTGCTCGCGAAGCTGCCGAGCGCGCAGCAAAAACGCTGGCAGTTGAGCCAGCAGCGCTGGGTGGCGTGGCGCGACGCCGAGGACGCGATGCTTGCCGCCGCGTTCGCGAGCACGAGCGGCTCCTCGTCGTATCAGATCTACGAAGCGGACATGCAGCTGCAGCCGGTGCGCGACCGCGCGCTCGCGCTGCGGCTCGAAGCGGCGCAGGCCGCGCAGCAGGACGCGCCGCCCGTGCGGGCGTGCGCGGCCGACGCGCGCTGCGAGCATGTGAGCTACGACCTCAATCGCTATTACCGCAAGCTCTACGCGCGCATGCCGAGGCATTCGCGGTCCACGCTCGCGCGGGCACAATCCACGTGGCGCGCCTACCGCGACGCGACCACGCCGCTCGTCGACGAACACGCGCGGCTGGACCTGCTGGGCGCGCGCCTCGCGACGCTCAAGCGGCTGTCGGAGACGGTCGGGAACCGGTGATGTCGGGGACGGTGGGGCCGCGCCCGCCCCTCAGTGGATGATGAAATCTTCGGGCGTACGCGTGGGCAGCGTGGTCGGATCGCCGAGGAGGTCGTGCAACGCGGCCTCGATATACGTGGACATCGCGTCGAGCGCGAGGTCGTTGTCCTCGGTGCCGAACGGATCTTCGATCTGCGAAGCAATCGCTTCGTGCGCCATGAACGCATAGGCGACGAACACGGCGAAAACCGGCGTGAGCGCGCCGATGCTATCCACGAGGCCGAACGGCAGCAGCGCACAGAAGAAGTAGACCGTGCGGTGGATCATCACCGTATAGGCGAACGGCAGCGGCGTCGAAGCGATGCGCTCGCAGCCGCCGATCACGTCCGAAAGCCCGTTCAGGTTGCGCTCGAAGGCGAGCACGGCGTAGCCGTCGAGGCGGCCTTCGCGCGTCTCGTTGCGCACCCATTCCGAAGCGCACAGCACGAGCGTCATGGGGCGAAAGCGCGAGGCCATCACGCGCTCGAAAAGCGCGGGCGGGAGGATGCGCGCGAGATCGGGCTGCGGATCGGTGTGGCGCAACTGATGGCGCAGCGCGTGCGGCAGCGCGCCGAGAATCTGCACGAGTTCGCGCGCGCGTGCGGCGACGGTGTCGCCGTTCGGCGCAGCATTCGGCAGGGTCAGGGTCAGCGCTTCGCGCGTGAGCGAGCGCGTTTCGTTGAGCAACTGGCCCCAGAGCTTGCGCCCTTCCCAGTAGCGGTCGTAGCTCGCGTTGTTGCGAAAGCCGAGGAACACCGCGAGCGCGATGCCGATCAGCGAGAACGGCACGGTGCTCAGATTGACCGTGACCTTGAGGATGTGATCGTGCGACGCCACCGCAATGATCGAGAAGCCCAGCACGATGCAGAGCCGCGGCAGCAGCTGCGGCAGCACCGAGCCGCGCCACGCCAGCAGCATGCGGAACCAGTTGAGTTGTGGGCGGATGATCATCGGCGCGGGAGGGGCAGGGCACGCCGTGCGGCGCGCCCTGTGGCGTGACGGAAGTTACTGGAGCGCCGCGCGGGCTGCCGCGATGGCCGCACGCACCTGCTCCGGCGCGGTGCCGCCCGGATGATTGCGCGCCGAAACCGAGCCTTCGAGCGTCAGCACTTCGAACACGTCCTCGCCCAGCAGATGCGAGACGGCCGGCAGTTCGCGGCGCATTTCGTCGAGCGTGAGGTCGGCCAGATCGCAGTTGCGATCCACGCAGATGCGCACCGCGTGCGCCACCGCTTCGTGCGCGTCGCGGAACGGCAGGCCCTTTTTCACGAGGTAGTCGGCGAGATCGGTCGCCGTCGAGAAACCCTGCAGCGCCGCTGCGCGCATCGCCTCGGCCTTGACCGTGATGCCCGCGACCATCTCCGCGAAGATGCGCAGCGTGTCCGCCACCGTATCGACGGTGTCGAAGAGCGGTTCCTTGTCTTCCTGGTTGTCCTTGTTGTAGGCGAGCGGCTGGCCCTTCATCAGCGTGAGCAGGCCCATCAGATGGCCGTTCACGCGGCCGGTCTTGCCGCGCGCCAGTTCCGGCACGTCCGGGTTCTTCTTCTGCGGCATGATCGAGGAGCCCGTGCAGAAGCGGTCGGCCAGATCGATGAAACCCACGCGCGGGCTCATCCACAGCACGAGTTCCTCCGAGAAGCGCGAGACGTGCGTCATCACGAGGGCGGCGGCCGCCGTGAATTCGATCGCGAAGTCGCGGTCGGAGACGGCGTCGAGCGAGTTCGCGCAGATGCCGTCGAAGCCGAGCGTCTTCGCCACGGCATGGCGGTCGATGGGGTAGCTCGTGCCCGCGAGCGCCGCTGCGCCGAGCGGCAGGCGGTTCACGCGCTTGCGGCAGTCGGCCATGCGTTCGGCGTCGCGCGTGAACATTTCCACGTAGGCGAGCAGGTGATGGCCGAACGTCACGGGCTGCGCCACCTGCAGATGGGTGAAGCCCGGCATGATCGTGCCCGCGTGCTGGTCGGCGAGGTCGAGCAACGCGCGGCGCAGGTCGACCAGCAACCCGCCGATGCGGTCGATTTCGCCGCGCAGCCACAGGCGGATGTCGGTCGCCACCTGGTCGTTGCGCGAGCGGCCCGTGTGCAGGCGCTTGCCGCCGTCGCCGATCAGGGCGGTCAGGCGCGCTTCGATGTTCAGGTGCACGTCTTCGAGATCGAGCTGCCACTCGAACTCGCCGCGCTCGATCTCACCCTTGATCTGCGCCATCCCGCGCTGGATGGCCGCGAGGTCGTCGGCGGAGATGATCTTCTGCGCGGCCAGCATGGCGGCGTGCGCGAGCGATCCCTCGATATCGACGAGCCCGAGGCGCTTGTCGAAGAAAACCGACGACGTATAGCGTTTGACCAGCTCCGACATGGGTTCGGAGAAGCGAGCCGACCAGGCTTCGCCTTTTTTGTGCAGTTGGGACGTCATGGTGATGGGCGCAAACGAGGTGAGAAGGCGTGCCGCGCGGCCTCTTCGCTGGGACGGCGCACGGCGGGGAACGGAGTCGATTTTACCATCGGCGGGCACGGCGGCCGGGCGGCATGGCAGGCGCGCGGTCGCGGCGGTCCGGATAGTTCGGGTTGTCGGAGTTGTCTGGGTTGTCGATACCTGCCTGCTGCCCGCGCGCTCAAAGCCGCACCAGCACCACCAGCTTCAGGTCTTCGCGGTGCGCGGGCTTGAACGTGATCTGGTCGTAGGCGATGCGGCCATGGCGCGGATGATTGAATTCGCGCCGGCCGCCCTCGCGCTCGAACACGTCCTGCGAGCCCCAGAAGCGCGCGAAATCGTCGCTGGCGGCGCTCAGCGAATCGATCAGCGCGCGCGTGGGCGCGTCGTTCAGGTGCCGGATCGAGTCGGCGCGGAATTCGGCCGCGAGGCGCCGCGCCCGCGTTTCCCAGTCGACGATCAGCTCGCGGCCGATCGGCTCGGTGAACGTGAAGCGCAGCAGGTTGCGGTCGTGCGCGCCGTCGAGCCACCCCGTGAACAGGTCCGTCGCGTGGGTGTTCCAGGCGAGTGCCGTCCACTGGCGGTCGAGCACGTAGGCGGGGGCATCGACGAGCTGCACGGTCTGCAGCAGGGTGGCCGGGGCGTCGGCGCCGCCCGTCACGTCGGGCTCGGCGGGGTCGCGCTGGGCGGCCAGCTCGAACAGGTAGGCGCGTTCGGCGCGCGAGAGCTGCAGCGCCACGGCGATGCGCGCGAGCGCATCCGCCGAGGCCGAAACGGGGCGGCCCTGCTCGATCCACGTGTACCAGGTCGGGCTCACGCCGCACAGTTGCGCGACTTCCTCGCGCCGCAGCCCCGGCGTGCGGCGGCGCGGGCCGGGCGGCAGGCCCACGGCCTGCGGGGAAAGGCGTTCGCGGTGGGCGCGGATGAATTCGCCCAATGCCCGCGCGGGCGTGGCGTCGAGCGGGCGGGCGGATCCGGCTTCGGGGGTGTCGAGCGTCATGGAAATGGGAAAGATACCGGTTCTGGTGCTGTTAATACCAGAATATCTGCTTATCTTGTACTGGTACAGAACGGGTTCTATTGTAGCGGCTGGCGTCGCGAACGCGCCGCGCCATCTCCACGAACGAACCGCGCCGCACGAACCTCACGCGTGCCGCCGGACGCCACAACAACGGGCAAAAAGGAGCACGCCATGAAGCACCATGACCAGGTTGCCGATGCATTCGGCTCGACCGCCGCCGCCTACCTCACGAGCCAGGTCCACGCGAGCGGCGCGGATCTGGAGAATCTCGCCGCGACCTTCGCGGCCACCTGCGGCAACGCGACGGTGCTGGACATGGGCTGCGGCGCCGGCCACGCGAGCTTCGCGGTCGCGCCGCACGTGCGCGAAGTCGTGGCCTACGACATCGCCGAGCCGATGCTCGCCACGGTGGCGGCCGCCGCGAAGGAGCGGGGTCTCGCCACCATCCGCACGCAACAGGGCGCCGCCGAGACCCTGCCGTTCGCCGACGCGAGCTTCGACTGGGCCGTGAGCCGCATGAGCGCACACCACTGGCGCGACGTGCCGAAGGCGCTCGCCGAGGTGCATCGCGTGCTCAAGCCTCGCGGGCGGCTCAGGTTCATCGACATCGCTGGTATCGACGATCCGCTTTACGACACGCATCTCCAGGCCGTCGAGATCCTGCGCGACGCCTCGCATATCCGCGACTACCGCGCCGACGAATGGCTCGCGATGCTCGACGCGGCGGGCTTCGAGGCGAAGGTGAGCGAGCGCTGGCGCATCGGCATCGACTTCGATTCGTGGGTGGCGCGCATGCGCACGCCGGCCGGGCGGGTGACGGCGATCCGCTCGATCTGGGAGCGAGCGCCCGACGAGGTGCGCCAGTACTTCGATGTGCAAAGCGATGGGTCGTTCAAGCTCGACGCGTTGATGATCGAGGCGACGCGGCGCGACTGAACGCGCAGCCTCTGCGTACGAAGCATGAAAAAACGGCGTCGTGCCCGCGAGGGCACGACGCCGTTTGCTTGTGAGCGCAGGCCTGTATCAGCCCGATCAGCCCGTATTGCGCAGCCCCGCGGCAATCCCGTTGATCGTCAGATGGATACCGCGCCGCACGCGCGGGCTCGGGTCGCCGGCGCGATAGCGCTTGATGAGCTCCACCTGCAAGTGATTGAGCGGATCGAGATACGGGAAGCGGTTCTTGATCGAGCGCGCGAGCAGCGGGTTGTCGGCAAGCCGGTCGCCCGACCCCGTGATCTCGCCCAGCACCCTGGTCGTGCGTTCCCATTCCGCCACGATGCGCTCGAACACGTGCTTGCGCAGCTTCTTGTCGGCGACGAGCTGCGCATAGCGCGAGGCCACCGCGAGGTCGGTCTTCGCAAGCGTCATGTCCATGTTCGAGAGCAGGTTCGAGAAGAACGGCCAGCTCTTGTACATCTTGCGGAAGAGCGCGAGGCGCCGCGCGCGTTCGGCGTCGCTGCCCGCTTCGTCGAGATACGACGCCACCGCGCTGCCGAAGCCATACCAGCCCGTGAGCAGCAGCCGGCACTGGCCCCACGAAAAGCCCCAGGGAATCGCGCGCAGATCGTCGATCTTGCGATTCTTCGGGTCTTGCAGCTTGCGCGAGGCCGGACGGCTGCCGATGTTGAGCTCGGCGATTTCCGTGATCGGCGTCGAGGCGAAGAAGTAGTCCGTGAAGCCGGGCGTCTCGTACACGAGCGAACGGTAGGCGGCCATGGCCGTGTCGGAGAGCGTCTGCATCGTCTCTTCGAAGGCGGCCAGTTGCTGCGGCGAGTTGCCCGCATGGTCCTCGGGCAGCAGCGTGGCTTCGAGCGTCGCGGCGACCACGGTTTCGAGGTTGCGCCGGCCGATCTCGGGGTTGCCGAACTTGCTCGCGATCACCTCGCCCTGCTCGGTGAGGCGGATCTGGCCTTCCACGGTGCCGGGCGGCTGCGAAAGGATCGCGTTGTAGGTCGGGCCGCCGCCGCGGCCCACCGTGCCGCCGCGGCCGTGGAAGAGGCGCAGCGTGATGCCGCGCTCGCGGAACAGCGCCACGAGCGCGAGTTCGGCGCGATAGAGCTCCCAGTTCGAGGTGAGGAAGCCGCCGTCCTTGTTGCTGTCCGAGTAGCCGAGCATGATTTCCTGCTCGTTGCCCTGATGCTCGACGAGGCTGTCGATGCCGGGCAGCGCGAGCAGATCGCGCATGATGTTCGGCGCGTTGCGCAAGTCGGGGATCGTCTCGAAGAGCGGGATCACCATGAGGCCGGCCTGCGCGGATTCGTCGGCGTGGCCGAGGCGTCCCGTGAAGAGGCCCGCCTCCTTCTGCAGCAGCATCACTTCGAGCAGGTCGGAAACCGTTTCGGTGTGCGAGATGATGTAGTTGCGCACCGAGCGCGCGCCGAACTTCTCGCGCGTGACGCGGGCCATCTCCAGCACGCCCAGCTCGCTCTTCACGAGATCGGAGTAGTCGAGCCACGGCGAGCGCAGCGTGCGCGGATCGGCGAGCTGGGCGAGCAGCGCGATCTGCTTGTCTTCTTCCGAAAGCGCGGCGTAGTCGGCCTCGACGCCCGCGCGCGCGAGCAGTTCGGCGATCACGGCTTCGTGAATGTCCGAGCTCTGGCGCAGGTCGATGCTCGCGAGGTGGAAGCCGAACACTTCCACGGCGCGCAGCAGCGGAGCGAGGCGCGGCGTGGCGAGCGAGCCGCCGTGATGCTCGGCGAGCGAGTCCATCAGCACGCGCAGATCGCGCGAGAATTCCGCCGCATCCGCATAGGGCTGCGCGCGCACCGGCGCCGCGCCGCGGCCCGCGCGTCGCACGGAGACCACGCCTTCGCCGAGGCGCACGCGCGCGCTCGCCGCGAGGCGCGTATAGATGCCGATCAGCGCGCGGCGATACGGTTCGTCCACGCGGTGCGGCGACTGGTCGGGCGACGCCGCGGCCAGCGCCTTCAGCTCGACGCTGCCGCCCGAGAGCAGGTTCGACACCGAGAGCTCCGCGCCCAGCTTGTGCACTTCTTCGAGGTAATGCTCGAAGATCACGACGGCCTGGCGCTCGCTCGCGGCTTCGAGTGTTTCCGCCGTGACGTTCGGGTTGCCGTCGCGGTCGCCGCCGATCCAGCTGCCCATCTGGAGGAACGCGGGCAGGCGCGCCGAGAGGCCGTGCTCCTTGAGCACCGTTTCGATCTCGCCGTACAGCGCCGGGATCTCGGTGAGGAAGGTCGTGTGGTAGTACGACAGCGCGTTCTCGATTTCGTCGCCGACCGTGAGGCGCGCGTCGCGCAGCATGCGCGTCTGCCACAGCGAGGTCACGCGGGCGCCGAGGAGCGACTCGTTCTGCGCGCGCTCGCGCTGCGTGAGCGGCTGGTCGCGTTCGGCCAGCAGACGCGCGATGTCGTGCTGCGCGTCGAGAATGCTCTTGCGCTGCACTTCGGTCGGGTGCGCCGTGAGGACGGGCACGATCAGCGCATCGTTGAAGAACTGCTGGAGCACCGGCGTGGCGGCCGCGCCCGCTTTCGAGAGGCGTTCGAGCGAATGCGCGATGGTGCCGGGCTGCGGCACCGAGCCCGCGAGGTCGTGGATGCGGTGGCGGCGGTTGCGGTGGCGGTCTTCGGCGATATTCGCGAGGTGCGAGAAGTAGCTGAACGCGCGCACGACGCTCACCGTCTGCTCGGGCGAGAGCGCGCGCAACTGCTTGTCGAGCGCGAGCGCCGCCGCGTTGTCGTCCTCGCGGCGAAAGCGCACGGCCGTCTGGCGGATCGTTTCCACCACGTCGAACACGGCGTCGCCTTCCTGCTCGCGCAGCACGCCGCCGAGGAGGCGGCCGAGGAAGCGGATGTCGTCGAAGAGCGGCTTGTCCTTGTCGTCGCGCGTGCGGGCGGCGCGCGGCGCCGCCTTGGCGTTCGGGGTTTTCGCTACCGGACTCGGGGCGGATTTCACCATGGCTTGTGCCGCCTTCGTCGCTTTGACCGTCTTCTTCGTGGTGACTGCCGGGCTCGCCGTCGCCGCGAGGGCGGCTTTTGTCGTCTTCGCCGTGGCTTTTGTCGTTTTCGTCACTTTGGCCGGTTTGGCCATTTGCGAGGCCGTGGTGTTCGGGGCCGAAGAAGCGGTGTTTTGCGATGCGTTGTTGCGGCGCTCTGCGCGCGCCGATCCGGAAGACTTCACGATGGGTTCCTCAAGGCTTGCCAGGGATGAGTCGATCAATAATCAAGAGACTGCCTGATGCACGAGCCCGGGCGGGGCGCCGGGATCGCTACTGCGGGTGCAACCTGGAACGGGTGGCTGGTGCTACCGGGCGAGGGGCCGCGGTTCAGCCGGTAATGCTGGATCCACTGCGGGGACCCACTACGAAGGCTCACTACGAAGGCCAACTACGGAGATTAACAGGTGGGATGCCGGGTCATGCACGCACAACGTGGTGCAGCGGCCCGCGGGGCCAGCCGCAAAAGGGGCGCGTGCTAACATTCCCTGTTATCCGATTCCGTTTTTTTATCCCGTTATTCGATGTCCTTGCCATGAACTCCGAGACGTTATCCGCGCCTATGCCGGCCTCTCCCCGCACGCTGATTATCGCTTCGCGTGAGAGCCGCCTTGCGATGTGGCAGGCCGAGCATGTGCAAGCTGCGCTGCACAAATTATATCCATCCTGCGACGTGAAAATCGTCGGAATGACGACGCGCGGCGATCAAATTCTCGATCGCACGCTGTCGAAGGTGGGCGGCAAGGGGCTCTTCGTGAAGGAGCTCGAACAGGCGCTGGAGGAAGGGCGCGCCGATCTCGCCGTGCATTCGCTCAAGGACGTGCCCATGGAATTGCCCGAGGGCTTCGCGCTCGCGGCCATCCTGGAGCGCGAGGACCCGCGCGACGCGTTCGTCTCCAACGACTACGATTCGCTCGCCGCGCTGCCGCCGGGCAGCGTGGTGGGCACGTCGAGCCTGCGCCGCGAATCGATGATCCGCGCGCGCTATCCGCAGCTCGTCGTGAAGCCGCTGCGCGGCAACCTCGATACGCGGCTCGCCAAGCTCGACCGCGGTGACTATGCCGCCATCATTCTCGCGGCGGCGGGCCTGAAGCGCCTGGGTCTCGCGGCGCGCATCCGCGCGCTCATCGAGCCCGAGGACAGCTTGCCGGCGGCAGGCCAGGGCGCGCTCGGCATCGAGATTCGCGCGGACCGCGCCGAGCTTGCCGCGTGGCTCGCACCGCTGCACGACGAGGCCACGGCGAAGGCCGTGGAGGCCGAGCGCATGGTGTCGCGTGCGCTGGGCGGCAGCTGCTCGGTGCCGCTCGCGGCTTATGCGCAGTGGCACGACGGCGCGCTCCAGCTGCGCGGCACGATCGCCACGCCCGACGCGAGCCGCGTGCTGCGCGCCGAAGGCGCCGCCCGCGCCGCGAACGTGGAAGAAGCGGTCGCGCTGGGCCGCGGCGTGGCCGATGCGCTGATCGCGCAGGGCGCGCTCGACATCGTGCGCGCGCTCGCCGACGCGGCGCATGCCGACGGCCCGAACACCGCGCCGCGAACAGCGGGCGACACCGCAGGCGGCGACACCACTGGCACGGGCTCGAGCCCGGCTTCCGCGCAATGACAGGCCCCCTGCAACCGCGCCCACGCGCGCACGCCCAGCCCGACGAGTGGGGCGGCCCCGGCGGCCACTCCGGCCACTCCGGGGAGGGCGGCGCCGCGGCAAGCGGCGGTGCAGCGTCGCCCGGAGCCCACACCCCGTTCACCGTCGTCATTACCCGTCCGTCCGGTCAGTCCAGCCCGCTTGACATGCAACTGGCCGCACACGGGATCGCCACCTTCGACTTCCCGCTGATCGCGATCGAACCGGTCCGCGACGATGCCCCCTTGCGCGCGGCGCTCTCGGCGCTCGAGAGCTACGCGCTCGTCGTGTTCGTTTCGCCGAACGCCGTCGATCGCGCGTTCGCCGCCTACGCCCCGATCTCGTCGATCTGGCCGCATGCGCTGCCCGTGGCCGTGGTCGGCCCCGCGAGCGTGGCGGCGCTCGCGCGCCACGGCGTCGCGTCGCCTGCCCATCGCGTGATCAGCCCGGCCGGCGCCGCCGACGAGGAACCCGCGCGCTTCGACTCCGAGTCGCTCTACGCGGCGCTCGAAACGCAGCTGGGCGAGAACGCATTCGCCGGCAAGCGCGTGCTGATTGTGCGCGGCGACGGCGGCCGCGAGTGGCTGGCGGACCGCCTGCGCGAAGCGGGCGCCGAAGTGGAGGCCGTGGCGGCCTACCGGCGCGTCGTGCCGGAACCCTCGATCGCCGCCTGGGCGCGGGTGCACGCGCTGCTCTCGGGGGCGCCGCATGCGTGGCTCGTCACGAGCTCCGAGGGCGTGCGCAATCTCGACGAGCTCGCGCGCGAGCACCTCACGGCCGGCGAGATCGCCGAACTGCACCACGCGCCGCTCGTGGCGCCGCATCCGCGCATCGCCGAAACGGCCCGGGGGGTGGGTTTTGATAGGATTACGGTGTCCGGCGCGGGCGACGAGCGCATCGTCGAGACGCTGCTTGGCCTCGCTTCTTCCGTTGTTCAACCGGTTCAGAACACTCCGGCCCCGGCGCCGGCACAACCACGCATGACTGATTCGAACAATTCCAGCAACGTTGCACAGCAGAACACCGCGTCCGCGGGCGCTAAATCGACGTCCGCGACGTCGGCGGCGGCGTCATCGGGCTCCGCGACTTCGCGGCCGACGTATGCCGCCCCCGGGCCGCTCTCGCCGGCTCCGGCGCGGCGCGGCGGCGCCGGCACGGCGCTGCTCTGGCTCGTGGTGGTGCTGGTCGCGGGGGGAGCGGGCGCGGGCGGCTACGTGCTGAACCGCAAGCTCGACCGCGTCGATCAGCAACTGGTGCAGCGCCAGCAGGCCGCCGACCAGCAGACCGCTGCGCTGCGCGCGCGCGCCGACGAAGCCGTAGCGGGCGCTCAGCAACTCGACAAGCAGATCGCCCAGCTCGAAGGCAAGATCGCCGATGCGCAGACCTCGCAGCAGGCCCTCGCGCAGCAATACACGGACCTCGCGAAGAATCGCGACGACTGGACGCTCGCCGAAGTCGGCCAGATGCTTTCGAGCGCGAGCGAACAACTCCAGCTCACGGGCAATACGCAGCTCGCGCTCTTCGCGCTGCAAAGCGCCGACACGCGTCTCGCGGCCTCCGACAGCCCGCAGGCGCTGGCCGTGCGCAAGGCCGTCGCCCAGGACATCGACAAGCTGAAGGCCGCGCCCTCGACCGATCTCACCGGTCTGGCCATCAAGCTCGACACGGCGCTCGCCCAGATCGACTCGCTGCCGCTCGCGGGCGAGGCGATCGTCGCGCATACGAAGCCGCAGGCGGCTACGCCCGCCGACGTCGCGCAGACCGCTGCCGCCAACAACGAGCCGCGCTGGAAGGCGTGGCTCCAGACTTTTGCCGCGGGCATCGGCCAGCAGATCACGAGCCTCGTGCAGGTGCGCCGCATCGACAACGCCGACGCCATGCTGATCTCGCCCGACGAAGGTTACTTCGTGCGCGAGAACGTGAAACTGCGCCTGCTTTCGGCGCGTCTCTCGCTCCTCTCGCGCAACGAGGACACGCTCAAGTCCGACCTCGCCGCCGCCGATGCCGCGCTCGCGCGCTACTTCGACAATGCGTCGAAGCAGACCCAGGCCGTGCGCGATCTGGTGAAGGAGGTGAGCGCGGGCTCGACGGCCGTCGCGCTGCCGAACCTCGACACGAGCCTGCAGGCCATCCAGCAGTACCGGAGCCGGGGGTAAGACATGGCGATCCGTGGACTCCTGTGGCTTGCCATCCTGTTCGTCATCGCCGTCGCGCTCGCGACGATAGGGCGCTTCGACGCCGGGCAGGTGGTGTTCGTCTATCCGCCGTACCGTGTGGATGTGTCGCTGAACCTCTTCATCGTCGGCGTGGTGGTGGCGTTCCTGCTGCTCTACGCGATCCTGCGCTTCGTGCGTAACGTCGTGACGATGCCGCGCCGCGTGGGCGCCTATCGCGCCCGCATGCGCACGGAGAAGGCGAATTCGGCGCTGCGCGATGCGGTGGGCAACCTCTACGCGGGCCGTTTCTCGCGCGCCGAGAAGGCCGCGCGCGATTCGCTCGCAGAAGAAAAGAACCAGGGCGCCGCGGGCCTCATTGCCGCGAACGCCGCGCACCGTCTCCACGAGTACGCGCGCCGCGACGAGTGGCTGGGCCAGGTGGACGATCCCGAACTGCAGGAAGCGCGCCTCATGGCGACCGCCGACATGCGTGCCGACGGCCGCGATGCCGACGGCGCACTCGCCGCGCTCACCGAAATGCGCACGCAGGGCGGCCGCCGCATCCACGCGCAGCAGATCGCGCTGCGCGCGCAGCAGCAGTTGAAGAACTGGAGCGAAGTGCTCAAGCTCGTGAAGACGCTGGAAAAGCGCGAAGCGCTGCATCCGGCCGTGGCCGTGCGGCTGCGCCAGCTCGCGGCGGAGAACCTGTTGCGCGACCGCCGTCACAACGCCGATGCGCTGCTGGAACTATGGCACGCGCTCTCGCCCGTCGAGCGTCATTCGCCGCGTCTTGCCGACTGCGCCGCCGAGCTGCTGATCGCGCTCGATCGCCAGAACGACGCGCGCAAGATCGTCGAAGAGGCGCTCGCGCAGAACTGGGACGCACGCCTCTTGCGCCGTTACCCGGACACCTCGGGCAGCGACGCGCTGCCGCTCATCCAGAAGGCGGAAGCGTGGCGCAAGGACCGTCCCGAAGACGGCGACCTGTTGTTCGCGCTGGGTCGCCTGTGCCTGAAGCAGCAGCTTTGGGGCAAGGCGCAGTCGTTCCTCGAAGCGGCGCTCAAGTCGGCGGATGCCACCCACAACGAGCCGCTCAAGATCCGCTCGCATCGCGCGCTCGCGCGCCTGCACGAGCAACTGGGCGACAGCGAGAAGGCCGCGAATCACTATCGCGAGAGTGCGCTTTCGATGAACGTCGTGTGAGTCTTGAACGCGCTCGGCGCGCGTGAGGGTGTTGATCGCCGCATTCAGGACCAACGGCCGCTGCATCGCGGCCGTTGTCTTTTGTGCGCAAAGCGAAGCGCAAGCGGCGTTTCAGCGGTTCACGAGCTTGGCAGGCGCCGAAAGCGCAAGCAATCCGCCGAGGATCATGAACGCGGCGAGCATATACATCCCCGAATCGTTGGCGGCCGTCGCCTGCTTGAGCCAGCCCACGGCATACGGGCTCAGGAAACCCGCAAGATTGCCGATCGAGTTGATGAGTGCGATGCCCGCCGCCGCACCGGTGCCCGCGAGCCATGCCGTGGGCAGGCTCCAGAAGAGCGGCAGGGTGGTGAGGATGCCGATGGTCGCGAGCGTGAGCGCGGCCATGGCGAGCGTCGTGTCGTGCGCCCACGCCACCGAAAGCACGAGGCCGAGCGCGCCCACGGCCGCCGGAACCGCGATGTGCCAGCGCCGCTCGCGCGCGCGGTCGGCGCTCTTCGCCACCAGCACCATGCCGATCACGGCGGCGGCGAACGGTATCGCCGAAAGCAGGCCGATGGTGAGCGCGTCCTTCACGCCCGTGGCCTTGATGAGAGTGGGCAACCAGAAGCTCACGCCGTAGAGCCCCATCACGAACGAGAAGTAGGTGAGGCTCATCACCAGCACGCGCGGGCTCGAGAACACCGCGCGCAGGGGCGGGTCTTCCTTGGTGGCGTTTTCGGCGGCGATATTGCGTTCGAGCAGCGCGCGCTCTTCCTCGCCGAGCCACTTCGCGTTGCCGATGCGGTCGTCGAGCACGAGAAACACCAGCACGCCCACCATCACCGAGGGGACGCCTTCGAGCAGGAAGAGCCACTGCCAGCCCTGCCAGCCGTTCAGCCCGTCGAAGGACTTGAGTATCCAGCCCGAGACCGGGCCGCCCACCACGCCCGAAATGGCGATGGCGGTCATGAACCACGTCGTCATGCGCCCACGCCGGTGCGCCGGATACCAGTAGGTGAGGTGCCGCTTGCTGCCAAGTTTGTCCCGGGTGGGGGCAGACCAGTTTTCTCGCCCGGAGGCTTCGCTCGCTACATCAATGCAGGCATGGCCCCAATCGATCTTGTCGTGTTCGCGCAGACGGCGCGACATCGCCCGATGCAGTCTGTCCGGCACGCCTTCCCAAGGAATACCTGCTTGCTGGACGGATGCCATTCAGCGTTGCACCGTCGCCCATCGAACGGCGGTGGCCGTCTTTGGGCGACGGTGCAACGCTGGGTTATCACACAACTACTTAGCGCCTGCAAACCTGGCGTTATTTAGTGATAGGCGTAGTGAGATCCCATACATTATCATTTGCGTGTTCTGATTCCCACCCCCGCACTTTTTCTCTGGCTTGGGTGAAAATCGCCCGATAGTTGTCGTAGTCCAGAGATTCCGAAAATTTCAACGTAGATTTGAATTTATCCATTCGATGGACATCGTTATCGTATTGACTCGGCGTCATTAGCGAACCAAGCTCAACCTCCTTCTTGTCGAAATCGAATTTATTTCTGGAATAAATCACATCGTCGGAGCCCCAAAGTACCCGGTCATGGTATTTGTTCAAAAATTCCCTCCATTCTTCCGTGGAAGGCATGCCGGGCTTGGGGTCGAGAATATAGTCTTGAACCAGATCCCAAGAAATGTCCGTATACCAGTCTGGACATGCATCAAGAATACGGGAAACAATCTGCAAATGATCGGATTGTGGTTCTACAAAGCGTCCAAGGCCGGTGTGTGCCCAAATAATTTTAGTTCCTTTCACACGACTGCATAAATCAATCAGACCTTTTTCGTAAGATTTGTCTGGGTGGCGAGCTTTGAGTTCTCCATCATGACTCACCTCCACCAGGTAGATGTCGTTATGTAGCATTGCAACCAGCCCAATATCGCCGGCCTCCTTTAAAAGCCGAGTTAGAGAATCAGCATACAAGGACACGGTGTCGCTCTGACTGTATACGTCCGGTGGAAGGGCAACAGTGGGGGCTTTCGTGTCAGTAATTGCATCGCCAGCCAATTTGTCCGACACAATTTCCTTATGAATGGTGAATTCCCCAATGCCATCGAAGGCGCCTGGGTAGGTCAATACCGCGCGCTTGATGTGCTGAGCCGCGTAGACATCCATTGGATTAAATCCGGTAATCATCAGATCGAGCTTAAACTGATCGTCTTTGCTCAGTGCCAAGTATTGCTTTGCATACATGGCGTCGATAAATGAATAGTAATAAAGATCGGCCTTCGGGCCGATATAGTAATTTGGGCCAGCGGTAATGCCCTTTGATTTAATGTCAATCTGATAGTTTTCGAAACTGTCCCATCTTTGCTGCAAAGGGAGAGGCATGATAACGGAACGAGTAACCGGACGAAGCCCTTGGGTTTTGTCCATGTATTCGTCAATAAATTGCTTTAGATGTATCCCTTGCATGGCATAATTTGAAGCATGAAAGTGCACATCAGCCAATGGCAGTACAATTTCTCTTTCCGCCGTCGGATTTGTTGCTGTCGTTGTGCACCCCGTTGACATGAAAAGCGCAGCAAGAAGTGATAGCAATGAAGTAAGTCTCAATTTTCTAATCATATTTATAGTCCAGTTTATAATTTCAATTTGACCGTCGCGAAATAATATTCCGCAGAATGTTAATCCAATATTTGACCTAGGAAATTTCATTCTCGCGAGTCGATTAATTTAAATCTACCTGTCAAATTTGATAGGTCATTCTCGACTACCGGTTTAATTAATTTGAGATAATATAAATATTTGATTTTATTGAAATATTTGGCCGGGCATTGTAGCGATGTTGCTGGTAGATTTGGCCTTCCAGTTTGTCTTTTGCAACATTTAACAAATTTGACGAAATAAGAATTGCCAACACAAGTCACTCACGATGCGTGAGTAAATTGCGGCAGAGGCTAGGGAGAGCAATGCAGTATGAATGCTGAGACAACGCTCGAAGCCAATACGCAATTGTCGTGGCTTCATGGTTGCGTTGTGTGAAGCACACTAAACAGTCCCTCATGCAAGTCCCAGCGTTTCCTTCGCACTCACCCAGTACGTTTCGCGTTTCGCCTGCTGGTTCATGGCGGGGCCGTTGATAATGCGCGTGGTTTTCGCGAAATCGCCCGAATCAGCCGCTTCATTGCAACCGTGCGATGTCCAGAACCAGTTGGCGGAGCGCGCCGCGAGCGTGTCGTCAGTCGCCAGCAGATCGGGATTGGCGATGAGATCGACGCCAAGCGCACGACCGCACGCGAGGTAGTTGTCGAAGAAGGTGATCTGTTTCAAATCCCGGCCGCGATAGCGCCAGCCGTCGCCACTCCAGGCGTCACCGTTGCCGTAGCGGCCTCCATAGGCCAGGTTGGCAATCTCCTGCTGACGGGCGGCTGGCACAGTCGTTTCGTCGGGATGTCTGCCAAGATACTCCCGCAACGACGCCGGGATACGCGAAAAGATTGCGAGCGCGGCGGGTGCGTAGTCGAACGATTCGACCAGTTGTGTAAAGCCTCCTGATTCATGCCGTATCTGTGCAATGAATGCGGCCTGTCGTGCTGGCGTCGAAATGCTGAATTCTTGCATTGCCGCCGACACGGGCGCGAACCATCGCGCAGCGAGCGCATCGGAAAGCGCGGCGGCGCGCTGGAATGTTTCGCGGTCCATGCAATGCACTACGGGGGATGAGAGCGTCAGGGCGGATGCGGGGCTTTGCAGGCGTTTACGCGTTGAAGCAAGTCTTCAGGGCGTGCCCCAATAGATACGCTGGTCTGCCGTCAGGGCTGCCTGATCGGCTGGCGGCAGCGTCGTTGCAAAGACCACGGCTTCAGCGTAATTGGTCTGGCTGTTGCGTGACGTGCCGAGTCCGCCGATCTGCAAGCTGTCCGATCCGTTCGCCCCCACGGTGCCGGAACTTGTCCTACCACTCCAGATGCCAAGACTGGACGCACCGTTAAAGGATTCGACCATCACGCCGGTCGAACCCGTAGCGAGACCCGTTGCGGCGGCAAAGCCGTTTCCCAGACCGGTACCGGGCGGGTCGTAGACGTACATGCTCAGTGCGCTGGCCGAGGTCTGGTAAAGCTCGGTCGGATTGCCGGTGTGGCTGCTCATGAGCACGGGATTGCTGTTTGCGGGGCTGAGGCCGCCTGGCAGTCCGAATACGGAAACGCGGGTAAATGGCTGGGCGAACGTCAGTGAGGCAACCGGCACATCGACTGCGCCGGAAACCAGCGTCTGGCCGTTCTGTCCTGCGTTGCCGCCGTTCGTCGCGACTACCGGGCGGACGCCCGTGGGCAGGAGACTCAACTGAACGCCGTCATTGATGATCTGCGGCTGAAGTACCGTCTGCGTCTGTTTGAGATGCGATGCGCCTGGCATCTGGTCGTACCACTTCGTAACGTAGCCGTTTGCATTGCCGACAAACGTGAGTAGCGCGTTGGTGTTCAGTTCACCCGACGCGGTAAAGCCGATATCCTGCGTCGAATTGTCAGAGTCGCGCCGCACATTCAGGCACGGTCCCCCGTAGCCACCACGAAGGCGGCGCATGCTCCACGCGCCCGCCGCTGTGGTTGCGAGTGCATGGAGTATGCCGTTGTACTTCGGCGCGCAACAGAGCAGCCGTTTTGCGAGCCTGGTCATTGATCTTGTGCCGCGATGAAAGCGCAAAAGGTCGCGCCGCCGTCCTGCGTGTAAAAAACGCATGTGTCCAGTTTGCCGGCTACGCCCGACAACATAGGAGCCGAGCCGCTTGGCCGCTTCACGTTGGTGGGGCACGCAAGCGCGCAGCCCGCGCCGCCATTGCTCACGACGAGCAGAAATGCGCCGAGTACCCCGGTCGGGGGCGGGTTGGCAATCGAAAGCGTGGTGGTTATGCCTGCCGCGACCAGCAGGTTAAAGAGAATTTCGGGCGCGCCCTGCGAGAGTGGCGTGAGGTCGAGCGCGACGTTTTCCGCCGCCGCCAGGTCGATAATGGTTGTCAGTGTGGCGATTGCCGACAGTGTGCCATCGGCCGCTATCGAGGTTCCCGGCCCGGCGATGACGCCGCCTAATGAGCTGGTCGTCGCTGGGGGTAACGTAAATTCCGGTGGAATGACTGGCGTGTTGCTCAGGTCATCATAGTTGCCACTGGTCGCGACCGGCGCAAGGCCAGGCAGACCCGCCAGGTCTGCGTACTGTCCAGACGTGGCAACCGCGGCGAGATCGGGCAGGCCCAGCAGGTCGTCGTATTTGCCACTCGTCGCGACCGTTGCGAGTTGTCCCATGATGGTCTGCGTCGTCTGAGCAAACGTGTTCGCGAGTACGGCGGCCAGCTGGTTGACCTGGGTGTATTCGGGAGTGCCGCCGAGAGCGGTAATCACATTGCGCAACTCTTCGGAAACGGCGTAATACCACCATTCGCCCTGCACTGTGCCATTGATGCCCGCAGCGGGATTGCCGTTTGCCGGATAGCCGCCTGCATTGCTCGCGGGCACGGCAGGGGCATCTGGCACAGCGCCCGATTGCCAGTAACGGTCCATGTCAGGTGTGTAAGCCGAATGCGGATCTGTCAGTCAACGTCAGATCAAATCACAAGCCCTACAGGAGCCGCAGTGGACCCGAGGCACCCAAAGAATGGGCTCTACTCTGGGCCCACCTCGGGATCAAAACTTAGCGGCGGCTCGCGCACGGTCAAGACGGTGTAGCCCGCCTGGTAGGGGAGCGTTTCGCCGTGGAGCTTGTCGGCGGCGCCCGCGTAGAACTCGAAGTACCCGCCGAGCGCGGCCGCGCTCGGCGGCGGCGAGGGCGCCCCAGGCACCTTCGAAAGCGCGGCGCGCGGCCCGCACGGCGCGGTCGACGTCGGCGGCACCGCCGCGGGCGATCCGGGCGAACGCCTCGCCATCGGAGGGGTCGATCACGGCGATCGTCTCGCCGCCTGCCGGCGCGCACCACGCGCCGTCGATGAAATGCTTCGCTTCGTCCATGCCTGCGCCTCGCCGAAAAGGAAAACGCAAAACGGGAAACGTCGCTGGACCGGGCCGCCGCGCGGGGGCGCGGGCCGGGTCAGCCGGGTCATTATCGCGCTATTCGCAGCGCGCTACACCGGTTTGGCCGGGGCCGCAGCGCAGGCCGGCGCGTCCGATTGGCTATAATGGCGCCATCCTCTAACGTCCGGTTTCCGCGCCGGTGCGCCTTGCCCGCAGGGCGCGCACGAGGCAGGTTGCGCGCGGATTCGCCGGTTTTCCCTTTGAACTGAGAGCGCCCATGAGCTTCGCAAACGTCCCCGCCGGCAAGGATCTGCCGCAAGACTTCAACGTGATCATCGAGATCCCCGCGCAAAGCGACCCGGTGAAGTACGAAGCCGACAAGGATCTGGGTCTGCTCGTCGTCGACCGCTTCGTCGGCACGGGCATGCGCTATCCGGTCAACTACGGCTTCATCCCGCAGACGCTTTCCGGCGACGGCGACCCCGTCGACGTGCTCGTGATCACGCCGTTCCCGCTGCTGGCCGGCTCCGTGGTGCGTTCGCGCGCGCTCGGCATGCTGCAGATGACCGACGAGTCGGGCGTCGATGCCAAGCTGATCGCCGTGCCGCACGACAAGGTTTGCCCGATGACGGCCAACATCAAGTCGCTGGACGACGTGCCCGAGTACCTGAAGGACCAGATCAAGCACTTCTTCGAGAACTACAAGGCGCTCGAAAAGGGCAAGTGGGTCAAGATCGAGGGCTGGGTGGGCATCGACGCCGCGCACAAGGAAATCACCGACGGCGTCGCGAACTTCAAGAAGTAAGCCGCTTGCCGTGCTTTGCGCGCTCAGGCGCGTGTAGCGCGGAGCCGCCATCGAAGCCGCACGGGCCGCACAGGCCGTGCGGCTTTTTTCATGGGGCGTCAGACGCCGTGGGCGTGTCGCCTGCGTCGGCTTCGGTTTCGGTTTCGGTCTCAGCCACGGGCGCGGGCAACACCGATTCGAGCGTGCGCGCCCCCGCCGCAAGCGCGCGCTTCTCCTGCGGCTTGAGCCGCTTCACCCAGTACTCGGCACGCGACGCTTCCGCCCGGCCGGCCAGCTCGAACGACGCCAGCACCTGCACCGGCTTGCGCGAGCGCGTGTAGCGCGCGCCCATGCCGTTCGCGTGTTGCTCGAAGCGTGCGGCGACGTCGACCGCAATGCCCGTATAGACGCTGCCATCGTCGCATTCGAGCAGGTAGAGGAACCACGGCATAAGGCGTTTTTCGGGCGAGGGCGGGGGTGTGGAGTCGGTCACGAGCGAAACGGATTGTGCTCGTTCAGTTCGTGAACGTAGGCATGAATGTGGTTGGTTTCGCTTTCGAGGAAGCGCGCCACCGCGTCGGCGAACGCGGGATGCGCGAGCCAGTGCGCCGAGCGCGTGACGGTGGGCATGAAGCCGCGCGCCATCTTGTGCTCGCCCTGCGCGCCGCCTTCGAACACCGCCAGCCCCTCTTCGATGCAGAACTCCAGCGGCTGATAGTACGCGGCCTCGAAATGCAGGCACGGCACGTGTTCGAGCGCGCCCCAGTAGCGTCCGTACAGTGTCCCGCCCGTACCGTTCTCCCCGCGCTGATAGACGACGAGCGAACTCGCGATCGGCTTGCCCTCGTATTCGGCGATCACGAGCAGGAGGTTCTCCGGCATCGACGCGCCGATCATGCGGAAAAAGTCGAGGTTCAGGTAAGGCGTCGAGAAATGTTCGCGGTAGGTTTGCCGGTAGCAGCGGCTGAAGAAACGCCAGTCTTCGTCGCGGATGTCTTCGCCGCGCACGCGCCGCATCGTCACGCCCGCATCGCGCACCTTGCGCCGCTCCGCGCGGATGTTCTTGCGTTTTTTCTGCTCGAGCGTCGAAAGGAAGTCTTCGAAGTCGCGGTAGCCGTCGTTGAGCCAGTGAAACTGCACGCCCTCGCGCTGCATCATGCCGAGGCCGGTCAGCGCGTCCGCGTCTTCTCCGGTGGGGAACAGCACGTGCAGGGACGAGACGTCCGCCTGCTCCGCGAACGCGAGGAGCGTCGCGGCCAGGTGGCGGCGCGCGGTTTCATCGGCGCAGATCAGGCGCGTGCCTTGCACCGGCGTGAACGGCACCGCGCACAGGAGCTTCGGGTAGTACTCGAGGCCGTTGCGCTTGTAGGCGTCGGCCCAGGCCCAGTCGAACACGTATTCGCCGTACGAGTGTCCCTTCAGGTACACGGGCGCGGCCGCCGCGAGGCGCCCCGTGCGCGTGTCGGTGAGGGTGACGAACTGCGGGGCCCAGCCCGCATCGGGCGTGGCGCAGCGCGTGGCGTGCAGCGCCGAGAGGAATTCGTGGCGTAAAAAGGGCGTGGGCTGCCCCTGGCGCGCGAGCAGCGCGTTCCATTCGGCTGCGTCCACCTCGGCCGGTGAGCCGAGTATGCCCGTGCGATAATTGAAATGTTCCTGTTTCAACTTGCGTGCCTGTCCGATTAGGCTTGCGCCGCGACATAGTCTGATTCGAGCCTGCCTTGCCCGGGCGTCGGCAAGCGTCGGCCGGGTAATGTGTGGCAAACCCATGCGGCGAACCCGTATGGCAGACCTGCGGCAAACGGTCATGGTAAAGCAAACGCCCGGAACGGGTGAGGGCGTGAGGGCCGCCGCGTCGCGCGAGCGCAGGCAGGCGGTCCGCTATCGACTTCAGGCCGCGCGGCGTGCCTCCAGGGTTATCGAAATGAAAGAGCGCTTCTTCAATCTCTACACGCACGGCTTCGCGCGCGTGGCCGTGGGTGTGCCGCGCTGCCGCGTTGCCGATCCGGTCTTCAACGCGAGCGAGACGCTCGAGCTCGCCCGCGAGGCCGCCGAAAAGGGCGCCGCACTCGTGGCGTTTCCCGAGCTGGGTCTTTCCGCTTACACCTGCGACGATCTCTTCCACCAGCAGGCGCTGCTCGACGCGTGCGAGTGCGCCCTGCAGACGCTCGTCGCCGAGTCGGCCGCGCTGCCGCTCGCGATGATCGTCGGCTTGCCGGTGCGCGTAGGGCAGACGCTTTTCAACTGTGCCGCGGTGGTAGCGGGCGGGCGCATCGCGGGCGTGGTGCCGAAGAGTTATCTGCCGAACTACGGCGAGTTCTACGAGCCGCGCCAGTTCAGCGCCGCCGATTGCGCGCGCACCGACACGGTGCGCCTTGCCGGAGAGGACGTGCCGTTCGGCGCCTCGCTTCTCTTCGACGTGCCGGCGGTTGCGGGCCTGCGTTTTCACGTGGAAATCTGCGAGGACGTGTGGGTGCCGATTCCGCCGTCGTCGTTCGCGGCGCTCGCGGGTGCGTCGGTGCTCGTCAACCTTTCGGCGTCGAACGTGGTGGTGGGCAAGGCCGGCTACCGGCATCAACTCGTTTCGCAGCAGTCGGCGCGGTGCCTCGCCGCCTATCTGTACACCTCGGCGGGCAGGGGTGAATCGACGACCGACATGGCCTGGGACGGCCAGGCGCTCGTGTACGAGAACGGCGAGCTGCTCGCGCAGTCGGCGCGGTTTCCCGACGACTCGCAGCTCATCGTCGCCGATGTCGATCTCCAGCGCCTCGCGCAGGAGCGCATTCGCCAGACCACCTTCGGCGACTCGATTCGCCGCCATCACGACGAGATCGCGCAGTTTCGCGTGATTCGCTGCGAGGTGCCGCAGCACGGCGCGTGGGACGCGCCCGAACTGCCGCTCGCGCGTCGCGTCGAACGCTTCCCGTACGTGCCGGCCGATCCGAAGCGCCGCGACGAGCGCTGCAACGAGGTCTACAACATTCAGGTGCAGGCGCTCGTGCAGCGGCTGTCGCAGGCGGGCATCAAGAAGGTGGTGATCGGCGTGTCGGGCGGGCTCGATTCCACCCACGCGCTGCTGGTGTGCGCGAAGGCGATGGACCGGCTCGGCCTGCCGCGCGCGAATATCCTGGCGTACACCATGCCGGGCTTCGCGACGAGCGAGCGCACGCTGCGCCAGGCGCGTCAGTTGATGGAACTCGTCGGCTGCACGGCGAAGGAAATCGACATTCGCAAGAGCTGCATGCAGATGCTCGAAGACCTCGGTCATCCGTACTCCGAAGGCAAGGAAAGCTACGACATCACCTTCGAGAACGTGCAGGCCGGCGAGCGCACGAATCACCTGTTCCGCCTCGCGAACTTCAACCACGCGATCGTGATCGGCACGGGCGATCTGTCCGAGCTGGCGCTCGGCTGGTGCACCTACGGCGTGGGCGATCACATGTCGCACTACAACGTGAATGCGAGCGTGCCCAAGACGCTCATCACGCACCTCGTGCGCTGGGTGGCGGAAACCGGGCAGATCGGCGAGAGTGGCTCGGACGTGCTCGAGGCGATTCTCGACACCGACATCAGCCCCGAGCTGATTCCCGGCAAGGCCAACGGCGCGCCTGAGCAGAAAACCGAGAGCGTGATCGGGCCGTACGAGTTGCAGGACTTCAATCTTTACTACACGCTGCGCTTTGGCTTCACGCCCGCGAAGGTCGCCTTTCTCGCGCAGCACGCCTGGGGCGACCGGGAGAAGGGCGCCTGGCCGGAGAACGCGAAAGTCGCGCGCAACCAGTACGATCTCGCGGCGATCAAGCGTAATCTGCGCATTTTCCTCGACCGATTCTTCCGCCAGAGCCAGTTCAAGCGCACCTGCATTCCGAATGCGCCGAAGGTGGGTTCGGGCGGCTCGCTCTCGCCGCGCGGCGACTGGCGCGCGCCGAGCGATTCCGAATCCACGGTATGGCTCGCGGATCTGGAGCAGGTGCCGGACACGGCCAATCCGCCTCAAGGCAAGGCCGCACCGTGAGCGCAGCGTAGAATCCTGCTTACACCCTGCTTATTGCTTTCGATTTTTCGACAGACACCCACCCGATACGAGACGAGGTCCGCCATGAAACGCATTACTGCCGTCATCAAACCGTTCAAGCTCGACGAAGTGCGCGAAGCGCTCGCCGAAGTCGGCCTGACGGGCCTGACCGTCACCGAGGTCAAAGGCTTCGGCCGCCAGAAGGGGCACACCGAGCTGTATCGCGGTGCCGAATACGTGGTCGATTTTCTGCCCAAAGTGAAGATCGAAGTGGTGGTGGCGAACGACCAGGCCGATCAGGTGATCGACGCGATCATCGGCGCGGCGCGCACCGGCAAGATCGGCGACGGCAAGATCTTCGTGACCGACGTCGAGCGCGTGATCCGCATCCGCACCGGCGAAGAGAACGAGGCGGCGGTCTGACGCGCCCAGTCGGAAAACCGTTGCACCAAAAGAAACGGGCCGCTTGAGCGGCCCGCGTCGAGAATAAAAAACGGTGCGGATACCCTTTCGGACACCGCACCGATACGCGCCTCTCGCAGCAGCGTGAAAACGTCGATGTAACTGTTCTTTCTAGACCCGTCGATTAGAACGAGTGCTGGATGCCGCCGTACACGCCCGTCTGGCTGTGGCCAATCAGCGGGTTGCCGGTTGCAGCCGACGTGCCGGAATTGTTGGCGTTCAGGCCGTAGTTCGCGGTCTTGCTGTTCTGCACGGTCGCGACCTGGAAGTCGAGCAGGGTACGCTTGGACAGGTTGTACGAACCGCCGATCGTATAGAGCGTTGCGTTACCCGCGCCGTTGTTGCCGTTCACGTGGTAGACCGCTGCGATCAGGGCTGCTGCCGGCGTGGCTTGCCACGTCACACCACCCCATTCGTGGTCGAGCGTGCTCGGTTCGCCGATCGCGAGACCGCTCATGCCCGACGAACGGACCGCTTCGTAGCCGCCCTGGATCTTGAACTGACCCAGGAACACGTTGATCATCGCCATGTAGTCGCGACCGAACGCGTAGACGCCCTGGCCGACGTTGCCCGAGTTGACCGCGTTGTACGTGCCGCCGAGCGTGCCGTTTGCCGGGTTGCGGATTTCGTCGTACAGGCCGCGGATCTGGAACAGCGAGCTCGTATAGGTCAACTGGAGACCGTCTTCACGACCTTGAGCGCCGGAAGCCGTGCTGTCACCGTTCCAGCTCGTCTGGTTCGACAGCGAGTACTGGCCGTACACGTCGAAGCCATACCACTTCGGCGACTGGTACGACACGTTGTTGCTCGACTGCGGCCAGTTACGACCACGCACGAGCGACGCCGACGACCAGTTCGACTGACCGAACGGGTCGAAGTCCCAAATGCCGTTCGAGATGAACAGTTCGCGGCCGAGCAGCAGCGTACCGTAGTTGTCGTTGGCCATACCGACGGTTGCCCAGCGATTCCAGATCGAGCCGGCCGAGCCGAGCGAACCGGTTGCCGTGCTGAAGCTGCCTTCCAACTGGAAGAGAACCTTATTGCCGCCGCCGATGTCTTCGACACCCTTCAAGCCCCACAGGCTGGTGCCCCAGTAGCCGCTTTCGAGCAGCACCTGGCTCTTGCCTGCGGTGGCGGCGCCGGTGCCGCCGCCAGTTCCGACGCCGTTCATGTACGCCACACCAGCGTCAAGGCGGCCATAGAGCGTCACGCTGCTTTGCGCATGCGCGACCACCCCAGCCGACATCAGTGCTGCGGCGAGCAAAGCTTTCTTCATCTTCTCCTCCATACCCTGTCAAAGAGTCAACCTAAGTACTGCGAAAGACGTCCGCGCGTGTGAGGGCGCAACGAACAGAAATCGTAGTCGCGTGAGGGAGCTACTACCCTGGGGCCCGAGGCGCCGGCTGCGATGCAGCGCGACAACCTGTTCGAGTAGTCTTGCGGGTCCCCTGGTTGACTGGCATCTCCCGTTCTTTTTGAAGTGAAACTACTTTTAATGCACTTTGTTTTGCTACTTTGGTTACTAATTTAGCAAAAAAGGGCGGCGGTGGCGAACGAAATCGTCGGCGTGCCGGGGTGTGTCGTCAAATTGCAATATGCCGCTGCCAGGGGAGGTCCCGAGTCTCTCAAAAAGGAGGCGTAAAGCCTTGTCGGACAAGGGACTCACGTTTGCTGCGGGGCGATCTTCAGGATTGCCACTATTGACGGAGAAAAACCTCAGGAGTAAGGCGAAAACGGCCTTTGAGGCACCGAAAAAGTGGGATCGAAGGCAGCTTTGGAAGAAAAAAGAAAAGGCGCTGAAAGCGCCTTGAAAAACTACATTTACTACATGGCCCGGCGGACGTCGTTGCCGCGCAACGCCTGGCCTTCAGCCCGCGAGTCCAGGCCCGAGACTGTCTTCCAGGCCGCTTATTTGAGGCTCCCCGAAATGAACTGCCGCAGCCGTTCGCTCTTCGGATTGCCAAAGACTTCGGCCGGCTGGCCTTCTTCTTCCACGCGTCCCTGGTGCAGGAACATCACATGATTGGAGACGTTGCGCGCGAAACCCATTTCGTGCGTGACGACGATCATGGTGCGGCCTTCCTCGGCGAGCTTTTGCATCACCTTGAGCACTTCGCCCACCAGTTCGGGGTCGAGCGCCGAGGTCGGTTCGTCGAAGAGCATCACATCCGGGTGCATGGCGAGCGCGCGTGCAATCGCCACCCGCTGCTGCTGGCCGCCCGAGAGGTGCGAGGGATACTGTTTCTCCACGCGCGGCGCGAGCCCCACTTTCTCGAGGTATTCGCGTGCGCGCTCTTCGGCTTCGCGGCGCGCAATGCCCAGCACGTGCACGGGCGCCTCGATCACGTTCTCCAGCACCGTCATGTGCGTCCACAGATTGAAGTGCTGGAACACCATGGCGAGCTTCGTGCGCACGCGCTGGAGCTGCTTCGGGTCGGCCACCTGCAGCGCGCCGGTGCGGCTGTCGGCGCGGGTGCGCACTTCCTCGCCGTCCACGAAGATGCGCCCCGCGTTGGGCTGCTCGAGGAAGTTGATGCAGCGCAGCATCGTGCTCTTGCCCGAACCGGACGAGCCGATCACGCTGATCACATCGCCGGCATTCGCTTGCAGCGAAACGCCCTTGAGCACTTCATGGTCGCCGTATTGCTTGTGCAGGGCATCGACGAAAAGCTTTTGCTTCTGGGAATTCATCTGGGTCATGGGTAGCGGGCTCACTTGCCAAGCGGCCGCAGGTACGCGAGCCAGCGGCGCTCGGCCTGGCGGAAGAGCCACACGAGCGTGAACGAAATGCTCAGATAGAGCAGGGCGGCGATGCCGAACGCGGTGAAGGTCTGGTAGGTCGCCGAATTGACGTCGCGCGCGATCTTGAGGATGTCCGGCACGGTGGCCGTGAAGGCCACTGTCGTTGCGTGCAGCATCAGGATGACTTCATTGCTGTAGTAGGGCAGCGCGCGGCGCAGCGCCGAAGGCAGGATCACGCGCCGGTAGAGCGTGAACGGCGACATGCCGTACGCGCGCGCCGCTTCGATCTCGCCGTAGGGCGTGGCCCTGATTGCGCCCGCGAAGATCTCGGTGGTGTATGCGCAGGTATTGAGCGTGAACGCGAGCAGCGTGCAGTTCATGCCGCTGCGGAAGAATGCGGCGGTCAGCTCGTGGTTGCGGATGATGTCGAGGCTGTAGAGGCCCGTGTAGCAGAGCAGCAGTTGCACGTAGAGCGGCGTGCCGCGAAAGATATAGGTGTAGAGCCACACGAGGCCGGAGAGCCACTTCTTCTTCGAGACGCGCGCCACGGCGAGCGGCACCGAGAGGCAGAAGCCGAGTCCGATCGATACCACCAGCAGCCAGAGCGTGATGGCGACGCCGGTGAAGTGATAGCCGTCGGTGTACAGATAGCTTTGCCAGTACTGCTGGACAAGCTGGATCAGGTCTTGCATGTTGTTCGCCTTGTTGTTCCGGATCCGCTTACAGGTCCGCGCGGCGCACGCCGGTGGAGTAGCGCTTGTCGAGGTACATCAGCACGAAGTTCGAAACCGTGGTGATGCCGAGGTAGATCGCGCCCGCGAGCAGCGTGAAGAAGAAAAAGCGCAGCGTGCCCTTGCCGGCGTCCTGGCTTGCCTTGACCACGTCGGCGAGGCCGATGATCGAGACGAGCGCCGTCGATTTCACGAGCACCTGCCAGTTGTTGCCGATGCCCGGCAGCGCAAAGCGCATCATCTGCGGGAACATGATGCGGCGGAACACCTGCCAGTTCGTCATGCCGTAGGCGTGGCCGGCTTCGAGCTGGCCGCGCGGCACCGCGAGAAAGGCGCCGCGGAAGGTTTCCGTGAAGTAGGCGCCGTAGATGAAGCCGAGCACGATCACCCCGGCGATGAACGGGTCGATGTCGATCTGGTCCCAGCCCAGCAGGTCGGTGAGGTCGTTCAGCCAGATCTGCAGGCTGTAGAAGAGCAGCAGCATCAGCACGAGGTCCGGCACGCCGCGGATCAGCGTGGTGTACACGGTGCCCGCGCCATGGGCGACGCGGTTCTTCGAGAGTTTCGCCGCCGCGCCGATGAGCCCCAGCAGGAACGAGAGCACGAGCGAGAGCACCGAGAGCTTGACGGTCTGCCAGGTGCCGGCGAGGATCAGCGGGCCGTAGCCTTGAAGAAACATGGGTGGGTCCTTGACGGGGCGCGCGCCGCGCACCTTGATCGGATGCTACTTGCCTGTATAGATATTGAAATCGAAGTACTGCTTCGCGATCCGGTCGAACGTGCCGTCCTTGTGGATCGAGGCCAGCGCCGCGTTGAATTGCGCCTTGAGATCCGTGTCTTCCTTGCGCAGGCCGATCGCCGTGCCGTCGCCGATCGTCTTCGGATCCTGCACGGCCGGGCCGGCCCAGGCGTAACCCTTGCCGCGCGGCGTCTTCAGGAAGCCGAAGTCGGCCTGGACCTCGTCTTGCAGCGTGGCGTCGAGCCGGCCCGACATCAGGTCCTGATACACCTGGTCCTGGTTCTGGTACGACACCACGTTCACGCCCTTGCCCGCCCAGTGCGCCTTCGCGTAGGCCTCCTGGGTCGAGCCCTGCTCGACGCCCACGTTCTTGCCCTTGAGCGATTCCGGGCTGGGCAGGAGCGGCGAGCCGGCCTTCGCGAGCATGCGCGCGGGGGCGTCGAACATCTTGTCGGAGTAGTCGATCTGCTGGCGGCGCGGGTCGGTGACGCTGAGCGACGAGACGATCGCGTCGAACTTGCGGGCCTTCAGCGCCGGGATGATGCCGTCGAGATCGTTCTGGACCCAGACGCACTTGACGTTCATGCGCGCGCACAGCGCTTTCGCGAGGTCCACGTCGAAACCGACGATCTGCCCGTTCTGTGCGACCGACTCGAACGGCGGGTAGCTGGCGTCCACGCCGATGCGAACGGTCTTCCACTCCTTGGCGGCGGCGCTGCCGGCGACGAGCGCGAGCGCCGCACACACTGCGAACTTCTTCATCTTTCTCCTGATACGGACGGCGCGTGGCGTGCCTCGCCAGGCTGCCCGCGAGGTCGTCAGGCGGGTCTGCAAGGCGCTGCCGCCGCGCGGCCTGCCGGCCGTGGGGCCGGTCGCCGCCATTCTAGGCGATCAAAAATGCGGGTCGGACGGGCTGCGTCGGCTTATCGGAACGGTCCGCGCCCGGTACGCACCGGTACGGGGACGGCTCGCGGGACGCGCTGGCCGAAAAGCGCGGTATTTTACCCGAAGCCGGGGGGTATGCCAGTTTATTGGGCAGGAATGTCAACGCGGACGCGAGGCTCGAGCCACGGCGCGGGAACTTGCCGCGAACGCCGGTGGCGCGGGCGTTCATTGACGTTGCCAGCGAAACGATCCGGTGCACCGGCGCCGATTGTGGTTCGAGGGCTTCGCCCTTACCTTCGGGTATCGCAACGAAACACGGGAGATTGCCATGCTTGCCATTCGCCGCTCCGACGAACGGGGTCACGCCAGCCACGGCTGGCTCGATTCGTACCACAGCTTTTCCTTCGCCGATTACCACGACTCCGAGCACGTCCACTATGGCGCGCTGCGGGTGCTCAACGACGACCGCATCGCCGGCGGCCAGGGGTTCGGCGCCCACGGCCATCGCGACATGGAAATCGTGACCTATGTGCTCTCGGGCGGCCTTGCGCACCGCGACAGCATGGGCAACGGCTCGACCATCCGCCCGGGCGACGTGCAGCGCATGAGCGCCGGCACCGGGGTGATGCACAGCGAGTTCAACGCGTCGCGCGAGGAGGAGGCCCATCTGCTGCAGATCTGGTTGCTGCCGCGCGAGCGAGGCGGGGCGCCGGGTTATGAGGAAAAGCGTTTCGCCGACGAGGACAAGCGCGGCCGGCTGCGCGTGGTGGCCTCGCCCGACGGGCGCGACGGCTCGGTGACGGTGCAGTCCGACGCGTCGATCTACGCGGCGCTGATCGACGGCGACGAGCGCGCGGAGTACGCGGTGCCGGCCGGCCGGCGCGTGTACGTGCACGTGGCGCGCGGCGCGCTGGAGGTGAACGGGGAGCGCCTCGAAGCCGGCGATGCGGCCATGATCGAGGCCGAGGCGGCCGTGACGCTCGCGAACGGCGAGAAGGCCGAAGTGCTGTTGTTCGACCTGGCCTGATCTTGTTCGCTGGTGCCCACTTGCGCTTGCCTTTGCCTGGCCGTGCCTGGGCAGAGAAGGGGCAGCGAAGCGGGCACGCAAAGAAAAAGCGCCGCGGGTCTCCCCGCGGCGCTTCGTCATGGTACGGCTGCACTGCCGGTCCAGCGAGCCGCACCACCGGTCCGGCATGTTCTGCCGGCCGGTTTCCTGCCGTCCCGGGCGGCGCGCCCGCCGCCCGGGATCCGGCACTTACTGCGCTGCGGCCGGTGCCGACGCGGCGCCGTGATGCTCCCAGTGCTGGCGCATCTTTTCGCGGCGCTGTTCCATCTTCGCGAAGTGCTCCTTGAGCGCCGTGCTGACCGTGGTCTTCTGCTGGTCGTTCAGGCCGTTGTAGAACGCGAGCCAGGCCTGGGCGTTCTGCTCGCGCAACTGGGCGCCTTGCTGCTCGGCCTGCTGGCGCGCCGCGTGCAGCGCGTTCATGTCGAGGATCGGCTGGTTCTTCTGCGCTTCGAACTGCTGCTTGAGCTGTTCGTGGATCTTGCGCATCTGCTCGTGGTTCTGCTTCATCGTGTCGAGCGCGGCTTGCCACTGCTTTTCCTGATCGGCGTTCAGGTTCAGCTTGTCGTGCAGCTTCTTGAAGCCCATCATGAAATCGCCGTGGTGCATGGCGTGCATGCCCGGGCCGCCGGGACCGCCGGGGGGCGGCGTCTGGGCGTGGGCGGCGCCCATGGTGAGCGCGAGCGAGGCGGCAGCAATCGCGAGAATGCGCGAGGTTTTCTTGTACATGGTGATGCTCCTGACAAATCCGTGAAGGGTTTTATCCGGTGAGGCGCGGCGCTCCCTAACAAGTGCTGCTGTTGCCGCATCCGGTGTCCCTAGCGTATCGGTCGATCCCGTCGGGCGTGTTACGCGGCGAGCCGGTGTCATTACGCGACATTACTCGCGCCTTTCGTCGTAACACCCCGTAACCCAAACTACCCCACCGTAAGGAAAGGGTCCCGGCGCGCGCGTTAAACTTCGTCCCATGGCTACTCAAATTCTTGTCGTCGACGACGACCTCGAACTCCGTGACCTCCTGCGCGACTATCTGGCGCGCCAGGGCATGGAAGTGTCCGTGCTGCACGACGCCGGCTCGCTGGAGCGGCGGCTGGAGCGCGAGCGCCCCGACCTGATCGTGCTCGACCTGATGATGCCGGGCGTGGACGGGCTCACGGCGCTGCGCAAGCTGCGCGCGTCCGGCGACGACATTCCGGTCATCATGCTCACCGCCCGTGCGGACGACGTGGACCGCATCGTCGGCCTCGAGCTCGGCGCCGACGACTATCTCGGCAAGCCGTTCAACCCGCGCGAGCTGCTCGCGCGCGTGCAGGCCGTGCTGCGCCGCCGCCGCACGGTGCCGTCGGCCGCCGCGCCCGAGCAGCGCGAGCCGTTTTCGTTTGGCCGCTTCACGCTCGACTTCCAGTCGCGCACGCTGCAGCAGGAAGGCAAGCCCATCATGCTGTCGGGCAGCGAATTCGCCCTCCTGAAGATTTTCGTCAACCACCCCATGCGCACGCTCACGCGCGAGCGCCTGCTCGAGCTGCTGCACGGTCCCGAATACGACGGCACCGACCGCGGCATCGACGTTCAGGTGTGGCGTCTGCGGCGCATTCTCGAATCCGATCCGTCCACCCCGCGTTTCATCCAGACGGTGCGCGGGCGCGGTTATGTGTTCGTGCCGGACGGAGAGCAGGCCAACCATGCGCCAGCCGGTTGATTCGCTGTTCGGGCGCCTCGCGGTGCTGTTCGTGGGCGTCCTGCTGCTCTCGCACGTGGCCTGGTTCGCGCTGATGCGTCTCGAGCGCAGCCAGATGCAAACGCGCTATGCAGTGGAAGAGGCGGCATTCCTCGTCGATGCCGTGCGTCAGCACGTGGAGCGCACGCCCGACCAGCCGTTGCCCTCGCGCGTGCAGCTCGTCGATCCGGCGAGCGCCTCGGTGCCGCCCGACAGCGCCGATATTCCCGAGCCGCTGCGCCGCTTCATCGACGACGTGCGCGAGCGCATGCCGCCCGGCACCGACGTGCGCATCGGCCCGCTGTTCCGGCCGCCTACGCTGTGGGTGAAGGGTCCGCAAGATGCGCGCTGGATCGTGGTGCCCGTGCAGCCGCTGCGGCCCATGCGGCCCACGATCGACCGGATGGTTCCGTGGCTGCTGATCATTTTCTCGGCGGCGGTGATTGCGGCGCTGGTGGCGGCGTGGACGCTGCAAAAACCGCTGAGCCTGCTTGCCCAGGCCGTGGCGCGCTTCGGGCGCGGCGAGCCGGTGCCGCCGCTGCGCGAGCGCGGGCCGCGCGAGCTGCGCCTGCTCACGCGTGGCTTCAACCAGATGGTGACGGAGGTGGAGCGCAACGATCACGACCGCGCCGTGATGCTGGCCGGCGTCGCGCACGACCTGAAGACGCCGCTCGCGCGCCTGCGCCTGCGCGCGGAAATGATGGACGAGGCCAAGGCGCGCGACGGCGTGGTGCGCGACGTGGACTCCATGGCCCATATCGTCGATCAATTCCTTGTGTTCGCGCACGACGGCGCGGACCGCAGCGAGCCGGTCGAAGTGGACGAGCAATGCGAGCGCATCGTGCGCAACTACCGGACGATGAGCGCGATGCGGACGCTCGGTTCGACGGGCCAGGCCGCCGAAGGCCCGGCGATCCAGATGCGGCTCAACGCCGGCAGCGATTTCCGTCTGCCTGCCGCCACGCTCGATCGCGTGGTGTCGAACCTGCTGGACAACGCGCATGCGTACGGCGCGCCGCCCGTGGTCATCGAAACGGAGCGCAGCCCCGAAAGCTACACGCTGACCGTGCGCGATCACGGCAAGGGCATCGCCACCCAGGACCTCACGCGCGCGAGCCGGCCCTTCGTGCGGCTCGACCCGGCCCGTGGCGGCAACGGGCATAGCGGCCTCGGCCTCGCAATCGTCGAGCGCCTCGTGCGGCGCGTGGGCGGCGAATTGCAGATCGGCAATGGCGAGGGCGGTGGTCTCGCCGTACGGATGACGTTCCCGGTGGAAGTGGTGCAGCGCACGATCGCCGAAGCGGCGCACGCCTGGTGACGCGCCGCACCCCTAACTAAGAGGCGCGGGCAAGACTCCGGCGTTACGCGGAGAAGAGCGTGTCGAGCGCGGCGGCGGCTTCGCTGTCCACGGTGTTGTAGGTGACGCTGCCGGCTTCGAAGATATAGTGCGTCGTGTACTTCCCGAGACGCGCCAGGATCTCCTCCTGGATCAGTTCGGGGGCCGCCTCGAGCTTCAGATACCACGTCGTCGAGGACAGGCGCGTCTGGAACGCGCCGTACTCGACCATCAACTGGTCGAACGCGTGAGCATCCTGATCGCGGCAGACGATGACCAGATTTCCCTTCATGCATACCTCCGGATTGAGCGAAACGGCGCGGTGCGCGCGTTTCTACGCTTCAAGGGCGCGCGCCATGTTGCAGCGCGGGCGTTTGTCCGATGATACCGCCTGGCGGCTGATTCATTGGGCGGCCGATTGCGGGTCGGGTGTCGCGTCGTGCCGCGCGCCCCGGGCCGGCGGGCCCGGCTACCAGGTCTCGGCCGTGGCGCGCGGCGGCACGGCGCCGTCGGCGGGCATGGACTCGCAGCGGTCGCGGCCGCCCGCCTTGGCCATGTAGAGCGCGAGGTCGGCGCGGCTCATCAGCCGCTCGGGCTGATCCTGCGAAGCCGCCAGTTCCGTAATACCGATGCTCACGCTCAGGTTCGATCCGGCGGGCAGTTCGGCACAGCCATTCGCCTTTACCTTCAGACGCAGCCGTTCGATCACCTCGCGGCCGGTCGAGAGCGAGGTGGCGGGCAGCAGGATGCCGAACTCCTCGCCGCCGAGGCGCCCGACCGCGTCGTCGGCACGCAGCTCGGCCCGGCAGGTCTCCACGAAATGCTTCAGCGCCCGGTCGCCGGCCGGGTGGCCGAAGCGGTCGTTGATCTGCTTGAAGTAGTCGAGATCGGCGATGGCCATGCACAGGGTCGTGCCGCTCGCGTAGGCGCGGTCGATCTCGCGGCGCAGCAGGTCGAGGAAGTAGCGCCGCGAGAGGGCGCCCGTCAGCGCGTCCACGCGGGCTTCGGCGGCCAGCAGCGCGTTGGCGGACTGCAACTGCCCGGCGAGATCGCGGCTTGCGCGATGCAGCCGCCGCTCGCGCACCCACGACACTGAGATCACCGCTGCGAGCGCCGCCGTGCCCGTGAGCGTGAGAAAAATGAGGAAGCGGTCGCGCTGCCGGTTCGCGAGCAGTTCGGGCCAGGCGTTGACGGGATCGACGAGGTGCGCCGAGAGCCCCGAATTGAGTCCGCCGCGCCATTCGTAGATCGCGGGCGCGCGCTGGCCGGGCAGCTCGACCATCTGCGAGGCTTCCTCGCGCGGCATCCACGGCGCGTCCTTGAGCGCATTGGCTTCGGCCGAGCGCAGCGAGATTTCGGAGAAGCGCTCGCGCAGATAAGTGTTCACGCGGTCCACGGCGTTCATGTCTTCGACGCGGGAGCCCGGCAACGCAAGGCCTTCGAGCGCACTGTCGTGCGACATGATGACGACGCCGTTGCCGTCCGAGACGAAGGTGCCCGGATGCGTGACCCAGTGGCGCAGCCGCGAGATGCTGACCTTGGCCACCACGGCGCCGACCAGCAGGCCGTCGTCGTAGGCGGGGGCGGCCACGAAGATGCCGGGCTCGCCGCTGGACATGCCCACGCCATAGGCTTCGGAGAAGGCGCCGAGCAGGGTGTCGCTCAGATAAGCGCGCGTGCGCATGTCCACGCCCACATAGGAGAGCTTGTCGAGCGCGTTGCTCGAGGCGACGCAGATGCCGTTGGCGTTGACGAGCCAGATGGCGTCGAGGCCGGAGAAGCCCTGGGCGTCGTGCAGGAAGCGGTCCACGCTCAGGAGCGCGGGAATGCTCTGCAGCTCGGTGCGCCGCTCCAGCTCCGTCGACTGGGGTGACGCGGCGTAGCGTGCCGACTCGGTGAGCGCCTGCTGGACCACGCGCGTCTCGGCCATCGTGGCGGGGATCGCGCGCGACATCGAGAGGTCGCTCGCGATCACCTCGGCCATGTTGTCCACGACGGAGCGCGACATCTGGCGCTGCACGGTGAGCGCCGTATCGAGCTCCTGACGGACCATGCGGTCGGCAAGGAGCCCCGCCGCGGCCCAGCAGACGATCACCACGGCCATCACCCCGAGGGGGCCGGCTGTCTGACGCAAGAGTCTCCTGTTCATCGGCCTTGGGTGTGGTGGATGGGCGTGGGTTCGCGCCGGGGCGGGGCCGGCAGGCGCCGCGAGGCGCGCAACGATTTTACCCCTCGAAAACCGTACTGCGATCCCCCGTTGAGTGGGCGAGCCGGCACTTCGCGCCATGTTGGGGCGCCGCGCGAGGGCGGGCTCGCCGGGGTTGTGGTGCGCGCGCGACGCCGGGGTGCGGGCAGCCCCGCGCGCGCATTTGTACGACTATGGGTTGACCCTGGGCGGGCAGCGCTCGCACACGGCGGCGGCCGGGCAAGGTTGTGCCTGTCACAAAGGTTGTAGTAGTGTCGTGCCGTTCAAATCAAGGCAAACCGGACCGATGGCCCACGAATCCTGGTTTTTTGCCGCAGCCCTCTCACGCGGCGGCCCGGCCGCCGACGCCTGATCAACGCCAACGAGTCTTTGTACCCATGCGCCTTGCCTTTCCCCACGTGTCCTCGCTGGACCGTGCGCCCGAATTCGATGGCCTGGATGCCAGCTGCATAATGGCCAGCCGCATAACGGCCAGCTGCATAACGATCTGCCGGAGGGACGCCTGATGGAATTCGGTTTCAACCTGAACCGCACGGCCAACGCTTCGGCGTGGCGCGTGCTGCCCAATCGCTGGGACTTCGTTGCGTTTCCGCTCATCATCTGCCTGATCGCGATGGCGGCCATCGGCTTCCATCAGACGCTCGCGCCGATGTCCACGCTCAAGACCCAGGTCATCTCGCTCGATCCGCGCATGCTGCCCGAGTACGCCATGCGCACGACGCTGCGCATGCTCGCGGCGATGGTGGCGTCGCTCGCCTTCACGCTGGTTTACGGCACGCTTGCAGCGAAGAGCCGCCGCGCGGGCCAGGTGCTGGTGCCGATCCTCGACATCCTGCAGTCGGTGCCGGTGCTGGGCTACATCTCGTTTACGGTCACCTTCTTTCTCTCGCTCTTTCCCGGCCGCGTGCTGGGCGCCGAACTGGCCGCGATCTTCGCGATCTGGACGAGCCAGGCCTGGAACATGACCTTCAGCTTCTACCAGTCGCTGCGCACGGTGCCGCGCGATCTGGACGAGGTATCGAAGGGCTTTCACCTCACGGCGTGGCAGCGCTTCTGGAAGCTCGATGTGCCGTTCTCGATGCCGGGCCTCATCTGGAACATGATGATGTCGATGTCGGGCGGCTGGTTCTTCGTGGTCGCCTCGGAAGCGATCACGGTGGGCAACAACACGATCACGCTGCCGGGCGTGGGCGCGTATCTGGCCCAGGCGATCACCGAGAAGAACCTCGGCGCGGTGGGCTGGGTGATTCTCGCGATGACCGTCGTGATCATCGCCTATGACCAGTTGCTGTTCCGTCCGCTCGTTGCCTGGGCCGACAAATTCCGCATGGAAAACACGAGCTCGGGCGATGCGCCGGAGTCGTGGCTACTCGATCTCGTGCGCCGCACCCACCTCATCCATCAGCTGCTCGTACCGGTGGGCTGGTGCTTCTCGAAGGCCGCGCGCGTGTCGCTCAAGCTGCCCTCGTTCCCGGTGATCGAGCGCGCCGCGCCGGCGGCCCCGGGCAAGGGCACGCTGAGCTCGCGCATCGGCGACATCGTATGGGCGGTCTTCGTGATTGCGCTCACGGTGTACGTGGTGTGGCGCGTGGTGGCCTATGTGCGCACGGGGGTCACGCTCGACGAAGTGGGCCACGTGCTGGTGCTCGGCCTCATCACGCTGATTCGCGTGATCTTGCTGATCGCGATCGCCTCGGTGATCTGGGTGCCGATCGGCGTGCTGATCGGCCTGCGCCCCGCGCTCGCCGAGAAGATCCAGCCGCTCGCGCAGTTCCTCGCCGCGTTCCCGGCGAACCTGCTGTTCCCGGTGTTCGTGATCGTGATCGTGAAGTTTCACCTCAATCCCGACATCTGGCTTTCACCGCTGATCGTGCTCGGCACGCAGTGGTATATCCTGTTCAACGTGATCGCGGGCGCGAGCGCCTATCCGAACGACTACAAGGAAGCCGCGACGAACTTCCGCATTCGCGGCTGGCAGTGGTGGCGCCAGATCATGCTGCCGGGCATCTTCCCGTACTACATCACGGGTGCGATTACGGCTTCGGGCGGCGCATGGAACGCGAGCATCGTCTCCGAGTTCGTGCAGTGGGGCGACACCAAGGTCGAGGCGCACGGTCTGGGCGCCTACATCGCGCAGACCACGGCAGCCGGCGACTTCCCGAAGATCATTCTGGGCATCGCGGTGATGTCCCTGTTCGTCACGATGTTCAACCGCCTGCTGTGGCGCCCGTTATATGCTCACGCCGAAGCCAAACTCCGGCTTGACTGATTGAGAACCGAAGGCAAACGCGATGCAAAATCCCAAGACTCTGAGTGCCGCAACCAGCGACGTCGAGACGCCCACGCCGCCGCGGCTGGGCGAGGAAATCCTGCGTGTGCAGGACGTGTGCCGTGGCTTCAACAAGGCCCAGGGCGAGCTGCTCGTGCTCGACGATGCGAATCTCTCGCTGCGCGAAGGCGAGATCGTCGGGCTGCTCGGCCGTTCGGGCTCGGGCAAGTCCACGCTTCTGCGTATCATCGCCGGCCTGATCTCGCCGACTTCGGGTGAGATCACCTGGCGCGGCAAGCCGCTCGACGGCCCGGCCAAGGGCGTGGCGATGGTGTTCCAGACCTTCGCGCTCTTTCCGTGGCTCACGGTGCTGCAAAACGTGGAAGCCGGGCTCGAAGCGCAGGGCGTGGGCGCGCGCGAGCGCCGCGAGCGCGCGCTGGCGGCCATCGACCTGATCGGTCTGGACGGCTTCGAAAACGCCTATCCGCGCGAGCTCTCGGGCGGCATGCGCCAGCGCGTGGGTTTTGCGCGCGCGCTCGTGGTCGACCCGATGCTGATGCTGATGGACGAACCGTTCTCGGCGCTCGACGTGCTGACCGCCGAAACGCTGCGCACCGACCTGCTGGATCTGTGGACGCAAGGCCGCCTGCCGATCAAGTCGGTGCTGATCGTCACGCACAACATCGAGGAAGCGGTGTTCATGTGCGACCGCATTCTCGTGCTCTCGTCGAACCCGGGCAAGGTCGTGGCCGAGATCGAGGTGCCGTTCAAGCATCCGCGCAACCGTCTCGACCCGGCATTCCGCAAGCTCGTGGACGACATCTACGCGAAGATGACGGCCCGCCAGATCGGCGAGGCGACCAGGAAGGGGCTCGAACTCGGCAGCTGGCTGCCGCGCGTTTCGACCAACCTGATGGCCGGTCTGATCGAGACGCTCGCGATGGCGCCGTACCATGGCCGCGCGGACATGCCGGAAATCGCGCGCACACTGCACCTGGAAGTGGACGACCTGTTCCCGATTGCGGAAGTGCTGCAGAACCTCGGTTTTGCCGACGTGCGCGAAGGCGACGTGCTGCTCACGCCGCCGGGCCGCGTGTTCGCGGAGTTCGGCACGCAGGAGCGCAAGATGATGTTCGCCGAGCATCTGCTGCGGCACGTGCCGCTCGCGGCGCGGATCAAGAAGGTGCTCAACGAGCGGCCGGGGCACCGTGCGCCGCGCGTGCGCTTCGAGCAGGAGCTGGAGGACTTTCTCTCCGACGGCGCCGCCGAAGAAACGCTCGATACGGTGATCGACTGGGGCCGTTATGGCGAGATCTTCTCGTATAACGACCAGTCGGAAATCTTCAGCCTCGAAGACGTGGAGTCCTGAGCGCACGCCGGTTGCAACGGCCGCGAAAACTCACGAGAGCCCACGAAGGACCACGAAAAAACGGTCGCGCAGTGCAGTTCGCACTGGCGACCGTTTTTCGTTCTTGCCGCTACTCGCTTCGGGGGGCTACTGAAGCGTGCCCCACCGTTCGACGGCCGGCTCGGCCGATGCCCACTTCCAGCCGCTCGCGTCGCGGCAGGTGCTGGCGGTGAACCACATTTCGGGCGCGTCGGCGGCGTCGCCGTCCTGTACCGAGAACGCGAACTCCTTGCACAGCGCGAGCGCCGAGGCGAACGCGCGCGTCACGCGTACCTGGCCGTGCCCGTTCTCCACCGGCAGCGTGTGTTTGACTCGCCAGATGTCCATGCCGCCCACGGGCAGCCGGCCCGCGGTTTCGGCGATCAATTGCTGCTGGTCGGCGTGCATGTTCTTCATGAAGCGGTTCACCGCCTCGTCGGTGGCCGCCTGCACGGCGATACCCACGCCCACGCCGACAGCCGGGTTGGCCGTGGCGATGCCCGTTGCCGCGGCGGCCGCCGCGCCGCTGGCCGCGCCGATCGACGAGCAGCCGCTCGCGCCGAGCGCCGCGAGCGTGCAGACGGCGGCGAGCGCGAGAAAGCGTGGGAGGTAAGCGCCGGACACCCGGGCAGGGGCCGGCGGTGCGGTGCGCGCCGTCATTGCAGGGCGCCCCAGCGGTCGGTGGCGGGCTCGGCGGAGGCCCACTTCCAGTTGTCGCCGTCGCGGCATACGGCGGCCACGTAGAACGCGCTGCTGGCGGCGGCGTCTTTGGTTGCATCGTGATCGACCGAGAACACGATCTCCTTGCAATCGAGCGCGCCGCTGCTGATCGTGCGGCTCACGGTGACGCGGCCGTGCTCGTCGTCCTCGATGGGGAACGAGTGCGTGATGGACCACGGCGCCACGCCGCCGACGTCGAGCGGACCGGCCACCTTCGCGATGCTGTCCTGGGTGTTGCGGTGAACGACCCGTTCGGAGTACTGCACGCCGGCTTTCGCCGCGGCGACGAAACCGAGGCCGATGCCGGTTGCGACCGACGCGTTGTTCGTGACCTTCGAGGCGATCGCGGCGCCAGCGATACCGGCCCCCGTTTGCGCGCCTTCGGAATAGAGCGAGCTGCAGGCGGAAGAGGCGAGGCTCAACGCGGCGAGCAGCGCGAACGAAGCCGCGCGCCGGGGAGAGAGGATGAGGATTCCGACGGGGGAGGTGAGGCGTGCCGCGGCACTTCGATCTTGCATGTTCTATCCCTGCCTTGCGCCGGCCGCCACGGGACGGGCGTGTGGCGCACTTTGTGCTGTCGCGAATTGTGCAGGACGCGACCCGCGATGAGGATAGGGAAAGTGCAAAAGTTTGCAAAATATGGTGCGATACACGCGGGCGCGTGGTTGCGCCCGCTCGAGGTTGCTTGAGATTGCTTGAGGCCGCACCTATCCGCCTGCACCCGACGGGCTTCGCGCAACCGCTCGCGAAACGCCTAGCCCGGTTCGGGCGTGCCCGTGTCCTCGTCGTCGGCGCAGTCTTGCGCGCCGTAGCTGCCGAGACGGTTGTACAGCGTCTTGAGGCTCACGCCCAGCGTGCGCGCCGCAAGCCGCTTGTCGCCGCCGCAGTATTTGAGGGTGCCGAGAATGATCTGCTTCTGCGCATCCGCGAGCGGGGTACCGATCCACACGCTCATCGCATCGCCCTGCGTGACGGGCTTCTTCACGCGCGGCACCAGTTGCGGATGGGCGATCTCCACCGTCTTCTCCGCGAGGATGAAAGCGCGATACACCGCGTTCTTGAGCTCGCGTACGTTGCCGGGCCACGACCAGTTGCGCACCGCCTCGAGTGCGCGCTTGCTGAAGGTCTTCTGCGTGCCTTCCTGCTCGTTGAGCTCCGCGAGAAAGTGCTGCGCGAGCAGTTCGCGATCGCGCTCGCGCTCGCGCAGCGGCGGCGTGCGCAGCGGAAACACGGCGAGCCGGTACATCAGATCCTCGCGCAGGCCGCCGTCCTTCACGGCCGCCACAGGGTCGCGGTTGGTCGCGGCGATGATGCGCACGTCGCCGCGTATGGCCGCATTGCCGCCCACCGGCAGGTACTCGCCGGTTTCGAGCGCGCGCAGGAGCTTCACCTGATGCAGCAGCGACATCTCGGTGATTTCGTCGAGAAATAGCGTGCCGCCGCGCGCATGCTCGAAGTGGCCGGCGCGTGCTTCGATGGCGCCGGTGAAGCTGCCTTTTTCGTGACCGAAGAGCTCGGCTTCGATCAGCTCGTCGGGAATGGCGCCGCAGTTGACGGCGATGAAGGGGCCGTCGCGCCGCGCGCTGCGGTCGTGAATCGTGCGGGCCACGAGCTCCTTGCCCGTGCCCGATTCGCCGACGATCAGCGCGGTGGCCTCGGTGACGGCCACGCGTTCGATCTGCGTGTAGAGCTCCTGCATCACGTCCGACGAGCCGTAGAGCAGGCCATAGGACTGCAATCCGGCCACGCGGGCGTCGCCATTGCCGGCTGCGTTGCCGGTGCCTGCGATGTTGCTTCCGGTGTTGCCTCGATGATTGCCGGCCGATTTGCCGGCGCTTTTGCCGTTGCCCCGCTCGCTGCGCGTGGCGGTGGGCGAGCCCTGCTCGATTGACGCCATAGGGTATTCGTCCTGCAAAGGGTTTCAAACGCCGCCGGGCGTAGGGCCCAGGCGCTGTCCTGCCGCGCGCCGGGGGCGGGGTTCGTGCATGGCCGTCCAGGACTGGCGCCGGCGAGGCGCGCCGACGGCCGCAATATTTCCATCTCGTAAACATTTAACCACTGTGCCGTGTTGCAGGGCAATGGACGTGCCGCGACAGTGCGAAGAAGGCGGGGTCCGCCCGATAACGGCACGAATCCTGCTGGCCCGGGGAACAAGCCGAAACAAGCCGATACAGGTGCCTCGGACCGGGCACCGCAGAAAAAAGGGAACTCGGACGAATCCGGCGCGTCGCACGAGACAGGAGACGCACCGCAGCTACGCCTCGGAAGCGGGCTGGACTTGTGCCAGGGAGGACGCGACATGCGTAAGAGCAGGACGAATCTGATGGGCGCGCTGATTGCCGTCGGCGCGCTCGGCGCGACAGCCGGGATGTTCGCGTGGCGATGGTCGCAGCGCCATCGTGCGCAGCGTTCCACCTATCACCGCGAACTGAGCCGCTGGGAGGGCGAAGGCGGCTCGGTCGAACCGAACCCCGGCAATCCTGTCGATACGGCGGAAGCGGTTGCCGCGGCGGCGTCCGGTGGCTCGCCGGCCGGCGTTATGAGCGCGGCCTCCGCCAATGCGGCTTCGACGGTCGCGAACGGTGCCGCAGGCACGCCCTGGCCGTTCCCGCACGGCAGCGCCTGAGCGCAGCCGGGTAGCTGGGCACGCCAGTTTCGGCACGTCCGGAGCCCCGGACGGTGCGGCTGCGTGCCTTACAGGAATCGGTCTATAATGGCCATATCTGGAACAATCTAAGTTTGGATTGCCGGATGACGGTGCGATTGTTGCTGTGGAGCAGCCAAATCGCACTTTCGCCTCGCGTGTCCCGCCTGGCGTAGCATCCGGCCGTTTCGTACGTTTCGTACTCCACCGTGCAGCAACCTTGCGGGCCGTGCCCGTTTCTGTGGTCCGGCGCTTCGGCGTGCCGGATGCGGGCGGTCTGTCTTGTGTGGAGCCATTCACCTTTCAGGGCTGACGAGACGCGATGCCACATGTATTGATTGTCGATGACGATGCAGGAACCCGCGAGGCGCTCGCCGCCGTCGTGGGCGAAGACGGACTCACCACGGCCCAGGCCGGCGATCTGCGCGAAGCGCGGATCCAGCTCGTGCGCCAGATGCCGGACGTGGTCTTCACCGACCTGAAGCTGCCGGACGGCAGCGGCACGGAACTCTTTCAGGATCTCGACCCCCGCTCGGGCGTGGAGCTCGTGGTCATCACCGGCCACGCGACGGTCGAGACCGCCGTCGACGCGCTCAAGGCAGGCGCAATCGACTATCTGGTCAAGCCGATCAACCTGCAGCGCGTGAAGGCGATCCTGAACCGCCTGCCGCGCGCGGGCGACCTCAAGGCCGAGATCGGCACGTTGCGCGGCGAACTGCGCCGCATGGGGCGCTTTGGCCTCATGCTCGGCGGTTCGTCGGTCATGCAGGACGTCTACGACCAGATCGGCCGTGTCGCGCCTACGCCCGCCTCGGTGATGCTGGTGGGCGAGTCGGGCACCGGCAAGGAAGTCGCCGCGCAGACCATTCATCAGTTGAGCCTGAGGCGCAAGCACGAGTTCCTCGCCGTGAACTGCGGCGCGATCTCGCCCAACCTGATCGAATCGGAAATGTTCGGTCACGAGCGCGGCTCCTTCACGGGCGCGGACCGTCAGCACAAGGGCTACTTCGAGCGCGCCAACGGCGGTACGCTGTTCCTCGACGAAATCACCGAAATGCCCATCGAGCTGCAGGTGAAGCTGCTGCGCGTGCTGGAAACGGGCATGTTCATGCGCGTGGGCACGACCAAAGAGATCGAGACCGACGTGCGCCTGATCGCCGCGACGAACCGCGATCCCGAACAGGCCGTCGAGGAAGGCAAGCTGCGCCTCGATCTTTATCACCGGCTCAACGTTTTTCCGATCAGCCTGCCGCCGCTGCGCGAGCGCGGCAAGGACGTCGAACTGCTCGCGCAGGCGTTCCTCGACGAGCTCAACGAGCGCCACGGCACGAAGAAGCAGTTTCCGGGCGCCGTGCGCGAGATGCTGGCCACCTATCCGTGGCCGGGGAACGTGCGCGAGCTGAAGAACTACGTGCAGCGCGCGCACATCATGTCGGGGGCCGAGGGCGACCTCACCGCTGCCGTGCCGCTGCAGATCTCGCTGTCGAAGCCGATGGCCGGCACGGCCGTGACGATCCCGTTCGGCACCTCGCTCGCCGACGCCGACCGCCAGCTGATCCTCGCCACGCTCGAGCAGTGCGGCGGCGTGAAGACGCGGGCAGCGGAAATTCTGGGCATCAGCCTGAAGACGCTCTATAACCGGCTTGTGGAGTACGGCAACGAGCCGGCGGGCAAGGGCGGCGCGGACGAGCAGCCGCGTGCGCGCGCGGCGGGCGGCGCGAACGTATAAGCGCGCTCCGTGCGCGCTCAGTGCGCGGTATGTCGCTTGCAACCTCGGACAAGGACAGCCATTCGAGGAGTCTGCCATGCCGTTTTGCCGATCCGCCGATCCTTCCCGCGTGCGCCCCTGGCTCGCGCATACCCCGCAACCGGACGATCCGCCTCCGGGCGAGCCCGGCGCCCCCGATGCGCCGCCCATCGGCGATCCGCCGCCCGAGCCGGGTGAAGTTCCGCGTTCGGTCGGCCGGCGGCCCCCATCGCCGCCGATTCCGGGCGATTGACCTGTAGCCGCAATCCCGCTTTTATGTACGAGTTACAAAGGCAGCGCCATTTTTACCGGCAATTTCACGCCGCGAACCCTAGACTGTAAAAGCGCCACCGCTGCGTGGCAGCCTTGCGCTGGAGGCCTGGACATGAGACATCCTGCATTGCGTCGCTCCGCACGTCACTCGGGCAAGCGTGGCCCGCGCGACGGAGAACAGAAGGGCAGCATCCCGCCCTCGATGGTCGTGCCCGACCCGGCTGGGCAGAACCGTCCCGCACCCGGCAGTCCGCCGGATGGCGAGCACAATCAGGGCGGCTCGCGCGCCGAGGGTATCGACTACCAGCGCGATCTCGGCTCCGAACAGGACGCCTGAAAGGGCACCCGAGCCGGCGGCGCGCGAAGGCGCGCCGCATGCCGCCAGCGCTTTCATCGAGCGCCAGCGAACGCTGTCGATCCCGCTGTCGATCCTTGCGTTCTGCGCGAAACATGGCGCGGCGCGCGCTCGCCCTGCGCCGGGCGAGCGGGGTAGGCATCGGACTTCGGCCGGCACGGCACGCATCTTGCATCCGGATTCCTGGCAGGGTCTCTGAAATAACGAAACAGGAGGATTGCCGCAATGGGCAGACTGATCGTGGTATCGAATCGCGTCGCGCCGACGCAGGAAGGACGTCCCGCAGCGGGGGGGCTCGCCGTCGGCGTGCTGGATGCGCTCAAGGAGACCGGTGGGGTGTGGTTCGGCTGGAGCGGCGAGACCGTCGCAGAACCAGCACCGCCTGTCGTCGAGCAGCAGGGCAGCGTCACGTACGCGACGGTCGGCCTGACCCGACGCGACTACGACCAGTACTACAAAGGTTTTTCCAACACCACGCTCTGGCCGACCTTCCACTACCGCAACGATCTCGCGCGCTACGAGCGCCAGGAATACGGCGGCTACCTGCGTGTGAACGTGACGCTCGCGCGCCAGTTGCAACCGTTGATCGAACCCGACGACATCATCTGGGTCCACGACTATCACCTGATTCCGTTCGCGCGCTGCCTGCGCGACCTCGGCGTGAAGAACCCGATCGGCTTCTTCCTGCACATTCCACTGCCGGTGCCCGAGGTGCTGCGCTCGGTGCCGCCGCATGAGGAGCTGATGAAGTTCATCTGCCACTACGACGTGGTGGGCTTCCAGACCGATGCGGACCGCCAGGCCTTCATCGATTACATCGAGCGCGGCGGCCACGGCAACGCCAGCGAAGACGGCATGGTGCACGCGTGGGACCGCTTCCTGAAGGTGGGCGCCTACCCGATCGGCATCTATCCCGATGCCATCGCGAAGGCCTCGGGACAGTTCTCCGATCGCAAGCCGGTGCGCAGCCTGCGCGACGCGATGCGCGGGCGCAAGCTCATCATGAGCGTGGACCGGCTCGATTATTCGAAGGGTCTCGCCGAGCGCTTCCAGGCCTTCGAGCGTCTCTTGCAGAACGGTCCCGGCTGGCATGGACGCGTCTCGCTCCTGCAGATCGCGCCGCCGACGCGCTCGGACGTGCAGACCTATCAGACGATCCGCCGCAACCTGGAAGGCGAGGCGGGCCGCATCAACGGACGCTTCGCGCAGCTCGACTGGACGCCGATCCAGTATCTGAACCGCAAGTACGAACGCAATCTGCTGATGGGGCTCTTCCGGCTCGCCGATGTGGGCTACGTGGCGCCGCTGCGCGACGGCATGAACCTTGTTGCGAAGGAGTACGTGGCATCGCAGGATCCCGACGATCCGGGCGTGCTCGTGCTTTCGCAGTTCGCGGGCGCGGCCGAGCAGATGCCGGGTGCGCTGGTCGTGAACCCGTACGACCTGAACCAGACGGCGGAGGCGCTCGAACGCGCGCTTTCGATGCCGCTGGCCGAGCGCCGTTCGCGCTACGAGGACATGATGGCGGGGCTGCGCGAGAACAATCTTTCGGTGTGGCGCGACACGTTCCTCGCCGATCTGCGCAGCGTGGCGACGGCGGCTTCGGTGACGGCGAAGGCGCGTAGCGCGGCGCCCGGTTCCGGCTCGACGTCGGCCTCGACACCCGCCTCGACATCCGTCTCAACGCCGGCCCCGGCGGCGAAGGCCAAGGCGGGTTGACGCAAGGCACGCTTCGCGGCACCTAACGGCACTCACGCGGCGGCCTTCGAGCCGCCGCGCTGCTTTGCAGCACCGTCTCTTCAGGCCTGCTGGCGGCCTGCCTCGCCATAAGGCTCGGGCGCGCGGGTCGGATCGAAATCGGCCCAGTGGCCGCCTTGCCAGCGGCCCGAAGCTCGTTCGACCTCGGCGGCGCCCGCCGCGCTCAGCACCTCGGCGGCGATGGCCTGATTCTCGGCGCCCACGTGCACCGCGAGCAGCACGCCCGAGTTGCGCGTTTCGCGCAGCACGCGCTCGTGATGCTCGGCGACCTGCTTGCGGCTCGCGCTCATGCCGATGCGCGCGCCGACCCAGGCGCCCACGCCGGCCGCCATCACGACGATCGGAAACGACGCCGACATTCCACCGAAGATCACGACCCCGACTACGGCGCCTGCCACGGCACCGGCGGTGATGTTGCGCGCAAGATGCGGCGACACTAGTGCAGGTGACGCGAGGGCAGGTATGCGGGCCATCGCCGCCTGGGCGGCATGGCGGGCATGCTGGCCGCGCGGGTTGACGAAGAAAAGGTTCACGTCCTCTTCGAGGAAGCCGCGCGCGAACAGCTGCTCGGCAACGGCCTCGGCGGCGGGAAAAGTGGTGAACCGTCCAGCGACGATCAGTGACATGGAAATCCCCCTTGGCCTTAAGCACCGTGAAGGGACGAATCCGGGCGGCGAAGAGCGGGGCAGATGCAAACGCCGTCACGCGAGGCGCGCCGCCGTGGTTCGCTACCGCCGCGGCGCGCTCGCATGCGCGCGTGAGCGGTAGAGGCTGTGCAGCACTATCGAGTATAGGCAGTGAAATTTACGCCGGCGTACGCGCCGCGTTGCCCGGCACGAGCCGCAGCATGCTGATCACGGCGGCAACGGCGGCGAACCCTGTCGCGGCGTAGAGCGCGATCGTCGGGCCTTGCCCCGGCGCCACGCCGAAGATCAGCGCGACGAGCGCGGCGCCCAGCGTCTGGCCCGTGAGACGCGCCGTGCCGAGCATGCCGCTCGCGCCGCCGGAACGCGCGCGCGGCGCGGAGGAGAGCATCTGCCGGTTATTGGGCGACTGGAACGTGCCGAAGCCCGCGCCGCACAGCGCCATGCGCCAGCCGATGTCGAAGGCGGTGGGGTGCGCGTCGAGCGTCGCGAGGAGCGCGAGACCGGCCGCGAACATCGCGAGCCCGATGCCGCCGAGAATGCCCGCGGGATAGCGGTCGGAGAGCCAGCCCGCGAGCGGCGCGGCGCCGACGATCACGAGCGGCCAGGGTGTCATGAGAAAGCCCGTTTGCACCTGCGAGAGCCCGAAGGTGTTCTGCAGCAGGAAGGGCAGCGCGACGAACGCGAGCATCTGCGCGCAGAACGAGCAAACCGACGTGCACACCGAGAGCGCGAACACCGGAATGCCGAGAAGATCGACGGGCAAAAGCGGCGCGGGCTGGCTTAGCTGCCGGCGCACGAAGAACCAGCCGATCACGGCCGCCGCGACGAATTCGGCGGCGACCCATGCGCGGCGCTCGCCGTGGCCGAGACCATCGACGGCGAAAATCAGGAGCCCGAACACCAGTGCATTGAGCACGGCGCTCCAGTAGTCGTAGGGGGCCGGGTGCGGCTCGTTCTCCGGCAGCGCGCGCAGGCCGAATACATAAGCCGCGATGCCGATCGGCACGTTGATGGCGAAGAGCCACGGCCACGGGGCGATCGAGAGCACGCCCGAAGCGATGGTCGGGCCGACGGCCGAGGCCACGGCCACCACCATCGCATTGATCGCCACGCCGCGGCCCAGGTGGGCGCGCGGATAGATCATGCGCACGAGCGCGGTGTTGACGCTCATGATGCCGGCGCCGCCCAGACCTTGCACCACGCGCGCGAGTGCGAGCAGGGGCAGCGAGGTCGCGAGCGCGCAGCCGAGCGACGCGACGGTGAAGAGCCCGAGGCCCCACAGATAGACGCGCCGGTAGCCGATGCGGTCGCCGAGCGAGGCAAGCGGCAGCAGCGAGATCGTGACCGAAAGCTGATAGGCGTTGACGATCCAGATCGAACCGGCGTCGCTCGCGTGCAGATGGCGCGCGATGGTGGGGAGCGCCACGTTGGCGATCGCGCTGTCGAGCACGGCGAGCGTGATGCCCAGCGCGACCACGACGATGGCGTGATAGCGCTGCGGAAGCGGCAGGCCGGGTTCCGCATCGGCGGCGGGATCGGCCGCGGGGTGGGACAGCGTGGACGTGGTGGGCATCGAAGAGCGGGAGCGTGGCCCGCGTTGTGGATTCGGAAGCGACCAGTGGACGTGGCGCGCGGCATGGGGCGGTGCTGACGCTCGCCCGCATGCCGCGCCCCGGTGCGCGCTTATTTCAGTTCATAAAGCCCGACGTAGGTCGTCGAATCGACCTCGTTCAGGTGCGTCATGAAGCGTGCCACCGCGTTGGTCGTCTCGGGCGTGACCGGCAGTTGCTCCACCTTCAACGCATGCACGCGGAAGATATAGCGATGCGGCTTGTCGCCACGCGGCGGCGCCGCGCCGCCGAAGCCGACCGTGCCGTAATCGTTGCGCACCTGCAGGGCGCCGCCCGGCAGCAGGCTGCCGTCCGCCTTGCCGGCGTTGCGGGCGAGCGCGCGCACGTCGGCGGGAATGTTGACGACGACCCAGTGCCAGAAGCCGCTGCCCGTCGGCGCGTCCGGGTCGTAGACGGTGAGCGCGAAACTTTGGGTGTCGACGGGCGGGTCGTCCCATTGCAGCGCGGGCGAAACATTGTCGCCGTCCGCGCCGAAGGCGCGCTCGTCGAACTCCTGCGCTTTCGGCATGAAGCCGTTGTTGGGGAAGTCGTCGGACCAGAGTCGGAATTCAGCCATCGGATGTCTCCTTCTCGTGTGTTGTCTCCGCGTGGGTGCGTCAGTTGACTACGTGAGCGACGTGAGCGCGCGGCTTGTCGATCGAGTTTATCACCGCGTGGTGGACCCAGATTGCGGGCTGTCACGGCAAGGGTAAAATTTGGGTTGCGAACGCTTGTGCGAAGCGACCCGTCTGGTGCCGGGCGTATCATTTGACGCGAAGATTTTCGCGCTCGTTGCCACCCTGCGCAGACGATGCGTGGGGTCAACGAATGCCCCATCACGTGGTGACCAACTTGGAAAGGGAGATTGCAGGATGGATATCGGAGAGCTTGCCCATCAAACCGTTGCGCTGCTCACTCCCTGTTTGCCGTACCTGGTGAGCTTTGGCGACAAGGCCGTCGAAGGTGTGGCAAAGGGTATCGGCGAAGACGTCTGGAAACAGGCGAAAACGCTATGGGCCCGGATTGCGCCAAGCGTAGAAAACAAGCCGGCCGCGGCCGAGGCGGCCGAGGATCTCGCGAAGTCCCCGTCCGACGCGGACACGCAAACGGTATTCAAGGTGCAAATCAGGAAGATCCTTGAGCAGGATCCCGCACTGGCCGCCGAGTTGAAGAACTTCTTCCGCGATGCCGGGCAATCGGGGATGACAATCCAGGCGATCGGCAAGGGCAGCGTCGCGGCCCATACCATTTCCGGAAGCACGATCAGCACTGGAGATCAATACGCTGCGCCAACGACGGGCAAGCTTCCTCCGACTACGACCTGACTCGTCGCGCCGTTTCGAAAAAAAGGAAATAACCATGAGTGAAACTGCCGATACTTCGATCGCAGAAGGGGAGCGGAGTATCGCGGTTGGCGGAAGCGTCGTGCAGAGCTATATCGCCACGGGCAATAATGCGACATTCTTCATTGGCCAATACGAGCAGCTTGCAAGCTTGTACATTTCGCCCCAGGCGGTCTTTGAACGAGTTCGGCTTTCCGCTTTCCGGGGCCGTGACTGGCTGACGTCCCGAATCGATAGCTTTCTGTGCAACAACAAGAGTGGCTACATTGTTGTGGAAGCCGAAGCGGGTCTCGGCAAAACCGCCTTTCTGGCACATCTCGTCAGAGAGCGGGGGTATATCCATCACTTCATCGAGCTCGCGCGGGGCGCGGCGGGCATTGATGCGGGCCTGAAGAGCCTGGCGGCGCAGTTGGTGCGGGTGTGGGATCTTCAACCTTTCGCTCGCACCAATGCGCTTCCGGCCATGACGATGCGCCCGGACTTCCTTGACAGCTTGCTGAGGCTCGCGGCCGACCGGCGCAACGAACTCAGGCCGGGTGAGCCGATCGTCATGGTCATCGACGCCCTTGACGAGTCCGATGTCTCGACGGCAAACGGGAACGTTATGGGCCTGCCTCGCGTGCTTCCGGACGGTGTCTTCCTGATCGTGTCCCAGCGCCCCGTGCACGTGGCACTTTCGACGGAGGCGACCAGAGAGCGCTTGCGTATCGATGCACGGGCGAAAGAGAATCGGGACGACATCCACACGTTTCTCATGGATGCGGCGCTAAGCAATGAAAAAATTGCTTCGGCGCTGCGATCGGGAAACATTGCCCCCCATCACTTCGTTCAGACGCTGCTGGCGAAGTCGGAGGGCGTATGGATTTATCTGCACTACGTTATTGCGGAAATCGAGCGGGATCATCGTGCACCCCTCGATCTCGCCAGGCTGCCGGATGGCCTCTGGCAATACTATGGCGAGTACTGGTGGCCATGGTTGATGGTCCCCAAAGTCGACGAGTTCAATTGCCGTCTTCTTTGTACCCTTTCGGCGCACGAGGGGGACCTTACGGCAGACTTCTTTTGCAAGCTTTGGGGCGAGTCCGATGCGTCGCGAGTCGACGCGCTGCTTACGGGTGACTGGCGTCCGTTCGTCAGCGTTGCAGGTGGAAAGGATGGCGCACCGCAGGGCTATCGGCTTTACCACGCAAGTTTGCGCGATTTCGTCCATGGGCGTGTCGATGACGGCAAACTTGGGACCCAACAGCAGAAACTCGTCCGGATGCTTGCGTCCGAAACGCGTAAGGCTCACAAGCGCCTCGCAGACTACTATCTCGACGGCTGGGGCGGCCTGGACGCCGCGCTGCGGGCATTGAGCGATCCTCACGAGCCCGGTGCCGGCGACGACCACGGGATGAAGTACGTCACGGCGCATCTGGAGATGGCCGGGCAGGCATCGGACCTGCACAAGCTTCTCGATCTGCGGGGTGTGACGACCGTATGGCCCCAGGATCTGGGCTTGCTTTTGCGCGATCTTTTGCGCTTCCGGTTCGGTATTCGTTACTCCCAGCTCTCGGTAAGGCACCGATATTTTGTCTGGTACGCCGCGCGAAAGAGGCAAGGGGAAATTGGCGGATTCCTGACCGACGTCCGGCGTGCGTGGCGGCTGGCTGAACGTCTGAATGCCGATTTGTCGACGGACTGCATTCGTGCCGACGCAATCGGGTTGCAATGCCGGTATGCGCTGATATCCGCGTCGATCAATAGTCTCGCGGCGAATGTTCCTCCGCAACTCATGCTCGAAGCGCTCAGGAAGAACCTGCGCTCGGCTCCCTACGCACTCGCTTATGCAAGAAGAGCGCCGTGGCAGGCGCGGCGCGCCATGCTGGCGGCGATCGGACTCTGGCATGCCGAGTCGGGGCGCATCCACGAGGCGTTTGCGATAGCCAGCGAAATCGGTTGGCCGGTCGAACCGCTGCTCGTGTCGGCGGTTTCGTACCTGTCGCCGGTTACGATCCGGCAGGCGTTCGAGCTTGCTTCGATGGAGCGCGATGCGCTACCGGCATTGCTGGGCCGTCTGGCTGAACTGGACGACCCCGAAGAGGCTTTGCGCCAGACAGATCGTCTTCTGCCGCCTGACGATTCTCCGAAGCAGAGAATTCAGGCCCTGGCGAAGATTGCTGCCGCGTCGCACCTGTCTCGTCAGCGGGAGATTGCGGCGACCATCGTGCAAGAAGCCAGGAGGTTGGAGGAACCGGAATCCAGGGCGAGGGCCTTGTCGCTTTCGATACCGTACCTGAGTGGTGAAGATCGCAATGCCATTCGCGACGAGGCGATTCAGACCGCGCGCGCATTGGTCGCCGAACGTGACTACGATCGGCGCAGCAAACATAAGCTTCTCATCGATATTGCTGCCTTTTTGACCGAGGCTGAGCGTATTCCATTCGTGGATGAATTGCAGCAGGCTGCGCTCGAATATGACTATTCGGACTTGTTCAGTCTGGAGATCTTGAGTGCGCTCCTGAAGATCGCACCTGCATCTCATCAGCAAGCTATCCTGAACAAGGCGCTGGCAATCGGCCGGCGCTGCAGCCCGGACAAGCTTGCAACACTGGCCCTGTACATGACGCAGACACAGCGGCGTAAGGCGTTTTTCGACGCGCTTGGGCATGCACAAGCCTCCGAGCGATATGAGACGTTGAACGAGCTGGCGCCCTACATGGGCAAGGAGATGGCGACCCGTGCCTTGAAGTCGCTGGAAACGATTGGCGATCAGAGCAGCCGTGCCGCGTTGCCGTGGTTATGGTTTGCTGCGGAGGACTATCAGAAGGCGCTCGCCGCTGTGTGGAATCTGGCCCGCACAGCGCCCGCGGATGCGAGTGCGGTGCTGTGTGCATGCATCGATCAACTGCCGCCGCAATACTATCCGCGCGTACTTAAGATCGCTTCGAAGTTGACGGACAACGAAGTCCTGGCGGTCTTGCGCACGATAGCGAAATCGTTACCGCCCGCACTGATCTCCGCGGCCATCAAACTGGCGAAAAAGATCTCCGATAAGGATCGGCGCAGCGACGCATACGAAGCGCTGGCGTCGGCACCGTCGATGTCCGACGCGTGCTTGAACGACCTTGTGGGCGCCGCAAGGAAATTCTCGTCGAGAATTGCCCGAATTCGGGCTTTGGCGAAACTGGTGCCTTATTTGAGCGGCGACGCGAAGTCTGCGGCACAAATTGAAGTCGCTGCCACGATGAATTCGCTCACGCCTCAGGCGAATGTCTACTCGTGGTCCTCCGCTCCCTACACCCTGGCTCGCGCGGCCGGGTGTCTTGAAGACCCCGACCGGCAGCGAATGTTACGGGCGGAGCTCCTGGGAGCCATGTCCGGCGATCTCACTGCCTATTGGCGGGATGCCCAGCTAAAGGAGCTACTTCCGCAGCTGACGATGCCGCTCCTGGAAGAGGCCGTTGAGATCGTCAATCAGCATTTATCTGGCGCCGGCCCATTGCTGGAGTCGCTCTATAGGGCTTTGCAAAAGAATGGCCTTCCCGAGGACCTGCTTGCCACGCTGCAGTCGGCGAAGAACCCTATTGATTGGATGAACGTCTGGGCCGAGGTGGAGCCTGTGTCCCGGCAAGGCGAGCATTGCGCTGAAATTGCGGTTCTTTCGGGCAAGCTGCTGGCGCTTGACGGTTGGGTTGCTACGTTGATGTTGATCGCCGTCCGGTTCGGCGCCTTGGGAGAGACTGGGAGAGCGTTGGAAATAATCAGCCACGTCGTTGAAACCGATGCCTTTCGGGCAGTTCCGCTGGCTTATGAGGCTGATATGGGCCTGAATCAGCTCATTCACCGGCGCATCGAGGAACTGGCGCCGTACCTGGAAACAGTCCGCGAAGTCGAAACGGCGGTTGCCATTGCCGACCGGCATCCCGCATGGGACGTAGACCATCACCATCAGTTGACGGTCCGATTCGCGCAACTCGGTTGTTATGACACAGCCATCGAACGTGCACTTTCTGCGCTCGATGGGTTTCGCGGCGGCGATGTGTTGATTGCGATCGTACCGTTGTTGCCCGACAAGCTATTGCTTGGCCAGCATCCAACCAAAAGAAGGTCGGTCGAGCAGCGGCTAAGCGCGTTCGAATACCATTTGGCCCCTCTGTCCGATATCGCTACCCGGCACGATGACCGGTACTTGACACGACCGCTGCTGGAGACAGCCCTTGTCGCTGCGCTCGATATCCGCTCGTCTTCCGCAGGAAGAGAGAAGCAGATGGCGGCGCTTCGATCGCTGGTTCCCGTCTTGCTCCGGCTCGACCGGGAACGTCTTTACGATCTCTGGTGCAAGGCGCTTGGCTTGATGGCGACCGGCGGCCGTGACGGCGTCATTTGGGATCTGGCCGCTCTCGCGCCGGTCTTGAAGGCACTCGGGGGTCGCGAAGCCGTTCTGGAAGCGATAACCGCGGTTGAGGACGTAGTGGGGTGTATTCCTTAACGCGGGCGCATGACGGTTGTCGCGTATTTGCCTCGTTACGCGCGCGCTTCGAACCACACCGAATCCCTCTCCTTGAGCCACGCATCGAGCCGCTCGACCACCACTGCCGGATCGTGGTTCGCACCGCGCAGCGCGCATTCCCAGATCACCGCGACGCGCCAGCCCTGCGCGGCGAGCGCGGCGAGCGCCCGGGCATCGTTGGCCTGGTTGCGCGCGATCTTTTCGCGCCAGAACTCGGGGCGGGTTTGCGGCCATTTGAAGAGTGCGCAACGGTGGCCGTGCCAGAAGCAGCCGTGCACGAATACGGCGGCGCGGTAGCGCGGCAAGACGATGTCCGGGCGCCCCGGCAGCTCGCGCACGTCGATCCGGAAGCGAAAGCCGCGCCGGTGCAAGAGGCTGCGGATCACGCGCTCCGGGCGGGTGTTGCGGCCGCGAATGCCGGACATCATCCGGCTGCGGGTGGCGGGATCGACGACATCGACCATCGTGCTGGCCGTCCCGTTGCGGTGGGCGCCGGCTCAGGCCGCCTCGGCGACCGGCTGCGTGCGCGGCGCTTTGGTTGCCGTACGGCGCGCAGCGGTGGCCTTCGCTTTGGCCTGGCTTGTCGCGCCACCGAGCGTCGCATCGAGATGCGGCATCATCGTGCGCGCCACCTCGCGCATCACCGGCATCACCACGCTATTGCCGAACTGACGATAGGCCTGAGTGTCGCTCACGGGAATGCGGAAGGTGTCGGGAAAGCCCATCAGCCGCGCGCACTCGCGCGGCGTGAGGCGGCGCGGACGCAAGCCTTCGCCCTGGTGCATGAGAATCTCGCTGCCGTCCTTGTGATAGCGCGCGGAAAGCGTGCGCGTCACGCTGTCGGGAAACGCGAGGCCGTAGCCGAAACCGTTGCCCGCCGCGCGATGCTTCTCCGCGTATTGCTGGAGGTAGTGCCAGAGTCCGGGCGTGAGCGTGTATTTCGGCTGCACCTGGCGCGCGCGGTGGTCGAAGAAGCGTTCGCCGTCCCACGGCAGCACGGGTTCGCTGCCGTCCGTGCGATGCAGGATCGAGGCGAGGCGCGGCCCCTCTTCGGGCAGCGCGAGCGCGTCCCACGAAAACGAAGTTTTCTCGCGAAAGCCGGCGAGGATGATGCGTTCGCGATGCTGCGGCGTGAAATGCCGTCCGTCGATCACGCGGTAATGCACGTCGTAGCCCAGTTCGTCGCGCAGCACCTGAAGAATCACGTCGAAGGTGCGGCCGCGGTCGTGCGAGAGCAGGTTCTTGACGTTTTCGAGCAGGAAAGCGGCGGGGCGCTTCTCGGCGATGATGCGCGCCACGTCGAAAAAGAGCGTGCCCTGGGTCGTGCACGCGAAGCCGTGCGGGCGGCCGAGCGCGTTCTTCTTGGAGACGCCCGCGATCGAGAACGGCTGGCACGGAAAGCCCGCGAGCAGGACGTCGTGGTCGGGCACGTCGGCGGCTTCGCAGGTCGTGATGTCGCCGACGAAGGTGTGATGCTCGCCGTAGTTCTCCAGATAGGTCTTCTTCGAGAACGGGTTCCACTCGCTCGTGAACACGCACTCGCCGCCCTGCGCTTCGAAGCCCATGCGGATGCCGCCGATGCCCGCGAACAGGTCGATGAAGCGGAACCGCGCCGGCGTGTCGGCCGCACGTTCGCCGCCGCGCAGCAGTTCGCGCAGGGCGGCATCGAGCATCGCGGGGCAAGGCGTTTCGCCCTTTTCCCAGCGGCGCACGGTCTTGACGTCCTTGCCGACGTGGTCGGCGATCTGCTGCTGGGTAAAACGCTGACGTGCCTGCTGAAGCAGGTCTCGCGGATGGGCCGTGGGCACGAAGTCCTCTCTGGGTATTTTGGCGGACATTATGACCGACAGGCGACCCGCGGCGCCAGGACTTCTATTCAGTGCAATGGAGGTGTCGCAGGCGCCCGGCAGGCGTTCTCAGCAGTGGGCCGAGCCGACGGCGGTGCGATGCTGCGCCGAAGCATGCGCGGCGTGGCGCGTGTCGTGTTCGTCGAGCATGTGGAGGAGGCTGTCGATTTCGCCCAGCTGGCCTTTGTTGACGTGCCCGGTTTCGAGCAGCCGGTGCAGGCGCTTGCGCCAGTAAGGCGCCGGCAGGATCGGGCCGCCCATGTCGCCCGAGAGCGAAAGCGGCATGACGCGGCGAATGTGCGCGATGTCCTGGTCGATGAGGTTCGACATCAGGTGGCCGGCTGGGATGGAGCGATTCGAGTCCATATGGACCATTACGGCAGGCGGCGCCGCGACTTGAGGGTCGCATGTATCCATGTTTACCCGGATCGGCGACGGAATGCGCACGGCGGTGGCTGCCAAGGCTGCGGTGGGCTTGCTGGAAGCCCGCAGGCGGCCGGATCTAGTGCAGCACCAGCATGGCCAGCGACAAGGCGACGACTGTCGCGAGGATCGCCATGAGCGCGAAAACGTAGGAGGGAGTCATTGCATTCGCTGCCATCGAATCTGACTCATCCCATCGTAGGCGATCGCTCGCGTCGCGAACGTTAACAATGGACAAATCCGAGGGATGAACCGGCTGGCCGGGCGATGCCGCGGCCGGCCCGGTGCGGCGCCCTTATTCGCCCTGTGGCGCGGCGCTGGCGTGGGGCCGGGCCGCGCCTTCGAGGAAGCGGCGCGTTGCTTCGAACGATTGCAGCATCTGCTCGGGCCAGGGCGTTTGCAGCATCACGGCCTGATGGTTTTCGAACGCCGAGGTGAGCAGCTTCGCCAGTTCCGGCGAGTTCAGGTGGCGCAGCACCACGCTCAACGCGATGGCGGTGGCCTGGCTCGCGCCCGCCGTCTGGAGTTCGGAGGAGGTGAGGGCGGCGACCTGCTTGTTGATGTCCATGGAGAGTCCTGCCTCGGAAAGTGATGCGGCGAAGGGGCACGGCGGGGCCGCAAGGCGGGCGGCGCCTCGCGCGCCGGCGTGCTGCGGGAGCGGATTCCCGCGCGCTGTACCGTTCATATTGCACGTATTGCGCGGCGGGATTCGGGTGGCTGGTCCCCCTGGCAGGAATCGAACCTGCATCTAGCGCTTAGGAGGCACTTGTTCTATCCATTGAACTACAGGGAGGCGTGCGGGACCGGAAGCCTGCGGGCTTCGCTCTTCGCCATGTTTCCCATGTCACCCGTCATGGCGCGAAGCGTACGCGTCATTCGCGCAAGCGGCGAATCGCGATGCAGGACGTGGAGTATAGCAAACGCGATCCGGCGCGAAAATGGCCGTCCTATGACGGTCCGATGTAACGGCACGATAATCCCGGCCCGATATCCCGGTCCCGTCCCCGGAATTCAGAACTCGACGACGGTGAATTCCGCCTTGCCCACGTCGCACAACGGGCAGCGCCAGTCTTCCGGGATCTCCGCGAAGCGCGTACCCGCGGCGATGCCCTCGTCGGGCAGGCCTTCTTCCTCGTTGTAGATCCAGCCGCAGATCAGGCAGACCCAGCTCTTGTATTCGATGACTTCACTCACAGCGTTACCTTTCCATTCAATCCGATGCCTGCGATGCGTCCCTCATTCGAGACGGCAGGCGACCCGCGATGTTACCGGAAAACGACGGCTCAACCCCTGGGCGCCATTGCCGCAGCGGGCGTGCCACGTCCTCGGGACGCGGGTGCGACGTACCTTCACATGCCCGGTGTATGCTAGGTCGCAAGGCGCCCGCGGCCGCTCTCGCAGGTTCGTACGGTGTGCGCGGGAGCCCGCTGGTCCCCCCATCCCGAGGAGAACAACGATGATCAGAAGCACGGTTAAAGGCACCTGGCTGGCGGCTGCGGCGTTCGCGGCCCTCATGGCGGTATCGGGCATCGCGCGCGCCGAGGGCGTCTATTTCGTCGAGCCGAAAGACGGCGCCACGGTGACGAATCCGGTGCACGTGAAGTTCGGCGTCGACGGCATGACGGTCGCCCCCGCGGGCACGATGACGCCGGGCACCGGCCACCATCACCTGCTGATCGACGGCGGTCCGCTGCCGCAAGGCGAGGTCGTGCCGGTGAGCGACAAGTCGATCCACTACGGCAAGGGACAAACCGAAACCGACATCACGCTGCCGCCCGGCGACCACACGCTCACCGCGCAGTTCGCGGACGGCGCGCATCATTCGTACGGTCCCGAGTGGAGTCAGACCATCACGGTCCATGTGAAGTAACGCGGGGCCGGCCGCCCGCGCATCGGCTTCGGGCGCAGAGGGAGGCGGGGGCGCCACGCGTGCCTCGCCTCCCCGGCGAAAACGCCGCCGCGCCGGACCGGTACAATGCGCGCTTCAGGTCCAACGCAGGCATCGTTTCCCCGTCATGTCGCTTTACACCATCACCGGCGCGCAACTCGCGTTCGGCCACGTCGCGCTGCTCGATCATGCGGACTTCTCGCTCGAACCCGGCGAACGCGTCGGGCTGATCGGCCGCAACGGCGCGGGCAAGTCGTCGCTTCTGAAAATCGTCGCCGAACTGGCGAAGCCCGACGACGGCCTCGTCACGCGCCAGCAGAATCTCTCCACCGTCTACGTGCCGCAGGAGCCCGAGTTCGACGCCGAGGTTTCGGTGTTCGACACGGTCGCCTCGGGGCTCGAAGGCGTGCGCGCGCTGCTCGACGAATACGATGCCGTCGCGCACCGGCTGGCGGACACGCCCGAAGGCGCGGAGCACGACGCGCTGCTCGCGCGCATGAACACGCTGCAATCGTCGCTCGATGCGACCGATGCCTGGAACTGGCGCACGCGCGTGTCCACCACGCTCGCGCAGATCGGCCTCGACGGCGACGCGCGTGTGGGCGCGCTCTCGGGCGGGATGCAAAAGCGCGTGGCGCTCGCGCGCGCGCTGGTGGTGCAGCCCGACGTGCTGCTGCTGGACGAGCCGACCAACCACCTCGACTTCGACGGCATCCGCTGGCTCGAAGACCTGCTCGTGTCGCAGCGCGCGAGCCTGCTCTTCATCACCCACGACCGCGCGTTTCTCGACCGCGTGGCCACGCGCATCGTCGAACTCGACCGCGGCCGGCTGCTCTCGTATCCGGGCAACTTCTCGCAGTACCAGGAGCGCAAGGCGCAGCAGCTCGAAGTGGAGCGCGTGGAGAACGACAAGTTCGACAAGCTGCTCGCGCAGGAAGAGGTGTGGATCCGCAAGGGCGTGGAGGCGCGGCGCACGCGCAGCGTCGGGCGCATCGCGCGGCTCGTGCAGATGCGCCGCGAGCGCGAAGAGCGCCGCAACGTGCTGGGCAACGTGAGGCTCGACGTGGCGCAGGGCGAGAAGTCCGGCAAGATCGTCGCCGAACTCACGGACGTGGTGAAGCGTTACGGCGATCGCGCGGTCGTCGACCGTTTCTCCACGACCGTCATGCGCGGCGACAAGATCGGCTTCGTCGGTCCGAACGGCGCGGGCAAGACCACGCTGCTCAAGCTCATCCTGGGCGAACTGGCGCCGGACGAGGGCACCGTGCGCGTGGGCACGAACCTGCAGGTTGCGTACTTCGACCAGATGCGCGCGCAGCTCGACCTCGAAAAGAGCCTGGCCGATACGATCAGCCCGGGCAGCGACTGGGTCGAGATCAACGGCGCGAAGAAGCACGTGATGAGCTATCTGGGCGACTTCCTGTTCGCGCCGGAGCGCGCGCGTTCGCCCGTGAAATCGCTCTCGGGCGGCGAGCGCAACCGCCTGCTGCTCGCGCGGCTTTTTGCGCGGCCCGCGAACGTGCTGGTGCTCGACGAGCCGACCAACGACCTCGACATTCCCACGCTCGAACTGCTCGAAGAGCTGCTGGCCGATTACGACGGCACCGTGCTGCTGGTGAGCCACGACCGGGCGTTTCTCGACAACGTGGCGACCTCCGTGATCGCGTCCGAAGGCAATGGCCAGTGGCGCGAATACGTGGGCGGCTTCACCGACTGGCAGACGCAGAGCGCGCGTGCGCAGGAAATCGCCGAGGCGCGCGCGAGCGTGGCGGCCGCGCCGGTTGCCGCGGCGCCCAAGGACAGCGCGGCGGGGCGCAACGCGCAACGCACCGTGAAGCTCTCGTTCAAGGAGCAGCGCGAACTGGAGACGCTGCCTGCGCAGATCGAGGCGCTGGAAGCGGAGCAGAAGGCGATCGGCGCGCAGATCGAAGAAGGCTCGATCTTCGCGAAGGACGCACAGGAAGGCATGCGGCTCACCGAACGCTTTGCGCAGATCGACGAGGAACTGCTCGTGGCGCTGGAGCGGTGGGAGGAGCTGGAGAGCAAGAGGAAGTGACGCAAGTCATGGAGGCGGCCTGAGAGGGCCGCTTCGCTTTTATTCCCTCTGCCTGTTGGCCAGCGAGCGGGCCAGCGCTCTCCCACCAAATTGCCGCAGCGCTCCAAATCAGTACAATACCTGGCGAATCTGCTCGACCCCGCATCTGCCTGCGCGGCGGGCACGCCAGTTCATCCCGTTGTTTCGTTTCGCTTTTTTTTGAAAACTCAACGCGTTGTCCACGCAGATGTCCACAGCGGCTGTGGATAACCTCGTGGCAAACCGACGGATCCCCATGTCTACGAAGAAGTCAAACGCAGGCTATAGCGAAGCGTCGATCAAGGTGCTCAAGGGCCTCGAGCCCGTCCGGCAGCGGCCGGGCATGTACACGCGCACCGAAAATCCGCTGCACATCATCCAGGAAGTCATCGACAACGCCTCGGACGAAGCCCTCGGCGGCTTCGGCCGCCGCATCACCGTGACACTGCACGCGGACCAGTCCGTCTCCGTCGAGGACGACGGCCGCGGCATCCCGTTCGGCCTGCACCCCGAAGAAAAGGTGCCGGTCGTCGAAATCGTCTATACGCGCCTGCACGCGGGCGGCAAGTTCGACAAGGCCGCCGGCGGCGCCTATACGTTCTCGGGCGGCTTGCACGGCGTGGGCGTCTCGGTCACCAATGCGCTCTCGAAGCGCCTCGACGTGACCGTGTGGCGCGACGGCAAGGTGGCCCAGATCGGCTTCGCCAACGGCGACGTCGTCACGCCGCTCTCCGTGCGCAACGCCACGCGCGAGGAGAAGAAAACCGGCACGCGCGTGACCGCCTCGCCCGACCCGAAGTATTTCGATTCGCCCAACCTGCCGTTCGGCGAACTGCAGCGCCTGTTGCGCTCGAAGGCCGTGCTGCTGCCCGGCGTCGAGGTCGAGCTCATCAACGAAAAGACGGGCGAGCGCCAGAGCTGGAAGTACGAAGACGGCTTGCGCGGCTATCTGCTCGAAGGCATGGGCGGCAGCGATCTTTTGATCCCGCTCTTCGAGGGCCAGCATTATGCCGACGCGCGCTCGGGCGACGACACCTTCGCCGACGGCGAAGGCGCCGCCTGGGTGGTTGCGTGGACCGAGGAAGGGACGCTCACGCGCGAGTCGTACGTGAACCTCATTCCCACGCCCGCGGGCGGCACGCACGAAAGCGGCCTGCGCGACGGTCTCTTCCAGGCCGTGAAGAGCTTCGTCGAGCTGCACAATCTGCAGCCCAAGGGCGTGAAGCTCCTGCCCGAAGACGTGTTTGCGCGCGTCTCGTTCGTGCTCTCCGCGAAGGTGCTCGACCCGCAGTTCCAGGGGCAGATCAAGGAGCGCCTGAACAGCCGCGACGCCGTGAAGCTCGTCTCGTCGTTCTCGCGCCCGGCGCTTGAACTGTGGCTCAACCAGCACGTCGAGCACGGCAAGAAGCTCGCCGATCTCGTCATCAAGCAGGCCCAGGCGCGCACGCGCGCGGGGCAGAAGGTGGAGAAGCGCAAGAGCTCGGGCGTGGCCGTGCTGCCGGGCAAGCTCACCGACTGCGAATCCACCGACATCGCCCGCAACGAACTCTTCCTCGTGGAGGGCGACTCCGCGGGTGGTTCGGCGAAGATGGGCCGCGACAAGGAATACCAGGCCATCCTGCCCCTGCGCGGCAAGGTGCTCAACACGTGGGAAACCGAGCGCGATCGTCTCTTCGCCAACAACGAAGTGCACGACATTTCGGTGGCGATCGGCGTCGATCCGCACAGCCCCGACGACAGCGTCGATCTCTCGAACCTGCGTTACGGCAAGATCTGCATTCTTTCCGATGCGGACGTGGACGGTTCGCACATCCAGGTATTGCTGCTCACGCTCTTCTTCAAGCACTTCCCGCAGCTGATCGAGCGCGGCCACGTGTGCGTGGCACGCCCGCCGCTCTTTCGCGTCGATGCGCCCGCACGCGGCAAGAAGCCCGCGCAGAAGCTCTACGCGCTCGACGAAGGCGAGCTCGAAGCGATTCTCGACAAACTGCGCAAGGACGGCGTGCGCGAGACGCAGTGGAGCATCAGCCGCTTCAAGGGTCTCGGCGAAATGAGCGCCGAGCAGCTCTGGGACACGACGATGAACCCCGATACGCGCCGCCTGTCGCCCGTCACCCTCGGCGACCTCGACTACGAGGCCACCGTCGCGCGCATGACGATGCTCATGGGCAAGGGCGAAGCGGCGTCGCGCCGCTCGTGGCTCGAAGAGAAGGGCAACGAGGTCGAAGCGGACATCTGACGCGTGCGCATTGGTGCATACGCGTTCGTAAAAGACACGGATTGATTGAACATGGACGATCTTTTTGCTGAAGTGACCGGCGGCGCCGAAGGCGACACGCTCACGCTCGGCCACTACGCGGAGCGCGCGTATCTCGACTACGCGGTGAGCGTGGTGAAGGGCCGCGCGCTGCCCGACGTCTGCGACGGCCAGAAGCCGGTGCAGCGCCGCATTCTCTATGCGATGAACGAGATGGGGCTCGGCGACAACGCCAAGCCCGTGAAGTCGGCGCGCGTGGTGGGCGACGTGCTCGGCAAGTACCACCCGCACGGCGACCAGTCGGCCTACGACGCGCTCGTGCGTCTGGCCCAGGACTTCTCGATGCGCTATCCGCTCATCGACGGCCAGGGCAACTTCGGCTCGCGCGACGGCGACGGCGCAGCGGCGATGCGCTACACCGAAGCGCGTCTCACGCCCATCGCGAAGCTCCTGCTCGACGAAATCGACATGGGCACCGTCGATTTCATGCCGAACTACGACGGCTCGTTCCAGGAGCCGAAGACGCTGCCCGCGCGCCTACCCATGCTGCTGCTCAACGGCGCTTCGGGTATCGCGGTCGGTCTCGCGACCGAAATCCCTTCGCACAATCTGCGCGAAGTGGCGGCGGCCGCCGTGGCGATGATCCGCAATCCGCAGATCTCGCACGCGGAGCTGATGGAAAAGATCCCCGGGCCCGACTTCCCGGGCGGCGGTCAGATCATCTCCAGCGAAGCGGAAATCGCGGCGGCCTATGAAACGGGCCGCGGCAGCTTGAAGGTGCGCGCGCGCTGGAAGATCGAAGACCTCGCGCGCGGCCAGTGGCAGCTCGTAGTCACGGAACTGCCGCCGAACGCCTCGGGCCAGAAGGTGCTCGAGGAAATCGAGGAGCTGACGAATCCGAAGCTCAAGCTCGGCAAGAAGACGCTCACGCCCGAGCAGTTGCAGAACAAGCAATCGATGCTCGCGCTGCTCGACGCCGTGCGCGACGAGTCGGGCAAGGACGCGCCCGTGCGCCTCGTGTTCGAGCCGAAGACGAGCCGCATCGATCAGGCCGAGTTCGTCAATTCGCTGCTCGCCAACACGAGCCTCGAATCGAATGCCTCGCTCAATCTCGTGATGATCGGCGCCGACGGGCGTCCGCGCCAGAAGGGCATCAGCGAGATCCTGACCGAGTGGATCGGCTTCCGTTTCGCAACGGTCACGCGCCGCACGCGGCATCGCCTGACCAAGGTCGACGACCGCATCCATATCCTCGAAGGGCGGATGATCGTCTTCCTCAATATCGACGAAGTCATCCGCATCATCCGCGAGTCGGACGAGCCGAAAGCCGCGCTCATGAGTGCGTTCGGGCTCTCCGAGCGCCAGGCCGAGGATATTCTCGAAATCCGTCTGCGCCAGTTGGCGCGGCTCGAGAAGATCAAGATCGAGAAGGAGCTCGAAGAACTGCGCGAGGAGAAAGCGAAGCTCGAAGAGCTGCTCGCGAACGAGTCGTCGATGAAGCGGCTCATCGTGAAGGAGATCGAGGGCGACGCGAAGCAGTACGGCGACGACCGCCGCACGCTGATCCAGCAGGAAAAGCGCGCGACCTTCGAAACGCGCGTGGTGGACGAACCCGTGACCGTGGTGGTTTCGCAGAAGGGCTGGGTGCGTGCGCTCAAGGGCCACGGGCTCGATCCGCAGAGCTTCACCTTCAAGGCGGGCGACGGCCTTTACGCGACCTTCCTGTGCCGCACGCCCGACACGCTGATTGCGTGGGGCAGCAAGGGCCGCGTCTATTCGGTGGCGGTTTCGCAACTGCCGGGCGGGCGCGGCGACGGCGTGCCGGTCACTTCGCTCATCGAACTCGAAGCGGGCACGCATCTCCTGCATTACTTCGCCGCGAACGCCGAGCAGCAACTGCTGCTCGCGTCGAGCAACGGCTTTGGTTTCATCGCGAAGATCGGCGACATGGTGAGCCGCGTGAAGGCGGGCAAGGCCTTCATGACCATCGACGAGGGTGCCTTGCCGCTCGCGCCGATGCCCATGCTGCCCGGCGCGATCCAGGTGGCGTGTCTTTCGTCGGGCGGGCGCCTGCTGGTATTCGGCCTCGACGAGATGAAGACGCTTTCGGCCGGCGGTCGCGGCGTGACGCTCATGCAGCTCGAAGACAACGAGGCGCTCGTGCAGGCATTGGCCATCAGCGCGGCGGGCGTGGTGCTGATCGGCACGGGCCGCGGCGGCAAGCCCGGCGAGGACCTGATGGCGGGTCCGGTGCTCGCGCCGCAGATGGGCAAGCGCGCGCGCAAGGGCCGTGCACCCGACTCGAAGCTCAAGCAGGTCGTGGCGCTGCGCCCGGTCCTGCCGCAATAAGAGGCGGGGAGGGCGGCGCGGGCCTCGCTCGCACCGCCCTGTGCAATGTGTGTACGCCGCAACGGCGTACCGGCCGGATGCACAAATCTGGCGCGCGACGGCACGCCGCATGGAATAATCGCGCGCAGGCGGGTACATGCCTTGCGTACGTTCGCGCCGCAGCTGCTCCCGCACTCTCATCTACACACAGGAATCTGAAGCATGGGTCACGCGATCGAAGTCGCGCTCTTTCTGCATTTGCTGGCTGTCGCCGTCTGGGTGGGCGGCATGGTGTTCGCGCACTTCTGTCTGCGTCCGGCGCTCGAAGATCTTTCGCCGCAACTGCGGCTGCCGCTCTGGGAGTCGGTGTTCGGCCGCTTCTTCAACTGGGTGGCGGCTGCCGTGCTCGTGATTCTGCTCACCGGCGGCTTCCTGCTCATGCAGTTCGGCGGCGGCCACGCCACCTGGCAACTGCACGCCATGGCGGGTCTGGGCGTGCTGATGATGCTGATCTACGGCCATATCCGCTTCGCGCTCTTCCCGCGCATTCGCCGCGCGGTACAGGCGCAGCGCTGGCCCGACGGCGCGCGCGCCGTGGGCACCGTGCGCCGGCTCGTGGTCGTCAATCTCGTGCTGGGTATCGTGACGATCGGCGTGGCGGTGATGTCGCGCGGGTTCTGAGTCCTTCCCGCACGTCTTCAGGCTTCACAGTCTTTCGGCCAGGGCGTAGCGCTGCATGCAGCGCTCCATTGCGTCGAAGAACGCCAGTTCGGCCGCATTCATCTTGCGCTCGCGATGCCACAGCAGGTGGATATCGACGTCGACGAGCCCTTCCTCCGGCGGCAGCCGCCACATCCGCTGCCGCGCCAGATCGTCCCGCACTGTGTGCTCGGGCAGGCAGCCGATGCCGTAGCCCGCGTAGATGAGCCGCCGCACCTCGTCAAGGCTCGGCGAAGAAGCCACGATGCGCCCGGTAAAGCCGCGCTGGTCGCGAAACACGGTGAGCGGCGAGAGGCTGTCGCCGATCTGGTCGCTCGTGAACGACACGAAGTTTTCCGCGAGCAGATCCTCCATCGTTAGCTGCGAAAGGCCGAAGAGCCGGTGATGGCGCCCGCAGAAAATCGCGTAGCGCTGGCGCAGGAATAACCGCATTTCCAGCTTGTCCACGGGCGTGCGGCACAGGCTCAGGCCCGCCGTCGCCGTCTTCTGCAGTATCGACGAAATGATGTCCGAAGAGCGCATGACCTCGATCTGCAGGTCGATGCGCGGATAGGCCACGTGAAATTCCGCGAGGAATTCGTCGTACACGCGCGATTCGATGCGGCTGACCGTGAGCAGGCGTATCGAGCCGGTGATGTCGGTCGTGCGCTCGTCCAGTCCGGTTTCGAGGCTGGAAAGGGTGCCGTAGATATCGCTCGCGATCCGATAGACCTCTTCGCCCGCCTGGGTCGGCACGAACTGCGCGCCGCGCCGCTCGATCAGCTTGCGGCCTAGTGCGTCTTCGAGGCGCTTGAGCGCCTGGCTCACGGCCGGCTGGGTCACGTACAGGCGCGCGGCGGCGCGGCTCAGGCTGCGCTCCTGCATGATCGCGAGGTAGGTGCGCAGCAGATTCCAGTCGAGCCGGTCGTTCAGAAATCGGGTCGGTTCGGCACGCATGACGGCGGCTCCACATTTCAGGTATTAGCTAAATTTATGCACTGAATAATAACGCGAAATTTGACTAATGTTTTGTGGCCGGCGATAAACCTTGCATGCGCGCACCGCGCAGGATGCATGCGTATCTGGAGACACCGACATGACCCCCACCCAACCCGCGGCCACCCGCCAGCCCGTGCGCGCCGCCGCCGCGGCCTTCATCGGCACGATGATCGAGTGGTACGACTTTTACATCTACGCCACCGCCGCCGCGCTCGTGTTCGGCGAACTCTATTTCCCCTCCGCGGACCGCTTCGTCAGCACGATGGCCTCGTTCGCGACATTCGCCGTCGGCTTCTTCGCGCGGCCGCTGGGCGGGCTGATCTTCGGGCACCTGGGCGATCGCATCGGCCGCAAGAAGGCGCTCATGACCACGCTGATGATGATGGGGGTCGCGACGGTCTGCGTCGGCTTGCTGCCTTCGTATGCGAGCGTCGGCCTGCTCGCGCCGGTGCTGCTCGTGCTCCTGCGCGTGGTGCAGGGCATCGCCGTGGGCGGCGAGTGGGGCGGCGCCGTGCTGATGGCCGGCGAGCACGCTCCCGAGGGACGGCGCACGTTCTTCGCCTCGTTCGCGCAGCTGGGTTCGCCCGCGGGCCTGATCCTCTCGCTGCTCGCGTTTCGTGCGGTCACCTCGCTCGACAAGGCCGAGTTTCTCTCGTGGGGCTGGCGTCTGCCGTTCCTCATTTCGGCCGTGCTGCTCGTGGTGGGCATCCTGATCCGGCTGGGCGTGAACGAGTCGCCCGAGTTCGAGCAGCTCAAGAAGCAGCGCCGCACCGTCAAGCTGCCCGTGGCCGAAGTGTTCCGCTCGGCATGGGGCCTGGTACTCCTGTGCATCGGCGCGAACACGATCGGCATTGCGGGCGTGTACTTCACCAACACTTTCATGATTGCCTATACCACGCAGTACGTGGGCATCACGCGTTCGATGATTCTCGACTGCCTCTTCGTCGTCGCGATCATCCAGTTCCTCGTCCAGCCCGTGGCCGCATGGCTTGCCGAGCGCATGGGCGGCGCGCGTTTCCTCAAGTGTGCGGCCGTGGCCGCGATGCTCTCGCCGTACCCGATGTTCGCGCTTGTCGAAAGCGGCCAGGTCGTGTCGATCGTGATCGGCATTGCGCTTGCCGTGGTCTGCATGGCGAGCTTCTATTCGGTGATCGCGGGCTTTGTTTCCGGCGTGTTCCCCACGCGCGTGCGCTATTCCGCCATTTCGCTCTCCTATCAGGTTTGCGGCGCAGTGGCGGGCGGGCTCACCCCGCTCTTCGGCACCTGGCTCGCGCATCGCTATGCGGGGCAGTGGTGGCCACTCGCCGTGTTCTATACGTGTCTCGCGGGCGTGTCGCTGCTGTCCATCGTCGCGCTCGACGCGCGACGGGCGGCGCATGCGGCCAGCGAAGTGTCCAATGAAGTGGCCAACGAGGTGGCCGACGAAGGCTCGGCCCGCGCCGTGGGTTCGCGCTGAAGTCTCTCTGTGTTCGACAAGAATGGAAGTCACGATGAAAGATCTGCTGCAGATTAACGGTGCGCGCCTGTGGGCGAGCCTGATGGAGATGGCGCAAATCGGCGCGACCGCGGGCGGCGGCGTGCGCCGGCTCGCGCTGACCGAAGAGGACCGGCGCGGGCGCGAACTCTTCTCGCGCTGGTGCCGCGAAGCGGGCATGCACGTCTGGACCGACGAAGTGGGCAATCTGTTCGCGCGCCGCGAAGGCGCGAACCCGAACGCGGCGCCCGTTCTGATGGGCAGCCATCTCGACACGCAGCCCGAAGGCGGCCGCTTCGACGGCGTCTATGGCGTGCTGGCGGCGCTGGAAGTAGTGCGCGCGTTGAACGATGTGGATGCGGCGACGGAAAAGCCCATCGAGATCTGCTCGTGGACCAACGAGGAAGGCGCGCGCTTCACGCCGGCCATGCTTGGCTCGGCGGTATTCGCGGGTGCGATGCCGCTGGCCGATGCGCTCGCCCGAGAAGACGCCGACGGCGTGACGCTCGACGCGGCGCTCGACGCGTGCGGCGCGCGCGGCACGCGGCCGGTGACGGGCGTGGCCGTCGATGCGTACTTCGAAGCGCATATCGAGCAGGGGCCGATTCTCGAAGCGAACGGCACGACCATCGGCGTGGTGACGGGCGGCCAGGCGATCCGCTGGTTCGACGTGACGGTGACGGGCGTGGCCGCGCATGCGGGCACGACCCCCATGCGCTACCGCAAGGACGCGTTCTTCGGCGCCGCGCAGATGGCGCTGGAAATCGAGCGCGTGATCGCGCGCTATGCGCCGCTCGGCCTCGTGACGATCGGTCAGGTGCAGGTTGCGAACTCGTCGCGCAACACGATTGCGGCCAACCTCACCTTCACGGTCGATATCCGCCATCCCGACGACGCCCAGCTCGACGCCATGGAACGCGATTTCCGCGCGGCCTGCGAGCGGGTGGCTGGCGCGCGCGGCCTTTCCGTTGCGATCGCCCATTGCTGGACGAGCCCGGCCACGCCGTTCGACGCCGGATGCGTGGACCTCGTCTCGCAGGCCGTGTCGGATCTCGGCTACTCGAACGAGCGTATCGTGAGCGGTGCCGGTCACGATGCGATCCACCTCGCGCGCTATTGCCCCACGGCGATGGTGTTCATTCCCTGCGTGGACGGCCTTTCGCACAACGAGGCCGAGGACGCGCTGCCCGGCGACGTCACGGCGGGCACGAATGTATTGCTGAACGCGGTGGCCGCACGCGCGGGCGTGCGCGTGGTTGCCGCAGCATAGCGACTCAAGAAGGAGTTCTAACGATGTTGACCTGGTTTCATCCCGAACAACTGCTGCACCATCCGCGCACCTATCTGTCGCGCGGCCAGATGCGCGAGCCCCAGGAAGTGCCCGAGCGCGCCGCGCGCCTCGTGCAGGCGGCCCATTCGCTCGGCTTCGAAGTCCGCGAGCCCGCCGACTTCGGCACGGCGCCGATCGCTGCCGTGCACGACATGGACTATCTGCGCTTTCTCGAAGAAGCGCATGCGTACTGGAAGCGCATGCCCGAGGACTGGGGCGACGAAGTGATGTCGAACATCTACGTGCGCGATCCGAATCCGCTGCGCGGCGTGCTCGCGCAGGCCGCGCGCTATCTCGCCGACGGTAGCTGCCCGGTGGGCGCGAATACGTGGCGTTCCGCGTACTGGTCGGCGCAAAGCGCGCGGGCGGCGGCCGCGACCGTCAACGAAGGCGCGCGCGCGAGCTATGCGCTCTGCCGCCCGCCCGGCCATCATGCGCGCGCCGACGCAGCAGGCGGCTTCTGCTACCTGAACAATGCGGCGATTGCCGCGCAGTCGCTCAAGAACCGGTTCCCGCGCGTGGCGATTCTCGATACCGACATGCACCACGGCCAGGGCGTGCAGGAGATCTTCTACGGACGCGACGACGTGCTCTACATCTCCATCCACGGCGACCCGACGAACTTCTATCCGGTGGTGGCGGGTTACGAGGACGAGCGCGGCGAGGGCGCGGGCACGGGCTACAACGTCAATCTGCCGATGCCGCACGGCGCGTCCGAAGAGGTCTTCTTCGAACGCGTGGATGCCGCGCTGCGCGTGCTCCGGCGTTTCGAGCCGGATGCACTCGTGCTCGCGCTGGGCTTCGACATCTACAAGGACGATCCGCAGTCGAAGGTAGCGGTGAGCACCGAGGGTTTCGGGCGTCTTGGCTCCGTCATCGGCGCACTCGATCTGCCCTCGGTGATCGTGCAGGAAGGCGGCTATCACCTCGCGAGCCTCGAGGACAACGCGCGGGCATTTTTCGGCGGTTTTACGGGCGCCCAGTCACGTTGACGTAAAACGTGCGGCCGTGGCCCCGCGGACTTAACCGTACGCGAGCCACAGCCCGCACACGGCGCCGACTGCCGCATAGACGGCGTAGGCGGGCAGCTTGAACTTGCCGAAGCACAGGGCGGAGAACGCCGCCGTCGCGAAGTACGCGGGCTGCAAGGGCACGTGTGCCGCGATGTGCCAGACGGCGATGGCGAGAAACGCCGTGGTGGCCGCGCGCAGCACGCGCATGGCGTGCTCGAAGCGCGGATTCGCCTTCATGCGGTGCAGATGCCGCTGGGCGAGCACGACCAGGCAGCCCGAAGGCACGAAGAGCGCGAGCGTGGCGACGAGCGCGCCGACCCAGCCATCCACGAGATAGCCGAAGAACGGCACCACGTTGAGCAGCGGTCCCGGCGAGAGCGGGGAGAGCGAGAAGGCGAGCGTGAAGTCGTCGTTGGTCACGCCGATGGCGGGCGTGACGAAGAGCGTCTTGAGCACCGGCAGTGCGGAAAAGCCGCCGCCGAAGAGCGTCATGCCGGCACCCGCGAGGCGCGGCCACAGCAAGACGCTTTCGAGCGGATAGGGCAGCGGCAGCGCGAATACGGCGATCAGCGCCGCGAGCGCGGCGAGCAGCCAGACATCGCTGCGCGCCATGCCGATGGCAAGCGGGATGGATCGGGCAGGGCTCGCGAGCCAGCCCGCCCCGAAAGCCACACCCAGAATGGCGACATAAGCGGCGCCGCTGGTGGCGACGGCGAGCGCGAGACAGGCGAGGAGCGCGGCGGCCCATTCGAGACGCCCGTGCACGAGGGCGCGCGTTTGCCGGTACCAGGTCACGCCGATCAACATGCCCAGCACGACGCTGAAGTGATTGAGCAGCGTGCGCGAGGCGACCGCATGCACGAGCGGCGTGCGATAGAAGATGGCGAAGAGCGTCATGAGCGCGAAGAAGGGCAGCACACTGGCGATGCCGGCCACCCACGCGCCCGGGCGTCCGCGTATGGCGTGGCCCAGTTGCACGGCGACGTTGCAGCCCACCGGGCCCGGCACCATCCAGGCCAGCGCCACGAGATCGGAGAAGGTGGCCGGCGTGAGTTGCGCTTCGCGTTCGACGTAATGCTGTTCGAGCTGCGCCATCAGCGCGAGGCCGCCCCACGACACCGCGGAGCGGCTCAGCACCACGCGAAAGAGCGACCAGAGCGAGTGGCGCGGCGCCTCGATCGATGCCTCGAGCGGCGGCGGATACAGCGTGGCGGTAAGGTCGTCGGAACGGTTCTCCATCGCAGCTTGGGACGCGGGTTTTGCGTCCCGCACAGAGTTCAATCAGGTCGATGGTGCACGTTGCGCTCGCGCGGGGCCGTCCGCCGCGAGTCCCGGGCCTAGCGCGGCTGCGACGCGTCGCTCACGCGCTCGCCATGTTCGGCCGCGCCGTTGGCATGCGCCATGCCGCATACGCCGAAGCGTTCGATCAGCGCCGGCACGCCGTCCACCGGCACGGGGCGCGAGAACAGGAAGCCTTGCGCTTCGATCGGCCCGAGCGCCGAAAGCCACGCGATCTGCTCCTCGGTCTCTGTCCCCTCTACGACCACCGTGAGGCCGAGCGAGCGCGCGAGATTCACGATTGCCGACACCATGACGCACACGCTGCGATCGGCGGGGATGGCCTGCACGAACGAACGGTCCACTTTGAGCGTATCCACGGCGAAGCGGTTCAGATACGAGAGCGACGAATAGCCCGTGCCGAAGTCGTCGAGCGCCACGCGCACGCCGAGGCGCTTGAGCGCGAAGATCTTCTCGGAGACGAGCTCGGGATACTCCATCATCGCCGTTTCGGTGATCTCGAGCTCCAGCCGGTGCGCCGCGATGCCGGTTTCCTCGATTGCGTGCGACACCGTTTCGTACAGGTCGCCGCGCCAGAACTGCACGGCCGAGATGTTGATGGCGAGCGAGAGCGTTTCGTAGCCCTGCTGCTGCCACTGCGCGAGCTGCGCGCAGGCCGTGCGGATCACGAAGTCGCCCACCGGCACGATGAGGCCCGTCGATTCGGCCACCGGAATGAATTCGCTTGCCGGAATCAGGCCGTACTGCGGATGGTTCCAGCGCACGAGCGCTTCGAAGCCCGTGATGCAGCGGCGCCGCAGATCGATCTTCGGCTGGTAGGCGAGAAAGAGCTGCCCGTCGGCGAGCGCCACGCGCAACTGCTGCTCCCACTTCATCAGGTGGTCGGCGCGATGCGCGAGCTGCGGCGAGTAGAAGCGGAAGCAGTTGCGGCCCGCTTCCTTTGCCGCATACATGGCGAGGTCCGCCTTCTTGAGCAGGTCGATCTCGCTTTCGTGCGCGACCGCGTAGAGCGCGATGCCCGTGCTCGCGTGCAGCACGAAGGCGCTGCCGCGCACGTCGAACGGATGCGTGAACGCCGCGTTGGTCGCTTCCGCGAGCGCGATGGCGCGCTTTTCGATGTCGTCGCCCTTCACGATCACCACGAACTCGTCGCCGCCGATGCGCGCGAGCGTGCCGCCCGTGCCCACTGCGTCGGCGAGGCGCGCCGCGCTCATCTGCAGCACGATGTCGCCCGCGTTGTGGCCGAGCGTGTCGTTCACCGTCTTGAAGTTGTCGAGGTCGATGAAGAGGATCGCGAGGCGCCCGAGATTGGCCGGCTGCGAGACGTCGTAGCGCAGCCGCTGCAGCGTGGCGTAGCGATTGGGCAGGCCCGTGAGCAGGTCGTACTGCACGAGCTGCGACATCTCGCGCTCGCGCCCGAGCAGCTTGCCGATCAATCCCGTCGCCACCGCGAAGAACGATAGCATGGCGAGCGAGATGAACGTCGCCATCATCAGATAGACGTCGCGCGTGTGGTTGTAGTCGGCGAACTCTTCGGCCTGCGAGAGGCCCACGAGCACGCCGAGCGGATAACCGTCGATGTGCCGGTACGAGACGATGCGCGTGACATGGTCGATCGGATCGACGTAGGTGCCCGAAACGTGCTCGGAGATCGGGTACACGCCGCTTGCCGAGAACGTGCCGCTCGCGCGCTCGGCGTTGCCGGTTCGGCGCGCCAGCACGGCGCCGGTGTCCGAGATCACGGCGATCACGCCGTCCCGGCCGATGGCCGCGTTGTTGTAGAAGTCGCTCGTGAAGTAGCTCGGGTCTTCGGAGACCACCACCACGCCCGCGAACGAGCCGTCCGGATGGTTCAGGCGCCGCGTCATCTGCAGCGTCCAGTGTCCCGACACGCGGCCGAGCACGGGCTTGCTGATGTAGAGCTGGTCGTCGTTCTCGTGCTCGTGCACGCGGAAGTGTTCGCGGTCGGAGAGGTCGATCGGCTTCGGGTTCGGGTCGGCCGTATTGGCGACCAGCTTGCCGTGTTCGTCGATGAGCGAAACCTGCACGAGCGAGTCGCTTTGCACGACCCCCTTTTCGACCGTGCTCGCGAGATTGAAATTGTTCGGCGACTTCTCGAACTCGTACTTCACGAAGCGCGTGATCTGATCCACCTGGTGGATGGCCTTGACCGTGTGCTGTTCGAGCGCGGCCGACAGGATGGCGGCCGAGGCCGTGGCCTCGCGCAGGGTCGCTTCCTTTTCGACCGAGAGGCGCGTGAAGATCACCGCCCACAGCAACACGAGCACGAGCACGCCGAGAAGCGGGATCGCCAGCAGCGTGCGGGGGCGCGCAAAGGCCGGCCCGGGCACGCCGCGCTGGCCGGGTTCGCGGGAGAACGGTCGCCGGTTCGTGCTCATCGTGACCGGCGCACGCATGATTCGCCATGCCGCGGATGCGGCGGCCGGGACGGCAACGAGGCGCTCGGTTTCATCGGCGGCATGCTAGCGGGACGGCTGACTGGGTAGTGCGCAAGGAACGCGCGGAATGGGAATGCGGGTGCCCGGAGTCGGCCTCCGGGCACCCGATGTTTCGATATTAATGGTTGGAGATTGTTTAAGGAAGCGCAACCCCCTCGGGTATACGCCAGTCCTGTTGCCACGCGTCCACGGCGCCTATCCGTGGTGCATAGGTGCGTGGCTGCGCATAAACAAACCAGATGGCGCAGGGGGAGGGGGCCGGTTTGCTCCACGTCCCCTGGCGAGGCCGTACTTCGGGATATGCCGACTGATTCGCGGGCCGCGCACGCGGCATGCCCGCGCGCGTCGTCAGGCCATCAGGCGAGGCGGCAGGTGCCGTCGACGACGGTGACGGCGTGGCCGCCGACCCAGATCTGGCCGGTGGCGTCGTCGTAGTCGATTGCGACGCGGCCGTCGCGCCCCAACACGGTGCCCTGGCGCACCGTGTAATGCGCGCCGGGACGGCGTTTCTGCTGTTCGAGCAGCAGGGCGATCGCGGCATTGGCGCTGCCCGTGACGGGGTCTTCGCCATCGCCGAGGCCCGTCATCAGGCAGCGGACCTCGAAGGTGGCCGGGCTGCCTTCCGCATGCGGGCCATAGGCCGCGAGGCCCTGCGCGCCCACCCCCGCGGCGATCGTTGCGATCGCCTGCATGTCGGGGTCGAGCGTGAGCACGGCTTCGGCCGAGGCGAAGCGCACCACGAGCCAGGGCGCGCCGTTGTCCACGCCACAGGGCGCGGCGTCGAAATCGACGGCATCGGAGCGCAACGCGGCGCGCAGCGCCGCGTACCCGGATGCGGGCAGCGGCGTCACGCGCGCGGGCGGCGCGGCGAAGGCCCAGCGGTCCTCGCCGCCGCCGCGCGCGGCCAGTTCGACGAGGCCCGCGCCGCACTCCTGAACGAGCCGGCCCGGGGTTTTCGGCCGGTAGCCGCTCTCGCGCAGCGCATGGGCCGTGCCGATCGTGGGATGCCCCGCGAACGGCAACTCGCCGCGCGTCGTGAAGATGCGCACGCGATAGTCGGCGCGCGGGTCGGTGGGCGCGAGCAGGAAGGTCGTTTCGGAGAGATGGGTCCAGCGCGCGATGGCCTGCATCTGCGCGGTGTCGAGCCCGTCGGCATCGAACACGACGGCGAGCGGGTTGCCCTTGAAGGGGACCGACGTGAACACGTCGACCTGTTTGAAGCGGACGCTGTGTTGAGTCATGGCACGAGAGTCGTGAGGGAGGGAAACGCGACTGGCAGTTTCGCTGCTTGAACCGGATCGCCGGCCGCCGGAGCGCCGGCCGCCGGATCGCAGTCGCCGGATCGCCGCGCGGACCGCCGGACTGTCGGTCCTCGCGGCGATCCGGTTTTGTCGACGGCTTACTCGACTTCGGCGATCAGCTCGATCTCGACGCACGCGCCGAGCGGAATCTGCGCGACGCCGAACGCCGAGCGCGCGTGCTTGCCCTTCTCGCCGAACACGTCGGCGATCAGCTCCGAGGCGCCGTTCGTGACGATGTGCTGCTCGGTGAAGGTGAGCGTCGAGTTCACGAGGCTCATCAGCTTGACGATGCGCTTGACCTTGTTGAGGTCGCCCGTATGCGTGTGCAGCGTGGCAAGCAGGTCGATGGCGATGCTGCGCGCGGCGGCCTTGCCTTCGTCGGTGCCGAGCGTGTCGCCCAGCTTGCCGGCCCACACCTTGCCGTCCTTTTTGGCGATGTGGCCGGACAGATAGACCGTGTTGCCGCTCTGGGCGCTCATCACGTACGCGGCGGCGGGCGCGCCGGCCTGCGGCAGTTCGATGCCGAGCTGTTCGAGACGGTCGTAGATGTTGATGTCAGCCATGATCAGAAGTCCTCGTGCGAGAGAGAAAAACGGGAAAACCGGATGAGCCCGGGCGCGCGTCGATGCGAGCCGCTCCGGGCCTGCAGGGCGTCAGCCGTGCGCGCGAGCTTGAGCACCGATGTGAGCTCGAATCAGCGCGCCGAGCTTCGCGATGCCTTCGTCGATCTTCGCGGGTGAGACCGTGACGAACGAGAGGCGCAGCGTATTGTGCCGTGCTTCGCCCGCAAAGAACGGCGCGCCGGGCACGAACGCCACGTTTTGGGCGATCGCCTCTTCGAGCAGCTTCATGGTGTCGATGTGCGCGGGCAGGTTCACCCAGATGAACATGCCGCCTTCGGGGCGGTTCCAGCTCACGCCTTCGGGCATCGAGCGCGCCAGCGCCGCGTGCATCGCCTCGCACTGGCTGCGGTAGAGCGCGCGGATCTTCGGGATGTGCGTGTCGAGAAAGCCGTCCTTCACCACCTCGTGGACGATGCGCTGCGTGAAGCTCGGCGTGTGCAGGTCGGTGGCCTGCTTCGCCTGCACCAGTTTGAAGTGCAGCGCCTCGGGCGCGATGATGTAGCCCACGCGCAGGCCCGGCGCGAGCACCTTGGAGAACGAGCCCAGATGGACGATGTGCTCGGGTGCCATCGAGAGCAGCGTGGGCAACGGCTCGCCCGCGTAGTCGAGCTCGCCATAGGGATTGTCTTCGACGACCGGGAACGGCGCGCGCTTCGCGAACGCGGCGAGCGCTTCGCGGCGCGCGAGCGGCAGGCGGCGGCCGGTGGGGTTCTGGAAGCTCGGGATCGCGTAGAGCAGGCGCGCGCCGGCCGTCAGTCCGGGCGTGAGGCCTTCGGGCACGAGGCCTTCGTCGTCGGTCGGCAGCTGCACGTAGCGCGGCTCGTAGAGCGAAAACGATTGCAGCGCGCCGAGGTAGGTGGGCGTTTCCACCAGCACGGGGCTATCGGGCGACACCAGCACCTTGCCGAGCAGATCGAGCGCCTGCTGCGAGCCGGTGGTGATGAGCACCTGCGACGCGCGGATCTTCGTGCCGCCTTGCGAGTGGCGCTCGGCCACCCATTCGCGCAGCGGCAGGTAGCCCTCGGTCGCGCTGTACTGGAGCGCGGCGGCCGGGTTGTCGCGCAGGATGCGGTCGGCGGCGGCGCGCATTTCCTCGGCCGGGAAGGTGGCGGGCGAAGGCAGGCCGCCCGCGAAGGAGATGACCTCGGGACGCTCGGTGACCTTCAGGATTTCGCGAATCGCCGAGCTGGTGAGCTTGATGGCGCGCTCGGACAGTTGCCAGGTGCGGGCGGCTTGAAGGTCGCTGTGGTCCATGAGGGTCTCCTTATTGAGGGTGAACGGAGGGTGGGCGAACGAAACTTTAAGGGTCAAGTATTCGATTATGACGTGAATCGGCGTGCGCGCATCAGGCGGTGCGTACCTGTTGCGGCGCGGTCTGGATCGCGGCGCGCCGGCCGATCATCACGGTGAGGATCACGGCCGCCGCGAAGCACCATGCGGCGGGCGCCACGTGTTCGCCGAACAGCAGCGCCGAGAACGCCATCGTGAAGAAGATCTGCAGCAGCTGCACCTGGCCCACGCGCGCCGTGCCGCCCATGGCGAGGCCGGCGTACCAGGCGAAGAAGCCGAGAAACTGCGAGAACAGCGTGACGTAGCCGAACGCGAGCCAGGTCTTGAGCGCGACGGGGCCCGGGTGCGCGAGATGCTGCTGCCAGGCGAGCCATCCCACCGGCAGCGCGAGAAACGGCGCGGAGAGCACGAGCGCCCAGCAGATCACCTGCCAGCCGCCCAGTTGCCGCGCGAGCCGCGCGCCTTCGGCATAGCCGAGCGCGCCGATCCCCACTGCCACGAGCATCCAGGCGTCGCCCGCATGCAGCGAGCCGCCGCCTGCCTGGAGAGCGAACGCGACGACGAGCGCGCTGCCGAGGAGGGCGCTTGCCCAGAAGGCCTTCGAGGGCCGTTCGTGCGAGAGCCAGGCGGCATAGATCGCCACGGCGAGCGGCTGCAGGCCGTTGACGATCGCGCCGTGCGAGGCGGGCACGCTCTTCATGGCCCACGCGGAGAACACCGGATACGCGACGATTACGCCGAGCGACACCACGGCGAGGCTTTTCACCTGCGCCCAGGTGGGGCGCTTTTCGCGGCGCCAGGCGAGGAGGGCCGCGGCGGGAATCGCAGCCAGCAGCGCCCGGCCGAGGCCGTTGAGGAGCGGATGGAATTCGGCGACGACGATGCGCGTCATCGGCAGCGTGAGACTGAAGATCATGACCCCGACGAGGCCGAGCAGCATGCCCTGGGTTTCGCGTGCTTTCATCTTTCGTGTTCGTGTGTGTCTGGCGGGGCCGCCGGGCAGGTGCGGTCCCGCGGGTAAGTGTTGCAGTTGCGGCGTGCGCGCCCGGGAGCTTCTTCGACAGTGGCAGGCGGCAGGCCGCCGTCGCCCGGCCCAGGCGAAGCCGCCGAAATGAGGTCGGCATGACCGGTGGACGGCGGCGGCGAGCACAGCGCATCGCCGCGAATCCTTACCGGTACGCGTGACATCAAATGTACCGGTATGAAGACAGACAGTAACGGTACAATCGGGCCGATAATATTCGGTACAGTTGGGAGCCACCATGTCCTCCGTCCCGCTCGACCAGATTCCCGCGCCGCACGACGCGGCCACGCTCACGCTCGTCGATCAGCTCGTGCAGTGGGGGCGCCGCCGCATCGAGGAGCGCGTATTCCGCCCCGGCATGCGCATGCCGTCGATCCGCAAGCTCGCGCTCGACAAGGGCGTGTCGCGCTTCACGGTGGTCGAGGCTTATGAGCGCCTCGTCGCCCAGGGCTATCTCGACTCGCGGCGCGGCTCGGGCTTCTACGTGCGCGAGCGCGTGGCGAACGTCGCGCCCATCGAGCGGCGCAGCACGGCCGCCGGCAATGGCGCCGACGAGGCACAGGCGCCGCCCGCGCCGTCCACCATCGACGTGGTCTGGCTGTTGCGCAACATGCTTCACTCGTCCACCCATCCGGAGAAAGGCCCGGGCCTCGGCTACCTGCCCGCGCGCTGGCTGGACGGCGAGCTGATCACGGGCGCGCTGCGCTCGCTCGGGCGCCAGAGCGGCACGCCGCTGCTCGGCTTCGGCTCGCCGCTGGGCTTCCTGCCGCTGCGCCAGCAACTCCAGACGCGCCTTGCCGAGCTCGAGATCGGTGCCTCGCCCGAGCAGATCGTGCTCGTTTCCGGCATCACCCAGGCCATCGACCTGCTGGCGCGCATCTACGTGCAGCCGGGCGATACGGTCGTGGTGGGCGACCCCGCGTGGTTCCAGATGTTCGGGCGCTTCGCTTCGCAGGGTGCGCGGCTCGTGGGCATGCCGTACACGCCCGAAGGCCCGGATCTGGACGCGCTCGAAGCGCTCGTGGAGACCTGGCGGCCGAAGATGCTCGTCATCAATTCGGTGCTGCAGAACCCGACCGGCACCTCGCTCACGGCCGCCCAGGCGTTTCGCATCCTGCGGCTCGCCGAGCAGTACGACTTCATCGTGGTCGAGGACGATATTTACGGCGACCTGTGCCCGGCCGGTTATCCCGCCACGCGCCTCGCGAGCCTCGACCAGTTGCGCCGCGTGATCTACCTCGGCAGTTTTTCCAAGACGCTCGCGCCGAATCTGCGGGTGGGTTTCATCGCCTCGGGCCTCGGCGTCACGCAGGCGGTGAGCGACCAGAAGATGCTGGTGGGCATGACGAGCCCCGAGCTCAACGAGCGCGTGCTTTACCGCGTGCTGACCGAGGGCCACTACCGGCGCCACGTCGAGCGCCTGCGCGCGCGGCTCGATACGGTGCGCGACAAGGCCGCGCGGATGCTGGAGCGCGCGGGCCTGCGCCTGTTCGCGGCGCCCGGCGCCGGCATGTTCCTGTGGGCGGACACCGGCGTGGATGCCGACGCGCTCACCGCCGCGGGACACGAGGCCGGCTTTTTGCTCACGCCGGGCAGTCTCTTTTCGCCGCATCAGTCGCCTACCACCTGGATGCGCTTTAACGTGGCGAACTGCGGCGATCCGGCGCTGCCCGCGTTCCTCGCGAACTATCTGGACGGGGTCGCGCGTCGCGGCACGGGCACCGGCCCTTGAAAGACGCCCGGTGCGTCCCCATCTGGGCGCTCGGCGCATCGCAGGCGCGCATGACCCGGGCGGCGCAAGCTTTTTCCCATGCGCATGGCAACGCAACACCCGAACAACGAAAGAGGACTCTCGAATATGGCTCAAGAAACGATGAGCTTCCAGGCGGAAGTGAAACAGCTTCTGCACCTGATGATCCATTCGCTGTACAGCAACAAGGAAATTTTCCTGCGCGAACTCGTTTCGAACGCGTCGGACGCGGCGGACAAGCTGCGCTTCGAGGCGATCGGGAACGCCGCGCTCTATGAAAACGATCCCAACCTGCGCATCCGCGTGGGCTACGACAAGGCGACGCGCACCCTCACGATCGACGACAACGGCATCGGCATGAGCCATGACGAGGCGGTCGCGAACCTCGGCACGATCGCCCGTTCGGGGACGAAGGAATTCTTCGGCAAGCTCTCGGGCGACCAGCAGAAGGACGCGGCGCTGATCGGCCAGTTCGGCGTGGGCTTCTACTCGGGCTTCATCGTCGCGGACAAGATCACCGTCGAAACCCGCCGCGCGGGTCTGCCGGCTGCCGAGGGCGTGCGCTGGGAAAGCGCGGGCGAGGGCGAGTTCGCGGTCGAGCCGATCGAGCGCGCGCAGCGCGGCACGACGATCACGCTGCATCTGCGCGAAGGCGAGGACGATCTGCTCTCCGCGTGGAAGCTCAAGTCGATCATCCAGAAGTATTCGGATCACGTCGGCCTGCCCATCGAGATGAAGAAGGAAGAGTGGGACGCCGAAAAGAGCGAGATGGTCACGAAGGACGAGTTCGAGACCATCAACCAGGCGAGCGCGCTGTGGACGCGCGCGAAGAGCGACATCAGCGACGAGCAGTACCAGCAGTTCTACCAGCACCTCGCGCACGACAACGAGAACCCGCTCGCGTGGACGCACAACCGCGTGGAAGGCCGCAGCGAATACACGCAACTGCTGTACGTGCCCGCGCACGCGCCGTTCGACCTGTGGAACCGCGACCACAAGAGCGGGCTGAAGCTCTATGTGAAGCGCGTCTTCATCATGGACGACGCCGATCAGCTGCTGCCGAACTACCTGCGCTTCGTGAAGGGCGTGGTCGATTCGGCGGATCTGCCGCTCAACGTCTCGCGCGAAATCCTGCAGGAAAGCCGCGACGTGAAGGCGATTCGCGACGGCGTGACGAGGCGCGTGCTCTCGATGCTCGAAGAGCTGGCCGGGTTGGCCGATGCGGCCCAGACCGACGCCGAAGCGAAGGAAGAAGACAAGGCGAAGTACAAGACGTTCTGGACTGAGTTCGGCCAGGTGCTCAAGGAAGGCATCGGCGAAGACCACGCCAACCGCGAGCGCGTGGCGAAGCTCGCGCGCTTCTCGTCGACGCACAACGACACGGCCGAGCAGAGCGTTTCGCTTGCCGATTACGTGGCGCGCATGAAGCCCGAGCAGACGAAGATCTACTACGTCACCGCGGATACGTGGCAGGCGGCGAAGAACAGCCCGCACCTCGAAGTGTTCCGCAAGAAGGGCGTGGAAGTGCTGCTCCTCACCGACCGCGTGGACGAATGGATGCTCTCGTTCCTGACCGAATTCGACGGCAAGCCGCTCGCGAGCGTGGCGCGCGGCGACCTCGACCTGGGCGCGCTCAACGACGAGGAAAAGCAGCAGCAGGAGAAGGTGGGCGAGGAATTCAAGCCGCTCGTCGAGAAGATGAAGGAAACGCTCAAGGACAAGGCCAAGGACGTGCGCCTCACGTTCCGCCTGACCGATTCGCCGTCGTGCCTCGTGGCCGACGACGGCGAGATGAGCGGCTACCTGCAGCGCATGCTGAAGGCGGCGGGCCAGAACGCGCCCGAGTTCCAGCCGATCCTCGAAGTGAACCCGGAGCATCCGCTCGTGAAGGGGCTCGCGGCCGATCGCGCGGATTTCGCCGACTGGTGCCATCTGCTCTTCGATCAGGCGCTGCTTGCCGAGGGCGGCTCGCTGGAGGACCCGGCAAGCTTCGTCAAGCGCACGAACGCGCTGCTGCTCGCGCGCTAAGTCAGGTCGATACGCGACGTCGATAGACGGCGTAAGCCTCTCGAAAACCCCTCGCGGCATGCTGTGCCGCGAGGGGTTTTCTTTTGCGCGCGGACGGGCGCCGCGACGGGGGTGCGGCCTATAATGCGCGCCATGTCTACCCGATTCGATGCCGCCGACGCGCACTGGCGCGCCGCCCCCCTGCCGGCCTTCAGTGCCGATCAGAAAGACTGGCTCACGCGCGGCGGTTCGCTGACTGCGCATCTGCGCGCGTTGGGCAAGGTCGAGGTACGTGTCACGCGCGAGGCCGTGGACCTGCCCTGGCCCGACGAGCGCACGGCGCTCGCGCGCGCGCCGCGCGAACGGGCGTGGGTGCGCGAGATCGCACTCGTCGTCGACGGCGTGCCGTTCGTGGCCGCGCACAGCGCGACGCCGCTCGGCGCGAGCCACGGCATCTGGCGGGCGATGCGCAGCCTGCGCACGCGGCCGCTCGCGGAACTGCTCTATAGCGACAGCGGCGTGGCGCGCTCGGCGCTCGTGAGCCGGCGCGTGAGTGCGCGGCATGCGCTCTATGCGCTCGCGGCGAGGCAAACGGCGGGACAGGCGCCGCACGCGTTCGTCGCGCGCCGCTCTGTGTTCGAGCGGCACGGTGCACCGCTACTCGTCACCGAATGCTTTCTGCCCGCGCTGTGGGCGCATCTCGAAGGGACTGCGGCAGCGGGTTCGCGTGCCGTTCATTCCGGGCGCGAGCGTGGGCCGCTCGACCATACGGCGTCGCGTGCACATGGGGTGCAGCGCGAGCATGCCGCGCCGCGCTGAGATCGCACGGATTTCGGCCATGACGTTCAAACGTTCTTTTCCGCCGGTGGTCGATGCGCAGACGCGCGTGCTGATCCTGGGGAGCCTGCCGGGGGAGGCGTCGCTCGCGCAGCAGCAGTATTACGCGCACAAGCAGAACCGCTTCTGGCATCTGGTCGGCGATGTGATCGGCGAGGACCTGCCTGCAATGGCCTATGCCGATCGCCTGCAGGCGCTGCTCGCGCATCGCATCGGACTGTGGGACGTGGTGGCGCAGGCGCGGCGGACAGGCAGCCTCGACGGCAATATCCGCGACCATTCGGGCAACGACCTCGTGACGCTGACCGACGGCTTGCCGCAACTCGGGTCCATCGCTTTCAACGGCGGCACGGCCGCGCGTATCGGCGAGCGCATCCTGGCGGCGCACGCGAGACGCTATCGCGTGGAGCGGTTGCCCTCCAGCAGTCCTGCTTATGCGGGGATGCCATACGCGGCAAAACTCGCGCAGTGGCACGTGCTGCGCGAGTGTCTCGCAGACGGCGGGAGAGGGCGTTAGCTGCCGCCATTTTCCGCGGCCGTGGTCCCGAGGCGCTTCGTCGCGTCAGAGCGTGAGGGCTGCCTTCACCGATTGCACCGCCGCTGCGTTGAGGTAGAGGTAGAAGTCCTGCGGTGCGGTGCTGCCGGCGTAGAGCGTCTGGAGCACGGTGCCGTCGCGAATGAGGACTGCACTGTAGATCTGCCCGTTGAGCGCGAAGTACACACGATACTCGGTCGTCGGCGAATTGATCGCCGCCGTCGAAACCCAGGCCTGGACACCCGCCAGCGTAACGATCTGGCCATCGCTCAGGTTGTACGTCCTGCCGTCCGCCGAACTCGCATAAGGAAAGAACGCGGACAGCGTGGTCGTCGTCGTGGAGCACGGCGTTACGTTCGTGCCCGTCGTTGCCGGAGCGGCGCAATCGCCAACCAGGACCGTATCCCCGACGATGTGCCGCGTCGACTTCATATAGGCGGCACCGGACTGCCAGGTGGCCGAGTGGTTGTACAGCGAGTTTCCGTTGATCGTATTGGTGAGGATGCCTAATGCACTGGCAGTGAACAGCTCCGAAGGCGAATTCGCGATGGTGCCCGAGAGCGGCACGATGGTGTAGCTCGTTCCCTGCAGCGTTTCTACGACCGTTTGATTGTCGGCTGCAAGGTACGTTGCCTGGATGTTCGGTCCGTTGTAGCTGATCTGCACCTGATGCGAAGCCGGTGAAAAGACGATTGCGCCGTTGAGCAGATAGCGCTGGCCGTCGAGCGTGGGTACGGACAGGCTCGGTGCCAACGAGGAGTCGGTGGTGGTCATCCACTGCGGCCCGGCGGAAGCCGGGCTTTGCGGGATGCTCGAATCCTCGGTGAACAGATAGCTGCCGGAGCCGACCGTGACGGCCCCCGTGGAACTGGTGGAAAACGCGAGCCGCGCCCCGGCGACGAAGTGAGCGCCACCGTTGCTTGCCAGCATGAGGCTTTCGTAATTCTGCTGCGCCGCGCTTAAACTGGTTGCGGACGCATTCGAAGAACTATTGCCGGATCCGCCGCCGCACGCGGAAAGCAGCAGCGCGCCGGCGAATGCCACAGGCAGTGTGAATGATGCTGTGATTGATGCGTTGAGTGATGCTGAAGCGGCCCGTCTCGTCGTTTTGTTGTTAGTCATGGGATATCCACGGCTGTAGTTGTTTTGTAAGAGATCGCGCAGTGCTGCGCAATCGAAGCCGCAGAATAGCCTGGTTTGGGCGACGACGATTCACGTCACGCCGCGAACACCACCTCGATATGTCCTTGCACCTCAGCATGGCGATCCGGGCCTACAACAATGCGCACGTCGCGCCCGAGCCTCGCGAGGCATTCCAGCATCTTCGTTTCGCTGATGCCGCGGAACTGTCCGCGCAGCATGTTCGACAGCTTCGGTTGCGTCATGCCCAGTACTTGCGCCGCTTCCCGCTGAGTCCAGTTTCGCGCGTCGACGATCTCCCGGATCTTGGTCGCGAGTTGCGCCTTGACGAGCATTTCCTCGGCGCCGGGCAAGTCCAGATCGGCATAGACGTTGCCACTGCCGCGTTCGATTTCAGTCATGCCATTTCTCCTTTCGCATGCGCTTCGGCTGTCTTGATCCGCTCACAGATCCGGTCCATGTCGGGCCTGGGTGTCGCCATGCCGCAAGTCGACTTCTTCTGGAAACAGTGCAGCACATAGACGGCATTGCGCAGTTTCACCGTGTAGACCGCGCGATAGGTGCCGTTTTCCGTGGACTCGACGACTTCGAGCACACCGGCCGACCCGAAGCCCTTCAACGGCTTGGCCTGATCGTGCTTTGCGCCCGTCTGCGCCAGATACAGCGCGTAGCCGAACGTGTCCTGTACTGCCTCGGGCATCGCCTGCAAGTCCTTGCGCGCTGACCCGAGCCAGTAGAGGGGTTTGAGGTACGGTTCCATAAGTATTTTATATCCATTTGGATATAATTCAAGGGGTGTGTCAAAAAAACCGCGACAGAGGCAAACCAGATGCGGACAACGATGCGCAGGCGCCAGCGAACAAGGCTCGAAAGAAATCCTAAGTAATGCTGATTTTTCCAACGGCTATCGGATTGCGTCGGGGAAAAGGCGATATCGCAATCAATACTTGGCGTCCGCTCTGTATTGTTTGCGCCGTGAGAGCTTTGCGAAAAGTCGGCCTTTTGGCCTGATTGGTGGTGGCGCGCGCGGTCAACTGAAGACTTCGCGCCACGGCGTAAGCCCGCTGCAAACCCGGCGCGCTAGCATGGGTGCGTGGCGGGAGAGGGCTCGCCACCAGGCGAGCCGCACACGCGCCCAACGCACTGGAGCTGCCATTGCCATGAAGAACAACGAGAACAATAAGAGGGGCCGTTCGCTCGCAGTTTTGAGCACAACGGCATTCGCTGTCGCTTTAGCCGCATTGGGAGGCTGTGCGAGCAGCCAGCCGCCTCCCCGTGCCGCTCCCACGCCTACGGCCAATACGCCCGAACTGCCGCCGCCGCAAACCGTCACGAGCCACTGTCTCGCGCGAGTCGCCACGCCGGGCTTCGCGCCGCCGACCGAATCGACCTTGAGCGGCACGCAATGGGAGCGTTACGTGAGCTGCCGGCTCGGCAGCAACATGGTCGTCGCGAGCGCGAGCGTGAGCGGCAACCCCGAGGCGGTCGTCTCGATGACGCTTACCGCCTCCGGCACGGTCGATACCGTGAGGCTCCTGCGCTCGAGCGGCAACGCTGCCTGGGACGAAGCCGTCGAGCGCGCGATCGGCGCCGCTGCGCCGTTTCCGCCGGCGCCCTCGACGCTGCATGTGGGGCGCGTCGAGATGCGGTTCAGGCCGGGGCCGCCGCGGGCGGGTGTCGCGGCGATCGGCGGGACGAATGCGGGGATGGGGCTCGAGGGCGGCAGCCACTGGAGCGTGCACCATTGCACGACGATAGGCAGCGCGACCGCGTGCAACTGATGCCGAGGCGCATACCCTGCGCGTCTTGAGCGGGCGCGAGCCGCCGCGAATGCTATGCTTTCGTTCGCCCGGGAAACCGCCTCCTCTTCAGTACGACATTCTCCACATGACGACTTTGATCAAACGCGCCTCGGCCGAGGCGCGCGCATTCCGCACGGCCCCTAACGACGCCGATGCCCGAACGGACGCCGCCAGCGAGGCCGAATCTGCCGCCGCGCCGCGCGCGAAGGCCGCCGGCAGGGCGAGCGAGGCGAAGGCCGCAGCCCGTGCGCGCCGCGCCGCCGCCGATCTCGACGACGCCCCGGTCATCGAGGCTCCGCGCAAGCCGCGTTTCGCGCCGGTGACTTTCTCCGAAGAGGACGGCGTGCGCTATCTGCATTTCGGCACCGAGTGGGTGCAGGGTGCGATGCGCCTGAAGAAGCCGCATCACATCGAACTCGAATACGCGCAGCAGATGATGGCCTGGCTGCTGTTCCTTGCCACTCCCAAACGTATCGTGCAACTCGGCCTCGGCGCCGCGTCGCTCACGAAGTTCGCGCATCAATATCTGCGTCCCGCGAAGGTCGAGGCCATCGAGCTGAATCCGGCCGTCGTGGTGGCCGCGCGCACGATGTTCGACCTGCCGTACGACCACGCGCGCCTTGCCGTGCGCGAACTCGACGCTTGGGACTTCGTGAACGACCGCGCGAACCACGGCACGATCGGCGCGCTGCAGATCGACGTGTACGATGCAACCGCGCGCGGTCCGGTGCTCGACAGCGTCGCGTTCTATCGCGCAGCCCGCGCGTGCCTGACCGATGCCGGCATCGCGACGATCAACCTGTTCGGCGATCATCCGAGCTTCGTGCGCAACATGAAGCGCCTGAACGAGGCCTTCGAAGGCCGCGTGATTGCGCTGCCCGAGGTGCACGACGGCAACCGCATCGCTCTGGCGTTCTCGGGCCCGGCGCTCGAGGTCACGTGGGCCGCGCTGGAAAAGCGCGCGCGCGTCATCGAAACCCGTCTCGGCCTGCCCGCGCATCAGTGGGTGAAGGCGCTGCGCGAATCGAGCGGCCAGGGTGGCCCGAGCGACCAGAGCACGTTCTCGATCTGAGCGCGCTCGTGCCCGGCCGCAGCAAGGGCGCCGGGCCATGAGCCACCCTCCCGGAAGCCGGCTATTGCCGGCTTTTTTTGCGCCTGCCGCTTGCGAGTCGTACGGGCGCAAGCGCGTCGTGGTACTGTCGGCCCGTGACAGTCGCGCCAGGATTGGGGTCGCCCCTGTCTTGACCGCCTGGCGCGCGCTCGCTACTCTTTTTGTCGCTTTCGGGGACCTTGCGGGCTATCCGCCCACTCGGCCATAGAACGCCCCAAAGGGGCGGCTCGCAAATCACTATAAGGAAAAAGGAGACGTCATGGCTCACGACGCCGACGCCGGCAAAGGAAGCCGGCACTGGCTGTGGCTGCTGGTGCTGCCCTGGATTGCGATGATCTGGGTGCCGTCGTACAACAAGGTCGAGCCCACGCTGTGGGATTTCCCGTTCTTCTACTGGTATCAGCTCGCCTGGGTTCTGATCAGCGCCGTGATTACCGCGCTCGTCTATCACAAGACGAAGAACCGCAATCGGGGCGGTGCAGGGGGCGCGCAATGAACCTCACCGCGACCTTTGTCTTTGTCCTGTTCTTCATCGGCGTCACGATTCTCGGCTTCGTCGCCGCGCACTGGCGCAAGGGCGACCTGGCTCATCTCGACGAATGGGGCCTCGGCGGCCGCCGCTTCGGCACCGTCGTCACCTGGTTCCTGCTGGGCGGCGACCTCTACACGGCCTATACCTTCGTGGCGGTGCCGGCGCTCGTGTTCGGCGCGGGCGCAACGGGTTTCTTCGCGCTGCCTTACACGATCCTGATCTACCCGTTCGCGTTCGTGGTGTTCCCCAAACTCTGGGCCATTGCCAAGCGCCATCGCTACGTGACCTCGGCCGACTTCGTGAGCGCGCGCTACGGCAGCCGCATGCTGGCGCTCGCGATCGCCGTGACGGGCATCGTCGCGACCATGCCGTACATCGCGCTGCAGCTCGTCGGGATCGAGGTGGTGATCGGCGCGCTCGGCTTCGACACGACCGGTTTCGTGGGCGACCTTCCGCTCATCATCGCGTTCGCGATTCTCGCGGCCTACACGTACACGTCGGGCCTGCGCGCGCCGGCGATGATCGCCGTCGTGAAGGATCTGCTGATCTACATCACGATTGCCGTCGCGATCATCGTGATTCCCGCGCAGATGGGCGGCTTCAGCCACATCTTCGGCGCGGTGCCGCCGGCGAAGCTGCTGCTCAAGGCCCCCGATGCCACGAGCCTGAACGGCTACAGCGCCTACGCGACGCTCGCGGTCGGCTCCGCGCTGGCACTGTTCCTGTATCCGCACTCGGTCACGGCGATTCTCTCGTCCTCGTCGGGCAACACCATCCGCCGCAATATGGCGATGCTGCCGGCGTACTCGCTCGTGCTCGGCCTGCTCGCGCTGCTCGGCTTCATGGCGCTCGCTTCGGGCGTGAAGGACATGCCCGAATACGCGCCGTACTTCAAGGCCTTCGGTCCGAACTTCGCGGTGCCGGCGCTGTTCCTGCACTTCTTCCCGCCGTGGTTCGTGGGTGTGGCGTTCGCTGCCATCGGCATCGGTGCGCTCGTGCCCGCCGCGATCATGTCGATTGCGGCCGCGAACCTGTACACGCGCAACATCCACAAGGAGTTCATCAACCGCAACATGAATCCCGAGCAGGAGACCAACATCGCCAAGATGGTCTCGCTGATCGTGAAAGTGGGCGCGGTGGCGTTCATCCTCGGGCTGCCGCTCACGTACGCGATCCAGCTGCAACTGCTGGGCGGCATCTGGATCATCCAGACGCTGCCGGCCATCGTGCTCGGTCTCTACACGCGCATGCTCGACTATCGCGGCCTGCTGCTCGGCTGGCTCGCCGGCATCGTGACCGGCACGTGGATGGCGATCTCGCTGAACCTCAAGGGCTCGACCTATGTGCTGCATCTGTTCGGCATGGATATTCCGGGCTATGCGGCGGTGTGGTCGCTGATCGTGAATATCGTGGTGGCGGTGGTGGTTTCCGCCCTCGTGCACGTGCTCGGCATGCAAAAGGGCGAAGACCGTACGCGCCCCGAGGACTATCTCGACGTCGTCGAGAGCTGAACGGCGGGGCGGCTGAGCCGCTGAGCCGCCTGTGGTGCCGATGCCCGCAACTTGCAGTTGCGGGCATTTGTTTTTCTGGTGCACGATGATCGTTGCGACGCCGCTGCAAATGGCGTTAGATCCCGATCGGCTCCCGTTCAAGCCCGCACCATGGCCCATTCCGAATCCGATAACGCCGCTGCCGCCGCGGCTACGCACCCAGGGCCGCCGCGCCGCGGCCGCTCGCGGCTCGCCCGCGTGTGGCGCGCGCTGGCTTCGCCGTATTACCGCTATCGCAACGCCCGGCTCATCCATAGCGTGCGCGTGGGGCTGGCGATGCTCGCCTCGATTCTCGCGACCACCGGCATCGACATTCCGCACGGCATCTGGTCGTCGGTGACGGTGCTGGTGGTGATCGGCGGCCTCCAGCATCAGGGCAATATCCGCAAGAAGGCCGCCGAGCGCTCGCTCGGCACGCTGCTCGGCGCGGGTATCGGGCTCACGCTCATCGTCGTGCAGTCCTTCACGCATTCGCTGTGGCTCACCTATGTCTTGATGTCGGTTGCCGCGGGCGTGTGCGCGTGGCATGCCATCGGCAAGCCCGCCTATGTGGCGCTGCTCACGGCGATCACGATGTGCATCGTCGCGGGCCACGGCGACAACCTGATCGATACGGGGCTCTGGCGCACGCTGAACGTGATGATCGGCATCGTGATCGCGCTGGTGTTTTCGTTCGCGCTGCCGCTGCACGCGACCTATTCGTGGCGCTACAGCCTCGCCGACAATCTGCGCGACTGCGCGCGCCTCTATGCGCGGATCGTGCGCGGCGAGCGCGTGGATGCCGACGAGCAGGTGCGTATTTTCATGCGCCTGAACAGCCGGCTCGTGCAGTTGCGCGCCCTGATGCCTTCGGTGTCCAAGGAGATCGACGTGCCCGTTGCACGGCTCGAACAGATCCAGCGGCTGCACCGCGCGCTCCTGAGCGCGCTGGAGATGATGTCGACAGGCATCGAGCACTGCGAGCAGCAGGTCGTGCGCCTGGCGTTTGCAGAAGGCGGGGCGGGGGTGCGCGAAGCGCTGCTCGGTACGGCGCGGGCGTTGCGTTTCGGCGGCGGGCGCCATCCAGAGGCGGCTGCGAGCGCATTGCGCCAGGCCGTGCGCAGTGCGATGGCGGCGGAGGAAGCCGAGGAGTCCACTCAGGCCGGTCATGGCGGGCTCGCGGCGCCGCCGCCCCGGCCGGCCGCAGGCCCGCTCGCCCCCGAGTTGCAGGGGCCGTACTGGCTCGGCCAGCGGGTGGAAGAGCAGGTCGAGCAGCTAAGCGCCTTGCTGCTCGACACCGAGCCGCGCTGGAATATCGAGCGCGCCACCCTGCATCGCGTGGTGTGACGCGTGCCGTTCGTGAACTTCGGCCCTTTTCGATTTGCGATGGACAGTGATCAGCCGGCGGGGCTCATCTCCGGTGGCGCGCTCACCATCCACGGCACGCCGAAGCGGTCGGTGAGCATGCCGAAGCCCGGCGACCAGAAGGTCTTCTGGAACGGCATCGTCACCTGGGCGCCCTGGGCGAGCGCGTTGAAGTAGCGTTCGGCGGTGGCGGCATCGGCGGCGGTCAGCGAGACGCTGAAGCCCGCGAACTGGCTGTTTTCCGTCATGCAGCCGCCATCGGACATCATGATCTGTGCGTCGCCGATCTGGAGCGTCGCGTGCATGACCTTGTCCGCGAGTTCGGGCGCGAGCGGCCGCGCCGGATCGGGCGGCGCGTCCTTGAAGCGCATCTTGAACAGTTCCTGCGCGCCGAGCGCTTCGCGATAGAACGCGATCGCCTCGTCGCAGGTGCCTTTGTAGAAGAGGTAGGGCTGGATTTGCATCGTCGGTTTCCTTGCGGACGGGATGACTGACCGGCCGAACCCGGGGCCGGATCGCGCGGCCTCGTGCGTGCCGCTGCCCAGATTCTAGGCGCGCGGTAGCGTGCCAGACGGTATTTGTGCGGCCAGGGTTTGCGAGTGCGCAGGCGGGAATGAGAAGTGCGGGCCGCGCCAGCCGGCGCGGCCTGGGACCCTGAACGGAAAGTCCGGGTTATAGCCTGGCGTGCCGCTTAGTGCGCGCGCAGTTCCTCGATCAGCTTTTCGAGCTTCACGGCGTCGGCGGCGAACGCGCGGATGCCTTCGGCGAGTTTTTCGGTCGCCATGGCGTCGTCGTTCACGAGGAAGCGGAACGACGACTCATCCACCGGCACGCGCTCGATCTGCGTGTCCTTGAACGCTTCCGGCGAAAGCTTGCGCTCGACCTTCTCGCTGCTGTCCTGGAGCTTTTGCAGCAGATCCGGGCTGATCGTGAGCAGGTCGCAGCCCGCGAGTTCGACGATCTGGCTGGTCGTGCGGAAGCTCGCGCCCATCACCTCGGTCTTGTAGTCGAACTTCTTGTAGTACGCGTAGATGCGGCGCACCGACTGCACGCCCGGGTCGTTCGCGCCGCCGTCCTTCGCTTCGTCCCAGTTCGGGCCCGCGGCCTTCTTGTACCAGTCGTAGATGCGGCCGACGAACGGCGAGATCAGCTGCGCGCCCGCGTCGGCACATGCTGCGGCCTGCGCAAGCGAGAACAGCAGCGTCATGTTGCAGTGGATGCCTTCCTTTTGCAGCGATTCGGCGGCGCGAATGCCTTCCCACGTCGAAGCGAGCTTGATCAGCACGCGCTCGCGAGCAATGCCGGCCGCCTTGTAGAGCTCGATGATGTGGTGGGCTTTGTCGATTGACTTCTGCGTGTCGAACGAGAGGCGCGCATCGACTTCGGTCGACACGCGGCCGGGGATGATCTTGAGGATTTCGGTGCCGAAGGCAATCAGCAGGTGGTCGATGATCGATTCCACCGATTCGCCCGCGTGATCGCGCACCGTTTTTTCGAGCAGCGGACGGTATTCGGCCTTCTGCACGGCCTTCAGGATCAGCGACGGATTGGTCGTGGCGTCCTGCGGCTTGTACTGGGCGAGCTGCTGGAAGTCGCCCGTATCGGCGACGACGGTGGTGTACTGCTTGAGCTGGTCGAGTGCGGTAGTCATGTCTGGCCTTGAGGGCGCACGGGCGCCGTGACGGTTGGGAGTGGAACGGCCGGGCGCCCGAAGGCGCCAGGGCGGAATGCGACGAAGGCGCTGCGGCGCTGCACCCGGCGCACGGATGCCGCGGGGCGGTGCAGGCGGGCGGCGCGGGCCGCGCGGGCCGGGCACGGGGCGCGGCGCTCAACTGTCATTTTATGGCGGATCGGCGGCCGTTGCGATGGCGGGTGCTCAGGCGCGCCTGGCATTGAGCACGAACTGCGTGAGCACGCCCGCGACGAGGCCCCAGAAAGCCGCGCCGATCGAGAGCAGGGTGAGGCCGGAGGCGGTCACCATGAAGGTGACGAGCGCGGCCTCGCGCTGCTTCGGATCCTGCATCGCGTTGGTGAGGCCGCTCATGATCGAGCCGAAGAGGGCGAGCGCGGCGATCGAGACGACGAGCGCCTTCGGGAACGCGGCGAAGAGCGCGGCGATGGTCGCGCCGAAGATGCCGGCGATCAGATAGAACACGCCGCACCACACGGCCGCCATATAGCGCTTCGCGCGGTCCTCGTGCGCGTGCGAGCCCGTGCAGATGGCGGCCGTGATCGCCGCGAGGTTCACGCCGTGCGAGCCGAACGGCGCGAGCAGGAGCGAGGCGAGGCCCGTGGTCGCGATGAGCGGCGAGGAGGGCGCGACGGTGTGGTCGTAGCCGTCGGCGCGCAGCACGGCGATGCCGGGCACGTTCTGCGAAGCCATGGCGACCACGAAGAGCGGAATGCCGATGCTGACAATGGCGGAAACCGAGAACGCCGGCACCGTGAAGACGGGTTTCGCCACGGCCACGCGGAAATGGCTGAAATCGAGCAGCCCGAGCGCGGCCGCGGCGATGATACCCACTCCGAGCGTCGCGACGATTGCATAACGCGGCACGGCGCGCTTGAAGACGAGGTAGCCGAGGAACATCGTGAGCACGAGCGGCGTCTGATACTGGGCCGCGTGAAAGATCTCGATGCCGATCTCGAACAGGATGCCCGCGAGCAGCGCGGCCGCGATCCCGGCCGGAATGCGCTTCATCAGCGTGTCGAACCAGCCGGTGAGGCCGACGGCCGTGAGCAGCAGCGCGCAGACGATATAGGCGCCGATGGCTTCGGCGTAAGGCACGTGCGGCAGCGAGCTGACGAGCAGCGCGGCGCCGGGCGTGGACCACGCGACGACGATGGGCACGCGGAACCAGAGCGAAAGGCCGATGGTGCTCACAGCCATGCCGATCGAAAGCGCCCAGATCCACGAGGAGATTTGCGCGTCGGTCAGATGCGCGGCCTGGCCGGCCTGGAACATCAGCACGAGCGAACTCGTGTAGCCCGTCATCATCGCGACGAAGCCCGCGACCACCGTCGAGATCGACGTGTCGGCAAAGGGTCGCAGCGGCCCCGGGCGTAAAGTCCGCAGGTCGGGCGATGCAGGGGCGGTCATGCTGGAAGTCTCCTCTTGATACGCTGTTTTTACGTTGTCGTTGTGACGGCGCTTCTGCGCGCGCCTCATCTCGTGCTTATGTGCCCGTGCGCCTGCGTGGGGGGCGTGGATGTATCGCGCGTTACTTGCTCAGCGTGCGCATGGCCGTTTCGAGCCCCGCGATCGTGAGCGGATACATGCGATGGCCCAGAATCTCGCGGATGACGGATACCGACTGCCGGTATTCCCAGAGCCGTTCGGGCTCGGGATTGAGCCACGCGAAGTGCGGGAAGTGGTCGGCGAAGCGGCGCAGCCAGACGGCGCCCGCCTCGGGGTTGTTGTATTCGACCGAGCCGCCCGGCTGCAGCACTTCGTAGGGGCTCATGGTGGCGTCGCCCACGAAGATCAGCTTGTAGTCGGGCGTGAACTTGTGCAGCAGATCCCACGTGGGCGTGCGCTCGGCATGGCGGCGGCGGTTGTTCTTCCACAGGTAGTCGTAGACGCAGTTGTGGAAGTAGTAGAACTCGAGGTGCTTGAACTCGGCCTTCGCTGCCGAAAAGAGTTCTTCGGTGCGCTTGATGTGGTCGTCCATCGAACCGCCCACGTCGAGCAGCATCAGCACCTTCACGTTGTTGTGCCGCTCCGGGACCATCTTGAGATCGAGCCAGCCCGCGTTGGCGGCGGTGCTGCGGATCGTGTCCGGCAGATCGAGTTCTTCGTGGGCGCCTTCGCGCGCGAAGCGGCGCAGCCGCCGCAGGGCCACCTTGATGTTGCGCGTGCCGATCTCGACCTGGTCGTCGTAGTCGCGGTAGGCGCGCGCGTCCCACACCTTCACGGCGCTGCGCTGGCCGCCTTCACCGCCGATGCGGATGCCCTCGGGGTTGTCGCCGCCGTTGCCGAAGGGCGAAGTGCCGCCCGTGCCGATCCAGCGGCTGCCGCCTTCGTGGCGCTCCTTCTGCTCCTCGAAGAGCTCCTTCAGGCGCTCCATGAGCTTGTCGAGTCCGCCCATCGCCTCGATCTGCGCGCGCTGCTCGGGCGTGAAGTCGCGCTCGAGCCGTTTCTTGAGCCAGTCCTCGGGGATGTCGAAGGCGAGCTCCGACTTCTTCTCCATGCCGCGGAAATACGCGCCGAAAGCCTGATCGAAGCGGTCGAAGTACTGCTCGTCTTTCACGAGCGTCATGCGCGCGAGGTAGTAGAAATCGTCGAGCGACGGCGCGATCACGCGCTCCTTGAGCGCTTCGACGAGCGTGAGGTACTCCTTCACGGAAACCGGCAGCTTCGCGTCGCGCAGCGTGTAGAAAAAGTCGATCAGCATGCGGGGTCTCCGGGCTCGCGGCGCGTAGGGCGCGCGAGCTTGTACGAGTCGCGCGCGCGGCGCTCTAGCGGTTGTGGCGGTTCATGTAGATGAGACGCTCGAAGAGCGTCATGTCCTGCTCGTTCTTGAGCAGCGCGCCCGCGAGCGGCGGCATGGACTTCTGGCCGCCGGCGGCGGCCAGCGCCTCGGGCGGAATCTCCTCGGCGAGCAGGAGCTTGAGCCAGTCGAGCAGTTCCGAGGTCGACGGCTTCTTCTTCAGCCCCGCCACGCCGCGCAGTTCGAAGAAACTCGTGAGCGCGGCGTTGAGCAGATCCTTGCGGATGCCCGGATAGTGCACCTCGACGATCTGCTGCATCGTGGCAGGCTCGGGAAAGCTGATGTAGTGGAAGAAGCAGCGGCGCAGGAAGGCGTCGGGCAATTCCTTCTCGTTGTTCGACGTGATGATCACGAGCGGGCGCTGCTTTGCCTTGATGAGCTCGCGCGTCTCGTACACGTAGAACTCCATGCGGTCGAGTTCGCGCAGCAGGTCGTTCGGGAATTCGATGTCGGCCTTGTCGATCTCGTCGATCAGCAGCACGCTTTGCTGCTCCGACTCGAACGCCTGCCACAGCACGCCTTTCACGATGTAGTTGCGGATGTCCTTCACGCGCTCGTCGCCGAGCTGCGAGTCGCGCAGGCGCGAAACCGCGTCGTATTCGTAGAGGCCCTGCTGCGCCTTCGTCGTCGATTTGATGTGCCACTGCATGAGCGGCATGTTCAGCGCGGCAGCCACTTCTTCGGCCAGCATGGTCTTGCCCGTGCCCGGCTCGCCCTTGATCAGCAAGGGACGCTTCAGCGTGATCGCGGCGTTGACCGCGAGCTTGAGGTCGTCGGTGGCGACGTACTGCGATGAGCCTTCGAAACGCGTGGCGCACATGGTGAACCGCTCACTGAAAAAAAACCCAGTATAAGTCAGATGGGATGTCGCGTCGGAGGCGCCTCGCGTATCGTTGGCGCCGGCCGAAGCTCTCCAGCCGGACGTCGCCAGCCGCGGAGGTCCGGTCGGCAGGGGCTGGCCGGAGGGCCAGGGCGCTCGGGGTCGGTCATGGCAGCCCCGGGGCACGCCGGGGCGCCGGGGCTCCGGTTCTGCCCTGGGTGCCGGCGCAACCGAGCCGGGCGGCCCGCGGTCGGTTACCAGGCACCCCCCGGGGAAGCCCGCCAGGCGTGGCGCGCTGTGTGGACGGGCCGCGCGGCGTCGCGGTACAATCGGTTCGATTTTTTTCGGCCAGCACGGCGACGCACAAGTACAACGGCAGTACAAACGGCGCAGGCTGCCGCCTGCGGTTCGGGCGTTCGAATCCCCTCAAGCCAGGTTGAGTGCTATGAAAAAAATTGTCGGCAGGCACGTCGTGGGCGCAGCGTTGACGGTGCTGGCGGGCTTCGCGGCCACGGCTCACGCGGATGTCGTGGGCAGCGCGAAGGCGGGCCAGTCCAAGGTGGCGATGTGTATCGGCTGTCATGGTATTCCCGACTATCGCACCGCCTACCCCGAGGTCTACCACGTACCGATCCTCGGCGGCCAGAACGCCCAGTACATCGCCAACGCCCTGCACAGCTACAAGAAGGGCGACCGACACTTCGAGACGATGCACGCGATCGCCGCTTCGCTTTCCGACCAGGATATCGCCGATATCGCGGCGTATTACTCGTCGCAGACGGCGGCATCGAAAAACAATCCCGATAAATAAGCGCCACCCGGCGGCAATCGATTGGCATGGGATCGCAAGGACCAACCGCGATCGACAGCTTTGCATGGGACGGGAGCAAGCGCTAAAGCGCCCACTCCGGCCTACAGAGGAGAATTCATGAACAAGCCCCATGAGGCCGTGCAATCCCGCAATGCCGGCGCTTTCGCCGCGCTCGCACGAGGTGCCGCCTGCGCCGCCGCGCTGGCCGCGACGTTCGCGCTGAATCCGGCGCATGCCGCCGACGCCTCCAACGGCAAGGTGCTCGCCGAGAGCCACAACTGCGCCGCCTGCCACGGCGTCGGGCTGAACAGCCCGGTGAGCCCCGAGTATCCGAAGCTCGCGGGCCAGCACGCCGACTACATCTACTGGGCGCTGCGCCAGTATCAGATGGGCACGGACAACCCGCATCTGGGCCGCAACAATCCGATCATGCAGGCGCAGGTGCAGAGTCTCTCGCAGAGCGATATGAAGGACCTGGCCGCCTATATCGAATCGCTCAAGGGCGATCTGGTCGACAAGAAGTGACGTCCTGACGTTTCACGCGCATGCGGCGCGCAGCCGCGCCGCATGCGGACGAAACCCCGCGAAAGCCCCGCCCGTCACCAACCGGGCGCGGCGATCGCGGGGTTTTTTTATGCGCGATGCCGTGCGCTTCAGTCGCGCGAGGCGCGCCGTTCGATGCGAGCCAGATAGGCGTCGGTATCGGGCGGCGTGTTGGTGCGCTGGGCTTCCCAGATCGTTTCGCCGAGGCACTCCATGATGGCGTGCTGCGCGTCGTGCGTGGAGCCGAGGCGCGCCGCGAGCCGGTCGTGCGCCGCGCGTATGCCGGGCGGCTGGTCGATCGAAAGCTGCTCGCTGATCGCGAGGTGCATCGAGAGGTGCAGGAAGGGATTGCTCTGGCCGCGCTCGGGCGAATAGTCCTGGGCGGCGGCGGTATCCGCATCGGCGAGCTCGCCGTGGTACTCGGGATGCTCGACGATCCAGTCGGCGGCAATCGCTTCGAGCGGCGTCAGGATTTCGCCCGCGCGTTGCTTGCGCCAGGTCTCGGTGAAAAAGCGGCGGACTTCGTCGCGGCTGGGATTGAACATCGTCGGTGGGGAATACGTGCGTTGCGAGCGCTCATTTTACGCCGCATTGCGTCGCAGGGCGGGCGGGGGTGGGGACGCGAGCGGCGCTCACAGATCGGGCGGCGGCGTCTTCGGCTTGAAGTCGCACAGCGGCTCGATCACGCACTGCCAGCACTCGGGTCGGCGCGCCTTGCAGACATAGCGGCCATGAAGGATCAGCCAGTGGTGCGCATCCTGGAGGAACTCGGGCGGCGTGAACTTTTCGAGTGCGGTTTCCACGGCGCGCACGTCCTTGCCGGGGGCGAGGCCCGTTCGGTTCGCAACCCGAAAGATATGCGTATCGACGGCGATGGTCGGCTGGCCGAAGGCCGTGTTGAGCACCACGTTCGCGGTCTTGCGGCCGACACCCGGCAAGCCTTCGAGCGCCTCGCGCGTTTGCGGGACTTCGCCGCCGTACTGCGCGAGCAGGATCTCGCAGGTCGAGATCACGTTCTTCGCCTTGGTGCGATAGAGGCCGATGGTCTTGATGAAGTCGGCCACGCGTTCCTCGCCCAGCCCGAGCAGTTTTTCGGGGGTATTCGCCACCGGAAACATCTTGCGCGTGGCCTTGTTGACCGACACGTCGGTGGCCTGCGCCGAGAGCATCACGGCGATCAGGAGTTCGAACGGCGTCTTGTATTCGAGCTCGGTGGTCGGATGCGGGTTGAGGCTTTGCAGCGTTTCGTAGATGGCCCGGCGCTTGGTCGCGTTCATGCTCGTGGTGGGGGTCGCTTGGTCGCTGGTTGAAGCCGCTCAGTGGGTTGGCTCAGTGAGGGCGTGGTGAGTTCGCGCAGTGAGTCCGCTCGGTGAGTCCGCTCATGCCGGCGTGTCGTCGTTCTTGTCCGCGGACGGGGTGCTGCCCGGGTCCACTGCGTTTTCGTCGATGCCGATGCGCCGGCGGCGCGCCTCGGCCGCGTCGATCTGCGACTGCACGTCGGCGCTCACGTTGTCGGTATTGCGCGGGCCTTCGCCGCGCCCGGCCATTTCGGCTTTCTTGCGGCGGGCGCGTTCGAGCGCGGCCTGGATGATGGCTTTCTTCTTCGCTTCGGCGTCGTCGGCGGCCGGGGCGCTCGCGGATTGTGCGGCTGCAGCAGATTCGGCCGGCTGCGCGGGCACTGCTGCTGCCGTTGCCGGCGCAGTCGCCGCCCGGCGCGCCGCTGCGCGCGCAACGGCCGCGTCGCGCTCGCCAGCGAGCCGGGCGAGACGACGGTCGTGGCGCACGCGCGCTGCGTCGGCCTGTTGCTGGGTCCAGGCGTCCCAGCCGGTGGCGTCGCCCGTCACGGGGATCATCGCGATGCAATCCACCGGGCAGGGCGGCACGCACAGGTCGCAGCCCGTGCACAGTGCCTCGACGATCGTGTGCATCTGCTTCGGAGCGCCGACGATCGCATCGACCGGGCAGGCCTGCATGCACAGCGTGCAGCCGATGCAGAGGTTTTCGTCGATGAAGGCAACCGGGCGCGCTCGCTCGACGCCGTTGACCGGGTTGATCGGAATGACCGGCTTGCCGAGCAAGGCGGCAAGGCGCGCCACGCCCTCGGCGCCGCCGGGCGGGCACTGGTTGTAGCTGGCGGTGCCGGCGGCGACGGCTTCGGCATAGGGCCGGCAGCCGTCGTAGCCGCACTTCGTGCATTGCGTCTGGGGCAGCAGATCTTCGATGCGATCTGCAAGTGTTTTGGAATCGTTCACGTTTGCTACGTCGGAGGGCTGGCCTTGCGCGGGGCGCCCGTGCGACCGGGGAGGGCCATCGCGGCGGGCGGCGCGGGCGGGGAGCCGAAGCCCGCATTATCGCCGATTTCCCGCATTGCCATTGGCGGGCCATGTGCCATAATCAAAGCGCTTAATTCGAAGTACGGCGTAAAAGTACGGCGTCGAACGAAGGCGTGGAACGACGGTGTCGAACCCGGGCATCGAAGAAGAGCATGCAAGCACAGCGCCGGGCACTGCAGGAAGGACGGCGAAAGCAAAGGTCGTGAGAGAGGGCATCGAAGCAGCGTGCTGCTTCGCGGCGCGATACACGGCATAAAACCGCATACAACAACAGCGAACGCAAGACCGTAGGATGAAGGGTGTCGGTCCATTAACCTGGCGCGCCCCGTTCAACGCTGCCGCCGAAAGGCGAAAAAACGGGCTAGGAGAGGCCCGGCAGCGCGATCCGGAACACGCGGCTTACCGAGCGATCCTGCCACCATGAATCAACCCAAAATCAAAAGAGATCCTGAAGGCACGCGCCGCCGCATCCTGCTGGCCGCGGCGGAAGAATTTGCCAATGGCGGACTGTTCGGCGCCCGCGTCGACCAGATTGCGCGCCGCGCGGAAACCAACGAGCGCATGCTTTATTACTACTTCGGCAGCAAGGAGCAGCTGTTCACCGCTGTTCTCGAGCACGCGTTCTGCGCGCTCACCGAAGCGGAACGCACGCTCGATTTCGCGGACCTGGCGCCCGTGGAGGCCATTACGCGGCTCGCGCATTTCGTGTGGGACTACTACCGCGACCACCCCGAGTTCCTGCGGCTCATCAACAACGAGAATCTGCATGAAGCCCGCTACATGCAGAAGTCCACGCGCATCCGCGAGATGATCTCGCCCGTCGTGGCGACGCTCGGCGCGATCCTCGCGCGCGGCGAATCGGCGGGACTGTTCCGCTCGAACATCGATCCGCTGCGGCTTTACGTGACGCTCTCCGGCATGGGCTACTACATCGTGTCGAACCGCTTCACGCTGGCCTCGACGCTCGGGCGCGACTTCAGCACGCCGGCCGAACGTGCCGAGATGATCCAGCTGAACACCGAGATGCTGCTCGCTTTCCTGATGCGCAAATAGTACGGGCAAGTACGGACAACCGCGGGCAAGCGCGGCCTACACCGCGGAAAAACGAAAGGCGCGCGCCGTGCATGACGGCGCGCGCCTTTCTTTCGTGGCTTGCGCGGGCTTCGAGCCGCTCGCGCGCGCTCAGGCGACTGCGCTTTCGCTCGCGTGCTGTCGTGTGGCCGGTTCGTGCTGACGAATGAAGTCGCGCAGTTGCGGATAGATGATGGTGCGCCAGCGACGGCCCGAGAAAATGCCGTAGTGGCCGCACTTTTCCGCGGTGAGATGATGCTTGTGCGCTTCGGGGATGCCCGTGCAGAGGTCGTGCGCCGCGCGCGTCTGGCCCGAGCCGGAGATGTCGTCCAGTTCGCCCTCGATCGTCAGCAGCGCCGTCTTGCGGATGTCCTGCGGGCGCACGCGCTCGCCGGCCACGTCCCACGTGCCCTCGGCGAGGCTGAACTCCTGGAACACGGTGCGGATGGTCTCGAGGTAGTACTCGGCGGCCATGTCGAGGACTGCGTTGTATTCGTCGTAGAACTGGCGGTGCGCTTCGGCGTCTTCCTCGTCGCCGCGCAACAGGCTCTTGTAGAAGTCCCAGTGCGAGGCCGCATGGCGCCCCGGATTCATCGCGACGAACCCCGTGTGCTGCAGGAAGCCCGGATACACCGCGCGCCCCTCGCCCGGATAGTTGGCCGGCACCGTGTGGATCACGTTGTTTTCAAACCATTCGAGCGAATGCTCGGTGGCGAGCGAGTTGACCGAGGTGGGGCTGCGGCGCGCGTCGATCGGGCCGCCCATCATCGTCATCGTGAGCGGGGTGTCTTCGCCGCGGCTTGCCATCAGCGAGATCGCCGCGAGCACCGGCACGGTGGGCTGGCACACCGAGATCACGTGCAGGTTGCGCGCGCCGATATGGCGGATGAAGTCCTGGATGTACGCGATGTAGTCGTCGAGGTGGAACGGGCCCGCTTCGAGCGGCACCATGCGCGCGTCGATCCAGTCGGTGATATAGACCTTGTGGTCCTGCAGCAGGGTGCGCACCGTGTCGCGCAGCAGCGTGGAGTGGTGGCCCGAAAGCGGGGCGCACAGCAGCACGACGGGCTCGTCCTTGAGCGTGGTGACGGCGTGGCTGTCGTCGGCGTAGCGCTTGAAGCGCAGCAGGCGGCAGAAGGGCTTTTCGACGATCGTTTGCTCGACGATCGGAATGTTGAAGCCGTCCTTCGTGATCTGGCGGATGTTGAACTCGGGCTTCTCGTAGTCCTTGCCGAGCCGGTAGAGCAGTTCGTAGCCGGCGGCGAGGCGCGTGGCGCCCGGCACCAGCGAAAACGGACTGGCGGGGTTCGAGAACGACTTCGAGGCCGCCTGGGCCCAGGCGGTCAGCGGGCTCAGCAACGCGCGCTGAAATTCACGGATTTGGTAGAGCATGGGTGCTCCAGCTTCATGGGGCGGTTCGCACCGGGGCGCACGCGCTTGGGGCGCGGTGTGGGATCGGGGCGGACGGGGTTGGACGGACAGTCAAAAAGAGTCAAAAAAAGGTCCGGGCGGACCCGCGCGCGCGACAAGTCTCGCAAGCCGGGGCCGGGCATCGACCCCCCGATTGTTGTGCGGCGCAACAACCATAGTTTAACCCACCTGGGCGAAAGCGGATCGCCACGTCACTGCGCCGCAACAGTTTCGGCTTCGGCCGGCACGCCCGCGCACGGCGGGTGTCCCGTTTCCTTCGCCATCTCCTGCTCGTGACGCATGAGGTTCAGCCCCGTGTGCACGAGCGCCACGTGCGAGAACGCCTGGGGGAAATTCCCCACCAGCCGGCCCGCGATCGGATCGTATTCCTCGGCGAGCAGCCCCACGTCGTTCGCGAGCGAGAGGAGTCGTTCGTACATCTTGCGCGCGTCGTCCATGCGGCCCAGCAGCGCGAGGTTATCCACCATCCAGAAGCTGCAGGCGAGGAACGTGCCTTCGCCGGGCGGCAGCCCGTCGTTGAATTCGGTCGTGCGGTAGCGCATCACGAAGCCTTCGCACATGAGGTCGCGCTCGATCGCCGCCACCGTGCCCGCGATGCGCGGGTCCGACGCCGGCAGGAAGCCGACGAGCGGCATGAGCAGCAGGCTCGCGTCGAGCTCGGTGCCGTCGTAGACCTGCGTGAACGTGTTGAGCGTCCTGTTGAAGCTGCGCTCGCAGATGGTTTCGTGGATCGTGTCGCGCAGCGCGCGCCAGTGATCGAGCGGGCCCGGCAGGTCGAACTTCTCCGCCGACTTGACCGCCCGGTCGAACGCCACCCACGCCATCACCTTCGAGAACGTGAAGTGCTGACGGCCGCCCCGCGTTTCCCAGATGCCTTCGTCGGGAGCGGTCCAGATCGTTTCGAGGTGTTCGAGCATCGCGCACTGGATCGACCAGGCCGTGTCGTCGGCCTGCAGGCCGCCCACACGCGCGAGATGCAGCGCGTTCATCACTTCGCCATAGACGTCGAGCTGCAACTGCCCGACCGCGTTGTTGCCGATGCGCACCGGCGCCGAGTTCTCGTAGCCGGGCAGCCAGTCCACCTCGAATTCGGGCAGGCGACGCTCGCCCGCGATGCCGTACATGATCTGCAACTGCGCGGGCGAGCCCGCCATCACGCGGCCGAGCCATGCGCGCCAGGCGCGCGCCTCGTCGTAGTAGCCGCCGCGCATCATGGCGAGCAGCGTGATGGTGGCGTCGCGCAGCCAGCAGTAGCGGTAGTCCCAGTTGCGGGTGCCGCCCAGTTGCTCGGGCAACGACGTGGTGGGGGCCGCGACGATGCCGCCCGTGGGCTCGTAGGCGAGCGCCTTGAGCGTGATGAGCGAGCGGCGGATGGGCCCGGCCCAGCGGCCCTCGACGGTGCCGCGCGCCGACCATTCGGACCAGAAGTTCTCGGTGCGCGCGAGCGCCGAAAACGGATCGCGCGGCGGCGGCAGGCGCAGGTGCGAGGCTGCATAGGCCATCGAGAACGGCACGCGCTCGCCTTCCTTGACCTCGAACGTGGCGACCGTGCGCATGTTCTCGCCCTGCAGGTCGACCGGCGTGCGCAGCACGACCGTGTCCGGGCCGACGATCGCCTTGATGCCGCTTTCGTAGGTGAGCCGGCTCACCCACGGCACCGAAAAGCCGTAGTCGAAACGCAGCACGAGTTCGCACTGCATGCGCACGGTGCCGCGCCGGCCCACCACGATGCGCACGAGCTCCGACCAGCCGTTGCCGGGCGGCATGAAATCGATCAGCGTGACGGCGCCTTCGGGCGTTTCGAAATCGGTTTCGAGGATCAGCGTCTCGCCGCGATAGCGGCGCGTGGTCTTGATCTCGACGCCTTCGCCCGCTTCGGGGGCGATGAGCCAGCGTCCGTTCGCCTCGGTGCCGAGCAGCGCGGCGAAGCACGCACCGGAGTCGAAGCGCGGCCAGCAGAGCCAGTCGATGGAGCCGGCGCGGGACACCAGCGCGGCCGTGTGGCCGTCGCCGATCAGGGCATAGTCTTCAATGGGTGCGGGCATGGTAAGCAATTTGACAGGCGCCGGACGACTCGACAGCGGGTCCGGTACCGGGTTTAACGGCAGATTGCACGCACAAGATTAGTGGCTCCCGGGCCGCTCGTGCAATGCGTTTTGCGTCGTGGGCGCGCGGGCGTACGCAAAAGCGCACCTTGAGAGGGGGCGAGCGGCCGCAGGCGGCGGCGTGCGGCGAGGTAAAGGGAGGGTGTGCGATGCGTCAGAAGTGGCCGTTGGTGCCGAACAGGCCCACGATGCCGATGATGATGAGGTACAGCGCCACGATGTAGTTGAGCAGACGCGGAGCCGCCAGGATCAGGATGCCGGCGATCAGCGAGGCGAGCGGGCCGATGGCGAGATGGACGTTCATGTTCGCTTCCTTGTCGGGCTGGGCACGCGCGGCGCGCGGGCTCCCAACCTCTCTTATACTGGGTCCACATCCTTCAGAGGTTGGCAAGAAAAAGGAGATGGACATGTTCAAGCGCCCTGCTTACGCATACGCCGTGCCCGGCTTCTCCCGCAACCGGCCGCGCGGTCCTGGCGGGCTTACCCGATCGCTCACCCGGGCTCTCGTCATCATGGCCTCCGTTGCTGCCACCCATGCGTTCGCGCAGACGTCTTCCGCCCCCGCGCCCGCAGACGGCGTCTATGACCTGATCGTCGGGACCTATACCGGCGGCAAGAGCGAAGGGCTCTACGTCTATCACTTCGACACGAAGACCGGCGAGGCGACCCCGGTGAGCGTCGCGAAGACGGTGAATCCCTCGTATCTCGTGGTGAGCCGCGACCGCCGCTTCGTTTATGCCGTGAACGAGTTGCCGGGCGACAACGGCCCCGCCTCGCAGCGCGGCAGCGTGAGCGCGTTCGGGTTCGATCCGGCGAGCGGGCAGCTCACGTTTCTCGACAAGGTGTCGTCCGAAGGCAACGATCCGTGTTATCTGAGCCTCTCGCCGGACGGCAAGTACCTGCTCGTCGCGAACTACTCGGTCGCCGCCGACCCGGGCGGCAGCTTCGCCGTGCTGCCCGTCGAGCAGGACGGGCAACTCGGCCCGGCCGTGCTCACCGTGCATCACGACGGCGGCGGCCCGGTGAAGGGTCGCCAGGACAACGCGCACGTGCATTCGACTGTGTTCTCGCCGGACGGCCAGTACCTCTTCACCCAGGATCTCGGCACCGACAAGCTCTACGCTTACCGCTACACGCCGGACGGTAGCCGCGGCCTGTTCGGCCCGACCGAATGGCGCTATACCGACGTAAAGGCGGGCACGGGTCCGCGCCATCTGGTGTTCGGCAACGACGGCCGCTATGCGTATCTCACGAGCGAGCTGGCCGGGACGGTCAGCGTATTCCGCTATCGCGACGGCCATCTGACGCTCGAACAGGTCGAGAAACTCGCCGAGCCGGGCTTCAAGGGCGCGGTGGGGGCCGCGGCGCTGCATCTCTCGCCGGACGGCCGGTTCCTCTATGTCTCGAATCGCGGCGACGCCAACGACATTTCGATCTTTGCCGTCGACGAATCGACCGGGAAGCTTAAGCGCGTGGGGCGCGAGGCAAGTCTCGGCAAGTCGCCGCGCGAGTTCGCCATCGACCCCACCGGGCATTGGCTGATCGTCGGCAACCAGAACAGCGACACGGCCTACGTGTTCCGCCGCGATCCGCAGACGGGCCTGCTCGGGCCGGATCCGAAGCAGATCGATATCGGCTCGCCGGTCGATTTCAAGTTCGTGGCGCCTTGAGGGGAACGGGAAGGCTGCGCCCGAAGGGATGAGACCTGGCGAAAAAGGGGCGGCGCGTGCAGCCCCGTGTCATTCGGGCTGGCCGCCGGGCACGAGCACTTCGCGGCTGCCGTTGATGCCCATCGGCGAGACGAGGCCCGCCGTTTCCATCTGCTCGACGAGCCGCGCCGCGCGGTTGTAGCCGATGCGCAGTTGCCGCTGCACGGACGAAATCGACGCGCGCCGCGTGCGCACGACGAACGCCACGGCTTCGTCGTAGAGCGGGTCGGCCTCGGCTTCGGGGGCGTCGCCGAAGAGGTCCTGCGGCGCGCCTTCGCCGGCGGGGCCATCGAGAATCCCTTCCACGTACTCCGGCTCGCCGAACTGCTTCAGATACTCCACCACGGCATGCACTTCCTCGTCGGCCACGAACGCGCCGTGCACGCGCTGCGGATAGCCCGTGCCGGGCGGCAGGAACAGCATGTCGCCCTGGCCGAGCAGCGACTCGGCGCCCATCTGGTCGAGAATCGTGCGCGAGTCGATCTTCGAGGACACCTGGAACGCCACGCGCGTGGGGATGTTGGCCTTGATGAGGCCCGTGATCACGTCGACCGACGGCCGCTGCGTGGCGAGGATCAGGTGGATGCCCGCGGCGCGCGCCTTTTGCGCGAGACGCGCGATCAGCTCTTCGATCTTCTTGCCCGCGACCATCATGAGGTCGGCCAGCTCGTCGATCACGACCACGATCATCGGCAGCGGCGAGAGCGGCTCCGGCGCCTCGGGCGTGAGCGAGAACGGGTTGCCGATCTTCTTTTCCTGCGCCTCGGCGTCGCGGATCTTCTGGTTGAAGCCCGCGAGGTTGCGCACGCCCACGGCCGACATCAGCCGGTAGCGCTTCTCCATCTCGCCCACGCACCAGTTGAGCGCGTTGGCGGCGAGCTTCATGTCGGTCACCACGGGCGCGAGCAGGTGCGGAATGCCCTCGTACACCGAGAGCTCCAGCATCTTCGGGTCGATCATGATGAGCCGCACGTCCTCGGGCGTGGCTTTGTAGAGGAGCGAGAGGATCATCGCGTTGATCGCGACCGACTTGCCCGAGCCGGTCGTGCCGGCGACGAGCATGTGCGGCGCCTTGGCGAGATCGGTGACGATCGGGTGGCCGACGATGTCCTTGCCCATCGCGATGGTGAGCTTCGACTGCGAGCGGTGGTAGGGCGCCGATTCGAGGATCTCCGAGAGCCGGATCATCTGGCGGCGCGCGTTGGGCAGCTCGAGCCCCATGCAGGTCTTGCCGGGGATCGTTTCGACCACGCGGATCGACGTGAGGCCGAGGCCGCGCGAGAGGTCCTTCATGAGGCCGACGATCTGGCTGCCGCGCACGCCGAGCGCCGGCTCGACTTCGAAGCGCGTAATGACCGGCCCCGCCGAAGCGCCGACGACAGTCACCGGCACCTTGAATTCCTGCAGGCGCTGCTCGATCAGCTGGCTGGTTTCGGCGAGCTTCTGCTCGGAGACGGGCTCCATTTCCGACGACGCGCGCTCGAGCAGATCGACGCCCGGCAGTTCGACGATGGAGGCCGAAAGCGGCTGGAATTCGAAGCTGGTCGGCGCGTGGCCGCGGACGGGCTGACGCGTGGCGGGTTCTGGTGCGGGCGCGGGCGTTGGCGTCGCGGTCGGGACGATGGCTGGCGGCGCGGCGAATGCCGGGGCAAGGTGCTCTGGGGCGACGGGCTGTGCGAGCGGTGCGGCGGCGGGGGAGGGGTCCCAGGGCGCCGGTGCGGCTAGCGGTTGCACAGCGATATCGATCGCGGCGGTAGCCGGTTCGACGTTGCCGGGCGGGTTCGAGGTGGGCGCCTGCCATGGGGCGGCGTCCACCGGCTGCAGGTTTTCTGGCGGATGCGTGAAGATGGCCGGGCCGCCCTCGATGCCCGGCGTCTCGTTCGCGGGTTCTTCGGCGACGGGGTGCGGCGGTGCGTCGGGGACTGCGCGCGCAAAGCGCACGATGTTCGAGCCGTCCGGGATCTCGGGCGGGGCTGGCGGAGCGGGCTGGATCGAAGGTGCTGGATCCAGCGGTGCCGCTTGCGCTTCCCCTTCCCGTTCAGGCTCAATCTCGACGGTGGCCGGCGGCGCTACGTCGTCCTCGGCTTCGGGTTCGACAGTCAGCGCGGCTGGCGCAAATTCATACGCGGGCGGCGAGGCGTGGGCCGAGCTGACGGGCGGTGCTTCGGCTGGGGCGGTTGCGGTCGGCTCTTCGTCCGGGGACTCGTCGTCCAGCAGGATCCACGGCGCGAGACCATGCTCGCTTTCCGGCCACACCGGTTGCGTATGGAAAGGCTCGGATGCGACGGGAGGCGGTGCAAATGCCGGGGGCGTGTCCAGATGCACGGGGTCGAGCCATGTCGTGACGGGCGTCGGCGTGTGCGGTATCGCGACGGCATCGATATGCGGCGGTGTGGCAGCGGCCGAGTGCAGTGAGGTGGACTCTGCCGGATCGAGCATCTCCCAGGGCGATACGCCGATCGGCTCGACAGCAGCAGTCTCAGGTGTTGCTGCGGTCTCGAATGCAGGTGTCAGATCGGTGGCCGCATCCAATACGGCCTCTTGCGCTGCCCTCGGTGCCGGGGACACGGTCGCAGCCGCAGCGAAGGCGTGCTGTGCGGTGTCGTCGCTATCTGGCTGCGCGCCCGGAACTGGCGTGTTTGGCTCCGCCGGGACAGTGTCGGCCGGCATATCGGGTGCAGGCGTCAGCGAGGGCAGATCGAAAGCCGGCATCGCATCGTAGGCAGCCACAACCGGCGCCGTTGTTGCAACCGGTTCCGCTACGGCCGTCGGCGGCGTTGCCGCGTCGGCAGTCACCGGACCCGTGCCCGGCACATCCGGCAGCGGTTCGACAACAGGCTCAGCGACAACCGGTGCGGGCACGGGCGCCGTGGCGACGGATGTCGACTCGCGCGCCCCGGTTTCGCTTTCCGCCGGCGCAGCAGTCTCCGCCGCACGCGGCATGTTCTCTTCGATCGTGTTGCGCCGTGCGAGGCTCGCGCCGGCCAGCGTCGTCCAGCGTGCGGCGTTTTCCTCGATCGAGCGCAGCGTTTCGATCACGCTCGTCGAGAGCGGTTCGCGTGCAGGGGGCGTCGTTGACGCCGCAGGCCGCGAGAAAGCCGGGGACACGCCCGGCGCCTGTACGCCCGGAGTGGCAGCCTGCGATCGCATCGTGTTGCGTGCGGAGGGCGTCGGCCAGACGAACGGGCGCGGCGGCTTCGGCCGCGGCGCGGGCGGGGTGTTCGCGGCGGCGCGCGCTGCCGTGCTGCCCGCGACGGGCGGCGGCGCGCTGCGCCGTACCGGCGGCGGACTCGCAAACGGAGAAGTCAGCGGATCGGGCGGCGCGGCGGCCGTGGCCACGAAGCTGCGCACGGCGGCACTGGCGGCTGCGGCGGCCTGCGACTGCTGCAACGCGGCGGATGCCGACGACGCAACGGGACGTGCGCCCGGCATGGGAGGCCTCGCCGGTTCGGCACGCCAATTCGCCGGAGCGGCGGCGGGCTGGCCGAGCGGCTGAGTGGCGGCGGGCGCAACGGGCGGCGCGCCCGGCGTCATCGGGCGACGGTTGTCGGTGGGCGTGGCGGCGGCGTTGCGCGCCGCGTTAGCCGCCGGCTCGCGCAGCCATCCCGCGGGCGCGACGGGTTCCGTGCGTGCCCAGGCCGGCGACGTCTCCGCGCCGCTGGCAAGACTCGGCTCGACGCGCGAGGCGGGCGCGGCCGGGCGTCCCACTGGGGTAGCGGCCGCAGCTTTGTTGACCACCGCTGGCGCGCCGGCCGCGCCGGCCCGGATCGTTGCAGCGGCTGCAGCCGCCGCGGCGCTTGCGCCCGCCATGCCCGTAGCACCTGTTGCACCTGCAGCACCCGACGCCGCACGGGTGCCGCTGGCCGGCGGCCGCCACACGGTTGGGCGACGGCGCCGCGAGCCATCGAGCGTCGTCGGCGTATTGAGCGTGCCCACGCCGGTCATGTGCGTCGCGAGCGCGTCTTCGGCGCCCGCCCGGCGGCCGCGCGGGGCTGTGTTGTTGTCGTCTTCGCCGCGCGCACGCAGATTGAGGCCGAGCCCGAGCGACACGTCCGCCCAGGCCAGTACGTCGCGCCAGCGGAAATCGACGAGCCACGGCAGGCTCACGAAGAAGAGGCCCGCCATGACGAGCCCCGTGACCGCATGGCCGGCAAGGCCGCCGAGCCCCGAAGCGAGCGCGCGCCCGAGCGCATCGAACCCGGCGATGTCGATGAGCGTCGCTTCGAGCGTGCAGCTTGCGACGAGCACGCAGAAAAAGCCGAGCCAGAGCCGGATCGTGCCCGGTCCGCGCAGGCCCGCGCCGCCCGGCAGGACGGCCCTGACGAGACGCCAGATCAGGGGGATGAACCAGACGGATGAGACGCCGAACCAGCCAGGAACTACCGTGTGCATGCGATAAATCTACGTAGGGAAGAAGTGCAACGCGTCGAGTGTAACGGTTCGGCCCGTTCGGGCCGAACTGCGGGTTGCGGCTACGCCACGCCGCCGGCTTCGGCCCGGCGAGCCTGGCGGGCGCGCCGGGAGCGGCACGCGGTGCCGCCGCACCCCGCTCATTGCCCGGGCTGTGCCGCGTTCGCGTCCGCGGGCGGATGCGTGAAGGTGAGGCGGTCGCCGTCTTCGAGGATGAGGAGGAGCGCCTGGGGCTCGTGCATCTGCACGCCGGTGCGCGCGATGTGCGAGAGGGCGTCGAGATACGCGCCTTCGATGTCGCCGCCCGCGCCAGCGCACGCCATGCGCGTGCCTGCGAGCGGGCCGAACGAGAGCAGGCCGTCCTTGAGCCTATAAGTGCCTATGTAGCGGTTGCAGCCCGAGAAGCCGCTCGCGCGGCGCTGGCCGGTGGCGGTCGAGAGATCGAGCGTGATCGGCCGGCCGTTTGGCGAAGCGACGGGCGCAGCGGCGGCGGGGCTGCTGGCGGCATCGTCGGCAACTGCGGCATCGGCCGCGCCCGGCACGGCGCGCAGCGTGCCGTCGGCTTGTTTCCATTGCACGAGCTGCCACTGGGTGTTGTCGAGCAGTTGCGTGGCGGCGGGCGTGTAGGGGTCGGGCGGCGGCGCCGACGAATCGTGATGCACCGGCATCTTGCAGGCGGCAAGCATCAGCGCGGCGGCGAGGGGTGCCATGCGCGAGGCGATCAGCCCCGCGCGCAGGCGCGGCGGGCGCGGGGCAGGGCGCCCGGATGGTCGCGCGCTCAAGCGCGCGCTCGAACGATCAGGCATCGCATCGGTCCTCGTCGTAGACAGCAAAAAAGCGGCGGAAAACAGCAAAGGCGTAAGCGTAACGCAGTCCGGGGTCTGCGCGCGAGCGCAAAGGCCGCATTACCCTGTTTATCCTGTTCTACGCCCTGTAGCTCGTCCTGTTGTGCGGCGCCTTTCGCATCGTGTTGCGAGCGTCGCGCCGCGAGAGCGGCGTGTTAACATCGGCCCTCTTTCGTATCGTGCAACACCGCATTCCGGAGACATCATGGAGATCATGCAATCGGTCAGGCGCATCGGCACGCCGCTGTCCCCATCGGCGACGCGCGTCATGCTGCTCGGCGCCGGCGAGCTGGGCAAGGAAGTGATCATTGCGCTGCAGCGGCTCGGCGTCGAAGTGATCGCCGTGGACCGCTACGAGAACGCGCCGGGCCACCAGGTCGCGCATCGCGCCCACGTGATCGACATGACCGATCCGCAAGCGCTGCGCGCGCTGATCGACGCCGAGCGCCCGCACCTCGTCGTGCCCGAGATCGAGGCCATTGCTACCGACGCGCTCGCCGCCGTCGAGGCCGGGCGCGTGGCCGAAGTCATCCCCACCGCGCGCGCCGCGCAGCTCACGATGAACCGCGAGGGCATCCGGCGCCTCGCCGCCGAGGAGCTCGGGCTGCCGACTTCGCCCTTTGCGTTCGCCGATTCGCTCGACGAACTGAAGGCGGGCGTCGCGAAAGTGGGCTACCCGTGCGTGGTGAAGCCGGTGATGTCGTCGTCGGGCAAGGGCCAGTCGGTGGTGAAGAGCGAAGCCGATGTCGAGCGCGCGTGGGAGTACGCGCTCGCGGGCGGGCGCGTGAACCACGGCCGCGTGATCGTCGAGGGTTTCATTCGCTTCGACTACGAAATCACGCAGCTCACCGTGCGCGCGATCGATCCGGCGAGCGGCCAGGTCGAAACGTATTTCTGCGACCCGATCGGCCATTTGCAGGTGGACGGCGACTACGTGGAATCGTGGCAGCCGCAGCCGATGAGCGCGAAGGCGCTCGAACGGTCGCGCGAAATCGCGCACAAGGTGACCGAGGCGCTCGGCGGCCGCGGTCTCTTCGGCGTCGAGCTGTTCGTGCGCGGCGACGAGGTCTGGTTCTCCGAGGTGAGCCCGCGCCCGCACGACACGGGGCTCGTGACGCTCGCCTCGCAGCGCTTCTCGGAGTTCGAGCTGCATGCGCGCGCGATCCTCGGCTTGCCCGTCGATACGACCGCGCGCGGTCCGGGGGCGTCGGCCGTGATCTACGGCGGCCTCGAGGCGCAAGGCATCGCGTTCGAGGGCGTGGCCGAGGCGCTGGCCGTGCCGGGCGCGGACCTGCGGCTTTTCGGCAAGCCCGAGAGCTTTGTGAAGCGCCGCATGGGCGTGGCGCTCGCGACGGGCGCCGATATCGAAGAGGCGCGCGAGCGCGCCCGCGCGGCGGCAGCCGCCGTGCGGCCCGTGGCGGGCGGCTCGGCCCGGTGAGCGGGATGCGGCGTTGCCATGCGACGCCGCATCGGACCGTGCATCCGCGTCGGGCTGACCGGCAGCCGTCAGCCGAAGTTAGCCTTCGGCCGTGTCAGGCAGGAACAGGAAGGTGAGCATGAACAAGTCGAAGTCGCTTCGCTGGCTGCGCGCCCTCGTGGCGCTCGCGTGCGTGAGCGCCCTGTCGGGTTGCGGTCTCGCGGCGGCGCCGTGCCGGGTCGCATCGGCGGGATTGAAGATCGTGCCGCTGGTGGGCCACGCGGCCGCCATGCCGACCGACGCCTGCGCCGACGCGATCGACCCCTGATCGCCGTTTCCCGGCAAGCAGCGCGCGGGGCCGTGACGCCGGCAACGAATGATGCACCGATGGAGAACGCAATGAACCACCCGAAGCTCGCGACCTGCGCGGCGCTGCTGACGCTGGCCTCGTCCCTGATGACGGCTGCCGCCGCGGCGCCGCTCGCCGTCAACGAGATCCAGACGCAGACGCGTCACACGTTCAGCTACACCTGCGCGGACGGCAAGACTTTCAAGGTGACCTACCTCAACGCGAAGAACGGCCAGAGCTTCGCGATCGTGCCGGTGGCGGGGCAGAGCCTGCTGTTCGTCTCCACGATCGCCGCTTCGGGCGTGCGCTATCAGGCCGACCGCTATACGTGGTGGACCAAGGGGCCGCGCGCCGATCTCTACGACGCCACCGCAGGCGCAAACGCCGCGCCGGTGCTCGCCGGCTGCGCCACGATCATGCGCTGAGCGAGAGCGCCTCTCGTTTCCAGTCGGTCTCGCGGCCTGGCGACCGCCCGGCCGCGAGCTTTCCCGCCCGCTTCCCGCCCGCTTCCCGCCCGCTTCCCGCCCGCTTCCCGCCCGCTTCCCGCCCGCTTCCCGGCGCAATTTCTGCTGGGGGAGTACGCTGTCGGTCATCCGCGAAGGCCGGCCGCCGCCGCGAGGCAAGCGTGTGCGACCGGCCACCCGCTCACGCTTGCGAGGTGGTCGATGAAAGCATCGGATCTGTTCGTGAAGGCGCTCGAAGCCGAAGGCGTCGAATACGTGTTCGGCATCCCCGGCGAGGAAAACCTCGATCTGCTCGAATCGCTGCGGCGCTCGAAGATCCGCCTGATCGTCACGCGCCACGAGCAGGCCGCGGGTTTCATGGCCGCCACTTACGGCCGGCTCACGGGCCGCACCGGCGTGTGCCTCTCCACGCTCGGCCCCGGCGCCACCAACTTCGTCACGGCCGCCGCCTACGCGCAGCTCGGCGGCATGCCCATGCTGATGGTCACGGGCCAGAAGCCCATCAAATCCAGCAAGCAGGGCCACTTCCAGATCGTCGACGTGGTGCGCATGATGGAGCCGCTCACCAAGTACGCGCGCCAGATCGTCTCCGTCGGCAACATTCCCGCGCTCGTGCGCGAGGCGTTTCGCCAGGCCGAGCAGGAGCGTCCGGGCGCCGTGCATCTCGAATTGCCCGAAGACGTGGCCGACGAAGAAGGCGACGGCAAGCCCATCCCCAAGAGCTACAGCCGCCGCCCCGTGGCCGAGGAAAAAGCCGTGGCGCATGCCGTGGCGGCGATTGCTTCCGCGCGTCATCCGCTCCTCATGATCGGCGCGGGCGGCAACCGCAAGACCACGCGCAACGTGCTGCGCGAATTCGTGGACGAAACCGGCATCCCGTTCTTCACCACGCAGATGGGCAAGGGCGTGATCGACGAATCGCATCCGCTGTGGCTCGGCAACGCGACGCTCTCCGATGGCGATTTCGTGCACCGTGCGATCGAGCACGCCGACTGCATCATCAACGTGGGTCACGACGTCATCGAAAAGCCGCCGTTCTTCATGCGCAGCGCCGAAGAGAAGACTGTGATCCACGTGAATTTCCTCGGCGCCGAGGTCGATCCCGTATATTTCCCGCAGATCGAGGTGGTGGGCGACATCGCCAACGCGGTCTGGCAACTGAAGCAGAGCCTCAAGGCGCGCGAGCACACGTGGGACTTCACGCGCTTCGAGGAGATCAAGCGCCACTTCGACGCGCATCTCGCGCGCGGACAGCACGATCCGCGCTTTCCGATCTACCCGGTGCGGCTCGTGCACGACGTGTACCAGACGATGCCCGAGGACGGCATCCTGTGCCTCGACAACGGCATGTACAAGATCTGGTTCGCGCGCTACTACCGCGCGCACGAACCGAACTCGCTGCTGCTCGACAACGCGCTCGCCTCGATGGGCGCGGGGCTGCCCTCGGCGATCGCCACGAAGATCGTGCATCCCGAGCGGCGCGTGATGGCCGTGTGCGGCGACGGCGGCTTCATGATGAACTCGCAGGAGCTGGAGACGGCGGTGCGCCTGAAGCTCGATCTCGTGGTGCTGCTCCTGCGCGACGACGCGTTCGGCATGATTCGCTGGAAGCAGGAGAACATGAATTTCCCCGACTACGGCATGACGCTGCAGAACCCCGACTTCGTTGCATACGCGCAGAGCTACGGCGCGCACGGCCACCGCGTGAGCGCCGCCGACGAACTCGCGCCGCTGCTCGCGCAGTGTTTCGCGACGCCGGGCGTGCACGTGATCGACGTGCCGATCGACTACACCGACAACGAGCGCGTGCTGAACCGCGAGATCAAGCGGCTTTCCGCGCAGCTTTGACGGCGCGAGGCGCGGGTGCGCGCCTTGCTTCGACGCTTTCCCGGCGTGTTGCGGCGAGCCGCGACGCCTCATGGAGAACCCGCCATGCTGAAACCGACTTATCCGTACTATCTCGCCAACGTTGCGGTGGCCGCCAATACCGACCTCGAAGTCACCGACAAGTACAGCGGCGAAGTGGCCACGCGCGTCGCGCTTGCCGACGCGAAGGCGATCGATCAGGCGATTGCCGCGGCCGAAGCGGCCATGCCCGCGCTGCGCGCGTTCCCGCCCTACCGGCGCCAGGCAGTGCTCGATCATTGCGTCGCGCGTTTTCGCGAGCGCTTCGACGAGCTGGCCATGGCGCTGTGCATCGAGGCGGGCAAGCCGATCAACGATTCGCGCGGCGAGGTCACGCGCCTCATCGACACGTTCCGCGTGGCCGCCGAGGAGTCGGTGCGCATCGACGGCGAGATCATCAACCTCGAAATCTCGGCGCGTGCGAAGGGCTATCACGGCTACGTGAAGCGCGTGCCGATCGGGCCGTGCTCGTTCATCTCGCCGTTCAACTTTCCGCTCAATCTCGCCGCGCACAAGGTGGCGCCCGCGCTCGCGGTGGGCGTGCCGTTCGTGCTCAAGCCCGCGAGCCGCACGCCGGTGGGCGCGCTCATCATCGGCGAAGTGCTGGCGGAAACCGATCTGCCCAAGGGCGCTTTCTCGATCCTGCCCGCACACCGCGACGGCGCCGATCTCTTCACTACCGACGAACGCTTCAAGCTGCTTTCGTTCACGGGCTCGCCGGCGGTGGGGTGGGACCTCAAGAAGAAAGCCGGCAAGAAGAAGGTGGTGCTGGAACTGGGCGGCAACGCGGCGGCCGTGGTCGATGCGGACCAGGACGGCAAGCTCGACTACGTGGTGGACCGGCTTGCCTTCGGCGCGTACTACCAGTCGGGGCAGAGCTGCATCGGCGTGCAGCGCATCCTCGTTCACGCTTCGCTCTACGACGCGTTGCGCGAGAAGCTGATCGCGAAGACGAAGTCGCTCAAGATGGGCGATCCGAAGGACGAAACGACCTTCGTCGGGCCGATGATCTCGGAATCGGAGTCCCGACGGCTCGCGGGCTGGATGGAGGCCGCGGTGCTCGAGGGCGCGAAGATCATCGCGGGCGGCAAGGTGGAGGGCGCGATGTTCGAGGCGACCCTGCTCGAAAACGTCGGCCGCGAAACCGACCTGTACCGCCGCGAGGCGTTCGGGCCGGTGGCGATTCTCGAACGTTTCGACGACTTCGGCGAGGCGCTGAACGTGGTCAACGACAGCGATTTCGGCCTGCAGGCGGGCGTGTTCACCGATTCGCTCGCCAATGCGCACCGCGCCTGGGACACGCTCGACGTGGGCGGCGTGGTAATCAACGATATTCCGTCATTTCGCGTCGATAACATGCCGTACGGCGGCGTGAAGGATTCGGGGCTCGGGCGCGAAGGCGTGCGCTACGCCATCGAGGACATGACCGAACTGCGGCTCATGGTGATGCGCGAGACGTGGTGACGGGGCGGGCACCGGCGTTGCGGCACGCTTTTTAGCGCGGTGCTGGAGGGCGCCCGGGCACAATCCCGGGCACGATATGGGGCTGGAACATTCGGCGAGTCCCGGGAGACGCTGAGGCAGAAGCCGCGGCGGGCTACCACTGGGATTTATGCCAGGGTGCTACAATGCTGCGCTTTCGGCGGGATGCGCCGGCTGTGCGCGGGAACCTCCGGGAACCCGCTGGAGCCGCCGCGCCGTCGAAAGTGAGCCGGGGGTGCGCGTTGCCGCGAGTGTGTGCCCTCCCGCCTCCGGGCCGGGCTGGCGGTGCAAGACACGCCGCTCCGGCCGTACGCCGGTGACTTGCGCCGGGCGTACCCCTTGCGGCCCGCCGGGCCGCGAGCCGCGACCCGCGATCCGTTCAGGCGGGCGGCTACCGATGCCGCCTTGCCATGCGCCCCGGCGCCTTTATAGCGAAGCCACCATGTCCGACACCGACGTCAAGACCAGTACTGCGACCTTCGACCAGTTTGGCCTTGCACCCGAAATCCTCAAGGCCATTCAGGACCAGGGTTACACGACGCCCACACCCATTCAGGCGCAGGCGATCCCCGTGGTGCTCACGGGCCGCGACGTGATGGGCGCCGCGCAGACCGGCACCGGCAAGACCGCGAGCTTCTCGCTGCCGATCATCCAGCGCCTCTTGCCCGGCGCGAGCACGAGCGCTTCGCCCGCGCGCCATCCGGTGCGCGCGCTGATCCTCACGCCCACGCGCGAGCTGGCCGACCAGGTCGCCGCGAACGTGCGCTCGTACGCCGTGCATACGGCGCTGCGCAGCGCCGTGGTGTTCGGCGGCGTGGACATGAATCCGCAGTCCGACGAACTGCGCCGCGGCGTCGAAATCCTGATCGCGACGCCGGGCCGCCTGCTCGACCACGTCCAGCAGAAGACCACGCAGCTGGGCCAGGTGCAGATGCTCGTGCTCGACGAAGCCGACCGCATGCTCGACATGGGCTTCCTGCCGGACCTGCAGCGCATCCTGAACCTGCTGCCGAAGGAGCGCCAGACGCTGCTGTTCTCGGCCACGTTCTCGCCTGAAATCAAGAAGCTGGCGGCGACCTACCTGCGCAACCCGCAGACCATCGAAGTCGCGCGCAGCAACTCCACGGCCACGAACGTCACGCAGGTGGTCTACGAAGTCGCCGAAGGCGACAAGACCGGCGCCGTCGTGCAGCTGATCCGCGATCGCGGCCTCAAGCAGGTGATCGTGTTCTGCAACAGCAAGATCGGCGCGAGCCGTCTTGCGCGCCAGATCGAGAAGCAAGGCATCGTGGCGGCGGCGATTCACGGCGACCGCTCGCAGAACGAGCGCATGCAGGCGCTCGACGCGTTCAAGCGCGGCGAGATCGAGGCGCTGGTGGCGACCGACGTGGCCGCGCGCGGCCTCGACATCGCCGAGCTGCCGGCCGTCATCAACTTCGACCTGCCCTTCAACGCGGAAGACTACGTGCACCGCATCGGCCGCACGGGCCGCGCGGGCGCATCGGGCGACGCGCTTTCGCTGTGCAGCCCGAACGAGAAGAAGCAGCTTGCCGATATCGAGAAGCTCATCAAGCGTCCGCTCACGGTGGAGCGCCTCGTCGTCGATACGCCGGTTGCGCATCACGAGGGCGGCAGCCGTCCGCGTCGCGAGCGCGACGGTCACGAGGGGCGCGAGACCCGCGAAGGTCGTGGCGAGCGCGGCGGCCATCGCCGCAATGCGTCGTTCGACCGGCCGCATCACCATCGCTCGCAGCCCATCGACGAGTTCTTCCTGAAGCCCTACGAGCCCTCGCCGGGCGCGCACAAGGCCGCGGAAGACAAGCCCGCGGCGAATGCCAACGCGCCGCAGAAGGCGCAGTCGAAGCAGCCCCTTGCTGCGCTGCTGGGCGGCCTTGGGTCGTCGTGGCGCAACAAGCCTTCGTCGTCTTCGTCGAGCTGACGCGGGGTTTAGCGGCGGATAAGGGAACGGCGTGCTTGAAGCACGCCATTTTTGCATTTCGGGGCGTCGTTTTAGTCCTGCGTGTTTAGTTCGCGCGTTTAGTCTGCGACCCGCAGCCGCGCGAGCTTGCGCTGCCACGCGCCGATCGCATCGGCCTGGAATGCTTCGAGCGATGCGGGTGCCGGATCCTGCAAGTCGAGCCCCAGATGCCGCGCCGCGGCGAGCAGCGCATCGAGCGGGCGCGCCGTGTCGAGCGCTTGCGCGCCCGTTTGCTTCGAGAGCTTTTCGCCCTCGGCGTTGGTCACGACCGGCACGTGCAGCCAGGCGGGCGTCGTCACGCCCAGACAGCGTTGCAGCCAGATCTGGCGCGCCGTGGAATCGAGCAGATCCGCGCCGCGCACCACGTGCGTGATGCCTTGTTCGGCGTCGTCCACCACCACGGCGAGTTGATACGCCCATTGGCCGTCCGCGCGCAGCAGCACGAAATCGCCGACTTCGGTCGCAAGATCCTGCTGCTGCGGACCTTGCCAGCGGTCGTCGAAACGGATCAGCGCCGCGCTGTCCGCGGCATTGCCGGTGGTGCGGGGAACATAGTCGGGCACGCGCAGCCGCCATGCACGCGCGGGCTTGCCGTGCAGCCCGTTGCGGCAGGTGCCTGGATAGATCAGCGTGGTGTTGCGCTGATGCAGCCGCAGCTGCGAATCGGCGATTTCCTTGCGCGTGCAGCCGCACGGATAAACGTGGCCCGAGGCAATCAACCGGTCGAGCGCCGCGCGGTAGCGATCCGTGCGCGCGCTTTGCCACACGGGTGTCTCGTCGGCGTGAAAGCCGTAGTGTTCGAGCGTGGCGAGGATGTCTTGCGCCGCGCCGGGCACCGTGCGCGGGCCGTCGATGTCTTCGATCCGCACGAGCCACGTACCGCCGTGGGCGCGCGCATCGAGCCAGCTTGCCAGCGCCGAGACGAGCGAGCCGAAGTGCAGCGGGCCGGTGGGCGAGGGCGCGAAGCGGCCTCGGTAGGGCGCCGCCGCTGTCGAATTCACGCTATAGCCTGGGTCCAGCGCGCTCAGGCCGCCGCTGCGGTTTCACCCGCTGCACCGTCCTGCCCGCGCGCCGGATGGCACGCCGGGCAGCTCGCGCCCGCGACATAGAGCGGCGAAGCCTGCTCCGCCGGGCTCACCACCGCGCGGCACGCAAAGCACTGCACCGTGTCGGTCGGTTCGAGACTGGGGTTGAGCGCGGTGCGCTGGTCGAACACGAAGCAGTCGCCCCGGTAGTGCGCGCCGCCCACTTCCTCGAAGTACTTGAGGATGCCGCCTTCGAGCTGATAGACGCTTTCGATCCCCACTTCCTTCATGTGAATCGCGGCCTTTTCGCAGCGGATGCCGCCCGTGCAGAACGAAACGACCGTCTTGCCTTCGAGGTCGGCGCGGTTCGCCTCGATCACGGCGGGGAATTCGCTGAACTTGTGGATGCGGTAGTCGAGCGCGTGCTCGAACGTGCCGACGTCGACTTCGAACGCGTTGCGCGTATCGAGCATCACCACCGGGCGGCCGGCGTCGTCGTGGCCGCGGTCGAGCCAGGCCTTGAGCGTGGCGGGCGCGACCGAGGGCGCGCGGCCTTCTTCGGGGCGGATCGCGGGCTTCTTCATCGTGATGATCTCGCGCTTCAGGCGCACGAGCATGCGATTGAAGGGGCGCGTTTCGGAGAAGCTTTCCTTGAACTGCAGCGTCGCGAACTTGCCCTCGAAGAGCGGATCGTGGTTGACGTAGTCCATGAAGGCACGCACGTTGCCTTCTTCGCCCGCGACGAACAGGTTGATGCCTTCCGGCGCGAGCAGGATCGTACCCCGCAAATCGAGCGACTGGCAGCGCTCGAGCACGTGCGGGCGCCATTCGGCGGTCTTGTCGAGCGTCGCGAACTGGTAGGCGGAGAGATTGAGAATGGGCATGGCTTGAACCGGTGAAACCCGCCCGCGGGAGTCCGGCCGGAATTCGGGGGCCGGGCGGCGGGCGCAATCCTCTATTATCCCTCAAGCACGACGCGCCACGCTCGCGCGGCGCTTGTCGGGCGTCAGGGGTTTTGCGCAAGGCGGGCGTTGCCGGCGATCCAGGTGGCTCATCCTGGCGGCTCCCACCACGCGACCCCAAAAAATTCCCGCGAGGCTGGAGTTACAATGACGCCCATGTCAGATCCCCGCTTCGTTCATCTTCGCGTCCACTCCGAATTCTCGATTGCCGACGGCATCGTGCGTCTCGACGACCTCGTCAAGGCGGCGGCGAAGGACGGCCAGGGCGCGCTCGCGCTCACCGACCTCGGCAACGCATTCGGCCTCGTCCGTTTCTACCAGGAAGCCCGCGGCAAAGGGGTGAAACCCATCGCCGGCTGCGACGTCTGGATCACGAATCCCGACGACCGCGACAAGCCGTCGCGGCTCCTTCTGCTCGTGAAGGACAAGCGCGGCTACCTGAATCTGTGCGAGCTGCTTTCCAGGGCGTGGCTCACGAACCAGTACCGCGGCCGCGCCGAAATCGACGTCGCGTGGCTCGAAGAGGGGCTGGCCGAAGGGCTGCTCGCGCTCTCGGGCGCGCAGCAGGGCGATATCGGCATGGCGTTCGCGGCAGGCAATGCCGAAAGCGCGAAACGTCATGCCGAACGTTGGGCGAAGCTTTTCCCGAACGGTTTCTACATCGAGCTGCAGCGTTGCGGCCAGCCGGGCGGCGAGCCCTACGTGCAGCAGGCAGTCGCGCTCGCGGCGCAGCTGAAGCTGCCCGTGGTCGCCACGCACCCCATGCAGTTCATGACCGACGAGGAATACACCGCGCACGAAGCGCGCGTGTGTATTTCGGAGGGCGACATCCTCGCCAATCCGCGTCGTCAGAAGCGTTTCACGACCGATCAGCGTTTTCGCACCCAGGAAGAAATGGCCGCGCTCTTCGCGGACATTCCCTCCGCGCTCGCGAACACGATCGAAATCGCCAGGCGCTGCAATCTCACGCTCGAACTCGGCAAGCCCAAGCTGCCGCTCTTTCCGACGCCCGACGGCCTCTCGCTCGACGACTACCTCGTGCAGCTCTCGCGCGAAGGGCTGGACAAGCGCCTCGTGCAGCTTTATCCGGACGCGGCCGCGCGCGAAGCCGAGCGGGCGCGCTATAACGAGCGCCTCGACTTCGAGTGCGCAACCATCATCAAGATGGGTTTTCCGGGCTACTTCCTGATCGTCGCGGACTTCATCAACTGGGCCAAGAACAACGGCGTGCCGGTGGGCCCGGGCCGGGGCTCGGGGGCGGGCTCGCTCGTCGCGTACGCGCTCGGCATTACCGACCTCGATCCGCTGCGCTACAACCTGCTCTTCGAGCGCTTCCTGAATCCGGAACGCGTGTCGATGCCCGACTTCGACATCGACTTCTGCCAGCACGGCCGCGATCGCGTGATCCAGTACGTGAAGGAGAAGTACGGCGCCGGCGCCGTTTCGCAGATCGCCACCTTCGGCACCATGGCCGCGAAGGCGGCCGTGCGCGACATCGGCCGCGTGCTCGACCTCGGCTACAACTTCACGGACGGCGTGGCCAAGCTCATTCCGTTCAAGCCGGGCAAGCACGTCACGATTGCCGACGCGATGAAGGAAGAGCCGCTCTTGCAGGAGCGCTACGACAACGAGGACGAAGTGCACCAGCTGCTCGACCTCGCGCAGCTCGTGGAGGGCCTCACGCGTAACGTCGGCATGCACGCGGGCGGCGTGCTGATTGCGCCGGGCAAGCTCACCGACTTCTGCCCGCTCTACACGCAGGGCGACGAAAGCGGCGTGGTGAGCCAGTACGACAAGGACGACGTGGAAGCCGTCGGCCTCGTGAAGTTCGACTTTCTGGGCCTCACCACGCTCACGATTCTCGACTGGGCCGAGCGCTATATCCGCATGCTCGATCCGTCGAAGCAGGACTGGTCGCTCGCCCAGGTGCCGCTCGACGACGCCGCGTCGTTCCAGATTCTCAAGAAGGCCAACACGGTCGCCGTGTTCCAGCTGGAAAGCCGCGGCATGCAGGGCATGCTCAAGGACGCCCAGCCCGACCGCTTCGAGGACATCATCGCGCTCGTGGCGTTGTACCGTCCGGGCCCGATGGACCTGATCCCGAGCTTCTGCGCACGCAAGCACGGCCGCGAAACGGTGGACTATCCCGATCCGCGCGTCGAACCGGTTCTGAAAGAGACCTACGGCATCATGGTCTATCAGGAGCAGGTGATGCAGATGGCGCAGATCATCGGCGGCTACTCGCTCGGCGGCGCGGACTTGCTGCGCCGCGCGATGGGCAAGAAAAAGCCCGAGGAAATGGCCAAGCACCGCGAGATCTTCGCGGAGGGCGCAGCGAAGAACGGTCTCACGCGCGAGAAGGCCGACGAGACCTTCGACTTGATGGAGAAGTTCGCGGGCTACGGCTTCAACAAGTCGCACGCGGCCGCGTATGCACTGCTCGCCTATCACACGGCGTGGCTCAAGGCGCACCATCCGGCGGAATTCATGGCGGCGAATATGTCGCTCGCCATGGACGACACCGACAAGGTGAAGATCCTCTTCGAGGATTGCATCACCAACAAGATGGCCGTGCTGCCGCCGGACATCAACGCCTCGGCGTATCGCTTCGAGCCGGTGGCCGAAGCCGATGGTTCGCGCTCGCGCACGATTCGCTACGGACTTGGCGCGATCAAGGGCAGCGGCCAGAACGCCATCGAAGAAATTCTGCGCGCGCGCGAAGAGGGCGGGCTCTTCAAGGACCTGTTCGACTTTTGCGAGCGCATCGACCGCCGTCTCGTGAACCGCCGCACGATCGAAGCGATGATCCGCGCGGGTGCGTTCGATACGCTCAACGGCAATCGTGCGCAATTGCTCGCCTCGGTGCCGCTCGCGATGGAAGCCGCCGACCAGGCGAGCGCGAACGCCATGCAGGCGGGTCTCTTCGACATGGGCGACGCGCCGCTCGCCGAGCACGAGCTCGTGGACGAACCCGCGTGGCCCGAAAAGCGCAAGCTTCAGGAAGAGAAGGCCGCGCTGGGGTTCTATCTCTCGGGTCACCTGTTCGACGCGTACAAGGACGAAGTGCGCCGCTTCGTGCGCCAGAAGATCGGCGAGCTCAAGGAAGGGCGCGACAAACTGATCGCGGGCGTGATCGCCTCGCTGCGCACGCAGATGACCCAGCGCGGCAAGATGCTGATCGCGCTGCTCGACGACGGTTCGGGGCAGTGCGAAGTGACCGTGTTCAACGAGCAGTACGAGGCGCACAAGGCGCTCTTCAAGGAAGACGAGCTGCTGGTCGTGCAAGGCGGTGCGCGCAACGACGCATTCACGGGCGGCATCCGCTTCACCGTGGATACGGTGATGGATCTGGAGCGCGCACGCAGCCGCTACGCGCAGGCCGTGAAGGTGCAGATGAACGGCAATGCCGACGCGCACGCGCTGCGCGCCGTGCTCGAAGCGCATCGCGCGAAGCCCGACGATACGCTGCCCGCTCCGGTGGAGCAGGCCCGCAGCCGGGGTGGCCGCGAGGGCGGCGGCGGTGGGGGGTATGGCGGCGGCTACGGCGGGCGCGACCGCGAACGCAGCCAGGTGGTGATTCCGAACGGACTGGCCGTGCAGATCGTGTATCGCGGCGAGCGCGCCGAGGGCGAAGTGCGTCTGGGCGACGCCTGGCGCGTCAAGCCGACCGACGACCTGCTTGCGGCGCTGCGCGGCGAGTTCGCCGGCAGCGCGATCGAGATCGTCTATTGAGCCTCAGGCCCTGAACGTGCGGGCGGCGTCTGCCGCCTGCCTGCACGCTTGCTTCTCAAGTTCTTCTTTCTTCAGCCGCCGCGCTTCTTCGCAATCTTCCCGTCCCGCGTGAGCAGTGCGAGCTTCGCGTAGCGGTAGTAAGTCGTCTCCGCATTGTTGATCGCGAGCATCAGCCCCTCGGGGCCGTCCAGGAAGCCCGCGCGGATCACCCAGGTCCGGAAGAACGCCCAGAAACCCTTGAACAGCGCCTTGCCGAGCGACGAGCGTTTGCCCGCCTCGGCCATCGTCAGCGCGCCCGCGCTCGAATAGGCGTTGGTCTTTTCCAGCGCCTCGTGCAGGTCCGGCATCGAAATATGGATGATCGGGCCGTCGAAGCGGCCAATTGTCCCGTCGATCTCCAGGTGCGTGTGCGTGCGTACGTCGGTGAAGCGCGCGTTGCCGCGCCGGAAGATCCGCTCGATGCGGTCCGGCCACCAGCCCGAGTGCTTCATGAAGCGGCCGCAGAAGCTGGAGCGGCGCGGCGTCGAGAAGGCGGCGTGCGGGGTGCCCGCCGCGAGCAGCGCGTCCAGTTCGGTGCGTAGCTCGGGGCTGACGCGCTCGTCGGCGTCGAGGCACATCACCCAGTCGCCGCGCGCTTCGGCCAGCGCCCGGTTTTTCTGCGGGCCGTCGCCGGGCCAGTCGGTCTCGAACACGCGCGCGCCGAGCGCGCGGCACAGGTCGGGCGTGCCGTCCTTGCTGCCGGAGTCGAACACGATCGTTTCCATCGCAAGCCCGCGCACCGATTCGAGGCAGTCGCGAATGTCGTGCGCCTCGTTCATCGCAACGACGATCACGGAGAGCGTCGCACGCTGCGAATCGCCGGGCTTGCGGCCATGCGCGGCCCGTTCCGGTTGCGGGGAAAGTCCTTCGGACATGGAGATGACGCCTGTTCTGGGGGATGACCGGGATGTCTGCGGCGGCCGGCACGGCTCGCCGAGGTGCGTATTCTAGACCATGCGTTCCCCGGCGGCTTCTGCGCGCCGGGCGTTCGGCGGGATCCCCGCTCGATCCGTCCCTGTAATATCCGACCGAGGCTGCCTCTTGCACGGCGTCGCGCCGGACCCACGTAATGCCGGTTATGCCGAGCGGCGCGCCGCGCGGACCGATTACAATGCGATACCCCGAGGCGCGCCCCGCGCGCCGGGCCACCGTTACCGCACGCATTCCCCGAGGATTCCTTGAGCGACAAGCCCCTCCAGTCCACTCTCAGCAAGCCGATCGGCACCGGCGACAAGTCGAACCCCGCGTCGGTCGGACGCCGTCTGTGGCCGTATGTGAAGCCGCTTCTCGGGGTGACGATCGGAGCCATTCTGACGCTGGCCATCGTAGCCGCGACCGAAGCGGGCATTCCGGCGCTCCTCAGGCCGCTGCTGGACCACGGTTTCGGCACCAAGGGCAGTCCGATCGCCAAATGGCTGGTGCCGGCCGCCGTGATCGGCCTTTCGCTCGTGCGCGGCCTCGCGCAGTACGCCTCCGGTTACCTGCTGCAGTACGTGTCCAACCGGATCCTGCTCGAACTGCGCCTGAAGATGTTCGAGCGCATGATCCACGCGAGCGTCGGGTTCTTCCAGCGCGAGACGGCGAGCACGGTCATCAACGCCATCGTCTTCGAGGTCAACCAGATCCTGAACGTGCTGATGGCCGTGCTGGTCACCTCGGTGCGCGACTCGCTCACGGTGATCTTCCTGATCGGCTATCTCTTCATCGTCAACTGGCGTCTCGCGCTGATCGTGGCCGTGCTGCTGCCCGCCATCGGCTGGCTCGTCAGCAAGATCAACCGGCGCCTGCGCCGCCTGAACCGCGATTACCAGCTGCTGACGAACGACCTGTCGTACATCGTCGAAGAGACGGTGGGCGGCTATAAAGTGGTCAAGGTGCACAACGGCGAGCAGTACGAGATCAACCGCTTCACCGAATTGAGCAAGCGGCTGCGCGGCTATCAGATGCGCATGACGGTCTCCGGCGGTCTGGCCCAGCCGATCACGCAGTTCCTCGCCTCGATCGCGCTCGCGCTCGTCGTGACGATCGCCGTGGTGCAGGCCTCGCACGACCAGACCACGGTGGGCGGCTTCGTTTCGTTCGTCACCGCGATGCTGCTCGTGATTTCGCCGCTCAAGCATCTGATCGACGTGAATCAGCCGCTGCAGCGCGGCATGACGGCCTGCGAGCTGATCTTCGGCCTGATCGACGAACCGGCCGAGCCCATCGGCGGCGGCAAACCGCTCGAGCGCGCAAGCGGCGAGATCGAATTCCGCAGCGTGTCGTTCGAATACGGCAACGGGCGGCCGATTCTCGAAAGCGTGTCGTTCAGCGCGGCGCCGGGCGAGATGATCGCGCTCGCCGGTCCCTCGGGCAGCGGCAAGACGACCCTGGTGAACCTGCTGCCGCGTTTCTTCGATCCGACCGGCGGCCAGATTCTCGTCGATGGCGTACCGCTGCCCGACTACGACATTCACGCACTGCGCAGCCAGATCGCGATGGTGAGCCAGGACGTGACGCTCTTCAACGACACCGTGGCGAACAACGTGGCGTATGGGCAGACCGCCGACCTCGAGCGCGTGGAGAAGGCGCTGCGCGCGGCGAACCTCTGGGACACGATCGCGGCGCTGCCCGAAGGCGTGGAGACGCTCGTGGGCGACAACGGCATGAAGCTCTCGGGCGGCCAGCGCCAGCGCCTTGCGATCGCGCGCGCGATCTACAAGGACGCGCCGATCCTGATTCTCGACGAAGCCACCTCGGCGCTCGATTCGGAGTCCGAACGCCATGTGCAGGCCGCGCTCGAAACGCTCATGAGGGGCCGCACGACGCTCGTGATCGCGCACCGGCTCTCGACCATCGAGCGTGCGGACCGCATTCTCGTGATGGAAGCCGGACGCATCGTGGAGCGCGGCTCGCACCAGCAGTTGCTCGAACAGCGCGGGCTGTACGCGCATCTGCATCAGATCCAGTTCCAGCAGAACGCGGCCTGAACGCGGCGCACTGACGAAGATCGGCATGAAGATCGGCCTCTCCAGCAACGCGCTCAAACATAGCGGCGGCCTCGAACGCTACGCGATGGACCTCGTGCAGGGCCTCGCGGCGCGCGGCCAGCGGCCCGCGTTCTTCGCGCGCAAGTTCGATCTTTCGGTGCCCGAGTGCCAACTGGTCGAGCGCCACCGCATTCCGGTTTCGTTCCTGCCCGGCAAGCTGCGTGACGCGTGGTTTTCCATGCGGCTCGCGGCGCTGCGCCGTCGCGCGGGCGTGGATGTGCTGATCGGCTGCAACCGGGTCGATTCGTCGGAGATTGCCATTTGCGGCGGCACGCACCGCGGCTTCTTGCGGGCAACGGGGCGCCGGATGCGCCGCTCCGACCGCTGGCAGATCGAGCTGGAGAGCCGCCAGTACGAACGCGCGCGCGTAGTGATCGCGCACTCGGACCTGATGCGCGCGGAACTGCTCGAACTCTATGGTGTGGATGACGCGAAGATCCGCGTGCTCTATCCGCCCGTGGACGGCGCGCGCTTCTCGCCCGTGGACGACGCTGCCCGCGCCGCGCTGCGCGCGTCCTACGGCTTCGGCGAGCACGAAACCGTGCTGCTGTTTCCCTCCAGCAGTCACGACCGCAAGGGGCTGCCGCTCATCCAGTCGGTGGTCGAGGCGCTTGAGCTGCCGGTGGTCGTGGCCGTGGCAGGGCGTCCGCCCGAGCGCGAAAGCGCCCGCGTGCGTTATATCGGCTACGTGAAGGACCTGGAAAACGCCTACCGCGCTGCCGATTACACGATCCTCGCCTCGAAGTACGAACCGTTCGGGCTCGTGGGCATCGAGTCGGTCATGTGCGGCACGCCGGTGATCTTTTCGTCGAACATCGGCTGCTGCGACGCCATCGGCGACGCAGCGAAACGCGTCTTCCCGCCCGACGATGCCGCCAGTCTGCGCGGCCTGATCGAAGCGGCCGTGCAGGGAGGCCCGCGTCGCGTCACGCCCGCCGATGGCCCGGCGGTGCGCTACGACGCAAGCGTCGAAGCGCACGTGGATGCGCTCCTTGCGCTCGCAACCAATATCGCCGGCACGGAATAAGGGCTGCAAATCAAGGCTGTGAATCAGGGCTGTGAATCACCAGTCGCGCGCCCGCACATCGCGCAAACGCCCGCCCGGCGGGGCTTTCGGGATTCTGCTGCAGATTGGAAAGATCTTCTGATGAGATCGGGGTTAACCCTTGGTCTCGATCCTCCTAGACTGCGTACATCGGTCGCATGCACATACCGTCGCATCCGGACCGCGTCAGTCGAATGGAGGTCAATACCATGAAGTCCCTGATTCAAGCCGTTGCTGTTGCCGCTGCCCTCGTTGTTCCCGTTGCATCGTTCGCCCAGTCGAACTCGCCCGTCACGCGCGCCCAGGTGCGCGCCGAGCTCGTCCAGCTCCAGCAGGTGGGCTACCACGTGGGCGATGGCGACAACGCTCATTATCCCGAAGCGATCCAGGCCGCGGAGGCCCGCGTGGCCGCGATGAACGGCAACAGCGCATACGGTGGCGTGGCGAGCGGCTCGTCGCAGGCGGGTGGCGGCGCAACCGTGTCGCCGCAGGACTGGAACGCGATGTACAGCCGTTAAGCTGCCTTTAAATTTAGGTATCCTGTGTGAATTGCCGATACCTCCGCCATCGGATACCCGGTGGCTTCGCCCGGGCCTGCAAGGCCCGGGCGCTTTTTCGGCAAGCCGTATGAAGCGGGGCGCTTAGGCCTCGCGCAGCGATTCGAGCAAGGCGTTCGCCTGTGCGACGGTGTCGTCACGCATCGGATGAAACGCAAAGCGCAGCGCATTTTCCAGCTTTGCAAAATGGCGTCGGCTGCTGCGCGTATAGGCCGGATCGTAGTGTTCGACGATGAGCGCTTCGGTCAGCGCCGCGCGCGCCTCGTCGTCCAGCAACGTGCACCACGCTTGCACACGCTCGCGCCCATGCAGCGGCACGAGCTTTCTCAACTGCTCGCGAAAATAGTCCCGGTCTTCCAGCAGATGCCCGTACTCGGCAAGCAGCAGCGCGCAGCGTTCGTCGCGCGTGGCTTCCACCACGACGCAGGGCGCCGCATGAATGCCTTCGACGAGTGCCACCGGCAGCGTGATCGCGCCGATGCGCCGGCTCTCGGCTTCGACGAACACGGGCCGTGCGGTATCGAAACTCCCCAGCTTTTGCACGAGCGCCGTATCGAACGACTTTTGCGAAGGTTGCGCGCGCTCGGGCAACGCGCCCAGCAGCGAGCCGCGATGCACGGCCAGGCCCTCCAGATCGAGCGTTTGCGCGCCCGCCGTGCCTAGCGCCTGCAACAGGCGCGTCTTGCCGCTGCCCGTGGGGCCGGCCAGCACGATATAGCGGAACGCCGACGGCCGCGTGCCGAGCGCTTCGAGCACCGTGTGCCGGTAGGTCTTGTAGCCGCCCTCGAGCTGACGCGCACGCCAGCCGATCATGTTGAACATCGCCGTCATCGAGCCCGAACGCTTGCCGCCGCGCCAGCAGTAGATGAGCGGGCGCCAGTTGCGCGGCCGGTCGGCGAAGATCGTATCGAGGTGATGGGCGATATTGCGCGCGGCGATGGCCGCGCCGAGGCGCGTGGCATCGAAGGGCGAACTCTTGTAGAGCGTGCCCACCCGCACGCGCTCCTCGTTGCTCATCACCGGCGCGTTGATCGCGCCGGGAATGTGATCCTCGGCGTATTCGAGCGGCGTTCTCGCGTCGATGATCTCCTCGAACTCGCCGATCTGCTCGATGGTGACGCGCTGGTGGTTCAAACTGCGGGACTCCGTGTGGCGTGTGGTACGTGTATCGCACCGATAGCGGATGATACACGGCGGCGCAGCTCACCCGCTTGCCATGGCGGGCGTGGCGGGCCGTAGGACGGGGCGGCGACGCCAGCGATGGTACAGTGCGCGCGGTACACAAACATGGGCAACGGGGAGCGAGACGATGGACAGCAGCGTCATCCGGTTCTGGGTTCGCAGGCTTCAGGTGCTTCAGGTGCTTCAGCTGCAATGGGTCGCGGCCGGCGGGCTCGCGCTGCTGCTTGGCGCATGCGCTTCCGAGCCCCCCGCAACGACAACAGCTGCCGCACCCGGCGCGTACAGCCCACAGTCACCGTTCCCCGGTGCCGAATGGGAAACCGTTGCGCCGCAGACCCAGGGCTTCTCGCAGGACGGCATCGACCGCGCCGTGGCCTACGCGAAACGCGAAGGCTCGACCTCCGGCATGATCGTGCGCAACGGGCTCGTCGTGGCCGAGTGGGGCGACGTATCGAGGAAATCCAACCTGCACTCGGCGCGCAAGAGCTTCATGAGCGCGCTGATCGGCATTGCCGTGGCGCGCGGGCAGATCCATCCCGACGACACCCTGGCGCAACTCGGCATCGACGACAACGAACCCTCGCTGTCCGCCGGGGAGAAGCAGGCGAGCGTGCGCATGCTGCTGGAGGCACGCTCGGGCGTTTATCACCCCACCGTCTACGAGACGGCGGAGATGGAGGCGAGCAAGCCGCCGCGCTACAGCCATCCGCCGGGGACGTTCTGGTACTACAACAACTGGGACTTCAACACGGTCGGCGCGATCTATGGCCAGGCCACCGGCGAAGACTTCTACAAGGCGCTGAAGACGGAGATTGCCGATCCTATCGGTATGCAGGACTACCGAACGTCCGATGGGCGCTACGTCCCGGGCGGTGCGGCCACGCGATATCCCGCTTACCCGTTCGACATGAGCGCGCGGGACCTCGCCCGTTTCGCGCTCCTGTATCTGCACGACGGCCGCTGGCGCGACCGGCAGATCGTGCCGGCCGAATGGGTGGCCGAATCGACCCACTCGTACTCCGATACGCCGACGGGCGGCTATGGCTACATGTGGTGGACAAGCGTGCCGGCGAGCGGAACGCGCGGGCCGAGGGCTTCCTTGCTGCTGCCGACTTTCTGGGCCGATGGGTACCTGGGGCAGTACGCGATCGTCGTGCCGTCGCTCGATCTCGTCGTGGTCAATCTGGTCGATTCGCGTCTGACCTCGAAGCGCATGGGGCAGTCGAAGATGGAGAAGCTGGTCTGGCTCGTCGAATCGGCTGCGAATGCGCAGGGTATCGGGCCGGAGCCGGGTGGTCCGGCGCCGCAATGACGTTTTGGCAGCGGCTGTCGTGATGCGCGCGCCAGGACCGCTTCGGGGAACCTCCGGCGAACCGGCTGGATTCCGATGTTCCCCGCGGGTAACGACGTCCTACATCAGCACGATATCGTACTGCTCCTGACTCAGATTCGACTCCACCTGCAACGACACCGGCTTGCCGATAAAGTCGATCAGCATGGCGAGATGCTGCGACTCCTCTTCGAGAAACAGATCGATTACCTGCTGCGACGCCACCACGCGGAATTCGCGCGGATTGAACTGGCGCGACTCGCGCAGGATCTCGCGCAGCACGTCGTAGCACACCGTGCGCGCGGTCTTCACCTGGCCTTTGCCGAGGCAAGTCGGGCACGGCTCGCACAACACATGCGCGAGCGATTCGCGCGTGCGCTTGCGCGTCATCTCCACGAGCCCCAGTTGCGAGAACCCGTTCACCGTCACGCGCGTGCGATCGCGCGCGAGTGCCTTTTTCAGCTCGCCCAGCACCTGGTCGCGGTGCTCGATGTTTTCCATGTCGATGAAGTCGATGATGATCACGCCGCCCAGGTTGCGCAGGCGCAACTGACGCGCGATCGTGTGCGCCGCTTCGAGATTGGTCTTGAAGATCGTGTCGTCGAAGTTGCGCGCGCCCACGTAGCCGCCCGTGTTCACGTCGATCGTCGTCATCGCCTCGGTCTGGTCGATCACGAGGTAGCCGCCCGATTTCAGATCCACACGGCGTGACAGCGCGCGCTGGATCTCGGCTTCGATGTTGTAGAGATCGAAGAGCGGACGCTCGCCGGTGTAGTGATGCAGGCGCGGCGTGACCGCCGGCGTGAACTCTTGCGCGAACTCCGAGAGCTTCTGGAAAGTCTCGCGCGAATCGACCTGCACGCGCGTGGTCTCTTCGTTCACGAAATCGCGCAATACGCGCTGCGCGAGGTTCAGGTCTTCGTAGAGCAGACTCGTGGCGGGCAGGCGCTGGGCCGACGCGACGATGGTTGCCCACGTCTTGCGCAGGTACGCGACGTCGGCGGCGAGTTCTTCGCTCGTCGCGTCTTCGGCGATGGTGCGCACGATATAGCCGCCTTTCTCGTCCGCGGGCAGCACGGCCGTGAGGCGCGCCCGCACCGCTTCGCGTTCGGCCTCGCTCTCGATCTTCTGCGAGATGCCGATGTGCGGCTCCTGCGGCAGATAGACGAGCGTGCGCCCCGCAATGCTCACCTGCGTCGACAGACGCGCGCCCTTCGTGCCGATCGGGTCTTTGACGACCTGCACCATGAGCGTCTGTCCTTCGAACACGGTCTTTTCGATGGGCTGATGATGCGCGCTCTGGTGCGCTTCACCCGCAATGCGCGGATGCCAGATGTCGGCCACATGGAGGAACGCCGCGCGTTCGAGGCCGATGTCGATGAAGGCGGACTGCATGCCCGGCAGCACGCGGACGACCTTGCCGAGATAGACGTTGCCGACACGCCCGCGCGATAGCGTGCGCTCGACATGAAGCTCCTGCACTGCGCCTTGCTGGACCAGCGCGACGCGCGTCTCCTGGGGCGTGACGTTGATCAGGATTTCTTCGTTCATGGTGTAGTTCTAGAAGTCGATGCGCGCTGTGCGCAGCAGCGCGGCTGTTTCGAATAATGGCAAACCCATGATACCCGAATAGGACCCGTCGATCCGCTCGACGAACTCGGCCGCACGGCCCTGGATGCCATAGGCGCCGGCCTTGCCGAAGGGCTCGCCGCTCGCGACGTAGCGTGCGATCGCGGCGGCCTCGGCATGGGCGAAGCGCACGTGCGAGCGCGAGAGCGCGACGGGCAGGCAGGTGCCTTCGGCATTGACCACGGCGACGGCCGTGAGTACTTCGTGGTCGCGGCCCGCGAGGCGTTCGAGCATCGCGAACGCTTCGGCGGCATCGTGCGGCTTGCCGAGGATGTGGCCGTCGATCGTCACGGTGGTGTCGGCGGTGAGAATGGGGGCGTGCGCATGGGCGCCGGCCACGAGGCGCGCGCGCGCCGCATCGGCTTTGGCGGCGCACACGCGCGTCACGTAGTCGGCGGCGCTTTCGCCGGGCAGCACGGCTTCAAGCGCTTCGGCGTCCTCATCGGGGCGCGGCAGCAGGAGCTCGAAGCGCACGCCGAGCTGCGTGAGCAGCTCCTGGCGGCGGGGGCTTTGCGAGGCGAGATAAACGTACGGCCAGGTCGCGGTGGTGGTCATCGGAATGTCTCGGGCGTGGCGGAAGTCGGGTGGACGCGATGGGGGCGACGCGCGCTGCGTCGGACTGACGCGCCGTCGCGCGCGGTCAGCCGACGCAGCGCGTCAGGACGGTGCCTGGGCAGCGCACCCATTCACACGCGATCACACGCGATGATAGGGGTGATTCTGCGTAATGGTCCAGGCGCGGTAAAGCTGCTCGGCCAGCAGCACCCGCACCATCGCGTGCGGCAGCGTGAGACTCGACAGGCGCAACAGCAGATCGGCGCGCGATTTGATCTGCGGATCGAGCCCGTCCGCGCCGCCGATCAGGAACGCCACGTCGCGCCCGTCCTGCTGCCAGCCCGGCAGCGCCTCGGCAAGCTGCATGGTGGTCCAGTCGCGGCCGCGCTCGTCGAGCGCGACGAGACGCGCGCCCTTGGGCAGCGCCGCCTCGATGCGCGTGCGCTCGGCGGCCATCACACTTTCCGCGGAGCGGCCCGACGAGCGCTGCTCGGGCTTCACTTCGCGCAGCTCGATGCGCAGCTCGGGCGGCATGCGCTTCGTGTACTCCTCGAAGCCTTCGGCGATCCAGTCCGGCATCTTGTGGCCGACGGCGACGATATGCAGTTTCATCGGGACAAACGCAGCGCGGCGCCGCTTACTTGCCCGCGCTGCGGCGTGCAGCGGTCTTGCGAGCCGGCGCGCCGGCGGACTTCGCGGCGGGCTTCCTGGCCGCAGTCTTCTTCGCCGCGGGTTTGGCGCCCGGCTTCGTTGCCGACTTCGCTGCCGGCTTTGCAGCCGGTTTCGCCGAGGATTTCGCCGCCGTTTTCTTCGCCGGCGCCTTTCTCGCTGCGACCGGGGCTTCGTCCTCGATCTCGTCTTCCTCGTCCATCGGCTCGCTCGGGCGCGCGCCCATGAATCCGGTAGTGGCGGCGAGCTTGATGCGCACGGGCTTGTCGCCCCAGATTTCCTCGAGGTTGTAGTACTGGCGCAGCGCGGGCTGGAGGATGTGCACGACTGCATCGCCGCAATCCACGAGCACCCATTCGCCGATGTCCTCGCCTTCCGTGCTGATGATGTCGCCGCCGGCTTCCTTCACCTTTTCGCGCACGCTGGAGGCGAGCGCTTTGGTCTGGCGGTTCGAGGTGCCGCTCGCGACGATCACGCGGTCGAAGAGCTCGGTCAGATGGCTGGTGTTGAACACCTTGATGTCCTGTGCCTTGACGTCTTCGAGGCCGTCGATGATGGCGCGTTGCAGTTTGCGGATGTCCATATTTACCCGTGGTACAGATGATGTTGAAGAATATAGTCCCACACAGCCGCGGGAACCGGCGCCGCGGTGTGCGGCGCGGCGCCTTCGGGCGCGGGGGCATGGGTTTCGCGCGCGGCGCGGCAGGCGCGGATCCGGCTGCGGATTTCGGTGGCCGAAACGTCGTAGGCCAGTTGTTCGTCGATTACCACGCAGCCGTGCGGCGTTGCGGCAAGCGCGGCGGGGCCGGCGCGGCGCGCGGCTACTTCGGCGGCGACGGCCGGCGGCAGCGCCGCGAAGTCGAAGCCGGGGCGGCTCGCCACGCCCAGGTGCGCGAGTTCGAACAGTTCGCGCCAGGCGTGCCAGGTATCCAGATGCAGCAGCTGGTCGGCGCCCATCAGGAGCGTGAGCGAGCAGTCGGCGGCGCCGTTGCCGGCGCGCGCGCGAAAGCGGCGCAGCGTGTCGACCGTGTAGGTCGGGCCGTCGTGCTCGATCTCGTCGGTGTCGACCGAGACCGTCACGCCCGGCAGCACGAGCGAGGCGGCCGCCGCACGCGTCATCGCGAGGCGGTGTCCGGCGGCGCTCACCTCGGGCTTTTGCCACGGCTGGCCGGCCGGCACGAGGACGAGCTCGGTCAGGTCGAGCAGCCCGGCAAAGCGCCGCGCGAGCGCGAGATGGCCTTCGTGAATCGGGTCGAAGGTGCCGCCGAAAAGGCCCACGCGGCGCGCGAGCGGTTGGGGCTGGGGGGCTGGCTTCACAGTATCGGCGTCACGGTGTCAGATCCAGTCGCGCTGCGGCAGGAAGTCGGTGTAAAGGCGCGCCTCGGGCGAGCCCGGCTGCGGCTGCCAGTCGTAGCGCCAGTTCGCCGTGGGCGGCATCGACATCAGGATCGATTCGGTGCGCCCGCCGCTTTGCAGGCCGAAGTGCGTGCCGCGGTCCCAGACCAGGTTGAATTCGACGTAGCGACCGCGACGGTAGGCCTGGAAATCGCGCTCGGCCTCGCCAAAGGGGAGCGTGCGGCGCTTTTCGACGATCGGCAGATAGGCTGTGAGGAAGCGCTCGCCCACGCTTTGCATGAGCGCGAATGCCGCGTCGAAACCGCCTTCGGCGTAGTCGTCGAAGAAGATTCCGCCTACGCCGCGCGCTTCGTTGCGGTGCTTCAGGAAGAAGTATTCGTCACACCAGCGCTTGAAGCGCGGGTAGAGGCTCTCGCCCCAGGGCGAAACCGCGTCGCGGCAGACGCGGTGGAAGTGCTGCGCGTCTTCTTCGAAGCCGTAGTAGGGCGTGAGGTCCATGCCGCCGCCGAACCAGAACACCGGTGCTTCGCCCGCTTTCGTTGCGAGCAGCATGCGCACGTTCATGTGCACGGTCGGGCAGTACGGATTGCGCGGATGCAGCACGAGCGAGACGCCCATTGCCTCGAAACCGCGCCCGTTGAGTTCCGGGCGCGCGGCCGTGGCCGAGGGCGGCAGGGCGTCGCCCGCCACGTCGGAAAAGCCGATGCCCGCGCGCTCGAAGAACTGGCCGCCCTCCAGGATGCGCGTGCAGCCGCCGCCGCGCAGCTTCTCGCCGGGGGCGCGCTGCCAGCGGTCGGTGGCGAACGGCGTGCCGTCGAAGGCGCCGAGCGCGTCGGCAATGCGCGTCTGCAAACCTGCCAGCCAGGTGCGCACAGCGGCGCTGTCGGCGACAGTCGCGGCGACGCTGCTGGCCGCACTGTCTGCGCCGGTGGAGCTTGCGCGCTCGTCCTGAGCGCCGGAGCGGGTCGAATCGGTCATGGGTGAAAAGGCGGGCGGCGCCGGGTTCGTGCTGGCGGCGTCGCGGGTTCGTTCTCGGGGCCGGTGTCCTGCTGCGCGCGCACGCCTTGGGGCGTGGGGCGGCCGACAGCGGCAGTGTAGCGCCGAACAGCCTGGCGTCGGGGCCGGATGCGTATGGCGGGCGCGTTGTGTGGCGTGCCTGCCGCGCTCGCGTGGACACCGGCTGGCAGCGCGTTACGGCGCGCCGCCGGAGCCCGTGCAAAAGCCGCGGCCCGGCCATGCCGTCGCCTTGCGGCGCGGCAGGAACGAGCCGCTTGCGCGTTACGGCTTGCGGCCCGCTGCGCGGTAGCCGATGTCGTGGCGATACTGCATGCCGTCGAACGAGATGCGGTTGACGGTCTCGTAGGCGACCGACTGCGCGCTGCGCACCGAATCTGCGAGGCCGACCACGCACAGCACGCGGCCACCCGAGGTGACGAGCTTGCCGTCCGCGAGCTGCGTGCCCGCGTGGAACGTGACCGAATCGGCAGTTTCCGCGGGGATCTCGCTGATGCGGTCGCCCTTGCGCGGCGTGTCCGGATAGTTGTGTGCGGCGAGCACGACGCCCAGCGCCGTGCGGCGGTCCCACTCGAGCTCGACCTGGTTGAGCGTGCCCGCGATCGCGTGCTCCACGACCTTCGAGAAGTCGCCCTTCAGGCGCGCCATGATCGGCTGCGTTTCCGGGTCGCCCATGCGGCAGTTGAATTCGAGCGTCTTCGGGTTGCCCTGCGCGTCGATCATCAGACCCGCGTAGAGGAAGCCCGTAAAGCGGATGCCTTCCTTCTCCATGCCCGCCACGGTCGGCAGGATGATTTCGCGCATCACGCGCGCGTGCAGCTGCGGCGTGACGACGGGGGCGGGCGAGTACGCGCCCATGCCGCCCGTGTTCGGGCCCTGGTCGCCGTCCTGCAGGCGCTTGTGGTCCTGGCTCGACGCGAGCGCCAGCACGTGCTTGCCGTCCACCATGACGATGAAGCTCGCTTCTTCGCCCGCGAGGAATTCCTCGACCACGACCCGCGCGCCGGCGTCGCCGAGCTTGTTGTCGGCGAGCATCATGTCGACGGCCTGATGCGCTTCTTCGAGCGACATCGCCACCACCACGCCCTTGCCCGCGGCGAGGCCGTCGGCCTTGATCACGATGGGCGCGCCGTTCTTCTCGACGTAGGCGTGCGCGGCCGTGGCGTCGGAGAAGGTCTCGTAGGCGGCCGTCGGGATGTGGTGGCGCTTCATGAACGCCTTGGCGAAGTCCTTCGAGCTTTCGAGCTGCGCGGCTTCCTTCGTCGGGCCGAAGATCTTCAGGCCGCGCGCGCGGAACACGTTGACGATGCCGGCCGCGAGCGGCGTTTCCGGCCCGACCACGGTGAAGGCGACCTGCTCGCGCTCGGCGAAATCGGCGAGCGCGTGGATGTCCGTGATGTCGACATTGGCGAGCCGCTCGTCCTGCGCGGTGCCGCCGTTGCCCGGTGCGACGTAGACGAGCTGCACGCGCGGCGCCTGGGCGAGTTTCCACGCCAGCGCATGTTCGCGGCCGCCAGAACCGACGACGAGTAACTTCATGTGAATCCCCGAAAGACCAGAACCAGAAACAGTTGCGGCCGGCGCGCAATGCGCCGGCCGTGGAAAACGCGGGCGCGTGCGGCCCCGGCGAGCGCCTTTATTCCTCGGCGATCGACGCGTTGGTGTACACCTCCTGGACGTCGTCCAGGTTCTCGAGCGCGTCGAGCAGCTTTTGCATCTTCACGGCGTCGTCGCCCGTGAATTCGACTTCCGTCTGCGGCTTCATGGTCACTTCGGCCATTTCCGCCTTGAAGCCCGCGGCTTCGAGCGCGGCCTTCACCTTCGGGAACTCGAACGGCGGGCAGACCACCTCGATGCTGCCGTCGTCGTTGGTCACGACGTCGTCGGCGCCGGCTTCGAGCGCGGCGTCCATCAGCTTGTCTTCGGCCGTGCCCGGCGCGAACACGAACTGGCCGACGTGATCGAACATGAATGCGACCGAGCCGTCCGTGCCCATGTTGCCGCCGAACTTCGAGAACGCGTGGCGCACTTCCGCGACGGTGCGGGTGCGGTTGTCCGTCATCGTGTCGACGATGACGGCTGCGCCGCCGATGCCGTAGCCTTCGTAGCGGATTTCCTCGTAGTTCGCGCCGTCGACGCCGCCCACGCCGCGCTGGATCGCGCGGTTGATGTTGTCCTTGGGCATGTTGGCGTCGTAGGCCTTGTCCACGGCCAGGCGCAGGCGCGGATTCGAGTCGATGTCGCCTCCGCCCATGCGCGCCGCCACCTGGATTTCCTTGATGAGCCGCGTCCAGACCTTGCCGCGCTTGGCGTCAGCTGCGGCTTTCTTGTGCTTGATGTTGGCCCATTTCGAATGACCCGCCATACCTATCTCCGTCGCACGCTTCTAGCGTGCATGGTGCAATGTGCAGTTGTCGATGCGTGTTCGCGGACACGGCCGGCGGCGCATTGCGCCAGCCCGGCGCTCGAGCGCCGGGTGCGGCGCGCGGCCGGGGTGCCCATGAGTGTCGTGTCCGCTGGTTCTGTCCACCCGTGCGCGGCGCGGTCCTGCCGCGACTTCACCTGCCCTTTCATCCGCAGTTTCGCGACTGGCGCCGGCCCGGGGGCGGGTTCGCTGCGCACGGCTTCGTGCATCTCGTGCCCATGCGCGTGCGCAATGCGGCGCTCGCCCGGTTCAGGTGGATCTGAATTTTATCACGCCGGGGGCGTCCGGCCCCGCCTCCGGCTGCGGGAAAGGCCGGATTGCAGGGCGGCGGGCGAGATGCCCGGCCGCCCCGGGGCGTCAGTTCTTGGTGCCGAACAGGCGGTCGCCCGCGTCGCCGAGGCCCGGCACGATATAGGCGTGCCCGTTCAGATGCGAATCGAGCGAAGCGACGTAGAGCTTCACGTCCGGATGGGCCTTCTGGAAAACCTCCACGCCTTCGGGCGCGGCCACGAGCGCGAGGAAGGAGATGCGCTCGCCCGTCACGCCGCGGCGCTTGAGGACGTCGATGGCGTGCGCCGCCGAGTAACCCGTTGCCACCATCGGGTCGCACAGGATGAAGTTGCGGTCTTCGAGGTCGGGCAGGCGCACGAGGTATTCCACGGGGCGGTGGTCGTCGGCGCGGTACACGCCGATATGGCCGACGCGCGCCGACGGGATCAGCTCGAGCAGGCCGTCCGACATGCCGACGCCCGCGCGCAGCACCGGCACGATGGCGAGCTTCTTGCCCGCGATCACGGGGGCGTCCACCTCCACGAGCGGCGTCTGCACGCGGCGCGTGGTGACCGGCAGCTCGCGCGTGATTTCGTAGCCCATCAGCAGCGTGATCTCGCGCAGCAGCTCGCGGAACGTCCGGGTGGACGTGTCCTTGTCGCGCATGTGGGTGAGCTTGTGCTGGATCAGCGGGTGGTCGAGGATGAAGAGGTTCGGAAAGCGGCTGTCCTGTTTCATGGCGGGGCGCACGAGGCTGCAAGAAAAATCGGGGGATCGGCGGGGCCGGCGCGAGGGCGTGGGAATCGCGCTACAGCCGCAAGTATACGGGAACTCCTCGTTTTCCGGCATGCCCGGCGCGGTGCCGGGAACCGTCGTGCGTCGGCCGCGGGGTGGGGCGGATCAGGCCGGCCCGGGCGCGTCGCGCGCGATTCTTCTAGAATCCGGAAGGGCGGGGCGGCTCCACGGGCGCGCCCTTCACGCAATCGTCATGCAAGCCGGAAGCAGGACCAGACGCAGGACCAGAAGCAGGATCGAAAACAGGACCTCTACACATGGACATGGGCATCGCAGGGCGCAACGCGCTCGTCTGCGCGGCGAGCAAGGGCTTGGGCCGCGGCTGCGCCGAAGCGCTGGCGGCCGAGGGCGTCAACGTCACGATCGTCGCGCGCACCGAAAAGACGCTGGAAGAAACCGCCGCGCGCATCCGCACGAGCACGGGCGTGCAGGTAAAGACCGTGGCGTGCGACATCACGACGGCCGAAGGCCGCGCCGCCGCGCTCGCCGCGAGCGGCCAGCCGGACATTCTCGTGACCAACGCGGGCGGCCCGCCGCCGGGCGACTTCCGCACTTTCACGCACGAGGCGTGGACCGCGGCGCTCGAAGCCAACATGCTCACGCCGATTGCGCTGATCCAGGCCACCATCGACAGCATGATCGCGCGCGGCTTCGGGCGCATCGTCAACATCACGAGCGCCTCCGTGAAGGCGCCCATCGACGTGCTGGGCCTCTCGAACGGCGCGCGCTCGGGGCTCACGGGCTTCGTTGCCGGTGTCGCGCGCCAGGTGGCCGCCACGGGCGTCACGATCAACAACCTGCTGCCGGGCGCGTTCGACACCGAGCGCATCGAGGTCACCCTCGTCGCCCAGGCGAAGGCGACCAACCGGCCGCTCGAGGAGGTGCGCGAGCGCCGCATCGCGACGATCCCGGCGCACCGCTTCGGCACGCCCGACGAATTCGGCCGCGCCTGCGCGTTCCTGTGCAGCGTGCACGCGGGCTATATCACCGGACAGAACTGGCTGATCGACGGCGGCGCCTATCCGGGCACGTTCTAGCCGGGTACATTCGGTCCTGAGCCCGAAGCGACGGCTTGCGGGCTCGACGACCGTCATTACTCACCGAAACGAAGGAGCACCGAAGTCATGCCAACCCGCGTCGCGCTGATCGCACACGACCACAAAAAGGACGACATCGTCAAACTGGCAGGCGAGTACGCCGACGCCCTGCGCCGCTGCGAGCTCATCGCCACGGGCACGACCGGTTCGCGCATCGAGGCGGCGCACGGGCTGAACGTCGAGCGCATGCTGTCCGGCCCGCACGGCGGCGACCTGCAGATCGGCGCGCAACTGGCCGAGGGCCGCGTGGACATGGTGATCTTCCTGCGCGACCCGATGACGCCGCAGCCCCACGAACCCGACATCAACGCCCTCGTGCGGGCTTGCGACGTGCACAACGTGCCGTGCGCGACCAATATTTCGACGGCGCGCATGATCCTCGACGTGCTGAGGCTGCGCCTCGCCGACGTGATTTGAGCGGGCGCCATTGCGTCGGGCGCCGCTGCGCTGGGCGTCACCACACACGCCACCGCGCGCCACCGAATCCGCAACTGAACACCGAAGCAACTGATCGACAGGAGACACGATGAGCAAGGCTATCCGTATCGACAAGACCGGCGGCCCCGAGGTCATGAAGTGGGTGGACGTCGAAGTGGGCGAGCCCGGCGAGGGTCAGATTCGCCTGAAGCAGACGGCCTGCGGGCTGAATTACATCGACGTGTACTTTCGCACCGGCCTCTATCCGCAGCCGCTGCCCGCGGGCCTCGGCATGGAGGCGGCGGGCGAGGTGAGCGCGGTGGGGCCGGGCGTGAACGACCTCAAGGTGGGCGACCGCGTGGCCTACGTGGCGCGGCCGCCGGGCGCCTATGCCGAGGAGCGCGTGCTGCGCGCCGACCAGGTGATTCGCCTGCCCGACGCGATCAGCGACGAGGCGGCCGCCTCGATCATGCTGCAGGGCCTGACCGCCCAATACCTGCTGCGCCGCACGTACCGCTTGCAGCCCGGCGACACTATCCTCATCCAGGCCGCCGCGGGCGGGGTCGGGCTGCTGGTGTGCCAGTGGGCCAAGGCGCTCGGCGCGACGGTGATCGGCACCGTGAGCTCCGACGACAAGGCCCGGATCGCGAAGGCGCACGGCTGCGACTATCCCATCGTCTACACGCGCGAAGACTTCACCGCGCGCGTGCGCGAGATCACGAACGGCGCGGGCGTGCCGGTGGTGTACGACTCGATCGGCAAGGACACGTTTCAGAAGTCGCTCGACTGCCTCGCGCCGCTGGGGCTCTTCGTGAGCTTCGGCAATGCCTCGGGGCCGCTGCCGCCCATCGATTCGTCCGAGTTCGCCGGGCGCGGGTCGCTCTTTTTCACGCGCCCCACGCTTTTTACCTATATCGGCAAACGCAGCGACTACGAGGCGATGGCCGCCGAGCTCTTCGAAGTCGTGGCCTCGGGAAAGGTGAAGACTTCGATCAACCAGCGCTATGCGCTCAAGGACGTGGCGCAGGCTCATGCCGATCTCGAAGCGCGCCGCACCACGGGATCGACCGTTCTGATCCCCTGATCCGGGAATCCGCGGCGCCGCCAGGCGTTCGCTAACCTCCTCGCGCGCGGGCGGCCCCGCCTGCGCCGCCTTCGTTCTCCTCGTTTGCTTCTGCGTTGCCGGCACCCGGCCTGCACGCCCGCGCGCGTGTTTACGCTTTTTTTATGCCGCTCCCACGACCTTTAATCCGTTCTTGACGGGGAAACCCTTACTGTTGCGCCATCCGTCATCCGTGAATGGAGAACACGACAATGGATGTGCTGTACATCGGGGGGCTAGCGGTATTCGCGGGGCTCACATATGCGTTGATCGTCGGCTGCGAGAAGCTCATGCAGTATCGGCGCGGCGATCAAGGCGCTACGGGAGCTCGTTCATGACCTGGATTCTTTGGCTGTCGGGAGCGGCGACGCTCCTGCTGTTCGTCTATCTGGTCCATGCGCTGCTGCGCGCGGAGGATATCGAATGAACGGCAATAATCTGCTGCAGACCGGCCTGTTCGTCGTCGTCCTGCTCGCGCTGGCCGTGCCGGTGGCCGGCTATATCACGCGCGTGCTCGACGGGCGCTCGCGCGTCGTGCGTCTTTTCGCGCCGCTCGAGAACTTCCTCTACCGCCTGGCCGGCGTCGATCGCGACGCCGAGATGGACTGGAAGCACTACGCCATCGCCACCATTTCGTTCAACGTGCTGGGCGTCGGGTTCCTCTACCTGCTGCTGCGCATCCAGGGCTGGCTGCCGGGCAACCCGCAGCAGTTCAGCGCGATGACGGTGGACGGCGCGTTCAACACGGCGGTGTCCTTCGTCACCAATACGAACTGGCAGGACTACACGCCCGAGCAGACCGTGAGCTACCTCACGCAGATGCTCGGCCTCACCGTGCAGAACTTCCTTTCGGCGGCGACCGGCATCGTGGTCGTGATCGCGCTGATCCGCGGCTTCGCGCGTCACTCGACGAAGACCATCGGCAACTTCTGGGTCGATCTCACGCGCACGACGCTTTACGTCCTCGTGCCGATGTCGGCCATCATCGCCGCGCTCCTGATGAGCCAGGGCATGATCCAGAACTTCAAGTCCTATCAGGACGTGCCGGTTCTGCAGACCACGACCTACGCCGCGCCCAAACTCGACGCCCAGGGCAACCCGGTGAAGGACGCCCAGGGTAACGCCGTGACGGTCGACACCAAAGTGACGACGCAAACGCTCGCGATGGGCCCGGTGGCTTCGCAGGTCGCGATCAAGATGCTCGGCACCAACGGCGGCGGTTTCTTCAACGCGAACTCGGCGCATCCGTACGAGAACCCCACGCCGTTCTCGAACTTCGTGGAAATGATCGCCATCCTGATCATTCCGGCGGCGCTGTGTCTCGTGTTCGGCAACATCATCGCCGACCGGCGCCAGGGGATCGCGGTGCTCGCGGTCATGACGATTGCGTTGGTCGTCGCGGTGGGCTTCGAGCTCAACGCGGAGCAGACGGGCAATCCGCTCTTCACGTCGCTCAACGTCGATCAGCACGCCAGCGCCCTGCAGGCGGGCGGCAGCATGGAAGGCAAGGAAACGCGCTTCGGCATCGCGCAGACCGGCATCTTCGTGGTCTCGACCACGGCCGCCTCGTGCGGTGCGGTGAACGCGACGCACGACTCGCTCACGCCGGTCGGCGGCCTCGTGCCGATGCTGCTGATCCAGCTCGGCGAAGTGATCTTCGGCGGGGTGGGTTCGGGTCTCTACGGCATGCTCGTCTTCGCGTTGCTCGCGGTGTTCGTGGCGGGTCTCATGATCGGCCGCACGCCCGAGTATGTGGGCAAGAAGATCGAATCGTTCGAGATGAAGATGGTGTCGATCGTCGTGCTGCTCACGCCGCTCCTCGTGCTCGTGGGCACCTCGATCGCCGTGCTCACCGACGCGGGCAAGGCCGGCATCGCCAACCCCGGTGCACACGGATTCTCGGAAATCCTCTACGCGTTCAGCTCGGCCGCGAACAACAACGGCAGCGCCTTCGCCGGCCTGACGGTGAGCACGCCGTTCTACAACTGGATGACCGGTATCGCGATGTGGTTCGGCCGCTTCGGCACCATCGTTCCGGTGCTCGCCATTGCCGGCTCGCTCGCCGGCAAGAAGCGACTCGCCGAAACCGGCGGTACGCTGCCCACGCACGGTCCGCTCTTCGTCGTGCTGCTGCTCGGCACCGTGCTGCTCGTCGGCGCGCTGACCTACGTGCCAGCGCTCGCCCTCGGCCCCGGCGTCGAGCATCTGATCATGATGGGCGTGCACTGAACAGGACTACTTCAAAATGAATCAGCATAGTGCTACACGGTCCATGTTCGATCCGGCGCTGGTGCGTCCGGCCATCGTGGACTCATTCCGCAAGCTCAAACCGCGCACCCAGTTGCGCAACCCCGTGATGTTCTGCGTCTACGTGGGGAGCATTCTCACGACGATCCTCTGGGTCGCCGCGCTCGTGGGCCAGGCCGAGGCGCCTGCGGGGTTCATCCTCGCCATCGCGCTGTGGCTGTGGTTCACGGTGCTCTTCGCGAACTTCGCCGAAGCGCTCGCCGAAGGCCGCTCGAAGGCGCAGGCCGCATCGCTGCGCCAGGCCAAGCGCGACGTGATGGCGAAGAAGCTCAACGAGCCGCATCCGAAGGCGCCGATCCGCATCATGACCGCTTCGGACCTGCGCCGCGGCGACGTGGTGCTGGTCGAAACCGGCGACACCATTCCGGCCGACGGGGAAGTGATCGAAGGCGTCGCCTCGGTGGACGAATCGGCGATCACGGGGGAATCCGCGCCGGTGATCCGCGAGTCGGGCGGCGACTTTTCTTCGGTGACGGGCGGCACGCGCGTGCTCTCCGACTGGATCGTCGTGCGCGTCACGGCGAACCCGGGCGAGGCCTTCCTCGACCGCATGATCGCGATGGTGGAAGGCGCCAAGCGCCAGAAGACGCCCAACGAGATCGCGCTCACGATCCTGCTCGTCGCGCTGACCATCGTGCTGCTGCTCGCCACGGCCACGCTGCTGCCGTTCTCGATGTTCTCGGTCGAAGCCGCGAAGATGGGTCACGTGGTCACGATCACGGCGCTCGTCGCGCTGCTCGTGTGCCTGATTCCGACGACGATCGGCGGGCTGCTTTCGGCAATCGGCGTGGCCGGCATGAGCCGCATGATGCAGGCCAACGTGATCGCCACCTCGGGCCGCGCGGTGGAAGCCGCCGGCGACGTGGACGTGCTGCTGCTCGACAAGACCGGCACGATCACGCTCGGCAACCGCCAGGCTTCGATGTTCGTTCCGGCGCCGGGCGTTCAGGAAGAAGCGCTCGCCGATGCGGCGCAGCTCGCCTCGCTCTCGGACGAAACGCCGGAGGGCCGCAGCATCGTCGTGCTCGCCAAGCAGCGCTTCAACATTCGCCAGCGCGACATGGCGGCGCTGCACCCGGTGTTCCTCGCCTTCAGTGCGCAGACGCGCATGAGCGGCGTGGACCTCGCCGAGCGCGAGATCCGCAAGGGCGCGGCCGATGCCGTGAAGAACTACGTCGAATCGCACGGCGGCCGCTTCCCGAGCGAAGTGGAAACGGCGGTGGACGACGTCGCCCGCCGCGGCAGCACGCCGCTCGTGGTCGCGCAGCGCACGCAGGACGGCTCGGCCCAGGTGCTCGGCGTGATCGAGCTGAAGGACGTGGTGAAGGGCGGCATCAAGGAGCGCTTCGCCGAACTGCGCAAGATGGGCATCAAGACCGTGATGGTGACGGGCGACAACCGCCTGACCGCCGCCGCGATCGCCGCCGAAGCGGGCGTGGACGACTTCCTCGCCCAGGCCACGCCGGAAACGAAGCTCGCGACCATTCGCGAACATCAGGCGCAGGGCAAGCTCGTGGCGATGACGGGCGACGGCACCAACGACGCTCCGGCGCTCGCCCAGGCCGACGTCGCGGTGGCGATGAACACCGGCACGCAGGCCGCGAAGGAAGCGGGCAACATGGTCGATCTGGACTCGAACCCGACCAAGCTCATCGAGATCGTCGAGATCGGCAAGCAGATGCTCATGACGCGCGGCTCGCTCACCACGTTCTCGATCGCCAACGACGTCGCGAAGTACTTCGCGATCATCCCGGCGGCGTTCGCGACCACGTATCCGCAGTTGCGCGTGCTCGACGTCATGCACCTGAGCTCGCCGTCCTCGGCGATTCTCTCGGCGGTGATCTTCAACGCGCTCATCATCGTGATGCTGATTCCGCTCGCGCTCAAGGGCGTGAAGTACCGGCCGCTCGGTGCGGCGTCGCTCTTGCGTCGCAACCTGCTGGTCTACGGCCTCGGCGGCATCATCCTGCCGTTCCCGTGCATCAAGCTGATCGACATGGTCCTCGCCGCTTTCGGCTGGGCCTGATGCTGGGTCTGACTGCACTCACGCACATTCGGGAAAGAACATGAAATCGCTGCAGTTTCGTTTAATACGCCCTCTCATCGTGATCTTCGCCGTGCTCGCGGCGCTCACGGGGCTCGCCTATCCGGCCGTGATGACCGCGTTCGGCCAGGCGGTGTTCCATCGCGAGGCCAACGGCAGTCTCGTCGAAGTGGATGGCAAGGTGGTGGGTTCCGAGCTGATCGGCCAGCAGTTCGATGCGCCCCAGTACTTCTGGGGCCGTCTCTCGGCCACCTCGCCGAATCCGTACAACGCGACGAGTTCGGGCGGCTCGAACCTCGGCCCGACCAACCCGGCGCTCGCCGATGAAGTCAAAGGCCGTATCGCCGCGCTCAAGGCCGCGGGCACCGACGTCTCGCAGCCGATTCCGGTCGACCTCGTGACGTCCTCGGGCAGTGGCCTCGATCCGGAAATTTCGCCGGCCGCCGCGGCCTATCAGGTCGAGCGCGTGGCGAAGGCGCGCCACCTGAGCCCGTCCGACGTGCAGGCGCTCGTGGACCGTTACACGAAGGGCCGCCAGTTCGGCGTGCTCGGCGAGGCGCGCGTGAACGTGCTCGAACTGAACCTTGCCCTCGACGGCAAGCAGGTCGGCTGATCGGCGCTTTCGATGGCCCGGTAGCGCCGCAGCATCCCCAACCGCACGCCGCGACCAGCGCGGCGTGCGGTTTGCCATTTCGGTGCCGCGGTGAGACGATCAGCATGACTCATCGTGTTGTTCCGGCGCGCGAACCACGCGGCGCCCAACCTGAAATCCGATCCGCATGAACCGTCCCGATCCCGACGAACTGCTAGACCGCCTCCAGCGCGACGAGGAAAAAGCCCGCCGCGGCAAGCTGAAGATTTTCTTCGGCGCATCGGCGGGCGTCGGCAAGACCTACGCGATGCTGCAGGCCGCGCGCCGGCACGCGGAGGAGGGCACCGACGTCGTGGTGGGCATCGTCGAGACCCATGGGCGCAGCGAGACCGCCGCGCTCACCGCCGGGCTCGACGTGCTGCCGCGCGCGCAGATCGCCTATCGCGGCCGCGCGCTCGACGAGTTCGATCTCGACGGCGCGCTCGCGAGGAAGCCGCAGCTCGTGCTCGTCGATGAACTCGCGCATTCGAACGTGGCCGGCGCGCGCCACATGAAGCGCTGGCAGGACGTGTACGAACTGCTCGACGCGGGCATCGACGTTTATACGACCGTCAACGTTCAGCACCTCGAAAGCCTGAACGACGTGGTGGGGCAGATTACGGGCATCCGCGTCTGGGAGACCGTGCCCGACCGCGTGTTCGATCGCGCCGACGAAGTCACGCTCGTCGATCTGCCCGCCGAGGAACTGCTCGACCGCATGCGCGACGGCAAGGTGTACATGCCGGCGCAAGCCGAGCGCGCGGTGCGCAACTTCTTTCGCAAGGGCAACCTGATCGCGCTGCGCGAACTGGCGCTGCGCCGCACGGCCGACCGCGTGGATGCACAGATGCGCGAGTACCGCGCCGACCGCTCGATCCAGCACGTGTGGCAGGCGCGCGAGCGTCTGCTGGTGTGCGTGGGGCCCGGTCCCGAGGCGAACGCGCTCGTGCGTGCCGCCGCGCGCCTCGCGGCCAGCCTCAAGGCCGACTGGATCGCGGTCTACGTCGAAACGCCGAAGCTCCAGCGCCTGCCCGACGCGACCCGCGAGCGAACGCTCGGTGCGCTCAAGCTCGCCTCGGAGATGGGCGCGGAGACCGCCACGCTCGCGGGCGAGGACGCGGCCACGACGCTCGTCGGTTACGCGCGGCTGCGCAACGTCTCGAAGCTCGTCGCGGGCGGCTCGCTGCGCACGGGTTTCGCGCGCTGGTGGCCCCGGCCGTTCGGCGAGCGTCTCGCGGAAAAGGCCGGCGACGTCGATCTCACGCTCGTGCGCGCCATGGCCGGCGACGCCGCCGTCTCCTCCTCGCGCGAGCTCTCCGGCGCGGGTGCCGCCGCGCGTGCGGCGAATGCCTGGCGCGACGCGCTCGCCGCCGGCGGCGCCCACCGCTCGCCGCCGCGTGCGTATGCCGCCGCGCTCGTGATCTGCGCCTGTATCACGTTGATCGCAAGCCAGCTGATCGACCGCATCGATCTCGCCAATCTGGTCATGCTGTACCTGCTCGGCGTGATCTTCACGGCGACGAAACTCGGGCGCGGTCCGGGCGTCTTGCTCTCGTTCGCGAGCGTGGCCGCCTACGACTTTTTCTTCGTGCCGCCGCGCATGTCGTTTTCGGTGAGCGATACGCAGTATCTGCTGACCTTCGTCGGCATGCTGCTCACCTCGCTCGTCATCAGCCACCTCACGTCGAGCCTGCGCCGCGAGGCGAGCGTCGCGCAGCGGCGCGAGCAGCGCACGGGCGCGATGTATGCGATGGCGCGCGAGCTCGCGGCGGCGCTCACCACCGAGCAGATCGTCGCGATCGGCAGCCGCCACGTGAGCGAGGTATTCGGCGCGCACGTGGCCATCCTGCTGCCGGACAGCGCCGACAAGATCCAGCAGAAGGTCGAAGAACCCGATCCGCAGATCATGCTCGACGCCGCGAGCCTCGACATCGACGTGGCCCAGTGGGTGTACGACCAGCAAAAGCCCGCGGGCCAGGGCACCGATACGTTGCCCGCGGCCACCGCGCGCTATCTGCCGCTCAAGGCGCCCATGCGCACGCGTGGCGTGCTCGCGGTGGTCACGCGCGATGCGCACGAGCTGCAGGTGCCCGAGCAGCAGCGCATGTTCGATGCGTTCGCGGCGCAGATCGCGCTCGCGCTGGAGCGCGTGCACTACGTGGAAATCGCGCGCGATGCGCTCGTCAACATGGAGTCGGAGCGCCTGCGCAACTCGCTGCTCTCGGCGATCTCGCACGACCTGCGCACGCCGCTCACGGCGATCGTCGGTTTTTCGTCGATGCTCGCGCAGACGTGGGAGGCGACGGGGGCGCCCGAGGATCCGCGTTCGGGCGAACTCGTCGAGTCGATTCACGACGAGGCGCTGCGCATGACCAGCATCGTCACGAACCTGCTCGACATGGCGCGGCTGCAGGCGGGCAGCCTCAAGCTGAACCGCCAGTGGACGCTGCTCGAAGAAACCGTGGGCGCGGCGCTGGCTGCCTGCCGGCGCGTGCTCGCGCGACACCCGGTGCAGGTGAAGCTGGAAGAGGGCTTGCCGCTGCTGCATCTGGACGCGGTGCTGATGGAGCGGCTTTTCTCGAACCTGCTGGAGAACGCCGCGAAGTACACGCCGTCCGACGCGCCGCTCGTCATCGGTGCGCGGCGCGTGGAGATGGGCGGCAACCCGTTCGTGCGCGTGACCATCGACGACCGCGGGCCGGGCTTGCCGCCCGGCATGGGCGAGCGCGTGTTCGAGAAGTTCACGCGCGGCGAGAAGGAGTCGGCCAAGCCCGGGATCGGCCTTGGGCTCGCCATCTGCCGCGCGATCGTCGAGGCGCACGGCGGTACAATCGGCGCGGGCAATCGCGTCGACAACGAGGGGCAGGTAGAGGGCGCATCGTTCTGGTTCGCGCTGCCCGTGGAGGCGCCGCCGCCATTGCCCGCCGACGGTGCCGAAGACGAAGCCGACGACAGCGAAGCCGCAGCCGCTCTTGCCACTGCCGCACGACTCGTCGACCAGGGCGCAGTGGCCGATGGCGCCGCTTCTGCCGCCCCCCATCTGAAACCTGCCGATTCGAAGCCTTCCCATGAGTGATCCTAACGTTGCCGTTGTCCTGATCGAAGACGAAAAGCAGATTCGCCGCTTCGTGCGGGCGTCGCTGGAAGGCGAGGGGATCGTCGTGCACGACGCCGAAACGGGCAAGCAGGGCCTGGTCGAAGCGGCCACGCGCAAGCCCGACCTCGTGATCGTCGATCTCGGGCTGCCCGATACCGATGGGCTCGATGTGATCCGCGAGCTGCGCGGCTGGAGCGATCTGCCGGTGATCGTGCTGTCGGCGCGCACCCAGGAAAGCGAGAAGGTGGCGGCGCTCGACGCCGGCGCCGACGACTATCTGACCAAGCCGTTCGGCGTGTCCGAACTGCTCGCGCGCATCCGCGCCCATCTGCGCCGGCGCAACCGCGGCGGCGCGAACGAGGAGCCGCAGGTGAGCTTCGGCGAGGTGACCGTCGATCTGGGGCTACGCCAGGTCACGCGCGCGGGCGCGCCGGTCCATCTGACCCCCATCGAATACCGGCTGCTCGCTACGCTCGTGCGCGATGCGGGCCGCGTGCTCACGCACCGGCAACTGCTGCGCGAGGTGTGGGGGCCGTCGCACGTGGAGAGCAGCCACTACCTGCGCATCTACATGGCGCACCTGCGCCAGAAGCTCGAACGCGACCCCGCGCAGCCCGAGCACATCGTCACCGAAACGGGCGTGGGCTACCGGCTGGTGGGCGTGCAGTGAGCAGGAAAAAGCGGGCGGCGGTATAATTACAAAACTGTAAGGACGACCTTGCAGTTTCTGCAGTTTCTTTAGTTCGGGGACGACCCCATTTTTCATGGAGCGTCCTATGTCCTGGTTTCTTCTCCTCATTGCCGGCCTGCTCGAAGTGGCGTGGGCCGCCGGCCTCAAGATGTCCGACGGATTTACGCGGCTGTGGCCGTCGGTCTTCACCCTCGTGACGGCGCTCGGCAGCTTCGGCCTGCTGGCGATGGCCATGCGGCAACTGCCGCTCGGCACGGCTTACGCCGTGTGGACGGGCATCGGCGCGGTGGGCGCGTTTATTTTCGGCATCGTCGCGATGGGCGAGACGCTTTCGGTCGCGCGCGTGGCGAGCGCGGCGCTCATCGTGCTCGGGCTCGTAGGCCTCAAGCTGACGTCGGCGGCCTGAGCGTGCTTGAGTGGACCCGATTGGACCCAATTGGACCCGATCGGGTGGCCGCATCTTCCCGTTTTTGAACGCAACGCCGCATTTTGCTGTTGCATCCGCAGCAATGCGGACTGCGGCGCTGCAAAAGGCGTGGCTATAATGGAACGGTCATAACCCGATCACACTCCGCGCCGCCGGCGCGGCGAGCGTCGGCGCCGCAGGGTACCGGGAGGGCCCCGGTCCCTCGATGCGCGGTCCTCGCCTGGCGGCGCCACGGCGCCTGGCCGCACCGCGCGAGGAGACAGCCATGCTGGAACCATTTTCGCTAGCTGCGGGCCTGTCGTGGGGCAGCGGCCTGCGCCTCTATCTCACGGTGTTCATGGCCGGCGTGATGCAGCGCCTCGGCCTGATCCATCTGCCCGACACGCTGGCCGTGCTCGCCTCGCCGTGGGTGATCGGCGTCGCCGCCGCGCTCACCGTGCTTGAATTCCTCGCCGACAAGGTCCCCGCGTTCGATTCGCTCTGGGACGCGCTCCATACCTTCATCCGCATTCCGGCCGGCGCCGTGCTCGCGGCCGGGGCGATGGGCCACGCCGATCCGGCCGTGCTGACCATCGCGGCGCTGGCGGGCGGCACGCTGGCCGGCACCGCGCACCTCGCCAAGGCCGGCACGCGCGCGCTCATCAACCTCTCGCCTGAACCTGTCTCGAACGTCGTCACGTCGAGCGCCGAAGACGGCCTGACCTTCGTGGGCCTCTTGCTCGCGTTCTTCGTGCCGTTGCTGTTCCTTTTGATGCTCGTAGCCTTTCTCGCGCTCGCCGCCTGGGCGCTGCCTCGCTTGTGGCGCGGCGTGCAGGGCGGTTTTCGGGGCATGGCCACGCATATGGTCTCGCGCCTTTCGCTGCGGAGCCGTCACGATTGAGCGTTCCTCCTCGTTCCACGCATTCGTCGTCTCCGCACAAGCCCGCGCGTAGCGAGGGCGGTCCTGGTGTGCAGCGCCCGCAGCCGGGTCCCGGTGCGGCGCATCGGCCGCCTGGGTTTTTCGACGTCGTTCGCCTTGCCGCCCGCATGACGGCGCGCGACTGGCGCGCCGGCGAACTGACGATGCTGCTGCTCGCGCTGGTGCTGGCCGTCGCGGCGCTCGCAAGCGTGGGTTTTCTCGCCGACCGGCTGGACCGGGGCCTCGAGCGCGATGCGCGTCGCATGATCGCCGCCGATTTTATCGTGCGCGCCGATCATCCCATCGATCCGATGTTCCTGCGCGAGGCGCAGTCGCTCGCGCTGCATACCGCGAACACGGCGATCTTTCCGAGCATGGTGGGCGCCGATGCGGCCAGCGGCCAGCCGCTGTCGAGGCTGGCGGCGATCAAGTCGGTATCGGCGGACTATCCGTTGCGCGGCGCGCTGCGCGTCGCTCCGGCCGCCGGCGCGCCCGATCGCGAGGCGCAGGGCATCCCGGCGCCCGGCACGGTCTGGGTGGACGACGAACTGCTCGACGCGCTCAAACTGCACGTGGGCAGCACCGTAAAGGTGGGCAACCGCAGCTTCGTGGTGAGCGCCGTGATTACGCGCGAGCTCGACCGCGGCTTCTCGTTCGTCAATTTCTCGCCGCGCCTGATGATGCGCGACGACGAACTCGCCTCCACGGGGCTCGTCACCTACGGCAGCCGCGTGACATACCGGCTGCTCGTCGCGGGCGCCGATCCCGCCGTCGCGCAGTTCGCGAAGTGGGCGCACGCGCGCGTGGACGGTGGCCAGATGCGCGGCGTCGGCCTCGAATCGCTGCACGACGGCCAGCCGCAGGTCAGACAGACGCTCGACCGCGCGCGCCATTTCCTCACGCTCGTTTCGCTCCTCACGGCGTTGCTCGCGGCCGTGGCGATCGCCATGGCCGCGCATCGCTACACGCGGCGGCATCTCGACAGCTGCGCCACCATGCGTTGCGTCGGCGCAAGCCAGCGCACGCTGCGTACGCTCTTCGTACTCGAATTCCTCGGGCTCGGGCTCGTGGGCGGCGCAGTGGGTGTGGTGCTCGGCTATGCGGGGCATTTCGCGCTGCTTGCCTGGCTCGGCAGCCTGATCTCCGTGCAGCTACCGTATCCGGGGCCGCTTGCCGCGCTCGAAGGTCTCGCGGCCGGCCTCGTGCTGTTGCTCGGCTTCGCCCTGCCGCCGCTCCTGCCGCTCACGCGCGTGCCGCCCGTGCGGGTGCTGCGCCGCGAGTGGGGCGAAGCGGGGCGCACGGCCTGGGCCGCCTATGGCGTGGGCATCGTGCTCTTTGCAGGACTCCTCGTGATCGCGGCGGGCGAGCTGAAGCTCGGCGGCATCGTCGCGGGCGGCTTCGCGATCGGCATGCTCGTGTTCGCGTGCGTGGCGCGACTCGCGCTCTGGGGCGCGGCGCGCCTCGCGCGCAGCGAGCGGCTGGGCGGCCAGGTGCGAGCGGGCGTGGGCTGGCGCTACGCGCTGGCGTCGCTCGAACGGCGCCCGGGCGCGAGCGCGTTGCAGATCACGGCGCTCGCCATCGGCCTCATGTGCCTTCTGCTGATCGCGATGACGCGCAACGACCTCGTCGACGGCTGGCGCAAATCGACCCCGCCCGACGCGCCCAACGAATTCCTCATCGACATCCAGCCCGACCAGCGCGACGCCGTGGCGGGATGGTTGCGCACGCATGGGTTCGCGGATATCGCGCTCGAGCCGATGGTGCGCGGCCGGCTCATCGCGATCAACGACAAGCCGGTGGACCCCGGGCACTTCAAGAGCGAGGATGCGCGGCGCCTCGTCGACCGCGAGTTCAATCTCTCGTACACGACGCAACTGCCCGACGACAATCGCATTACTGCGGGCACGTGGTACGGCGACTCCGGCGAGCCGCAGCTTTCGATCGAGGAGGGACTTGCGAAGCTGATCGGCGTGAAGACCGGCGACGTGCTCAAGTTCGACGTGACCGGTCTGGAGGTGAGCGCGCCCGTGACGAGCGTGCGCAAGCTCGACTGGGGCTCGTTCAAGGTGAACTTCTTCGTGCTGATGCCGCCGCCGTTGCTGCGCGACTTCCCGGCCACCTACATCACGAGCTTCCATTTGCCCGATGCGCAGCGCAACGTGGTCGATGGCCTCGTCGCGCAATATCCGAACGTCACGGCCATCGACATCGCGCCGATTCTCGCGCAGATCCAGCGCATGCTCGAACAGGTGATCGGTGCGGTGCAGTTCCTCTTCCTGTTCACGCTCGCGGCGGGCGTGCTCGTGCTCTACGCGGCGCTCGCGGGCACGCGCGACGAGCGCATGCGCGAGTCTGCGCTGTTGCGGGCGCTGGGCGCATCGCACGGGCAGGTGCGTGCGGTGCAGGTGGCGGAGTTCGTTGCCGTGGGCGCGCTCTCCGGGCTCATGGCGGCGGTCGGCGCGCAGGTGGTGGGCAACGTGCTCGCCACGCGTGTGTTCCAGTTCTATCTGCCGTTCGATCCGTGGCTTCTGCCCGCGGGCATTGCAGCGGGTGTGGTGTGCGCGGGCGTGGGCGGCTGGATCAGCCTGCGGCACGTGCTCGCGCGGCCCGCGCTGCAGTCGTTGCGCGACGCCTGAGCGCCGCGGGGAGCGAAACTCGCGGGCCTCGCAGGCCGCGCGGCCCGGCGTGCGCCGCTATGCGAAAATCGTGGCTTTCCCCCGCGCGTCTGGCACGTCCGGCACGTCTGGCGCGCGAGGGCAGCTCCCAACGTTTTTGCATCCATTTTCCGTATGACCGATTCAGCCGACGAAGCGCCGCAGCAACCCACGGCCTTCGAACTCGTCGGCGGCGAGGCCCGCGTGCGCGAGCTCGTCGACCGCTTCTACGACCTGATGGATCTCGAGGCCGATTTCGCGGGCATCCGCGCCCTGCATCCGCCTACGCTCGACGGCTCGCGCGACAAGCTGTTCTGGTTCCTGTGCGGCTGGCTGGGCGGCCCCGATCACTACATCGAACGGTTTGGCCATCCGCGCCTGCGCGCGCGCCATCTGCCGTTCGCGATCGCTTCGTCCGAGCGCGACCAGTGGCTGCGCTGCATGGCGTGGGCGATGGAAGACGTGGGCCTTGCCGAGCCGCTGCGCGAGCGCCTGCTGCACTCGTTTTTCGATACGGCCGACTGGATGCGCAACCGGCCGGGCTGACTGGCCCGGCAGGCGCACCGGTACAGTCCGGCCGTGGCGCCTGGCAGGTGCATTTGGGAACCTGCCAGGCGCCCCCGATAATGGGCCGAACCACAAGCTGGCATGGAAGGAGACTCGACGTATGACGACCAGGGCCTTGTTTCGCGAAGATGCCTATCTCACCCAGTGCGACGCAACCGTCGTCGCGGCGGGCGAGGACGGCGTGCTGCTGGACCAGACCGTGTTCTATCCGCTCGGCGGCGGCCAGGCCGGCGACACCGGCGCGCTGATCCTGGCCGACGGCACGCGCATCGCGATCGCCGACACGCGCAAGGCGAAGTTCGAAGGCGCCACGCCCGACGATGCCCTGCACGTGCCCGCGCCAGGCCAGGAGGCGCTGATCGCCCGCCTGCGCGCCGGCGAACCGGTGCGCGCGGAGATCGACTGGGCGCGGCGCCATCGGCACATGCGGCTGCATACGGCCAGCCACCTGATGTGCGCCGTGCTGCCGTACGCGGTGGACGGCTGCAGCATCACGACCGACTACGCGCGGCTCGACTTCGCGACCGTCGAGCCGATCGAGCGCGAGGACGTCGAAGCGCGGCTCGCGGCACTGGTGGCGGGGGCGCACCCGGTCGCCACCGAGTGGATCACCGACGAGGAAATGGCCGCGCGCCCCGAACTCGTACGCACGATGAGCGTGAAGCCGCCGATGGGCTTGGGCCGCGTGCGTCTGTTGCGTATCGAGAGCGTTGATTTGCAGCCCTGCGGCGGCACTCACGTGCGCAACACGAACGAGATCGGCGCGCTGCGCGTAGCGAAACTGGAGAAGAAGAGCGCCCGCACGCGGCGCCTCGTGCTGGAGTTTGCATGACGGAAGATACCGTCGATCCGCGTGCGCGCGAGGTGCTGGACTTCTGGTTCGGCGCAGCGGGTTCGGCGGAGTACGGCCGGCCGTGCAAGATGTGGTTCAGAAAGGACGAGGCGTTCGATGCGCAATTGCGCGAGCGCTTCGGCGCCGTGCTGGAGGCGGCGTGCGCGGGCGAACTCGACGCGTGGGCCGCGACGCCCGAGGGCTCGCTTGCGCTCGTGATCGTGCTCGACCAGTTCTCGCGCAACTGTCATCGCGGCACGCCGCGCGCGTTCGCCGCCGACGATCGTGCGCTGGCCCTCTCGCGGCAACTGGTGGCGAGCAGGGCGGATCGCGCGCTGCCTACGCTTTATCACCGTGTGTTCGTGTATTTGCCGTTCGAGCACGCCGAATCGGTGGAGGCGCAGCGCGAGTCGTTGCGGCTTTTCGGCGAGCTACGCCACGAGCCGGACGGCGAGGACTACTACGGTTACGCCGTGCGGCACGCGAAAGTGATCGAGCGTTTCGGGCGCTTTCCGCATCGCAACGCGCAACTGGAGCGCCCATCGAGCGAGGCCGAACTCGCCTTTCTGCGCGAGCCCGGCTCCGGGTTCTAGCGTCCGCCGCTCACGTCGACCAGCGCGCCGGTCACATACGACGCCGCATCGCTCAACAGCCAGACGATGGCCTCGGCCACTTCGTCGGCACCGCCCGGGCGCCCGAGCGGCGTCTGTACACCGAGCACGGCGGCCCGGTCGGGGCGACCGCCGCTCGCGTGAATGTCCGTATCGATGAGGCCCGGGCGCACCGCATTCACGCGCACCCCCTGCGGACCGAGTTCCTTGGCGAGACCGATCGTCATCGTGTCGATGGCGCCTTTCGATGCCGCATAGTCGATGTACTCGCCGGGCGAGCCGAGCCGCGACGCCGCCGACGAGACATTGACGATCGCGCCGCCCTCGCCGCCGCGGTCCTTCGACATGCGCCGCGCCGCTTCGCGCGCGCACAGGAACGCGCCGTACACGTTCACGTCGAACATGCGCTTCAGGCGCCCGGCGCTCATGTCGGCGAGCGAGGTGGACGGCGCGACGATGCCCGCGTTGTTGACGAGCGCGTCGATGCGGCCATAAGCGTGTTCGAGTGCGTCGAACATCGCGATCACATCGGTTTCGTTCGCGACGTCGCCGTGCAGCACGCGCGCATGGCCGCCCGCGCGGCCGACTTGCGCCGCGGTTTCCCCGGCAGCCGGTTCGTTATGCTGATAATTCACGCCCACGGTCCAGCCGCGCGCGCCGAGCAGCCGGGCGGTCGCCCGGCCGATGCCGCGGCTCGCGCCCGTGATCAGGACAACCTTGCTCATCGGTGTACCCCGTTGATTGACGGTGGATTCGGCGCGCGCCGCCGGACGATCAATGCCTCGCGCGCTTTAGACGTTCTCGCGCGCGCTGGACCACTTGTCCTGCGCGGGCGCGTGGTAGCGCTGGAGCTTGTCGATCAGCGCGGCCGGATCGCTGTCGATCTGGAGCAGATCGAAGTAGGTCTGGCGCATGAAGCCTTCGGTGACGGTGTGCCGGAGCAGCGCGATGAGCGGGTCGTAGAAGCCGTCGATGTTGAGCACCGCGACCGGCTTGTGGTGATAGCCGAGCTGCGCCCACGTATAGACCTCGAACAGCTCTTCGAGCGTGCCCGCGCCGCCCGGCAGCGCGACGAACGCGTCCGAGAGGTCGGCCATCATCTTCTTGCGGTGGTGCATGTCGGGCACGACGTGCAGCTCCGAGAGACCATCGTGGCCCACTTCCTTGTTCACGAGCAGTTCGGGAATCACGCCGATCGCGCGGCCGCCTTCGGCCATCACGGTGTCGGCGATCACACCCATCAGGCCCACCTTGCCGCCGCCGTAGACGAGGCCGAGGTCGGCCGCGACCAGCGCGCGGCCGAAGGCCTGCGCCGCCTGCGTGTAGATCGGGCTGGCTCCGTGCGAGGAGCCGCAATAGACGCAGACGGCCTTCATTCGCGCACGTCCTTCGTGTCCCGCACGGCGCCGCGCGCCGTACCCGCCGCGGCTCCTGCTGCCCCGGCCGCGCCGTCGCGCGGCGGCAGGTAGTCGTAGAACTCGCGCTTGGCGAGTTTGCCCGAGACGAGGTCGTCGAAGAGCTGGCGGGCCCGCCCGCGCAGGTACGGCGCCATCAGCGAAACGATCTGCACGCTCACCTGGTGGAGTTCGTCGCGGATCGCTTCCTGGTCGTTGTACTTGCGCGGGTTCATCACGAACTGGTAGGAGAGCCAGTAGGTGGCGATCACGCCGATGTTGGTCGCGATCACGGCGATCTCGGCGGGCGTGGCCACCATTTCGCCGTCGGCCTGGAGCTGCTCGCAGAACTGCTTTGCGAAGTGGACCTTGTGGCTGATGATCTGCTTGAAGTGCATCTCCAGCGTGCGGTTGCGCGCGAGCAGATCATTCAGGTCGCGATAGAGAAAGCGGTAGCGCCAAGTGAAATCGACCATGTACTGCAGATAGGCCCACATTTCGTCGATGGTGGCGCGGTGGTCGTCCGGGAAGCGCAGACGCTTTTCGATCTCCTGCTCGAACTGGCCGAAGATGCTGTTGATGATGTCGTCTTTGTTGCGGAAGTGGTAGTACAGGTTGCCTGGACTGATCTCCATTTCCTCGGCGATGGTCGTCGTGGTGACGTTCGGCTCGCCAATCTCGTTGAACAGCTTCAGCGAGAGTTCGAGAATCCGTTCGCGTGTACGGCGGGGAGTTTTGGCTTCCATGTCGTCCGGCCCTGAAAGTGCCGGGCTTGCGCGCTGCTGCAAGGTCGCTGCTGCGTGGATTGCCCGGACGCGGTTGGTCTTGTTTTAGGGCCGGTTTATGCGGAATCGGCGTGAAATCGGCACGAGCGGGCCCTAAGACTATCGTTCGATTATAAACCGACGATTCGACCCGTAAGAGCCGGTAAGCGCCCGCGGCAAGCACGGTGTCCGGCGCGCGGGCGCGCCGGAGCGAGGGGGCAGGGTTTACAGCGAGGCGAGCCGGGCGAGAAGCGGCGGCCCGAAAAGGGGCACGAGGATCAGCCCCCAGGTCATCACGCAGAACGCGAGCGCCACCGTGACGGCCGCGCTGCCGAGGTCCTTGGCGCGCCGGGAGAGCTCGTTGCGCTCGAGGCCGATGCGGTCGATGGCGTTTTCGATGCTCGAATTGATGAGCTCGACGATCAGCACCAGCATGACCGAGCCGAGCAGCAGCACGCGCGCGACGGGCTCGACCGGCACGAAGAGCGCGATCGGCACGAGGATGGCCGCGAGCGTCAGCTCCTGGCGAAAGGCGCTTTCCTCGCGGATCGCCACGCGAAAGCCCGCAATCGAATTCTTGAGCGCGTGCCAGGCGCGCGTGAGGCCCCGGTTGCCCTTGTACGGATTGAACGGGGGCGGCGCGAGCGGATCGTCGGGGCCGAGCGGTTCGTGGGGCTCGTGCGGATCGGCGCTTTCCGCGGCGTCATGGTGCGAGAGCGGCGGCTGCGGCAACTCGTTCACCGCGCCCGTATGCAGCGGCACGGCCCGGACCACGGCAGCGGCGGCGCCTTGAGCGGAGCTTGAGGGGGAAGGAGAACGTGACGGCATGGCGGTGCGGGTAGAGCTGCCAGTATCGCACGCCGCGTCCGGCGCTGGGCCGGGCGCGGCGGGGTGTTTCACTGGATGCGCCGGGTCCGCGGGCGGGTCCCGCGAATCGTCGGCGGCGGGCACGCGCGCAATCGAAGGCCGGGTCATGGAGCGCCTCCCGGCCTCAGGCAGCGGCGCTCGATTCCTGCATGGTCGCGCGCGGCCGCGGCTTCAGGTGCGAGGCGAACTGCTCGGACGCCGCGCGCCACGAGAACCGTTCGGCCCAGGCGCGCGCCGTTGCGCGATCGATCTTGAGCGCTTCGAGGCAGGCCTCGCGCAGGTCTTCGTTCATCGCGCCCGCATGGCCCGTGCCGAGCACGTCGATCGGGCCCGTCACCGGGTAAGCGGCGACCGGCGTGCCGCACGCGAGGGCTTCGAGCAGCACGAGGCCGAAGGTGTCGGTGCGGCTCGGGAACACGAAGACGTCGGCGGCTGCATAGACCTTCGCCAGTTCGGGCTGGCTCAGGACACCCAGGTAGTTCGCCTGGGGATAGCGCGACTTCAGCTCGGCGAGCGCGGGGCCTTCGCCGCACACCCATTTCGAGCCCGGCAGGTCGAGCTTGAGGAACGCTTCGACGTTCTTCTCCACGGCCACGCGGCCCACATAGAGGAAGATCGGGCGCGCGGTGTTGAGCACCTTCGAGTCCATCGGCTGGAAGATGTCGAGGTCCACGCCGCGCGTCCACAGCACGACGTTCGTGAAGCCGAATTTTTCGAGGTCGGCCTTCACGACGGGCGTGGGCGCCATCACCGCGAGCGAGGGCTTGTGGAACCAGCGCAGGAAGCGGTAGGTGGCCGACAGCGGAATGCCGAAACGCGCCTGCACGTACTCGGGAAAGCGCGTGTGATAGGCGGTCGTGAAGGGCAGGTCGTGCTTGATCGCGTACTCGCGCGCGGCGAGGCCGAGCGGGCCTTCGGTGGCGATGTGCAGCGCGTCGGGACCGAACGCTTCGATGCGCTTGCGCAGATGGCGCTTCGGGAGCAGCGAGAGACGAATTTCCGGGTAGGTCGGGCACGGGATCGTGCGGAATTCGAGCGGCGTGAGCAGCTCCACCTGATGCCCGAGCGCAATCAGCTCACGCGTGGTGTTCTTCAGCGTACGTACCACGCCGTTGACCTGCGGCTCCCATGCATCGGTCACGATCATTACTTTCATCGGTCGTCGGCCCTCTGATATTGCAGTTGTTCGCGCCCCGCGAGGGGGCAGGGGGCGAGCCGCGTACAGTGCGAGGCTCGCCGGTGCGCTACGGGGTCAGGCGCTCACGCGCGCCTTGCGCGTCGAAACCTGTGCCTCCGGGGCCTGCATCACCGTCCAGTAGACGATGCGCAGTTCGCCCTCGAAGGTCTCGACGAGCGCGGAGAGGCTTTCCACCCAGTCGCCGTCGTTGCAGTACAGCACGCCGTCGATGTCGCGGATTTCGGCCTTGTGGATGTGGCCGCAGACCACGCCGTCGCAGCCGCGGCGGCGCGCTTCGTCGGTCATCACGCGCTCGAACGACGAGATGAAGTTCACGGCGTTCTTCACCTGGTGCTTGAGGTACTGCGAGAGCGACCAGTACTGGAAGCCGAGCTTTGCGCGGACGCGGTTGAACCAGCGGTTGAGCACGAGGATCACCGTGTAGGCCGAGTCGCCGAGGTACGCGAGCCACTTGGCGTGCTGGATCACGCCGTCGAAGAGGTCGCCGTGCACGACCCACAGGCGCTTGCCGGCGAGCGTCGTGTGGAACGCTTCCTCGCGCACGTGGATGTCGCCGAACGCGAGGTTGCAGAACTGGCGCGCCGCTTCGTCGTGATTGCCCGGGATGTACACGACCTGAGTGCCCTTGCGCGCCTTGCGCAGCACCTTCTGCACGACGTCGTTGTGCGCCTGCGGCCAGTACCAGCCCTTCTTCAGCTGCCAGCCGTCGATGATGTCGCCGACGAGGTACAGGTACTCCGACTCGTTATGACGCAGGAAATCGAGCAGGTAGTTGGCCTGGCAGCCGTTCGAGCCGAGGTGGATGTCGGAGAGCCAGATGGTGCGGTAGCGATGCGGGGCGGGGTGATCGTCGTCGTGGGGGCCGGTGGCTGTCGAATCGGAGAGCGGCAGCGGCGGAGAGGAAAAGGTGGCGCCGCCTGGACCTGGGCTGAAAGCCGTAGGGTCGGTGGCCGGTCCGGTGGTCTGCCGGAAGAGGGGAGTCGCGGTCGGGTTCTGGGCCATGGCTCGCGCGGCGGGTTTGCAATACGCGCATTGCGCCATGTGGCCGTGACGGTGCCGTGACAGTCACAAGATGTTCTTGTTACGCACTCCTGCCCGGTTGCGCGGCGTCGGCGCGAGGCCCCGCCGGCGCTCGCGGCGAGCGGAAATGACCGCGCCCTGGCCCCGGACGCGATGCGGGCGAGGGGGCCGCGCGGGGCGCTACTGTGGCGCGCGCGGCACAGCGACGATGCGTGTGCCCGCGATGCGATCGTGCAGGAACTGGCGCTGCGCGTCGAAGCGGGCGCTGGCGGTCCACAGGGCGAACCAGACGATCTCGAGCAGCAGCGTGCGCGGGATCGAGAGACCGAAGAGCGGATGCAGCGCGAGCGGCGGCAGGAACCAGAGCCAGGCGGCGAGGTAGCGCAGCGTCGCGCGCGCGACGGTGGGCGGCGCGCCATCGGGACCGACCACGCGCATGCGCCAGGTCTTCATGGGCAGCGTCTGGCCGCCGCGGTGCCAGAAGCCGACGAAGTACGCCGCGGCGACCACGGCGATCCACGCCGACATCAGGTGATGGTAGGCGAGGCCGTTGCGCTGCTGGAGCACGAGGCTGAATGCGAGTCCCGCGAGGAAGATCACGCCGAACAGCAACACGCTTTCGTAGAGCAGCGCGGCGAGACGACGGCGGATCGTCGGGGCGGCGGGCGGCTGTGTGGCTGCGCCGACTTCTGAAGAAGCCGCTCGAGGAGTTTGCTGAGCTACGGCGATGGCGGGCTCGGTCACGGCGGCGTCGGAAAAGGGACGGGACGCCTCAAGCATACCCGCGAGCCCGGGCAGCGGCATACCGGGATTACGCGGGGAACCTGCGACAGAACGGAAACCGGGGGGCTTACGAGCCCTTGAACAGTGCCGGGGCTTCGGCGGGCGAAACCGGAATCGGCGTGGCCGGCACGAAGCTCGCCGCCGAGGGGATGCCCGCCATGGCGGGCGCCGGCTCGGTCATCGCGCCGGGCGTGGAGGCGGGTGCCGGGGCCGCGCCTGAAGCGGCCGGCGCCGAAGCGGGGTTATGCGGCTGGCTGCGGCGATCGCGCTCGTCGACGAGGCGCTCGATGTCGCGGATCTCGCTCTTGCTGCCCGACGGCGGCGCGCTGACGACGGTGCGACGCTTGCGCTCGGTCGCGGCCAGTTTTGCCTTCTGCTCGGGCGAGAGCTCCTGGTAGTCTTTCCACGCGCGCTGGCGGGCCTGCGGCGGCAATTCCTTGGATGCCTGGTAGTTCTCGCGCGCGACGCGGCGCTGCTCGGGCGTCATGCGGACCCACTCGGACATGCGGTCGTGCAGGCGCTTTTGCGCATCCGGCGACATCTTCGGATAACGCGCGGCGATTTTCAGCCATTTGCGCTTGCGTTCGTCGCTGAATCGGTCCCATTCGGTCGCGAACGGCGCGAGCGCGGTGCGCTGGTCGTCGGTGAGGCGCGCCCAGGCGAGCGGATCCTTGCGACCGGGCAGCGGTGCGAACGCCGTGGCGATCGAGGTTTCGACGGAAGGGCCGCTGGCCGGCGCGCTGACCGCGGCGCCGGACGTTTCTTCAGGGTGAAAGCGCGGATATGTCGCCACATACGACACGACTGCCGCGACCACCGATCCTATCACTACGGCCAGGCCGCGCTTGTAACTCACCCCGCGAGTCTCCCGGTTAGTGCGAACGCGACAGGTACGCGTTGAAACCGTGATCGAGATACGCGGTGAGCGGCAAATCGTCGCTCAGCATGGCGGCGTCGATATCGGCAAGCTCGGCCGTGTGCTGCTGATCCTCGAAGTACGCGATGGCGAAGAGGCCCGCCACCAGCGCGGCGAGCGGCCAGGCCAGCGCGAGGCGCTTGAGCGGCGAGCGGCGGCGAGGCGCCGCCGGCGCGTCCAGCGAGCCGGGCAGGCCCGCGGCGGCGAGCGACGGCACGCGCACCAGCACTGGCTCGGTCTTCTTGCGCGCGAGCGCGCTCCGGCGGGCGGTGGCGAGGCGATCGGTCGTGGAGGCGGGCAGACTGGCGGCACTCTCGTCGAGGGCACGGCGCAGTTCCCGCACGAACTCTAGTTCTTTGTTTTCGAGAGCGGAACTCATAGCGTGATTCCTTTTGCCTTGAGTGCTTGTGCCAGCGTGTGGGTGGCCCGCGAGCAGTGCGTTTTCACGCTGCCTTCGGAGCAGCCCATTGCGGCGGCAGTCTCGGCGACATCCATATCTTCCCAGTAACGCATCAGAAACGCCTCCCGTTGACGTGCCGGTAATTTCTGGATTTCCTGGTCGATCAGATTGAGGACCTGTTCTCGTTCGAGTTGTTGTTCGCTGCTCTCCGCGCCGATGGTGCCGTTCTGTGCCTCGAAGGTCTCCAGCGGGTCGAATTCGTCGTCGTCGGCGTTGCCGAGCGACGAAAACAGGCTCACCCAGGTATTGCGTACTTTTTGCCGACGAAAAAAATCATGCGTCGTGTTTTGCAGGATGCGCTGGAAGAGGAGGGGCAGTTCGGCGGCGGGGCGGTCTCCGTATTTTTCGGCGAGCTTGATCATCGCGTCCTGCACGATGTCGAGCGAGGCGTCGTCGTCCCTCACGGCGTAGACCGTCTGCTTGAACGCGCGTCTCTCGACGCCCGCCAGAAAATCGGCGAGTTCCTTGTCTGATGCCATCCGTTGCAGGGCGCCGCCACCAGAGCGTACGCGTAATCGTTCGAAAAATGTCGTAAAACTCGCGGATGCTAGCAAATTTTCGCGTCCACGGGGTGATGACGCGGCCAGACAATCCGTCAGGCGTCGTGTTGGCGATGCCCGGTGCTTCCGTCCCGGCCGACCGTCCGGACCCGCCCGGGCCCCGTGTGGCGGCGAAGTGGAGGCCGGGCGTCCAATGCCAGCCCCCCGGGGCGAGCCTCACAAAATTCCGCAAAAATCCATCGGACCCGCACGCAAAGCGCACAAAAGTCGGGCCACTCGCAACGCGCGTGCCCGCCATGGCAAGAATCGCTTGACCGTCGGGGCATGACCCGCTATCTTCGACGGTTCGCAACATAAGTGACCTGTCTCAATTCGGGTGTGGCCCAAGAAGCTCACCTGTCAACTGGACGCGCCGCTTGAACCCGAGCCACAAGCCCGGCAGAGAGCACCCGATCAATTTTTTGCCGAAAATTCGAAAGGTGAATGATGAATATGCCCAGCGCGGAATTCTCCACGTCGGTTCCCCCTTCTTCACACGAATCTGACCCTCATGGCCATCAAGGCCAGTCCATCGGCGCGACCGTGCTGATGAAAGCGCTCGCTGACGAGCAGGTCGAATTCGTCTGGGGTTATCCCGGCGGCTCGGTACTCTACATCTACGACGAGCTGTACAAGCAGGACAAGATTCAGCACGTGCTCGTGCGCCACGAACAGGCAGCCGTGCACGCGGCCGATGCCTATTCCCGTTCCACCGGCAAGGTGGGCGTGTGTCTCGTGACCTCGGGCCCGGGCGTCACCAATGCGGTGACCGGCATCGCGACGGCCTATATGGACTCGATCCCGATGGTGATCATCAGCGGCCAGGTGCCGACTGCCGCCATCGGCCAGGACGCCTTCCAGGAGTGCGACACCGTGGGCATCACGCGCCCGTGCGTGAAGCACAACTTCCTCGTGAAGGACGTGCGCGACCTCGCGGCCACCGTCAAGAAAGCTTTTTACATTGCGCGCACCGGCCGTCCCGGCCCCGTGCTGATCGACATTCCGAAGGACGTGTCGAAAACGCCGTGCGCGTACGAACCGGTCAAGAACGTGGCGCTGCGTTCGTACAACCCGGTCACGAAGGGCCACTCGGGGCAGATCCGCAAGGCGGTGTCGCTGCTCCTCACGGCCAAACGTCCGTATATCTACACCGGCGGCGGCATCATCCTCGCCGATGCGGCGCGCGAACTGAACCAGTTCGCCGATCTGCTCGGCTACCCGGTCACGAACACGCTGATGGGGCTGGGCGGCTATCGCGCGAGCGACCGCAAGTTCCTCGGCATGCTCGGCATGCACGGCACCTACGAAGCCAACATGGCGATGCAGCACTGCGACGTGCTGATCGCGATCGGCGCGCGCTTCGACGACCGCGTGATCGGCGACCCGGCGCACTTCGCTTCGCGTCCGCGCAAGATCATTCACATCGACATCGACCCGTCGTCGATCTCGAAGCGCGTGAAGGTCGATATCCCCATCGTCGGCGACGTGAAGGAAGTGTTGAAGGAGCTCATCGAGCAGCTTCAGCACGCCGAGCACGGTCCCGATACCGAGGCGCTCGCCGCCTGGTGGAAGGACATCGAAGGCTGGCGCGAGAAGAACTGCCTGAAGTTCGACCGCAAGAGCGACATCATCAAGCCGCAGTTCGTGGTGGAGAAGGCGTGGGAGCTCACGGGCGGCAACGCGTTCGTCTGTTCGGACGTGGGCCAGCACCAGATGTGGGCCGCGCAGTTCTACCGCTTCAACCAGCCGCGCCGCTGGATCAACTCGGGCGGCCTCGGCACCATGGGCTTCGGCCTGCCGGCGGCGATGGGCGTGAAGATGGCCCACCCCGACGACGACGTGCTGTGCATCACGGGCGAAGGCTCGATCCAGATGTGCATTCAGGAGCTGTCGACCTGCAAGCAGTACGACACGCCCGTGAAGATCATTTCGCTGAACAACCGCTACCTCGGCATGGTTCGCCAGTGGCAGCAGATCGAATACAGCAAGCGCTATTCGCATTCGTACATGGATGCGCTGCCGGACTTCGTGAAGCTCGCCGAGGCTTACGGCCACGTGGGCATCCGCGTCGAGAAGACCGCGGACGTCGAGCCCGCGCTCAAGGAAGCGCTGCGACTGAAGGACCGCACGGTGTTCCTCGATTTCCAGACCGACCCTTCCGAAAACGTCTGGCCGATGGTTCAGGCCGGCAAGGGCATCACCGAGATGCTGCTCGGTTCGGAAGACCTGTAACGGTATTTGAACGGCGCCGCTCCGACCTCGCGCGGCACGCGTCCACACAACGGGCGCGCGGGTTCGCGGGGAAGGGCGGCAACACGCTCAACGGGATAAATCGCGGAACACATCATGAGACACATCATTTCCGTTTTGCTGGAAAACGAGCCGGGCGCGCTTTCGCGCGTGGTCGGCCTCTTCTCCGCACGCGGCTACAACATTGAAACCTTGACGGTGGCGCCGACCGAAGACCGTTCGCTGTCGCGCATGACCATCGTTTCCATTGGCTCGGACGACGTGATCGAACAGATCACGAAGCATCTGAACCGCCTGATCGAGGTGGTGAAAGTGGTCGACCTGACCGAGGGCGCCCACATCGAGCGCGAGCTGATGCTGATCAAGGTAAGGGCGGTCGGCAAGGAGCGTGAAGAGATGAAGCGGATGGCGGACATCTTCCGCGGCCGTATCATCGACGTCACCGAGAAAACCTACACGATCGAGCTGACGGGTGCGAGCGACAAGCTCGACGCGTTCATCGAAGCGATCGACGCCGCCGCGATTCTGGAGACCGTCCGTACGGGCGGCTCGGGCATCGGGCGCGGAGAGCGCATTCTGAAGGTGTGACGACACCTCGCCATTCGTCAGATTCAGTCAGATTCAGTCAGATTCACACGAGCAGCAGTACCGAATTTCTCAATTTTTGTATTCTCGCCAGGGAACCACCATGAAAGTTTTCTACGACAAGGACGCCGACCTCTCCCTCATCAAAGGCAAGCAGGTCACCATCATCGGTTACGGCTCGCAGGGCCACGCCCACGCGCTGAACCTGAAGGACAGCGGCGTGAACGTGACCGTCGGCCTGCGTAAGGGCGGCGCTTCGTGGAGCAAGGCCGAGAACGCCGGTCTCGCCGTCAAGGAAGTGGGCGAAGCCGTCAAGAACGCCGACGTCGTGATGATGCTCCTGCCCGACGAGCAGATCGCCGACGTGTACGCGAAGGAAGTGCACGCCAACATCAAGAACGGCGCCGCGCTCGCGTTCGCGCACGGCTTCAACGTCCACTACGGCCAGGTGATCCCGCGAGCCGATCTGGACGTCATCATGATCGCCCCGAAGGCGCCGGGCCACACCGTGCGCGGCACGTACTCGCAAGGCGGCGGCGTGCCGCACCTGATCGCAGTGGCCCAGGACAAGTCGGGCGCGGCGCGTGACATCGCCCTCTCGTACGCAGCGGCCAACGGCGGCGGCCGTGCCGGCATCATCGAAACGAACTTCCGCGAAGAAACCGAAACCGACCTGTTCGGCGAACAAGCCGTGCTGTGCGGCGGTACGGTCGACCTCATCAAGGCCGGCTTCGAAACGCTGGTGGAAGCGGGCTATGCGCCGGAAATGGCGTACTTCGAGTGCCTGCACGAACTGAAGCTGATCGTCGACCTGATCTACGAAGGCGGCATCGCGAACATGAACTACTCGATCTCGAACAACGCCGAGTACGGCGAGTACGTGACGGGTCCGCGCGTGATCACGGCCGAAACGAAGAAGGTCATGAAGGAAGTCCTGAAGGACATCCAGACCGGCGAATACGCGAAGAGCTTCATTCTCGAGAACAAGGCCGGCGCGCCGACGCTGCAATCGCGCCGCCGCCTGACGGCCGAGCACCAGATCGAGCAGGTCGGTGCGAAGCTGCGCGCGATGATGCCGTGGATCGCGAAGAACAAGCTCGTCGACCAGTCGAAGAACTAATCCGACGTTGCGCCGCAGGCGGCGGCCGGCTTCCTTTCGGGCTGAATCAGCGCGGGGAAGCCGCCGCGCCGCCGCGATTTCACACAAAAGCCGCCCAGGTGGGATGAACCCTGGGCGGCTTTTGCTATCCTACGGTTTTTAAAAAAACACCGAAGCCACCATGAATTACCCTCATCCGATCATCGCCCGCGAAGGCTGGCCGTTCATCGCCCTTGCTGCCGTCGTGGCGCTCGTGATCCATGCAATCGCAGGGTTCGGCCTCGCGTGGCCGTTCTGGCTCATCCTCATCTTCGTCGTGCAGTTCTTCCGCGATCCGCCGCGGCCCATCCCGACCCAGGCGAACGCCGTGCTGTGCCCGGCCGACGGCCGCATCGTCGCCATCGAAACGGCGCACGACCCGTATGCGAACCGCGAAGCGCTCAAGATCAGCGTGTTCATGAACGTGTTCAACGTGCACTCGCAGCGCTCGCCGGTGGATGGCGCGGTCTCGAAGGTCGAATACTTCCCCGGCGCCTACCTGAACGCCGCCATCGACAAGGCTTCGACCGAGAACGAGCGCAATGCCGTCGTCCTCACGATGGCCGATGGCACCGTGGTGACGTCGGTGCAGATCGCGGGCCTCATCGCGCGCCGCATTCTGTGCTACGTGCGCTCGGGCGAGCCGCTCTCGCGCGGCCAGCGCTATGGCTTCATCCGCTTCGGCTCGCGCGTGGACGTGTACCTGCCCGTGGGCAGCCGCCCGCGTGTGTCGATCGGCGAGAAGGTGTCCGCGTCCTCGACGATCCTCGCCGAACTGCAAACGCAATCGGCCTAAGGAGGGTTGCGATGGCCGGATTCAAACCGCGTCGTCCCCGCAACGCAGCGGGCGGACCGCTGCCGCGGCCGTTTCGCCGCAACAAGCCCTTGCAGGATCCGCCGGTGGGCGTCGCTGCGACCCGTCGCGCCGCGCGCCAGCAGTTCCTGAAGAAGCGCGGCATCTACCTGCTGCCCAACGCGTTCACCACGGCCGCGCTCTTTTGCGGCTTTTTCGCCGTCGTGCAGGCCATGAACGTGCGCTTCGAGGTCGCGGCTATCGCGATCTTCGTGGCGATGGTGCTCGACGGCATGGACGGGCGCGTCGCGCGCATGACGCACTCGCAGAGCGCGTTCGGCGAGCAGTTCGACAGTCTCTCCGACATGGTCTCGTTCGGCGTCGCGCCCGCGCTCGTGATGTACGAGTGGGTGCTCAAGGATCTCGGCCGCTGGGGCTGGCTGGCCGCTTTCGTCTATTGCTCGGGTGCGGCGCTGCGGCTCGCGCGATTCAACACGAATATCGGCGTGGTGGACAAGCGTTTCTTCCAGGGCTTGCCGAGCCCGGCGGCGGCGGCGCTGATCGCGGGCTTCGTCTGGCTTTCCACGGATAACCGCGTGCCCGTCAAGCTCGCGTGGCTGCCGTGGGTGGCGTTCGTGCTGACGATCTATGCGGGCGTGACCATGGTCTCGAACGCGCCGTTCTACAGCGGCAAGGCGCTCGACGTGCGGCACCGGGTGCCGTTCGCGGCGATCCTGCTGGTGGTGGTGGCGTTCGTGCTGGTTTCGTCCGATCCGCCGCTCATGCTGTTCGGTCTTTTCGTGCTGTACGGCCTTTCGGGCTACGTGTTCTGGGCCTGGCAGGCGGCGCGCGGGCGGAGCAATCCGGCGCGTTCCTCGCCGCGCGACCGGTAAGGGCGCTAGCGCGCAGTCCGTCTTGCAGTCCGTTTCGCCGTCAGTTTCGCAGGGCCGCTTCGTGCGGCCCTGGTCGTTTTTGGGGCCAGCGCGCGAGCCGGGCCGGCCTGAGGAACATCCCCGGGCCGCGGCCAATTGCACTATCGCCGGAATCCCGCTATAGTCGGCGGCATGGCAACGATCTCGTTCCCCCTCCTTTCTCTTCAAGCCGGCGCGCGCCTAAGCACGCTAGCGCTAGCGCGCCTGCCGCGCTGATCTCGCTCGCCCTCCGTCCGCTTCGTTCATTGTCAGCGTCGCCAACGGTGGCGCGAACACCCGAATTCCGTTTTTAGACACCGAACAAGTCCCCCTGGAGACCCAAAATGGCAGCAGACAAGCTCATCATCTTCGATACGACGTTGCGTGACGGCGAGCAGTCGCCCGGTGCGTCGATGACGAAGGAAGAGAAAATCCGCATCGCGAAGCACCTCGAGCGGATGAAGGTCGACGTGATCGAGGCCGGCTTCGCGGCCAGCTCGAACGGCGACTTCGACGCGATCCAGACGATCGCCGGCACGATCAAGGACAGCACGATCTGCTCGCTGGCCCGCGCCAACGACAAGGACATCCAGCGTGCCGCCGACGCGCTCAAGCCCGCCGATCACTTCCGCATCCACACCTTCATCGCGACTTCGCCGCTGCACATGGAGAAGAAGCTGCGCATGTCGCCCGAGCAGGTGCTCGAGCAGGCGAAGCTGGCGGTGCGTTTTGCGCGCAAGTTCACGAACGACGTGGAGTTCTCGCCCGAAGACGGCAGCCGCTCGGACATGGATTTCCTGTGCCGCGTGCTCGAAGCCGTCATCAACGAAGGCGCGACCACGATCAACATCGCCGACACGGTGGGCTACGGCGTTCCGGAGCTCTACGGCAACCTCGTGAAGACGCTGCGCGAGCGCATCCCGAACTCGCATAAGGCCGTTTTCTCGGTGCACTGCCACAACGACCTCGGCATGGCCGTGGCGAATTCGCTCGCCGGCGTGCAGATCGGCGGTGCGCGTCAGGTGGAATGCACGATCAACGGTCTGGGCGAGCGCGCGGGCAACACCTCGCTCGAAGAAATCGTCATGGCCGTGAAGACCCGCAAGGACTACTTCGGCCTCGAGCTCGGCGTCGACACCACGCAGATCGTGCCGGCTTCGAAGCTCGTCTCGCAGATCACGGGTTTCGTCGTGCAGCCGAACAAGGCCGTGGTGGGCGCGAATGCCTTCGCGCACGCTTCGGGCATCCACCAGGACGGCGTGCTCAAGGCACGCGACACGTATGAAATCATGCGTGCCGAAGACGTGGGCTGGACCGCCAACAAGATCGTGCTGGGCAAGCTCTCGGGCCGCAACGCGTTCAAGCAGCGTCTCCAGGAACTGGGCATCCAGCTCGAAAGCGAAGCCGAACTGAACCAGGCGTTCGCGCGCTTCAAGGAACTGGCCGACCGCAAGGCCGAAATCTTCGACGAAGACATCATCGCGATCGTCACGGAAGAGTCGGCCGAGGCGCAGGAGCGCGAGCACTACAAGTTCATTTCGCTTGCGCAGCACTCGGAAACGGGCGAGCGTCCGCACGCGCGTATCGTCTTTTCGGCCGACGGCAAGGAAGTGACCGGCGAAGCGGCCGGCAACGGTCCGGTCGATGCGACGCTCAACGCCATCGAAACCGAAGTGGGCAGCGGCTCGGAACTGCTGCTGTACTCGGTGAACGCCATCACCACCGGCACCCAGGCGCAGGGCGAAGTGACGGTGCGTCTGTCGAAGGCGGGCCGCATCGTGAACGGCGTGGGCACCGATCCGGATATCGTCGCGGCCTCGGCCAAGGCGTATATCGCGGCGCTCAACAAGCTCTATTCGTCGGACACCGACAAGCTCAATCCGCAGCGCTCGTAAGCGCGTCCCAGGCAGGGCGTGTGCCCTGCCCGAAGCCGCGCCAGGCAAAACAAAACCCCCGCGTTCTCGCAAACGCGGGGGTTTTTCTTTTGATGCGGGTCGGCGGGCGCGCTAGAACCAGCCGCGGCGGTCCGGATCGTGCATCGGATCGGGCGTCTTTTGCGTGAGGCGCAGGACGCCGTCGTCGTCGAAGTAGAAGCTGTAGAGCATGTACCAGACATTGTCTTCGTAGTAGCGGTAGGTCCACACCTCGCGCTTCATCAGCGGGAAATAGGCGGTTTCTTCGGGGCGGCCGAAGTTGACGAGCACGTCGGCGCGCGTCCACTTGCCGATCTCGGCGCGATAGAACTCGCTTACCTGGAGCACCTGGCGCACGTTCACAACCTTGCCGCTCGCGTCGATGTCGGCGGCGACGGTGGTTTCGCCCATCGGCTGGGTCGGCCACATCAGGCGCTTGCCGCCGTTGGGCAGGTCGTAGCTTTCGCGCGGCGGACCGAAGCGCGCGATCACGGCCTGGGCATCGTCGCCGGCGTGGAATTGCTGCCAGGGCTGCACACACCCGGCGAGTGCGAGCGCCCCGAGGCCGGCGGCAAGCGCGCGGCGCGGCACGCGCGCGAGGCGCAACGCGAGAGGCGACACGACCGACGCGAGCGCGGTGGCGATCGCAGGAGTAAAGCGGATAAGCATGGAGTCCCCCGGGCGATGTGCCGATGACCGCCGTTGTTGTCGATGTTCTATTTTGACACGCAATGCCGTGCTGGCGAGAGCGGGGCGGCGCTCTTGCGGCGAGGGGGCTGTGCGTCCTATGATCCGCGCTTCGACGGCGCGCGCCAGGGTCTCGCCCCGCGCGTAGGCGGCAAAAAGAGCGAAGGGAGAGGGCATGAGGGCACGAATGGGCCGCGCGGCGGCGAAGCTTGGGGCGCTGGGGGCGGCGTTTGCCGTCGTATCGGTGATATCGGGCGCGGCGGGCATATCGGGTGCATGGGCCGCATCGACGCAGGCTGCCGACGCGCCAGGCGGCAAGCCCGCGGGTGAGCCGATCCCGCTCGCGCTGATCGAAGGCATGTCCGGGCCGTTCGCCGACGCGGGCGCGGCCGTCGAGCGCAATCTGCGCTTCGGCGTGGAGCGCGTCAACGCGCGCGGCGGCGTGATGCTGCGCGACGGGCGGCATCCGCTGGAGCTCGTCGTGCTCGACAGCAAGGGCAGCACCGAGTCGGCGCTGATCCAGCTGCGCGCGGCCGCCGACCGGCACATCGGCTTCATCCTGCAGGGCAACAGCTCGGCCGTCGCGGCGGCGCTCGTGACCGCCATCGAGCGCCAGAACACGCGCGAGCCGGACAACCGCGAGGTCTTCCTCAACTATTCCGCCGACGACCCCGCGCTCACCAACGCGAACTGCAGCTTCTGGCATTTCCGCTTCGACGCCCACGCGGGCATGCGCATGGACGCGCTCGCCGACGTGATCGCGGCGGACAAGTCGGTGAAGAAGATCTACCTGCTGAACCAGGACTACAGCTTCGGTCACGACGTGAGCACCCTCGCGCGCGCGGCGCTCGCGCAGCGGCGGCCCGATATCGCGGTGGTGGGCGACGAGTTCCACCCGGTCGGCCGCGTGAAGGACTTTGCGCCATATATCGCGAAGATCCGCGCCTCGGGTGCCGACGCTGTCGTCACCGGCAACTGGGGCAACGACCTCACGCTGCTCGTTAAGGCCGCGCGCGAGCAGGGGCTCGACACGAAGTTCTACACGTTCTACGGCAATAGTCTCGGCGCCCCGGCGGCCTTGGGCGACGCGGGCGTGAAGCGGGTGATCGCCGTGGCGGACTGGCATCCGAACGCGGGCGGCGCGCCCTCCGACGCCTGGTACGCCGCATTCCGCGCGCGCTATCCGGCGCTGCAGGACGACTACCCGGTGCTGCGCATGGAGATGCTCGTCGAGATGCTCGCGCAGGCCATGACGAATGCCGGTTCGGCCGACCCCACGGCGGTGGCGAAGGCCCTGGAGGGGCTGCGCTTCGACAACGGTTTTCATCCGATGTGGATGCGCGCCGACGACCATCAGGTAATCCAGCCCCTTTATGTCATGCAGATGGACAAGGCGGGCACGCCTGGCGTGCGCTACGACAACGAGGGCTCGGGCTACGGTTTCCGGACGGTGCTCGAACTGCCGCCCGAACGCACCGTCCTGCCGACGGTTTGCCAGATGAAGCGGCCCTGAGCGCGGGGCCTGCCGGCGCCGGCATGAGCCCGGCGCTACGGCTGGGTTCGCGGCGAATCCGGCCTGTGCTACAATACGCACTTCGCTGTAATCCACGGCACGGCCTTTCTTCCGTGACCGCCCGTTAGCTTTAAAGGAAAAGCAAATGTCCGTAGCAGATATCAAGAAGTCCGAAGTCGTCGCGCAATTCGCGCGCGGCACCAATGACACGGGTTCGCCCGAAGTTCAGGTTGCGCTCCTGACGTCGCGTATCAACGAATTGACCTCGCACTTCAAGTCGCACGCCAAGGATCACCATAGCCGCCGCGGTCTGCTGCGCATGGTGAGCCGCCGCCGCAAGCTGCTCGACTACCTGAAGGGCAAGGACGCTGATCGTTACCGCGCGCTGATCGAAAAGCTGGGTCTGCGCAAGTAACCGGAAGGTCTTCCCAAAAGATGCCTGTGTCAGTTCCGCTGATGCAGGCATTTTGTTTTTGAACGGTACGCCTTGCGCTTCGCGCTCCCGTTGCACCAGGCACGACGCACGGCGCACCGGCAGGACAAGGCAGCAACAGTAGCAGTCTCGCAGTAGCCGCTTTTGAGGCGGCAGAGCAGGGCCGGTCCACGGGGCAGAGCTTTGTGTCATTCCAGCGGGTCGCGCGTCGGGCGCCAGGCCTCGCACGCGATCCGCTGGAATGGCATAACACTCCTCTTCCTGCGCGGTCCCGGTCCGTGTATTGCCGTGTTGCCCGGTGTTCGGGCCACGCAGCATAACAATGAGTAAGGAGTGACAAGACCATGACCATGTTCAATAAAGTCGTGAAAGAATTCAAATGGGGCCAGCACAACGTGCGCCTCGAGACGGGTGAAATCGCCCGTCAGGCAAGCGGCGCCGTCATCGTCGATGTCGAAGACACCGTCGTGCTCGCGACCGTCGTCGGCGCGAAGACCGCCAAGCCGGGTCAGGACTTCTTCCCCCTGACCGTCGACTACATCGAAAAGACCTATTCCGCCGGCAAGATCCCGGGCGGCTTCTTCCGCCGCGAAGGCCGTCCTTCGGAAGGCGAGACGCTGATCTCGCGCCTGATCGACCGCCCGCTGCGCCCGCTCTTCCCGGAAGGCTATTACAACGAAGTGCAGGTCGTGATCCACGTCCTGTCGATCAACCCGGAAGTTCCGGCCGACATCCCCGCGCTGATCGGCGCCTCGGCTGCGCTGGCGATCTCGGGTCTGCCGTTCAACGGCCCGGTGGGCGCCGCGCGCGTGGCCTACATCAACAACGAATACGTGCTGAACCCGACGCGTTCGCAAATCAAGGAATCGCGCCTCGACCTCGTCGTCGCCGGTACCGAGCGCGCCGTGCTGATGGTGGAATCGGAAGCCGACCAGCTGCCCGAAGACGTGATGCTCGGCGCCGTGGTGTTCGGCCACGAGCAGATGCAAACGGCTATCGACGCGATCCACGAACTCGTGCGTGACGGCGGCAAGGCCGAGTGGGAATGGCAGCCGGCGCCGAAGGACGAAGCACTGATCGCACGCGTGACCGACATCGCTCACGGCAACCTGCACGCCGCTTACCAGCTGCGCGACAAGCAGCAGCGCTCGACCAAGCTGAAGGAAGTCTATGCGGCGACTTCGGCGAAGCTCGAAGAAGAAGCGGCTGCGGCCGGCACCGTTGCGGCCGACAAGGCCTCGGTCGGCAACATCCTGTTCGACCTCGAAGCGAAGATCGTCCGCTCGCAGATCCTGAACGGCGAGCCGCGCATCGACGGCCGCGACACGCGCACCGTGCGCCCGATCGAGATCCGCACGGGCGTCCTGCCGCGCACCCACGGCTCGGCGCTCTTCACGCGCGGCGAGACGCAGGCGCTGGTGGTGGCGACGCTCGGCACGAAGGGCGACGAGCAGATCATCGACGCGCTCGAAGGCGAGTACCGCGACCGCTTCATGCTCCACTACAACATGCCCCCGTTCGCGACCGGCGAAACGGGCCGCGTGGGCTCGCCCAAGCGCCGCGAAATCGGCCACGGCCGCCTCGCCAAGCGCGCGCTCGTCGCGTGCCTGCCGGGTCCGGACGAATTCGGCTACTCGATCCGCGTGGTCTCGGAAATCACCGAATCGAACGGTTCGTCGTCGATGGCTTCGGTGTGCGGCGGCTGCCTCGCGCTGATGGACGCCGGCGTGCCGATGAAGGCGCACGTCGCGGGCATCGCGATGGGCCTGATCCTCGAAGACAACAAGTTCGCGGTGCTGACCGACATCCTCGGCGACGAAGATCACCTCGGCGACATGGACTTCAAGGTGGCGGGCACGGAAGCAGGCGTGACCGCGCTGCAGATGGACATCAAGATCCAGGGCATCACGAAGGAAATCATGCAGGTCGCGCTCGCGCAGGCGAAGGAAGGCCGCATGCACATCCTCGGCAAGATGACGCAAGCCGTCTCGGGCGTGAACACGGAGCTGTCGGCCTACGCACCGCGCATGATCACCATCAAGATCAACCCGGAAAAGATCCGCGACGTGATCGGCAAGGGTGGCTCGGTGATCCGCGCGCTGACCGAAGAAACCGGCACCACGATCGACATCTCGGACGACGGCGTCGTGACGATCGCGAGCACCTCGAGCGAAGGCATGGCCGAAGCGAAGAAGCGCATCGAGAACATCACGGCCGAAGTGGAAGTGGGCCAGGTGTACGAAGGCCCGGTCCTCAAGCTGCTGGACTTCGGCGCGATCGTGAACCTGCTGCCGGGCAAGGATGGTCTGCTGCACATCTCCGAGATCGCCAACGAGCGCATCAAGGACATCAACGACTATCTGAAGGAAGGCCAGATCGTGAAGGTCAAGGTCATCCAGACGGACGAGAAGGGCCGCGTGCGCCTGTCCGCCAAGGCGCTGCTGAACGAAGCCGCTGCCGGTGGCAACGGCGGCAGTGCACCGCAGGGCGAGCCGCAGCAATAATGCGGTAGCCTGTAACGGCCGGCAGCGCTTTGGCGTGCCGGCCGTTTTTCATGATGGGCGCCTGGATGGCATGGGTCGTGCGGCTCGCGTGGTCGGGCAGGGTGCGGCGTCGCGCTGGCAATGCCATCCAGACTCAGGGGGACGCAAGATGAAGGCAGTCGAGATTACCGAATTTGGTGCGCCGGACGTGCTGAAGCTGACCGAGCGTCCCAGGCCCGAGCCGAAGGCGGGCGAAGTCCTGATCAAGGTCGCCGCGTCGGGTGTGAATCGTCCCGACGTATTCCAGCGCAAGGGCGCCTATGCGCCGCCGCCGGGCGTTTCCGACCTGCCGGGGCTGGAGGTGGCGGGCGAGATCGTAGGCGGAACGATCGACGAGAAGAACAACCCGTTCGGCCTGAAGATCGGCGATCGCGTGTGCGCGCTGATCGCGGGCGGCGGTTATGCCGAGTACGCCGTGGCGCCGCTCGGCCAGTGCCTGCCGGTGCCCAAGGGGCTCTCGGACATCGAGGCGGCGTCCCTGCCCGAAACCTTCTTCACGGTCTGGACCAACGTGTTCCAGCGCGGTCAGCTGGGCGCGGGCGAAGGCGGCGAGAACGAGACGCTGCTCGTGCAGGGCGGCTCGAGCGGCATCGGCGTGACGGCGATCCAGGTGGCGCATGCGTTGGGCTTTCGCGTGTTCGTGACGGCCGGCTCCGACGACAAGTGCCGCGCCTGCGAAAAACTGGGCGCGGAGCGCGCGATCAACTATCGCAGCGAGGATTTCGTCGATGTCGTGAAGGCGCTCACGAACGATCGCGGCGTGGACGTGATCCTCGACATGGTGGGCGGCGGCTACGTGCCGCGCGAGCTCTCCGCGCTCGCGGACGGCGGCCGCATCGTCCTGATTGCAACGCTCGGCGGCGCGAAGGCCGAGGTCAACATGCACGAGATCCTGCGCCGGCGCCTCACGATCACGGGATCGACCTTGCGCGCGCGGCCGGTCGAGTTCAAGGCGCGCATTGCCCGCGCACTGAAGGAGCACGTGTGGCCGCTGATCGAAGACGGTCGCATCAAGCCGGTCGTGTTCCGGGTGTTCCCGGCCGGGCAGGCGGCCGAGGCGCACGCCCTGATGGAGAGCAGCGAGCATATCGGCAAGATCGTGCTCGACTGGGGGCAGAAGGCCTGACTGCCTTGCAAGGCCACGCTTTTGCGGGGACTTCGGCATGAACCTCGCCCCATTTTTGCGCCTGTTGGCGCGCCTCGCGGCACGCTTTGGCGTGTCTTCTGTTGACATCAAAGCGCAAATAGCGTGTGTCGCGGTTTGACCCACTTCGATTCCACGCAGTAAAATTATGTGTTTTGCGTCCGCTTTTAACAGCAACCGAAACAATGTCGAATCAACGAGCCAAGCTGGTAGTCGGTAACTGGAAGATGCACGGCCGCCTCGCGGTCAACGCGGCGCTGCTGGAGGGCGTTGTGCGCGGCGCGCAGGCGCTGCCGCAGGAAGTGCGCGTCGCCGTGTGCGTGCCGCACCCCTACCTTGCGCAGGCGCAGGCGCTGCTCGGCGGCAGTCGCGTGGCCTGGGGTGCCGAGGACGTTTCGGCGCACGAGCAAGGCGCGTACACCGGCGAAGTGGCGGCAGGCATGGTGGCCGACTTCGAGGCGACGTATGCGATCGTCGGCCACTCGGAGCGGCGCGCGTACCACGGCGAAAGCTCGGAGGTCGTGGCGGCCAAGGCGCAGCGCGCGCTGGAAGCCGGACTCACGCCGATCGTCTGCGTAGGCGAGACGCTCGAAGAGCGCGAGTCGGGCGCGACCGAACAGGTGGTCGGTGCGCAGCTCGACGCGGTGCTGGCCGTGCTGAGCGCCGACGAAGCGGCGCGCATCGTGCTCGCGTACGAGCCCGTCTGGGCTATCGGCACGGGCCGCAGCGCGAGTTCGGAGCAGGCGCAGCAGGTGCATGCTTTCCTGCGCGCGCGGCTGGCTGCGAAGGGCGCGCAGGTGGCGAACGTGTCGTTGCTCTACGGCGGCAGCGTGAAGCCGGAGAATGCGGCGGACCTGTTCCGCCAGGCCGATATCGACGGCGGGCTGATCGGTGGCGCATCGCTGAAGGCAGGGGATTTTCTCGCGATCTGTGCGGCCGCTGCGGCGGGCGCGGACGTCGCGGGCTAAATTCGCGGGCTAAACGTAAGGGATTGCCGTCCGCGCGAGAGCGGGGCGGGCAGGGCAGACATGCGCAGGCCGCAAACCGGCCGGCGCTCAACATGGACTCAGGTGAGTGTGATGCTGTATTTGAAAACGTTGGTGATCGTCGTTCAGCTTCTGTCGGCGCTCGGGGTGATCGGCCTCGTCCTGCTGCAGCACGGCAAGGGTGCGGACATGGGTGCCGCATTCGGTAGCGGCGCGTCGGGCAGCCTCTTCGGCGCGAGCGGTTCGGCGAACTTTCTTTCGCGTACCACGGCCGTTCTGGCAACGGTGTTTTTCCTCTCGACCCTTGCATTAACCTACCTGGGGTCGTATCATGCGAAGCCTTCGGCTGGCTTGCTGGGGGGCTCGGTTTCTGCGCCTGTCGTCGCTTCGGTTCCGGTCGCTGCGGCACCGGCTTCGGCACCTGCCGTAACCGCTGCATCGGGCTCGGCAGCGGCTTCGCAGGCCGTTGCAGCTTCGGCTTCGGGCAACGATGTACCGAAATAAAAGTTTCAAAAACTTGCTTTTGTGCATTGAACAAATCGCTGAGGCAAGTTAGAATTTAAGTCTTGAAGCGATTCGCGGGTTTCAACAAAATTGTCCCTCCCGGATTGCATGCAGTGCCGACGTGGTGAAATTGGTAGACACGCTATCTTGAGGGGGTAGTGGCGAAAGCTGTGCGAGTTCGAGTCTCGCCGTCGGCACCAATGTATTCGACAAAATGCCAGCCGCTTGCTTCAGCTTCGGCTGGCATTTTTGCTTCTGACGTCGTGTTCGTTTATTGTTCGCAGCGCGAAGTACGTGAAGTGATCCCGCGGAGCGACATGTTCCCGCGGAACCTAGAACCAACCGATAGAGGATAGCCTTGAACCTCGCTGCCTATTTCCCCGTCCTGCTGTTCCTCCTCGTGGGTCTTGGTCTGGGTGTAGCGTTGGTCACTATCGGCAAGATCCTCGGTCCCAACCGGCCAGACAGCGAAAAGAATTCGCCGTACGAGTGCGGCTTCGAAGCGTTCGAAGACGCGCGTATGAAATTCGACGTACGCTACTACCTGGTCGCGATTCTTTTCATCATCTTCGATCTCGAAACCGCGTTCCTGTTCCCGTGGGGTGTGGCCCTGCGCGATATCGGCTGGCCGGGCTTCCTGTCGATGATGGTGTTCCTGCTCGAATTCCTGCTGGGCTTTGCCTACATCTGGAAGAAAGGTGGTCTCGACTGGGAATGATGGGTTAATCGCCGGATAGCGTATCGGCGGCACTGCGGGGACACTGCAGGCCGTTCGTCTGGAGTGGAAAACACATGAGTATCGAAGGGGTCTTGAAGGAAGGGTTTGTCACCACTACGGCTGACAAGCTGATCAACTGGACGCGTACCGGGTCGCTCTGGCCCATGACGTTCGGGCTTGCGTGCTGCGCAGTCGAGATGATGCACGCGGGCGCCGCCCGCTACGACCTCGACCGCTTCGGGGTGGTGTTCCGCCCCAGCCCGCGCCAGTCCGACGTCATGATCGTGGCCGGCACGCTGTGCAACAAGATGGCGCCGGCGCTGCGCAAGGTCTACGACCAGATGGCCGAGCCGCGCTGGGTGATCTCGATGGGGTCGTGCGCCAACGGCGGCGGCTACTACCACTACTCGTATTCGGTCGTGCGCGGGTGCGACCGCATCGTGCCGGTCGACGTCTACGTGCCGGGTTGTCCGCCCACCGCGGAAGCTCTTGTCTACGGGGTGATCCAGCTGCAGGCGAAGATCCGCCGCACCAACACCATCGCCCGTCAATAAAGGCCGCGTGCCTCCCCACAATATGGCAAGCAAACTCGAGACCCTCAAAGCGAACCTCGAAGCGGCTCTTGGCGCGCGTATCGCCAGCCTCACCGAGGCGCTCGGCGAACTCACGCTGGTCGTGAAGGCGGGCGACTATCTCGACGTCGCGAAGGCGTTGCGCGACAACCCCACGCTGCGCTTCGAGCAGCTCCTCGACCTGTGCGGCATGGACTACCAGACCTACGGCGACGGCGCCTGGGAAGGTCCGCGCTTTGCCGCCGTGTCGCAGCTGCTCTCGCTCACGCACAACTGGCGCCTGCGTCTGCGCGTGTTCGCGCCCGACGACGAAGTGCCTATCGTGCCCTCGCTGGTCGAGAACTGGAATTCGGCGAACTGGTACGAGCGCGAGGCGTTCGACCTGTACGGCCTCGTCTTCGAAGGCCACCCCGACCTGCGCCGCATCCTCACCGACTACGGCTTCATCGGCCACCCGTTCCGCAAGGACTTCCCGCTTTCGGGCTATGTCGAAATGCGCTACGACCCGGAACAGAAGCGCGTGGTCTATCAGCCGGTGACGATCGAGCCGCGCGAAATCACGCCGCGCGTGATCCGCGAGGATCGGTACGGCGGTCTGAAGAATCACTAAGAGGGTCGCATGTCAGAGATCAAGAACTACACGCTCAACTTCGGCCCGCAGCACCCGGCAGCGCACGGCGTGCTGCGCCTCGTGCTCGAGCTCGACGGCGAAGTGATCCAGCGCGCCGATCCGCACATCGGCCTTCTGCATCGCGGCACCGAAAAGCTCGCCGAGAACAAGACCTTCATCCAGTCGGTGCCCTACATGGACCGGCTCGACTACGTGTCGATGATGGTCAACGAGCACGGCTATGTGCTCGCCATCGAAAAGCTGCTTGGCATCGAGCCGCCGGTGCGCGCGAAGTACATCCGCGTGCTGTTCGACGAAGTCACCCGCGTGCTGAACCACCTGATGTGGATCGGCTCGCACGCGCTCGACGTGGGCGCGATGGCGGTGTTCCTCTACGCGTTCCGCGAGCGCGAAGACCTGATGGACGTGTACGAGGCGGTCTCGGGCGCGCGCATGCACGCGGCCTACTACCGTCCGGGCGGCGTCTATCGCGATCTGCCGGACGCGATGCCGCAGTACAAGGCTTCGAAGATCCACAACGAGAAGGCGCTTGCCCGTATGAACGAGGCGCGCCAGGGCTCGGTGCTGGATTTCATCGACGACTTCTTCACGCGCTTTCCCGGCTGCGTCGACGAGTACGAAACGCTCCTCACCGACAATCGCATCTGGAAGCAGCGTCTCGTGGGCATCGGCGTGGTGAGCCCCGAGCGCGCCATGCAGCTCGGCCTCACGGGCGCGATGCTGCGTGGTTCGGGCATCGAGTGGGATCTGCGCAAGAAGCAGCCGTACGAAGTCTACGACCAGATGGACTTCGACATTCCGGTGGGCGTGAACGGCGACTGCTACGACCGCTATCTCGTGCGCGTCGAGGAAATGCGCCAGTCCACCCGCATTGCGAAACAGTGCATTGAGTGGTTGCGCAGGAATCCCGGCCCCGTGATGGTCGACAATCACAAGGTTGCGCCGCCCTCGCGCGTGAACATGAAGTCGAACATGGAAGAGCTGATTCACCACTTCAAGCTCTTCACCGAAGGCTTCCACGTGCCCGAAGGCGAGGCGTACGCCGCCGTCGAGCATCCGAAGGGTGAATTCGGCATCTACCTGGTGTCGGACGGCGCCAACAAGCCGTATCGTCTGAAGATCCGTGCACCGGGTTACGCCCATCTCTCGGCGCTCGACGAGATGGCGCGCGGCCACATGATCGCCGACGCGGTGACGATCATCGGGACGCAGGACATTGTGTTCGGCGAAATCGATCGTTAAGCAGCAAACTGGCGGCGCGCGCCCGGACGGTGGGGAGCGCGCGGCACAAGATACCGGGAACGCCACGTCTGTCGCAGCGAAGAGTCAGGTTGGAACGCGCGGCAGGTCGAGGGGTGGCGAGAAATGCAACGGTAGGAATTGAGTGAGTCGTGTCTGAAAATGATCTCAGCTGAAGGCCTGAAAGAAATCGATCGCGCGTTGACGAAGTACCCCGCCGATCAGAAACAGTCCGCCGTGATGGCGGCTTTGGCCGTGGCTCAAGAAGAGCATGGCTGGCTGTCCCCCGAACTCATGCAGTTCGTGGCCGACTACCTCGGCATGCCGCCTGTCGCGGTGGAGGAAGTCGCCACCTTCTACACGATGTTCGAGACGAGCCCGGTCGGCAAGTACAAGATCACGCTCTGCACGAACCTGCCATGCCAGCTCGGCCCGGATGGCGGCGCGGAAGCCACTGCCGACTACCTGAAGCACAAGCTCGGCATCGAATTCGGCGAAACCACGGCCGACGGCCGCTTCACCTTGAAGGAAGGCGAATGCTTCGGCTCGTGCGGCGACGCTTCGGTGCTGCTCGTGAATAATCACCGCATGTGCCCGCGAATGACCCGCGAGAAGATCGACCAGCTGCTCGAGGAGCTTTCGAAATGACTTCGTTGCACGACCGTCACATCAAACCATTGATTCTCGCGGGCCTGACCGGCGAGAACTGGCACCTCGAAGATTACGTCGCGCGCGGCGGCTACAAGCAGCTGCGCCGCATTCTCGAAGAGAAGATTCCGCCCGAGCAGGTGATCGCCGACGTCAAGGCTTCGGGTCTGCGCGGCCGCGGCGGCGCGGGCTTCCCGACCGGCCTGAAGTGGAGCTTCATGCCGCGCCAGTTCCCGGGGCAGAAGTACCTCGTGTGCAACTCGGACGAGGGCGAGCCGGGCACGTTCAAGGATCGTGACATCCTGCGCTGGAACCCGCACGCGGTGATCGAAGGCATGGCCATCGGCGCGTATGCGATGGGCATTACCGTGGGCTACAACTACATCCACGGCGAGATTTTCGAGGTGTACCGCCGCTTCGAGGCTGCGCTCGAAGAAGCGCGCGCGGCCGGCTACCTCGGCAACAACATTCTGGGCACGGACTTCTCGTTCCAGCTGCACGCGCACCACGGTTACGGCGCGTACATCTGCGGCGAGGAAACCGCGCTGCTCGAGTCGCTCGAAGGCAAGAAGGGGCAGCCGCGCTTCAAGCCGCCGTTCCCGGCGAGCTTCGGCGTGTACGGCAAGCCCACCACGATCAACAACACCGAGAGTTTCGCCGCAGTGCCGTTCCTGCTGACGGTCGGCCCGCAGGCGTACATGGAGCTCGGCAAGCCGAACAACGGCGGCACGAAAATCTTCTCGGTGTCGGGCGACGTCGAACTGCCGGGCAACTACGAAGTGCCGCTCGGCACCTCGTTCGCCACCCTGCTCGAACTCGCCGGCGGCATGCGCGGCGGCAAGAAGCTCAAGGCCGTGATTCCGGGCGGCTCGTCGGCGCCGGTCATTCCGGGCGACATCATGATGCAGACGGACATGGACTATGACTCCATCGCCAAGCAGGGCTCGATGCTCGGCTCGGGGGCGGTCATCGTCATGGACGAAACGCGCTGCATGGTGCGCTCGCTCCTGCGCCTCTCGTACTTCTACTACGAAGAGTCGTGCGGCCAGTGCACGCCGTGCCGCGAAGGCACGGGCTGGCTCTATCGCGTCGTGAACCGCATCGAGCACGGCCAGGGCCGCCAGGAAGACCTGGACTTGCTGAACTCGGTGGCGGGCAACATCATGGGCCGCACGATCTGCGCGCTCGGCGACGCGGCGGCCATGCCGGTGCGCGGCATGCTCAAGCACTACTGGGACGAATTCGAATATCACGTGCACAACAAGCGTTGCCTCGTCGGCGGACACGCCGGCTCGCATGCCGCATCGGAGACGGTGGCCGCCTGAGGGCGGCCGTGGCGCGCCGGGCGCGCGAGTCAACGATAGTCGGCAGTAGCAAGCGGTATAAGCGGTAGCGAGCGACAGGCAGCGCGCGGTGCATGAGCCGCGCAGCACGACGCAACGGGGTAGGCCGCTGTGAAATTGAGCGGTAACAGGTTAGGGACGATTAACCATCATGGTTGAACTTGAAATAGACGGCAAGAAGGTGCAGGTGCCCGAGGGCAGCATGGTGATCCAGGCTGCGCAGCGGGTGGACACGTACATTCCGCACTTCTGCTATCACAAGAAGCTGTCGATCGCGGCCAACTGCCGGATGTGTCTCGTCGATGTCGAGAAGATGCCGAAGGCCGTGCCCGCGTGCGCGACCCCGGTGTCCCAGGGCATGGTCGTGCGCACCTCGTCCGAGAAGGCCGTGCAGGGTCAGCAAGCCGTGATGGAGTTCCTGCTGATCAACCACCCGCTCGACTGTCCGATCTGCGACCAGGGCGGCGAATGCCAGCTGCAGGATCTGGCGGTGGGCTACGGCAAGTCGGCCTCGCGCTACAGCGAAGAAAAGCGCGTGGTGTTCCACAAGAACGTCGGGCCGCTCATCTCGATGGAAGAGATGACGCGCTGCATCCACTGCACGCGCTGCGTGCGCTTCGGCGACGAGATCGCGGGCGTGATGGAGCTCGGCATGCTGGGCCGCGGCCAGCACTCGGAAATCAGCACCTTCCTCGGCAAGACCGTGGATTCCGAACTCTCGGGCAACATGATCGACCTGTGCCCGGTGGGCGCGCTCACGAGCAAGCCGTTCCGCTTCTCGGCGCGCACCTGGGAGCTCTCGCGCCGCAAGTCGGTGAGCCCGCACGATTCGACCGGCGCGAACATCATCGTGCAGGTCAAGAACAACCGCGTGATGCGCGTGCTGCCGTACGAGAACGAAGCGATCAACGAGTGCTGGATCTCGGACAAGGACCGCTTCTCGTACGAAGGCCTGAACAGCGAAGACCGCCTGACCCGCCCGATGCTCAAGCAGGGCGGCGAGTGGATCGAGACCGACTGGCAGAGCGCACTCGACTACGTCGTAAAGGGTATTCGCGGCATCAGCGACGAACACGGCGAGAACATGATCGCCGCGCTTGCGAGCCCGCACAGCACGACCGAAGAACTCTACCTGCTCAAGCAGTTCGCGGACGCGGTCGGCACGCCGAACGTCGATTTCCGCCTGCGCCAGAGCGACTTCTCGGCGCCGGTCACCGGTGCGCCGTGGCTCGGCACGAAGATCGCCGAGCTTTCGTATGCCGACGCGGCCTTCGTGATCGGCTCGGCCCTGCGCCGCGACCACGCGCTCTTCGCGGCGCGTCTGCGTCAGGCCGCCAAGGGCGGCGCGCAGGTCGCGCTGCTGCAGGCCACCGCCGACGGCTCGCTGATCCCGAGCGCCCAGCGCATCGTCGCGGCGCCTTCGGCATGGCTCGACGAACTGGCCGGCATCGCAGCCGCGGTGGCCGAAGCGAAGGGCGCGGCGCTGCCGGAAGCCTTCGCGGGCGCGCAGGCGAGCGAGGCTGCGAAGCAGGTCGCCGCGTCGCTCGCAAGCGGCGAGCGACGCTTCGTGCTGCTCGGCAACGCCGCCGTCCAGCATCCGGACTTCTCGCGCCTGCATGCCGCGGCGCAATTCATTGCCGAAACGACTGGCGCGACGCTCGGCTTCCTGACCGAAGCGGGCAACACGGTCGGCGCGCACCTCGCGGGCGCACTGCCGGGCAACGGCGGCCTGAACGCGCGTGAAGCGTTCGAGCAGCCGCGCAAGGGTTATCTGCTCCTGAACGTCGAACCCGAATTCGACACGGCGAATCCGGCTGCCGCACGCGCCGCGCTCGATCAGGCCGAAATGGTCGTCGTGTTCTCGCCGTTCAAGACCGGCCTCGAATACGCGGACGTGCTGCTGCCGATCGCGCCGTACACCGAAACCTCGGGCACCTTCGTGAACGCCGAGGGCACGGCCCAGATCTTCAACGGCGTGGTGAGGCCGCTCGGCGACGCGCGCCCCGCGTGGAAGGTGCTACGCGTGCTGGGCACGCTCATCGGTGCGCGCGGCTTCGAATACGAAACGGCGGAAGACGTGCGCCGCAAGGCGCTCGGCGACGGCGATCTGGCGTCGCGCCTCTCGAACCGGGCCGGCGTGCCGGTCGCGAAGGGCACGCTGTCCGCAGCGGCCGAAGGCCGCTTCGAGCGCGTAGCCGACGTGCCGATCTATCACGCCGACCCGCTCGTGCGCCGCGCCGAAGCGCTGCATCTGACGACGGCCGCGCGCGTGGCCAACACGGTCGGTCTGCCGGCCGCGTTGTTCGACCAGCTCGGTCTGAAGGAAGGCGAGGCGGTGCGCGTGCGCCAGGGCGACCTGTCGGTCACGGCGCCGGCGACGCGCGATGCGAATCTTGCGCCGACGGTGGTGCGCGTGTCGGCGGCCACGCCGGCCGGCGCGCAGCTCGGCAGCCTGTTCGGTGAACTGCTGGTGGAGAAGGCGTAAATGAGCTTGTTCGATACGATCAATGCAGGCGGCAGCCAGCTGCTCGGCGTGGCGTGGCCCGCGGTGTGGGCGCTGGTGCGCATTCTCGTCGTCGCGGTGGTGATCCTGCTGTGCGTCGCGTACCTGATCCTCTGGGAGCGCAAGCTGATCGGCTGGATGCACGTGCGTCTCGGCCCGAACCGCGTCGGCCCGGGCGGCATGCTGCAGCCGATCGCCGACGTGCTCAAGCTGCTGCTCAAGGAAGTCATTCAGCCCGCCCAGGCAAGCCGCTGGATCTACATGGTCGCGCCGATCATGGTGGTGGTGCCGGCTTTCGCGGTCTGGGCCGTGATCCCGTTCCAGGCGGGCGCGGTGCTCGGCAACATCAACGCGGGCCTGCTCTACGTGATGGCGATCTCGTCGATCGGCGTCTACGGCGTGATTCTCGCGGGCTGGGCCTCGAATTCGAAGTACGCGTTTCTCGGCGCGATGCGCGCCGCGGCGCAGATGGTGTCGTACGAAATCGCGATGGGCTTCGCGCTCGTCGTGGTGCTGATGGTCTCGGGCAGCCTGAACCTCTCGGACATCGTCGAAGGCCAGATGCGCGGCCGGTTCGCGAGCTGGGGCATCACGTTCCTTTCGTGGAACTGGCTGCCGCTCCTGCCGATGTTCGTCGTCTACTTCATCTCGGGCCTCGCCGAAACGAACCGCCACCCGTTCGACGTGGTGGAAGGGGAGTCGGAAATCGTCGCGGGTCACATGATCGATTACTCGGGGATGGCGTTCGCGCTCTTCTTCCTCGCCGAGTACATCAACATGATCGTGATCTCGGCGCTGGCTTCGGTGCTGTTCCTCGGCGGCTGGAGCGCGCCGTTCGGTTTCCTCGACTTCATCCCGGGCGTTTTCTGGCTCGTGCTGAAGGTCTTCTGTCTGCTTTCGGTGTTCATCTGGGCGCGCGCGACCCTGCCGCGCTACCGCTATGACCAGATCATGCGCCTCGGCTGGAAGGTGTTCATTCCGGTCTGCGTGGTGTGGCTGATCATCGTCGGCTTCTGGTACATGTCGCCGTTGAGCATCTGGAAATAAGGGGCGCACACGACCATGAATACGATCCAGAACTTCTTCAAGACGTTTTTTCTGACCGAAATCCTCAAGGGACTCGCACTGACCGGCCGTTATACGTTCAAGCGCAAGTTCACGGTGCAGTTCCCGGAAGAAAAGACGCCGATCTCGCCGCGTTTTCGCGGCCTGCACGCGCTGCGCCGCTATGAAAACGGCGAAGAGCGCTGCATCGCGTGCAAGCTGTGCGAAGCCGTGTGTCCCGCGCTCGCGATCACGATCGAATCCGAGGTGCGCGAGGACAACACGCGCCGCACGACGCGCTACGACATCGATCTGACCAAGTGCATCTTCTGCGGTTTCTGTGAGGAAAGCTGCCCGGTCGATTCGATCGTCGAGACGCACATTCTCGAGTACCACGGCGAGAAGCGCGGCGATCTGTATTTCACGAAGGAAATGCTGCTGGCCGTCGGCGATCGATACGAAGCGCAGATCGCAGCGAACAAGGCAGCGGATGCACCGTACCGTTGATTTGAGTCTGACGCTGCATCGGCCCGCGGTCGGGCCGGCTGCGGGGAAGCTGTGTGCCGCGCACGGCACGCTCCCCGAGCCTCACCGCCGCGGCGCGGCGCTCCCTGGTCTGGCCGCCAGTCTGCGCTGCGCAATCCGCCTTACGATGGCCTCAACGATGAACCCGTAATCATGGAATTCACCACCGTCCTGTTCTACATCTTTGCCCTGCTGCTGACGCTCTCAGGGTTGAAGGTGATCACGTCGCGCAACCCTGTTGCGTCGGCGCTCTTTCTCGTGCTCGCGTTCTTCAACGCGGCCGCGATCTGGATGCTGCTCGAGGCGGAATTCCTCGCGATCCTGCTGGTGCTCGTGTACGTGGGCGCGGTGATGGTGCTGTTCCTGTTCGTCGTGATGATGCTCGACATCAACGTCGACGTGCTGAGCCGCGACTTCAAGCGCTTCATTCCCGTGGCGACCCTCGTCGGCGCGATCATCGTCGTTGAAACGGCGCTGATTCTCTGGCGCGGCTACGGCGCGACGTCCTCGCCCGTGCCCGATACCTCGGCGGCTGCGGCGTCGGCGATCTCGAACACGCACCTGATCGGCAAGATCATCTATACGGATTACATCTTCGCGTTCGAAGTGGCGGGCCTCGTGCTGCTGGTCGCGATCGTCGCGGCCATCGCGCTCACCGTGCGCGAGCCGAAGGACGCCAAGCGCCAGAGCGTCTCGAAGCAGGTGAACGTGCGCCGCCAGGACCGCGTGCGTCTCGTGAAGATGCAGCCGGAAAAGGAAGTGCCGGAAGCGGCGCAGGCAACCGATGGCGCCGCCGCAGGCGACGCCCCGGCCGGTACCAAGGCTTAAGCGCGGAGGAGCGAACCATGTTGACCCTGGCCCATTATCTCGTCCTCGGCGCGATCCTCTTTGCGATCTCGATCGTCGGCATTTTTCTCAATCGGCGCAACGTCATCATCATCCTGATGGCGATCGAGCTGATGCTGTTGGCGGTGAACACGAACTTCGTCGCGTTCTCGCATTACCTCGGTGACGTTCACGGACAGATTTTCGTGTTCTTCGTGCTAACGGTCGCGGCGGCGGAAGCTGCGATTGGTCTGGCTATTCTTGTGACTCTGTTCCGCAGCCTCGACACGATCAACGTCGAGGATCTCGATCAGCTCAAAGGCTAAGGCAGGCTGCTATGGCGACAACACTCAACGAAACGCTGTTGCTGGCGATCCCGCTGGCACCCCTCGCGGGCTCCCTGATTGCCGGCCTGTTCGGCAAAACCGTGGGGCGTGCCGGCGCGCACACCGTCACCATTCTCGGCGTGGCGATTGCATTCGTGCTCTCGTGCATCACGCTGCTCGACGTGCTGGGCGGCGCGAGCTTCAACGCGACCGTCTACGAATGGATGTCGGTGGGCGGCCTGAAGTTCGAAGTGGGCTTCCTCGTCGATTCGCTCACGGCGCTCATGATGGTCGTCGTGACCTTCGTGTCGCTGATGGTGCACATCTACACCATCGGCTACATGGCGGACGAGGAGGGCTACCAGCGCTTCTTCTCGTACATCGCTCTCTTCACGTTCTCGATGCTGATGCTCGTGATGAGCAACAACTTCCTGCAGCTGTTCTTCGGCTGGGAAGCGGTGGGTCTCGTCTCGTACCTGCTGATCGGCTTTTACTTCAAGCGTGAGAGCGCCATCTACGCGAACATGAAGGCGTTCATCGTGAACCGCGTGGGCGACTTCGGCTTCCTGCTCGGCATCGGTCTGCTGCTCGCGTACGGCGGCTCGCTCAACTACAACGACGTGTTCGCGAAGGGCAACGAGCTCGCCACGCTGACCTTCCCGGGCACCTCGTGGAACCTGCTCACGGTGGCGTGCATCTGCCTCTTCATCGGTGCGATGGGCAAGTCGGCGCAGTTCCCGCTGCACGTCTGGCTGCCCGACTCGATGGAAGGCCCGACGCCGATCTCCGCGCTGATCCACGCGGCCACCATGGTGACGGCCGGTATCTTCATGGTCGCGCGCATGTCGCCGCTCTTCGAGCTCTCGGACACGGCGCTCTCGGTCATCGTCGTGATCGGCGCGATTACCGCGCTCTTCATGGGTTTTCTCGGCATCGTCCAGAACGACATCAAACGCGTGGTGGCGTACTCCACGCTCTCGCAGCTCGGCTACATGACCGTCGCGCTCGGCGTTTCGGCGTATCCGGTCGCGATCTTCCACCTGATGACGCACGCGTTCTTCAAGGCGCTGCTGTTCCTCGCCGCGGGTTCGGTCATCATCGGCATGCACCACGACCAGGACATGCGCAACATGGGCGGCCTGCGCAAGTACATGCCCATCACGTGGATCACCTCGCTGATCGGCTCGCTCGCGCTGATCGGCACGCCGTTCTTCTCGGGCTTCTACTCGAAGGATTCGATCATCGACGCCGTGAAGCTCTCGCACCTGCCGGGTTCGGGCTTCGCCTACTTCGCAGTGGTCGCGAGCGTCTTCGTGACGGCGCTGTATTCGTTCCGCATGTACTTCCTCGTGTTCCACGGCGAAGAGCGCTTCCGCGGTCCGAAGCATCCCGAGTCGCCGATGGGCATCGAGGCGGCCCATGCCGCGCACGACGCCCACGGTCATGACGATCATCACCACGAGCACGTGCCGCACGAGTCGCCGTGGGTGATCTGGGTGCCGCTCGTCCTGCTCGCGATTCCTTCGGTGATCGCCGGCGCGTACGCGATCCAGCCGCTGCTCTACGGCTCGTTCTTCCAGAGCGGCGTCGCTTTCGACAAGGTGATCTTCATCGGCCAGAACCACCCGGGTCTCGCCGAAATGGCCGACGAGTTCCAGGGCTGGGCGGCAATGGGCGCGCATGCGTTCTCGGGCGTGCCGGTCTGGCTCGCGCTCGCGGGCGTGGTGGTCGCATGGTTCTTCTACATGAAGCGCCCGGACCTGCCGGCTGTCGTGCAGCGCACCTTCTCGCCGGTCTACAAGCTGCTCGCGAATGCGTATTACCTCGACAAGCTCAATGAAATCGTGTTCGCTCGCGGCGCGCTCGCGATCGGTCGCGGTCTGTGGAAGGAGGGCGACGTGGTCGTCATCGACGGCGTCGTAAACGGGAGCGCGAAGTTCATCGGCTGGTTTGCTACTGTCATTCGTTTCCTGCAATCCGGCTATATCTACCACTACGCATTTGCCATGATCATTGGTATGCTCGGGCTCCTGACCCTGTTTGTAACGCTCGGCGGCAAATAAGGCGAGGGAAACTGAATGCATGCATATCCGATTCTAAGTATTGCGATCTGGCTGCCGATCCTGTTCGGCGTCGTAGTTCTTGTAGTGGGCTCCCTGCGGAGCTCGAGCGCGGATCGCTGGATCGCGCTCATCGGTTCGGTGCTTAGCTTTCTCGTCACACTGCCGCTCGTATCGGGCTTCGACTCCACCACAGCTGCCCTGCAGTTCGAGGAGAAGTCGGTCTGGATCGACCGGTTCAATATTGCGTATCACCTGGGTATCGACGGCATTTCGCTGTGGTTCGTCGTGCTGACGGCGCTCATCACCGTGATCGTCGTGATCGCGGGCTGGCAGGTCATTCAACGGAACGTCGCGCAGTATTACGCGGCGTTCCTGATCCTGTCGGGTCTCATGATCGGCGTCTTCTGCGCCGCCGACGGCCTGCTGTTCTACGTGTTCTTCGAAGCCACGCTGATTCCGATGTACATCATCATCGGTATCTGGGGCGGCCCGAACCGCGTGTACGCGGCCTTCAAGTTCTTTCTCTATACGCTCGCCGGCTCGCTGTTGATGCTGGTCGCGCTGCTGTATCTGTACCGCGAGACGCATACCTTTGATCTCGCCTCGTGGCAGGCTGCGAAGCTCGCCATGACGCCGCAGATCCTGCTCTTCATCGCGTTCTTCTTCGCGTTTGCGGTGAAGGTGCCGATGTTCCCGGTGCACACGTGGTTGCCGGACGCGCACGTGGAGGCGCCCACGGGCGGCTCGGTCGTGCTGGCCGCGATCATGCTGAAGCTCGGCGCATACGGTTTTCTGCGCTTCTCGCTACCCATCACGCCCGACGCGAGCCACTATCTCGCCCCGGTCATCATCACGCTGTCACTCATCGCGGTCATCTATATCGGACTGGTCGCGATGGTGCAGGCGGACATGAAGAAGCTGGTCGCGTATTCGTCGATCGCCCACATGGGTTTCGTCACGCTCGGCTTCTTTATGTTCGGTCCGTCCGGCCAGCTGGCGATGGAAGGCGGGATCATCCAGATGATCTCGCACGGCTTCGTTTCGGGCGCGATGTTCCTTTGCATCGGCGTGCTGTACGACCGCATGCATACGCGCCAGATCTCGGACTACGGCGGCGTCGTCAACACGATGCCGAAGTTCGCCGCGCTCGCGATGCTGTTCGCCATGGCCAATTGCGGCCTGCCGGGCACCTCGGGTTTCGTCGGCGAGTTCATGGTGATTCTGGCGGCTGTGAAGTTCAACTTCTGGATCGCGTTCGCGGCAGCGTTCACGCTGATACTCGGCGCGGGCTATACGTTGTGGATGTACAAGCGCGTGTACTTCGGCGCCATCGCGAACGATCACGTTCGCGAGCTGAAGGACATCGATCGCCGCGAGTACCTGGTGCTGGCAGTGCTCGCGCTGCTGACGCTTTTCATGGGCATCTACCCGAAGCCCTTTACCGATGTGATGCACGTTTCCGTGGATAACCTCCTCTCCCACGTCGCAGTGTCGAAGCTGCCGCTGTCACAGTAATACCGAGCGGAGGACTTAAAGATCATGCCAAACGCCCCTATGACCGTACTGCTACCCGACGCGCTGGTGATGGCCGCCATCATCGTCGCGTGGCTCAACGACACGTTCACCGGTCCTTCGGGCCGCAAGACGACCTATCTCATCGCCTTCTTCTCCACACTCGTGGCGGGCATCTGGTTCGCGGTGAACGCGTTCGATCCGCACGTGTATTACTTCTTCTCGCGGATGTACGTGGTGGACGCGTTCGCGAGCGCGATGAAGGCGGTGGTCTCGCTCGGCTACGCCGTGTCGATCGTCTATTCGCGCCAGTATCTGGAAGACCGGGACATGTTCCGGGGCGAGTTCTTCCTGCTCGGCATGTTCTCGCTGCTCGGCCAGCTCGTCATGATCTCGGGCAACAACTTCCTCACGCTCTATCTCGGCCTCGAGCTGATGTCGCTCTCGCTCTACGCCGTGATCGCGCTGCGCCGCAATAACGGCTCGTCGAACGAAGCCGCGATGAAGTACTACGTGCTCGGCGCGCTCGCTTCCGGTTTCCTGCTGTACGGCATCTCGATGCTGTACGGCGCGACCGGTGCGCTCGAACTCGACGAAGTGCTCAAGGCGGTGGCCTCGGGCCACATCAACGACATCGTGCTGCTGTTCGGCGTGGTGTTCGTCGTCGCGGGCGTGGCCTTCAAGATGGGTGCTGTGCCGTTCCACATGTGGGTGCCCGACGTTTATCAGGGCGCGCCCACGGCCATGACGCTGCTCACCGGCGGCGGGCCAAAGGTCGCCGCGTTCGCGTGGGCCGTGCGCTTCCTCGTGATGGGCCTGTTGCCGCTCGCCGTGGACTGGCAGGAAATGCTCATCATCCTCGCGGCGCTTTCGATGATCGTCGGCAACATCACCGGTATCGTCCAGCGCAACATCAAGCGCATGCTGGCGTACTCGGCGATCTCGAACATGGGCTTCGTGCTGCTCGGGCTGCTCGCCGGCATCGTGGACGGCAAGGCGGGCGGGGCGGCCAGCGCCTATAGCTCGGCCATGTTCTACAGCATCATCTACCTCGTCACGACGCTCGGCGCGTTCGGCGTCGTCATGCTGCTCGCGCGCCGCGACTTCGAAGCGGAAACGCTGGACGACTTCAAGGGCCTGAATCAGCGCAGCCCGGTGTTCGCGTTCGTCATGATGCTCATGATGTTCTCGCTCGCCGGCATTCCGCCGACGGTCGGGTTCTACGCGAAGCTCGCCGTGCTCGAAGCGACGATGGACGCCGGCCTCACCTGGCTTGCGATCCTCGCCGTGATCACCTCGCTCTTCGGTGCGTTCTACTACCTGCGCATCGTCAAGCTGATGTACTTCGACGCACCGAACGACACCGCACCGATCGGCGGCCACGCCTTCAATCGCGCGCTGCTGACGGTAAACGGCGCGGCCGTGCTGGTGCTCGGCATCATTCCGGGTCCGCTCATGTCGGTCTGCCTGCAGGCTGTTGCACATACGCTGCCGCTGTAAATGTCTTCAGCGGGCTGGTTCATCGTGCTGTTGGCGCTTGTCGGCGCCAACCTGCCGTTCGTCAATCAACGGCTGTTCGGCGTCGTGCCGCTGCGCGCGCAGAAGAAGAGCGCGTGGCTGCGCATCGCCGAACTGATCGTGCTGTATTTCGTGGTCGGCGCATTCGGCTTCATGCTCGAAGCGCGCGCCGGCAACCGGTTCGACCAGGGCTGGCAGTTCTACGCCATCACGTTCAGTCTCTTCGTGGTGTTCGCGTTTCCCGGCTTCGCCTGGCAATACCTCGTCAAGCGCCGCGCGGCGTAATCTACGATACTGCCCGCTTGCAAGGCGAGCGTCACGCGCTCGCCCTGGCAAACGGGCACTCTCCTTGCATCGCCGCATCCCTGCGGTATCCCAGAGGTTCGACATGGCTGAACAGCAGAAACACGACCCGGCGCTCGTCGAGACGTGCGTGGAAAGCACGACGCTCTATTCGGGCAACTTCCTGACCCTCAAGCGCGACACGGTCGCGCTGCCGGATGGCAAGCACGCCACGCGCGAGTTCGTGGTGCATCCGGGCGCGGTGATGGTGATTCCGCTCTTCGACGATGGGCGCGTGCTGATGGAGCGCCAGTACCGTTATCCGCTCGCGCGCGTGATGACCGAGTTTCCGGCGGGCAAGCTGGACCCGCAGGAAGGGGCGCTGGCCTGTGCGAAGCGGGAGCTGCGCGAAGAAACCGGCTACACGGCGCGCGAGTATGTCTATCTGACCCGCATTCACCCGGTCATCTCGTACTCCACGGAATTCATCGACATCTATCTCGCGCGCGGCCTCACTGCCGGCGAGTCGAAGCTCGACGAGGGCGAGTTCCTCGAAACCTTCACGGCGACGCTGCCCGAACTGCTCGAATGGGTGCGCAACGGCCGGATCACCGACGTGAAGACGATCATCGGCACGTTCTGGCTGGAGAAGGCGCTTTCGGGCAACTGGCCGCTCGGCACGATCGAGCAGGGCTGAAAGCACGGGGCTCTGGGCGCCCCCGCTGCTTGCAGCCGAAGAAACGCAGCCGAAGACGGCGGTCCACCGGGCCGCCGTTTTGGTTTCTGGCGACGTCCCGAAGGCCCGTGAGCGGCACCCTCACGGCAGCGCTACAATAAACAACTTTGCCGGGATGACCCTAGGCAGAAAATTTACGAACGGTCGTTCAAAAATCGCGAAATTACGCTACACTCGTCGCTAAGCCCTGATTCCCATGAAGGTCCTCGATTTACAGTGCCCAGACGGCCATCGGTTCGAAGGCTGGTTCGCTTCTGCCGACGATTTCGAATCGCAGCTGTCGCGCAAGCTGGTGGAATGCCCGATGTGCGGTGCGAAGGAAGTGAACCGCCTGCCATCGGCACCGCGGCTGAATCTGTCCGGCGCCACCGGGGCGAGCTCCCGGCCCGCCGCGGATGAAGCTGCGCACTGGCAGGCGTCGGCCATGCGGGTGCTGCGCGAGGTCCTGGACAAGACGGAGAACGTGGGCGACCGTTTCGCCGAGGAAGCGCGGCGCATTCACTATCAGGAAGCGCCGTCGCGCAACATCCGTGGAGTCGCTTCCGCGGAGGACGCGCAGGCTCTCGTCGAAGAAGGCATCGAAGTGATGCCGCTGCCGGTTCCGGCTGCGCTGAAGGGCTCGCTCCAGTAACCATGCGGGTCTTCGCCGCGGCGGCATTGGCCGCGGCCAGGAGACACTGCGCATGGATCTCGATTATTCCCCCGCCGACGACGCATTCCGCGCCGAAATCCGCACGTGGCTCGAGGCCAATCTGCCTCAGGCCGTGCGCGAGAAAATTCTCAATCACAAGCGTCTTTCCCGCGACGACATCGCAAGCTGGCATGCGCTTCTCGGCAAGCGCGGCTGGTCGGCGCCCGCGTGGCCCGTCGAGTACGGCGGCCCGGGCTGGAACGCGACCCAGCGTCATATCTGGGACGAAGAGTGCGCGCGCATCGGCGCGCCGCCGGTGCTGCCGTTCGGCGTCGCCATGGTCGCACCCGTGATCATGAAGTACGGCAACGAGGCGCAAAAGCGCTACTACCTGCCGCGCATCCTCGCCGGCACCGACTGGTGGTGCCAGGGCTACTCCGAGCCGGGCTCGGGCTCCGACCTCGCTTCGCTGCGCACGCGCGCCGTTCGGGTTCAGGACGATTCGGGCGATCACTACGTCGTAAACGGCCAGAAGACCTGGACCACGCTCGGCCAGCACGCCGACATGATGTTCTGCCTCGTGCGCACCGACCCGGCCGCCAAGAAGCAGGAGGGCATCTCCTTCCTGCTGATCGACATGAAGACGCCCGGCATTACCGTGCGTCCGATCATCACGCTCGACGAGGACCACGAGGTCAACGAGGTGTTCCTCGAAGACGTGAAGGTGCCGGTCGAGAATCGGGTCGGCGAAGAAAATCGCGGTTGGACCTATGCGAAATACCTGCTCGGCCACGAGCGCACGGGCATTGCGCGCGTGGGCGCGTCGAAGCGCGAACTGGCGTTCCTCAAGCAGCTTGCCCGCAAGCAGAAGAAGAACGGCAAGCCGCTCATCGAAGACCCGCTCTTCGCGGCGCGCGTGGCGTCGGTCGAGATCGAGCTGATGGCGCTCGAAGTGACCGTCGAGCGCGTGATCGCGAGCGAAGGCGCGGGCCGGGGCCCCGGTCCCGAGGCATCGATGCTCAAGATCAAGGGCACCGAAGTCCAGCAGGCGCTGACCGAGCTGATGGTCGACGCGGTGGGCCCGCTCGCCGCGCCGTTCGATCCGGCGTTCCTCGAAGGCGAGCACGCCCACGCGCTGAGCGGCGACGACGATGCGGCACCGCTCGCGGCTTACTACTTCAACTATCGCAAGACGTCGATCTACGGCGGGTCGAACGAAATCCAGAAGAACATCATCTCGCAGATGATCCTGGGGATCTGAGGAGCGGCGCATGAACTTCAATTTCACCGAAGAGCAACAGCAACTCGCCGACGCGCTGCGTCGCTATCTGGACAAGAGCTACGGCTTCGAAGCGCGCCAGGCGATCGTGAAGACGCCCGAGGGCGTGTCTGCCGATCACTGGGGCGCGTTCGTCGAACTCGGCCTTACGGCGCTGCCGGTGCCGGCGGAGCAGGGCGGCTTCGACGGCACGCCGCTCGACATGCTGGTCGTCATGCAGGAACTGGGGCGCGCGCTCGTGGTCGAGCCGTACTGGGCCACCGCGGTGGGCGTCGAAGCGCTCAAGCTAGGCGGTGCCGCGCAGCCTGAAAATGCGCAGTTGCTCGAGCGCGTGGCGTCGGGCGAAGCGCGTCTTGCCGTGGCGTTCCATGAGCCGCAGGCGCGCTACGACCTGTTTTCGATCGACACCAGCGCGAAGGAAACCGGCGACGGATTTGCGCTCACGGGCGCCAAGTCGGTCGTGCAGCACGGCGCGCAGGCGGACTACTGGATCGTGCCGGCACGCCTCGCCGGTGAAGTCGCGCTCTTCGTCGTGGCGCGCGATGCCAGGGGTGTCGAGGTGCAAGACTATCGCACGATCGACGGCCAGCGCGCCGCGACGCTTAAGTTCGACGGCGCGCACGCGCGGCGTCTGGGCGACGCTTCGCTGGGTGCGGCAGCGTGGGAGCAGATCGCCGACTACGCGACCTTCCTGCTGTGCGCCGAAGCCATCGGCGCGATGGACGCGCTCAACCATGCCACCGTCGAGTACACGAAGACGCGCCAGCAGTTCGGCGTGCCGATCGCGCGCTTCCAGGCGTTGCAGCACCGCATGGCCGAAATGCTGATCCACGCCGAGCAGGCCCGCTCGCTCACGTATCTGGCCGCCGCGCGCTACAGTAGCGAGTCGGCCGACGAGCGCCGCCGCACGATTTCCGCGGCCAAGGTGCGCGTGGGGCAGGCGGCGCGTTATGTCGGCCAGGAGGCCGTGCAACTGCACGGCGGCATGGGCGTGACCAACGAGGTCGCCGCGGCGCATCTGTTCAAGCGCCTTGCGATCATCGACACCACGCTCGGCGACGTCGATCATCATCTTGAGCGGTTCGCCGCGCTGCCGGGTTTTGCCGAAGCGGCAGCATGAGCACGGCGGCGCCGCAGCAGCGAGGAAAGCAACGATGGGTTTGAGCTACGAAGACCTGGAAGTGGGCAAGACGTATGAAATCGGCTCGCACACGTTCACGCGCGACGAGATCGTGCAGTTCGCGGAGCAGTTCGATCCGCAGCCGTTCCACGTGGACGAGGCGGCCGGCGAGGCATCGATGTTCCGCGGCCTCGTCGCGAGCGGCTGGCATACCTGTTCGGTCATGATGGGCATGCTGGTGCGCAACTTCCTGCGCGACTCGACCTCGATGGGCTCGCCCGGCGTCGACGAGATCCGCTGGCTCAAGCCGACGCGGGTCGGCGACACGCTCACGATGAGGAACACCGTCGTCAGCAAGCGCGTTTCGGAGAGCAAGCCCGATCGCGGCATCGTCGAAACGCGCTGGGACGGCATCAACCAGCACGGCGAGACCATCGTGACGATCCGCTCGAAGGCGCTCTTCGGGTTGCGTCATCCGGGAGGCAAGCCATGAGCGAGAGCGGAGTCGTGCAGATTGCCGACGTGGCTGCGCTGCGCGCGCTCGCGGGCGGCGCGCCGTTCACGAGCGGCTGGATGGCGGTGGGTGAGCCGCAGGTGCTGGGTTTTGCCGACGCCACCGGCGACCATCAGTGGATTCATGTGGACGCGGAGCGTGCGCGCCGCGAGTCGCCGTTCGGCGGCCCGATCGCGCACGGCTTTCTCACGCTTTCGCTGATTCCCGCGCTGCTCGAGCAGACAGTGCAGATGCGCCAGCGCATGGGCGTCAACTACGGGCTCAACCGCGTGCGCTTCACTTCGCCGGTGCCCGTGGGCGCGAAGCTGCGTGCGCGCTTCGCCGTGAAGGAAGTGGGCGATATCGGCGACGGCGGCGTGCAGGTGACCTGGGACGTGGCCATCGAACGTGAAGGGGGCGACCGGCCCGCATGCGTCGCGGAATTCATTACGCGGCACTATTTCTGAGCGCGGTACCCCGGAAAAAGGGCGTTCGGCCATTCAGGCCGAACGCCCTTTTTTGCGCGGAAGCCGTGCTCAGTGCTTCGCGTACTGCGTCGCGCCGAACAGCACTTCGCGCGCTTTGTCGTCCGTAATGGGCTTGCGTGCCGACGCCAGCACTTCCACGCCGCGCTTGACCGCCGGGCGCGCCGCAATGGCCTCGTGCCAGCGCTTCACATTCGGCAGCGCGTCGAGATCGATGCCCTGGTTCTGCCACGAGCGCGTCCACGGAAACGCCGCGATATCGGCGATGGTGTATTCGTTGCCCGCGAGGTATTCGGTCTTGCCGAGCTGCGTGTCCATCACGTTGTAGAGCCGCTTCGCCTCGTTCGTGTAGCGGTTCACGGCGTACTCGATCTTCTCCGGCGCGTAGAGGCGGAAGTGGTGCGCCTGGCCGAGCATCGGGCCGAGCCCGCCCATCTGGAACATCACCCATTGCAGCACGTCGTAGCGCGCCGCCAGGTCCTCGGGCATGAACTGGCCGGTTTTCGCGGCGAGGTAGACGAGGATCGCGCCCGACTCGAAGAGCGAGAACGGCTTGCCGTCTTCGCGAGCCGGGCCTTCCGGATCGACGATGGCCGGGATCTTGTTGTTGGGGCTGATGGCGAGAAAGTCGGGCTTGAACTGGTCGCCCGCACCGATATCGACAGGATGCACCCGGTACGCGAGGCCGGTCTCTTCCAGCATGATGTGGACTTTGTGGCCGTTCGGCGTGGCCCAGCTATAGACGTCGATCATCGTGGCTCCAAGGCACGGTAGAAGAGGGCGGCGGGCGGCCCGTGGCGCCTCGCCGGATCTCGCGGAAATTAGCATAGTTCGAGACGGGTTGCCGAAGGCGAACCGGAGTCCGCGTCGGCATCAGGGCTATCGGGGGCGACCGGATGCGACCAGGCGAGACCGGGCGCGACCGGGCCAGGTTGCCGCGGCACGCTGCGCGCACGATCGGGACCGGGCTGGCATGATGTATCCCGACCACCCGCACAACAAATCGAATACACACGACCAGGGCAGCCTGCCTGCCATTCCAGCCTATGCCTGCCACGCCGAGCACGCCCTTCTTGCCCTCGTACAGCTTCTACGAATGCCACACGTCAGGCGCAATCGCGGCGCCGCCCGAGCGCATCGTCGATGCCGTCACCCAGATCGACATGCGCACCGATCCTGTCGTCGATCGCCTGTTGCGCATACGCGAATGGCCGGCCGGCGTGTTTCGCAAGCTCGGCGTCGCGCGAGCGGCATCGGCGGCGCAGCCGCCTTTCGGGATCGACACTTTCACGCTGTTGAACAAGGACCGGAACGCGGTCTCGCTAGGTCTCGTGGGGCGGTTCTGGCAGTTCGATTTCGGCCTCGTGACGATTGCCGACGCCGAGGCCTTCATGAGCGTGAATCGCCCGGATGTCGCGAAGCTCGTGCTGCGATTCGAGGCGCAGCCCTGCAGCGCCGATCGCTACAGCCTGCGCACGGAAACGTTCGTCTATTGCCCGACGTGGCGCACGCGCGTGGCGATGACGCCCTATTGGCTGGCGATTCGTCTCGCGAGCGGGTGGATCCGGCGGCGCACGCTGGCCCGTGTGGAGCAGCATTTCGCCCTGGAGCGCTAGACGGACGGGCGCGGGATGAAGCCCGCGCCCGTCCGCTGCGCCGATGGCAGGCGGTAGGGACGATGAGGGCGGTAAGGACGATAAGGGCGCCCGGTCAGGACCGCGTCACCGGCATCTCGACGCGCGAGGCCGCGTCGGCATCCATGTGTTTTGCCAGCTCCAGCTTGGCGATGGCGTTGCGGTGAACCTCGTCCGGGCCGTCCGCGAAGCGCAGCGTGCGCGCCGAGGCATACGCATAGGCGAGCGGGAAATCGCCGCTCACGCCGGCCGCGCCGTGCACCTGCATCGCCCAGTCGATCACCTGGCAGGCCATGTTCGGCGCCACCACCTTGATCATCGCGATCTCGCCGCGCGCGCCCTTGTTGCCCACCGTGTCCATCATGTAGGCCGTCTTGAGCGTGAGCAGGCGCGCCTGGTCGATCATGCAGCGCGCTTCTGCGATACGCTCCTGCGTGACCGTCTGCATCGCCACCGGCTTGCCGAACGCGACGCGCGAGAGTGCGCGTTTTGCCATGAGTTCGATCGCGCGCTCGGCGAGGCCGATCAGGCGCATGCAGTGGTGGATACGCCCCGGCCCGAGGCGCCCTTGGGCAATCTCGAAGCCGCGGCCTTCGCCGAGCAAGATGTTCGAAGCCGGCACGCGCACGTTTTCGAGCGCGATTTCCATGTGGCCGTGCGGCGCGTCGTCATAGCCGAACACCGTGAGCGGACGGCGCACGGTGATGCCGGCGGCGTCGGCCGGCACGAGGATCATCGACTGCTGGGCGTGGCGCGGTCCTTCGGGGTCGGTCTTGCCCATCACGATATAGACCGCGCAGCGCGGGTCGCCCGCACCCGAGGACCACCATTTCGTGCCGTTGATCACGTACTCGTCGCCGTCACGCTCGATGCGCGTCTGGATGTTGGTCGCATCCGAGGAGGCTACGTCCGGCTCGGTCATCAGGAATGCCGAGCGAATCTGGCCTTCCAGCAGCGGCTGGAGCCACTCGCGCTTGTGCGCCTCGCTGCCGTAGCGCTCGATGGTTTCCATGTTGCCCGTATCGGGCGCGCTGCAGTTGAAGACCTCCGGCGCCCAGACCACGCGGCCCATGATCTCGCACAGCGGCGCGTACTCGAGATTCGTGAGGCCGGCGCCGCGCGTCGAGTCGGGCAGGAACAGGTTCCACAGGCCGGCTTCGCGCGCCTTCACCTTCAGCTTCTCGACGATTTCGGTCGGCACCCACGGGTTGCCGTTCGCGCGGTTGCGCTCGACCTCCTCGTGATAGACGGACTCGTTCGGGTAGATCTGTTCGTCGAAGAATGCGAGCAGCTTCTCGCGCAGTGCCTGGACTTTCGGGGTGTAATCGAAATTCATCTATGACCTCGCCTTGAAGATATCGGTCGTGCCGGTGTCGTGTCGGCGCGCGCTAGCGAACCTGCTGCGCGTAGCGCCACGCGAGCTCGGCCATGGGACGCGCGCGGCTGCCGGCATCCACGGCCTGGGCGCTCGCCGCCGTGCCGTCCACCACGCGCTTCATGATGCCCTGCAGGATCGCCGCGATGCGGAACATGTTGTACGCCAGATAGAAGTTCCAGTCGCCGCGAATTTCGAGGCCGGTGCGCTCGCAGTAGCGGCGCACGTAGTCCGCTTCGTCGGGAATGCCGAGCGCGGCCCAGTCGAGCCCGCCGATGCCGCGGAATTGCCCCGGATCGACGTGCCAGGCCATGCAGTGGTACGAAAAGTCGGCGAGCGGGTCGCCGAGCGTCGACAGCTCCCAGTCGAGCACGGCCAGCACGCGCGGCTCGGTGGGGTGGAAAATCAGGTTGTCGAGTCGATAATCGCCGTGCACGACCGAGACGCGCGAGCCGGTATCGCCGGGCATGTGCTGCGGCAGCCATTCGACGAGGCGATGCATCGCTTCGATCGGTTCGGTTTCCGACGCCTGGTACTGGCGGCTCCAGCGATCGATCTGGCGTGCGAAATAATTGCCGGGCTTGCCGTAATCGCCCAGTCCCGCGGCTTCCGGGTTCACGTTGTGGAGCGCCGCCATCACGCGGTTCATTTCGTCGTAGATCGCGGCGCGCTCTTCGCGCGTCATGCCGGGCAGCGACTGATCCCACATCACGCGGCCCTCCACGAACTCCATCACGTAGAACGCACGGCCGATCACGGTTTCGTCTTCGCACAGCGCGAGCATTTTCGCGACGGGTACGTCGGTGCCGCCTAGCGCGTCCATCACCCGATACTCGCGCTCGACGGCATGTGCGGACGGCAGCAGCTTTGCCTTCGGTCCGGGCTTCGCGCGCATCACATAGGTGCGCTTCGGCGTGACGAGCTTGAAGGTGGGATTGGACTGGCCGCCGGCGAACTGCTCCACGGCCAGCGGCCCGGCGAAACCTTCCACGTGTGCCGCGAGCCAGGCGGCAAGCGCATCGGTGTCGAAGCGTTGCCGCTCGGCGACCGGGCGCGTGCCCTCGAACGCCGAGTAGTCGGTTTGTTTCGGGGTGTCTCCATCCGTCGTGGCTGGCGCCATGTCTGTCTCCCTTCTTGTGTCGATCCGGAGTACGGGCCTGGGTCCGGATGCCGTTCTGCCTTGCGCGCTAACCGTGCGGCCGATAGCGCAGGAATTGCGCGTAAAGCATTTCCATCGTGGTGTTGCGCACGTCGTGGTGCAGTGGCGACGGCGGCGAAAAATTGAGCAGGCGCACGACCCAGTCCGCGCTCGCCGTGCCCACGTCGAGCGCGTTGATGCAGCCGGTGGCCTGTGCCAGATGCCCGAAGAACGTGCGCCCGCCTGCCGTGATCGCGTGCGAGAGAATCGCGCGGTTCACGCCGCCGTGCAGCACGAGGAGCGCCGTGTCCCACGACGGATCGGCGCGCAGCTTCGCGATTTCGGGCAGCACGCGATCGAGCAGCTCGCCTACCGTCTCGCCGCCGAGAAAGCGCATGTCTTCGGGGACGATGCCGTCGAAGACGCGCAGGAACGCGTTCTCGATTTCATCGGGCGGGATCGAGGCGAGCCGTCCGCCGCGAATCTCTTGCCAGGCCGGCTGGACCTCGAGATCGATCGACTGGCCCGTTTCGGCGAGCACGAGCTGTGCCGTCTCGACCGTGCGCCGCAGGCCGCTCACGATCACGCGGTCGAAGTGTACCGCTTGCGAAGCGAACGCACGCCCCGCCGCCGTGGCTTGTGCGCGGCCGTTTTCGTTGAGCGGCACCGTGTCCGGGTCGATAGCGCGCCCCGAGTCGTCGAAGTAGGTGACGTCGCCGTGGCGCATCAGGTAGATGCGGCGGCGCGTGGGCATCTGGAAGTCGCTCATCGGTGGGCTCGCGGGTTGATTCCTCGACGATTATTTGTACACCGGCGCGCGTTTTTCGAGGAAGGCCGTCATGCCTTCCAGCCCGTCGCGATGATGCAGCGAGGCGACGAAGCTTTCGCGCTCGGCGACGAGGTGCTCGGCGAGCGGCTGCGTTTCCGCCACGTTGACGAGTCCCTTGATGCGCGTCATCGAATTGGGCGAGACCTGGGCGAGGTCGTCGGCCCAGGCGAGCGCGACGTCGAGCGCCGTATGCGGTTTCGCGAGGCGGTTCACGACGCCGAGATCCGCGAGGCGCGCCGCGCCAATGGGCTTGCCTTCGAGCATCACTTCGGTGGCGAGCTGGCGGGGCAGGGCGCGCGCGAGGAACCACGAGCCGCCGCCGTCGGGCGTGAGGCCCACGCGCGCGTACGACATCACGAATTTCGCGTCTTCGGCGGCGACGAGGAGGTCGGCGGCGAGTGCAAGCGAAAAACCCGCGCCTGCGGCGGCGCCTTCCACCGCGGCGATCACGGGCTTGCTGCACTGACGCATCGCCGTGATCCAGCTCGCCAGCATGTCGATACTGGCGGCCTGTACCGACGGATCCTTGGCGCGGTTTTCGAGCAGGCGGTTCAGGTTGCCGCCTGCGCAGAAAAAGTTGTCGGCACCGGTCAGGACGATGGCGCGCAGCGAACTGTCGCGTTCGGCGGCATCGAAGGCCTCGATGGCGGCGGCGTACATGTCGGGATGCAGCGCGTTGCGCGCGCCGGGGTTCGACAGCGTCAGGACGAGCGTCGATTCATGGCCTTGCGGCCGGGTGCTGCGGAGTTCGGCGCTCATGAGCGGACCTCGTGCGGAAAAGGGATGCAGGCGCTGCGGGATGGGCCGACCGCGCTGACGAGCCGGCCCGGCGGAACAGGGTGCGTGGCGATGGCGCGGGGCGCCGCTTCGCCGCACTTGCCTTTTGCGGCGAGTTTGGAGAAGGTGTCGGCGGCGCCGGGTGTCTCAATGTTGAAATGATGGGAAGTCATTGGAAACTTCACTCCATGATGGGCCTAGAATAGCACGGTCGTACATTTTCAAGAAAACAGATTGGCGGTCGCCGGCCCTGTGGCGCACAGGCGGCCGCTTTCCCAAGGAGGAACGAGGATGATCAAGCTGCACGGTTTCGCGCTCTCGAACTACTACAACAAGGTCAAGTTCGTGCTGCTCGAGTACGGCATCGCTTTCGAAGAAGTGGTCGACAGGCTGCCGCTCGACGCGGCGCTGCTCGCGCATTCGCCTGCCGGCAAGGTGCCGTTCCTCGAGACCGAACATGGCTTTTTGTGCGAATCGGCGGTGATCGTCGAGTATCTGAACGCCCGCTTTCCCGAGCGCGGGATTTTCCCGGCGGATCCGTGGCAGGCTGCGAAGGAGCGCGAACTGATTGCGTTCGTCGAAACGCATCTCGAACTCGAGGCGCGCGAGCTTTATAGCGCGGCGTTCTTTGGTGGCAAGGTGAGCGACGAGATCAAGGCGACGGCGCAAGAGCGCCTGCGCCGCTATATCGCGAGCTTCAGCCGGCTCGCGAAATTCGCGCCCTATGTGGCGGGCGAGCGCTTTGGCGTGGCGGACGCGGCGGTCTTCGTGAGCCTGCCGCTTGTCGCGATGACGACGCAGCGGATCTACGACGAGGACTACGTGGCCGCAGCCGGCATCGACTGGAAGTCGTACATGAAGCGCGTGGGCGAGCGCCCGGCCGCGCAGCGCGTGATCGCCGACCGCAAGGCCTGGATCGAGGCGAATTCGTAGGCTCGGGCCGGCCCGCGCGGCCTCGCGCGATGATCGGGAACGCTCGGCCGTTCGCGGATTCATCGCGCGGGGAAGGGCTTAGAGGCGCGCGAGACGTTCGAGCGCGGTCGCGAGCGTGCTTTCCTGCTTCGCGAAGCAAAAACGCACGACGCCCGATTCGTGCGACTCGTGATAGAAGGCCGAAACCGGGATGGCCGCCACGCCGATTTCGCTCGTGAGCCACTTCGAGAACTCGGCTTCGGGCAGATCGCTGATCGCCGAATAATCGACGCACTGGAAGTAGGTGCCGTCGCACGGAAGCAGCTTGAAGCGCGTGTTCGCGAGTCCAGCGCGGAAGAAGTCGCGCTTCTTCTGGTAGAAGGCCGGCAGTTCGAGATAGGGCGACGGGTCCCGCAGATACTGGGCGAGGCCCACCTGCATCGGCGTGTTCACGGTGAAGACGTTGAACTGGTGGACCTTGCGGAATTCCGCGGTGAGCGGTGCGGGCGCGGCCACGTAACCCACTTTCCAGCCCGTCACGTGATAGGTCTTGCCGAAGCTCGACACGATGAAGCTGCGTGCCGCCAGTTCCGGATAGCGCGCAACGCTTTCGTGCGGCGCGCCGTCGTACACCATGTGCTCGTAGACTTCGTCCGAGAGGATCAGCACGTTCGTGCCGCGCACGATCTCTTCGAGCTTGCGCATGTCCTCGGCGCGCCAGACCGTGCCGGTCGGGTTGTGCGGCGTGTTGATGAGGATGAGGCGTGTTTTCGGCGTGATGGCGGCCGCGAGGCGGTCGAACGGGATCGCGTAGTCGGGCGCTTCGAGCGTGACGAACACCGGCTTGCCGCCGGCGAGTTCGATCGAGGGCAGGTAGCTGTCGTAGGTCGGCTCGATCACGATCACTTCGTCGCCGGAGTGCACGGTGCACAGGATCGCCGTGAGGAGCGCCTGGGTGGCGCCCGCCGTCACCGTGATCTCGCTCGCGGCGTCGTAGCGGCGCCCGTAGATGCGCTCGATCTTGCCGGCAATCGCCTCGCGCAGCGCGGGCACGCCTGCCATCGGCGGGTACTGGTTGTGCCCGTCGCGCATGGCCTGCGCGACCGCATCGACGATGCGCGGGTCGCAGCCAAAATCGGGAAAGCCCTGACCGAGGTTCACCGCGCCTTTTTCGGTCGCGAGCGCGCTCATCACGGTGAAGATCGTCGTGCCGACGTCCGGCAGACGCGACGGAAATGAGGGCGTGAGCGGCGTGGCCGGCGATTCGTGCGACGGATGCGGTGCGTTCATGGCGCGAGAGGGGAGTCGGGTTGAGTCGGAAAACCTGATTTTAGGCAAATGCGGGCAAATCGGCGCGGCTTCACGCGCCTCGTTGCGGGCGCCGCCTTCAGGCCGGGGCGCCGGCGACAGGGTCGGGCGTTGCCGCAAGCCCGGTTTCGGCCACGAAGACACCGGGCGTCGCCACGCGAAAACCGAAATCGCGCGCCATGCGCCGCGCGAGCTTGAGCACGGCGCGGTCCTTCGAAACGAGCCAGGCGGCCCCGCCGGCGCGCGCGAGTTCGAGGAACTTCTGGTCGTCGCGGTCCTTGCATTGCGGCAGGGGGCGCGCGTCTTCGGGCAGCGCGGGCGGGACGATCTCGCAGGCGAGCCGCGCGATCGCCGCGATCGCGTCGGTCTTTTCGACGCCGCGCCCGGCGAACTGCGGATAGTCCAGCACGTAGGTGAATTCCGCGAGGCAGCGGGCGTCGATCAACGCCCGCAGCGCGCCGCTTTCGAGCCCCGCGCGTATCGGCCGCGTGTGCGGATCGTCGAACACGATGATGTCGAGCCACACGTTCGAATCGAGGACCACGGGGAGCGCCGCGAGGGAGCCGCAAGAAGAAGGCATGGGCGGGGGCGGAAAACCGGTCATTCGTGACATTCGCTACAATCGGGCTTTCGCCTTTGAACATCGGCACTTTCGTGCCTGCAAGCCTCTATGATAATCGTTCTGTCGCCGGCCAAATCGCTCGACTACGACACGCCGGCGCACGTCGAAACCCACACGTTCCCCGATTTCATCGACGACGCGGCCGAGCTGATCGACGGCCTGCGCCGTCTGTCGCCGCAGCAGATCGGCACGCTCATGAGCATTTCCGATCCGCTCGCGCATCTGAATTTCCAGCGTTACGCCGACTGGTCGAAGCAGTTCAGCAAGGCCAACGCGAAGCAGGCCGTGCTCGCGTTCAACGGCGACGTGTACGAGGGCTTCGACGCGAAGTCGCTCGCATCCGCCGATCTCGACTACGCCCAGCAGCACGTTCGCGTGCTTTCGGGCCTTTACGGCGTGCTGCGTCCGCTCGACCTCTTGCAGCCGTATCGTCTCGAAATGGGCACGCGCTTCGAGAACGCGCGCGGCAAGGACCTCTATGCGTTCTGGGGCGAGCGCATCACGCATGCGCTCAACGCGCAGCTCGAACACAACGCGAAGCACACGAAAGGTGCGCAGGTGCTCGTGAACTGCGCGTCGAACGAGTACTTCAAGGCGGTCAAGCCGAAGAAGCTCGCGGCGCCGGTCATCACGCCGGTCTTCGAAGACTGGAAGGGCGGCCGCTACAAGATCATCAGCTTCCACGCGAAGCGCGCCCGCGGCTTGATGGCGCGTTATGCGGTGGCGCATCGCATTGCCGCGCCCGAGGCGCTCAAGGGCTTCGACGCCGAAGGCTACGCGTTCGATGCGCAGGCATCGAACGATTCGACTTATGTATTCCGCCGGCGCATTGCCGAATAAGCGAAGGGAACCGTCATGACGCTATCCATTACCAGCCAGTTCGACGCGGGCGCGATCGAAGTCCTTTCGTGCGAGCGCGCCGACGACATCCGCCTGCGCGTGCGTGCCGATAACCGGTCCGAGTTCGCGCAATGGTTTTACTTCCGGCTCTCCGGCGCGCGCGGCGAGCGCTGCGTGATGACTTTCGAGAATGCGGCGGCCTGTGCGTTTCCCGAAGGCTGGCGCAACTACCACGCCGTGGCGAGCTACGACCGCGTGAACTGGTTCCGCGTGCCGACCTCGTACGACGGCCAGAAGTTCACGATCGACCACACTCCCGACTTCGACCGGATCTACTACGCCTATTTCGAGCCGTACAGCGAAGAGCGTCATTCGGAGTTTCTCGGCGCGCTGCAGCAACTGCCGCATGCGACGCTGACCGAACTCGGGCAGACCGTCGAAGGGCGGCCGATGTCGCTGCTCACGCTGGGCACGGCCGGCGACACGACGCCGGAAGGCAAGCCGAAGAAGACGGTGTGGATCATCGCGCGCCAGCATCCGGGCGAGACGATGGCCGAGTGGTTCGTCGAGGGGCTCGTGAAGCGGCTGGCGGGCTGGGGCGACTGGGCCGGCGATCCGGTTGCGCGCAAGCTCTACGATCGAGCGGTGTTCCACATCGTGCCGAACATGAACCCCGACGGCAGCGTGCACGGCAACCTGCGCACCAACGCGGTGGGCGCGAACCTGAACCGCGAGTGGATGGAGCCGGACGCGCAGCGCAGTCCCGAAGTGCTCGTGGTGCGCGAAGCGATCGAGGCCACCGGCGTCGATCTGTTCTTCGACATTCACGGCGACGAGTCGCTGCCCTATGTGTTCGTCGCGGGATCGGAGATGCTGCCGGGCTTTACCGAGCAGCAGCGCGTGGAGCAGAAGGCCTTCATCGACGCGTTCAAGATCGCGAGCCCCGACTTTCAGGACGAGCACGGCTACGAAGCGAGCCGCTATCGCGAGGATGCGCTCAAGCTCGCCTCGAAATACATCGGCCATCGCTACGGCTGCCTCTCGCTCACGCTCGAGATGCCGTTCAAGGACAACGCGAACCTGCCGGACGAACGTGTGGGCTGGAACGGCGAACGCAGTGCGTCGCTGGGCGCCGCGATGCTGCAGGCCATCCTGCATCACGTGGAGACCTTCGCGTAAGACGGTGAAGGCATGAGAAAAGGGGAAGCGGTGTGGGCCGCTTCCCCTTTTTTGTTTGCTGGCCTCGCGCGAGCGAGCGCTTACTGGGACGAAGTCTTCTTCTTGGACGCCGTTTTCTTCGTGGTGGCCTTCTTGGTCGTGCTGCCCGATGCCGGCGATTTGTGGCTCGACTTGCCCGAGGTTCCTTTCTTCGTGGAATTGCCGGTCGATTTTTTGGTCGACGATTTGCCGTGCACGTTGCTGCGCGACGAACCGGTGCGTTCGCTACGTGCGTGTGCGGGCGGCACGGGATCGTTCCAGCTGAACGCGAGCATCTGGCTGCCCACGTAGCCGCAGCGGAACTTCAGGTCGTAGGGCCCCGAGTTGCTGTTCTGCGCGATGCCGATGCCATCGACCGTCACGATCGTATCGACCTTGACGCGCTGCTTGCCTTCGTCGAACGAATCGTTCCAGGGGGTGACGGTGGCATGCGCACTGTCGAATGACGAGGGGGGAAATTCCACGTGATCGAGCGCGGTCGACGTGCTGGCGACGAAGTTGCCGTGCGCGGCGCAGTCGGCGACCAGCGGGTCGGCGTGCATCTGGGTGACGAAGGTGCTGACAAGATCGTTGTGCTGATCGACCTGGTCGGCCCGGGCAGGCAGTGCCATGACGAGCACGAGGCTCGTGGCGCATGCCGCCAGTCGGCCGGCCATCGTCAGCAACCGGTGTGAAGCAGAATTGCGGTCCATCGGGTTGGTGTCGAAGCGGGGTAGAGCGTCTGGCTCAGTAAGAGCCCGCGACGCAGGGACGAGTTCAATCCTGAAACAATTATTTTGTGTCTCCGTTGTGGCAAACCCTATGCTGGGTGCTCATGAGCGTGAGGACTGCGACGCAAGGTCGCGGCACGATTTCGCGACCTTGCGACTCGGTGAAAGCAGCACGATGAAAACAGTGTAGCGCAGAGGCGGTGGCGCCTCGTGGAGGTAATGCTCAGGTACGCGGGCCACCCAGCCGGTAGCGGCGGACGTCGTAGGTCGTGACCCAGGCCGGCCGATAGACGGCGATCAACGCGGTGGCCATGCCCGTGAACCAGGCCTCGCCCGAAGCGAGCAGGAACACGCTGAATGCATAGCCGGCGGGCACCGCGATCGTCGATCCGCCCGTGAGAGCGACATGGATCCCGAGTGCGAGATACGCAGCGGCGGCCACGGCGATGGCAGGCGAAACAAACCCTAGTCCGACGATGAACATGAAGAGGTTGCGCGGCAGCCAGGCAATGCAGGCGCGCTGGAGCAGTGCGGAGACCCCAACCGGGAAGGCGCCGAATACGAGGAAGGTGAGCGCGACGCCGTCCCATGGCGAATCGAACACGAGTGCCGCAAGCGCGACGACCGCAGCCATGGCCACGAGTGCGAGATCCCAGTCGAAGAGCGTCACCACCAGGGTTGCGCCGAGCAGATGGAGCACGGTGCCGTCTTCGAGCCACGCGTTGCTCGCCCACAGCACGGAGATGGCCACGATGATCGCGAGCCAAACGTGCTGGAGCGTTGCGTCCTGGAGGCGCTTGAACGGGTTGCGCCATATCGCGAGCGCGAGCAGGCCCAGGGCGGCAATCCACCCACCGACGACGGCCCACAACGGAAGCGGCGTATATAGGAACCCCATGGCTTCATATTACTCGTTGGATGACAAAACGTGTGCGTGAGCTGACGCTTGCGGGTCGTCCAGCGTGGCGTCAGCCGTTGCCTCAGGGGCGCTGCACTGCGTAGGCGCGCTTTCGCCCCACGGATAGTCGGGTTCGGCCGCCATCGCCAGCGGCGCCTGCGTGTCGCCTGTCCGCAACGGATAGTGGAACGGGGTGTTTTCACGCTGTCGCAGCGGTACCGGGCCATGTGCTCCATGGACAGGTTTCGGTGCGAGTTCGAAGCGGGTACGCAGCACTTCGAGCTGGTTGGAGAGCAAACCGTTATAGATTGCGACGGCGGCCGCCCGGTTGGGCGCCCCGAGCTGCTGGAAGATGCTGGTCAGGTGAATCTTGACGGTGCCTTCGCTGATGCCCAGTGCACGGGCGATCATCTTGTTCGTGTTGCCCATGTGAACGCAGCGCAGGATCTGCTCCTGGCGGGGCGATAGACGAACCACCGGGCGGCGCGGACGCGGCGTGGCGTCGTTCGGGGCCGGCCGGGCCGGCGGTTGCGGGGATGGCCAGGGATCGGTCAGGACATCGGTCGGCAGATGATTGCCGCCGAGCAGGATCAGCTCGAGCAGTTTCACGATCAGGATCGAGTCGGTGGTGCGACGGATGATGCCGCGCGCACCTTCGTCGAGCAGATCCCGGACCGCGTTGGGCGAGGCTTCGGCATCGACGATGACGGCGATGGGCACGGTGCGGTAGCGATGGGCGAAGGCGAGGAGTTCGCCCCTGCGGATGCCGGCATGCCAGTCAACCACGAACAGCTCGGGCGTGAAGCGCTGCATGGCACGTTCGGCGCTGCGCCAGTCGGCGGCGTCGTTGAAGCGAGCGCGGCGGTCGATTTGTCTGAGCAGCGCCTTGAGCCCTTCGCGCCGTTCGGCATCCGGATTGAATACTGCAAACCGCATGTGCATGCCCTCCTGTGCTGGTTTTGATGGTCTCTCGAAAAGGATGCGTGGCGCATGCGTTGCACGCGCCCGCCGAATCGGACCAACGTCACCATCATGACAAAAAGCTTGTGTCGTGGCGGCCTGTCCAGAAGGCCTAGGACGGAGGGTAAAAAAAGTCCCGCTCGCGGGCGGGACTGGGTCGGAATGTGGCGGGTTGCCTAGTGGAAGTGGGGCTGTGCCGGCTCGGCATCTTCCGGCATTTCGGCGTGAACGATCTCGCCCAGCGGGTCCGCATAAAGCGGCACGCCGCAGTCATCGCAATATTCCGGCTCGAAACGGCCGGCGTGACGGCGAATGTCGGTGATGCCCGATTCCTTCAGGAGCGCCACGATTTCTTCGAGCGGGCCGTTGTTGACGCTCTCCTCGGTCGGTTCTTCGTCGATGTCGGCATCGCCGTTTTCGCGGCCGTACAGCGGCCAGACGACGCCATAGAGGACGTCGTTGCTGCCGCGGCGCGTGAAGCCGATGCGATATTCGTCGATGCGGCGCTCGCCGAAGCCGGCCACGACGGCGCGCAGTTCCTGCGCGCCGGTACCGATGGTGTCGAGCAGATAGCGAACGGCGGTGCGGATGGTGTGCGGGCGCACGCGCTCGTCGGCGTCCCGGCAAGCCGAGTAGTACGCGTCGGGCAGCAGGCATTCGAATTCGCAGCCCGGCATCACGACGGCCAGATTGGCGCCCCCCTGGGTTGCCCACTGCTCGAGGCACTGGCCGCGCTCGATGCGCGAACCGTGCTCCTCTTCCTGCCAGCGGAAGAGCGGCGCACCGACCGGAGCGGCCACGACGGCAAGCAGGAAACGCGGGTCGGCCAGAATGGGCGAAGTTTCGGGCAGTTCGCCGGCGCTGATCTTGGCTGCGCTGCCGCTCAGTGCTGCGTTCGAGAGCTGCTGGGCAAGGCGCCAGGTCTCGACGTGATGGCGCGGCAACTGGTCGATGCTATAGAGATAGGGGGCCATCGCGACGTGCGTACCGTTTGCCAGGACGTGCGCCTGGAGGTGTGTGCGCAGGGCGTCGGCATTGTCGGCCTTCAGCGGGCCCGACGGAATGACATAGCGGGTCCAGGCGAGCACGGGGGCAGCGACGAGCAGCGCTTCGTATTGCGTGCCTTCGTGTTCGACGATGAACGACTCGCTGTGGGTCTCCGCCATGTCCGCCAGGGCGCCGTAGGCATCCGGGTGGTTTTGCTGCAGGTGGTCGAGCGCGGCGTCGAGCGTGGTCTGGTTGCCGTTGCGCACGACCTTCGCTAGCAGGGTGTCGAGCTTGGCCTCCCAGAAGCGGTCTTCGGTGCGGCTGCCCGAGGCGAACAGGGCGAGCGACAGGCCGACGAGCTTGTCGGCGTCGGGTGGGAGGCGTTTGGCGATTCGCGAGCGCATAAATCTGTGAGTTGGAATGCGGAGAACCCCATATTCTAGTCGGTTCCGTGCGCGCCATCGGTTTGCACCGCAGCATCACGACTGGCATATATGGCCAGATGGCGTGCGCCGGGCCGGTGGAGGGGAATGGGTGGCGGGAGATGAGCCTCGCCCAGATGGCCTGGACGATCGATAGAGTGTTCGGGGGTGTCCGTTCGGCGCCTGACCTGCCTTTGTCAAAAAAACCGCTTGCAGGAATGGGAACGGGTCTCTAGAATGCCGGTCTTTCGCGCTTTCCTTGAGAGCGCGGGGAGACGGGAAGCCCCCGGGAAACCTTGTGGGGCTTGAGTCTGCGGGGCAGTGGAAGTCAGGTGGCAGGTTGAACGAAGTAAAAAAACCTGTTGACGGATCGCCCGGTAGTCTTCATAATCTCGTTTCTCTGCTGCAGACGCAGCGACGCAGAAAGAAGCCGGTAGTTGATGAGTTTTAACGGCGCTTTGGCGGACGATCTTTAAAAATTTACAGCCGATAAGTGTGGGCGCTTGATGCGGCGGCGAACCCGGCCTGTTCTTT
>NZ_CAJMZC010000012.1:0-254523 GCF_905220215.1 Paraburkholderia sp. J12
GTCGCTCTGCCCGGATCTGGGCTACTACTACGAAAGCAGCAATGTGGAGGCCGGTGCACGCCGACTGGTTGAGGCTATCACCACGCATGACAGCCAGGCTGGCTGGTATCGCGAGCGACAGCGCACGTTGATCGGACGTCACTTGCCCGACAACCCGCAGGTGGTCGCGACTTATGCCGCCTTGCTGGATGACCTGATGAAGCGGCCGCTGCGTTAGTCCCCGCGGAAGATTGAAGTAACGGCACCCCGCGCTGGATCATCGGAAACTTCGCGTACTCTATCCTCAGAAGGCAAAGAAGGGACCATTTCCCGCGGGAGTTGTCTGGTTATCGATGGCGGCATAAACCCGTCGCCCGTAAAAGAACGGTAAACCCCACGCGAAGATGCTGCCGTTGTAGCCGGCGAGGTCGTTGAATGCCCAATTACTGGAGGCCAACAGTGTTTGTACACTGACCACGCTCATGTTAATGGAAACGTTCGTGTTGTCGATATCGGTGATGGTCGCATTCAGGTTTTGCGTTGCGCTCGAACAGAACCAGTCGCCACAGAGCGTGAAGGCACTGCTGGAAAAAAACAGGCCGTTCGCACCGCTATCCAGATAGCTCACGGGGTAGACCGTTCCATCCGAGGTGGTGGTGGTCACGAAGCCGTTCGAAGCATTGGCATGCAAGACCGTCGCCGAACCAAGCTGGTTATCCGCTTGCGTGCCGATGCCGAATGTCAACGTGCCGCTCACTGAAGAGGCGCCGTCCGCTCCGATTGCGGGCAGGTCGATCACGACGCCGTTGTTGTCCGCACTAAAGGCGGCAACGGGATTGCTGACTTGCTGCGCCAGTGGTTGGGAACTGGGTGCGCAGCCACTAGACGGGCAGGCGTAGTACCACGGCGAGATGGCCTGAGAGGCGCAGCCCAGTCCACAGTCCGAGTTGAAGAGTCCCACCCCCAGGATGCCGTTCGCGTGCAAGGTGGTGGCATTGTTCATGGCGATGCCGCTGCTTTCACAACTGCTGGGTGTGGCGGGGAAAGAGGGGTCGCCGATGACCTGGATGGGTAGCGACGTTGCGGTTTCCCCGGCGAGTTTGACATCCGCAAGGCGTACGGCGCCCCAACTGTACCCGGTGCCGAAAACGGCGCATTCGCCGGCCGCCGCCGAGCCAGAGCCTGCCGGCACGGCGGGCAGCACCAGACTGGAGGGCAAAGCGGAGGCAAGCAAGCGCAAGCCTTGTGAGCCTGTGTCGACCTGGACGTTGTCGATGGTTGCACAGTTGCTCGTACCCGGAGCGCACACGGTGACGCTCGTGGTCAGCATGTTGAGCGTTAGCGTGGGCGTAGGGCCGACGGTGACTGCCACGACGTTGGGTGTGGCCGACTGGGATACGGTGGTCGGGGTGCTGGTGGCCACCGGTGCACTGGCCGACGTTGCCGAGCTTGCGGGCGCGACTGTGGACGCGGCACCTGGACTGGCATTCGTCACCGCGGTATTCGATCCGCTGCCGCCACCACCGCCACATGCGCCAACTGTGGAGAGAAGCATGGTGCAAAACATTGCAGCAACGAACCGCGTGGCGCCACCGGGCCGGCCGTTCATTGCAGGTCTCCTTCACTCATGCCTGCGGGCAGCGCCGACGGCAGCCAGGCACGTCCCGCGTAACCGCGCATATGCCCGCCGGTTTCGACGACGACGCCAGCCGCCGTTACCCGCGCATTACGCATTTCGCCGGCGCGGGAAGCTGTGTCGCGCCAGGTGGCGGCATAGCGTCCGAGAATGGAGTCGAGATCGGGCTGTACAGGGCCATTCCACCGGTAGGCGAATGCCTTTCCGGTTGACGTTGCCACGTATTCGTCGATTGTGGTGTTGTTGGCGTCGGTGTAGCTGATGACCTGTGCCATTGTTCCGGAGAGTGTGCGCACGGTAGCGCCGCTCGGTGTCGAGGCCGGGTCCCCTAAGGCGGCGCGCACGGGCGTGCTAGCCAGACCGAGGAGACTGAAAAGGTAGACGAAAGCCGTGGTACGGCTGGTCCGCACAACGTTGAAAGCGCTCATGACACCTCCGACGTAGCTGGCGTGCCAACTCGAAGCCAGCCATCCCGTATTGATATGGAAAACTAACTATATATCGATGACTTTGTTGGACGTTCACTCCGCAAACTTGTTGCTGTCTGTGATTGAGCATACAAAGTTAAAAAATTTTTTCAATTACTGGATGCCGTTAAATTTGTGAACAAAAGTCAAATTGAGGGAATAAGCGGATGATTTAATGCTGCAGGCATTTTTTTAACAATTTGACAATGCGTATTGAATGGAGCGTGAGTGGTGCAGACAAACGTCGAGCAGTACTTCAAGGCTGGCTGGATGAATTGTTACCGTTTATTGACGGGCTCCCGGAATGGATAGGGAGACTGATGAAATGGTATGCGGAATGGTTGACAATGCTTCACAATCTATTTCTTTTGTATCGGTTAAATTTCTATGCATATTCGGTTAATTAAAACAGAAATTGCTTGAGAATTTGGGCCGTTGCGGAGCGTAACCACGCGGTCGGAAGAGACTCTGGTGCTAATTCTAGATTTATTGGTTGTGAGATCCCGGTTGTTTGGTCGAAAAAATTGAATTTCTTTTTAATTAAAAATAATCGAGCGATGATTTGAAAATAACTACGGAAATTGAATATCTCAAGAAGCTCGCGGAGCGCCTTGTTCGGCTGTACACCGATCTGGAAAGCAAGGAGAACTTCGGTCCGATCTACAGGCTGGCATTTACCCTCGAAGATCGCATAGGGAGCGGCCATCCGTTTGACGGCGATATCGAGCGGGCGGAAATGCTTCTGGGAAGAACGGGCTTCTGACTTCTGGCAGTCCTGCAACGCCTGGCGCTAAAAATCCCCTGTTGAATGACACCAATGGACTAATCGTCCCCTCCGGATGAGGAGTAGGCAATTTGAATCCCTTTGATGAAATGGTTGTGTCTGGAACCGATGTACGGCCGCCTTATACGCAGCTCATGGGATGGCTGGGCGCGCAGAATCCCGCATATCTGGCGCAAAAGACGTCCGACGCCGAGGCGGTCTTTCGTAGAACCGGAATCACGTTCGCCGTGTACGGGGACGAGCAGGCGACGGAGCGCCTGATTCCGTTCGACATCATCCCGCGTGTCATTTCATCCGCGGAGTGGACGAGACTGGCGGCAGGTATCGAGCAGCGCGTAACGGCGATCAACATGTTTCTCGACGACGTCTACCATCGCCAGGAGATTGTACGAGCGGGCATCGTGCCGCCTGAACTCATCGCGCAGAATGCGGCATTTCTCCCGGAGATGATCGGATTTCGACCGCCCGGCAACGTTTACACGCACGTCATCGGGATCGATATCGTGCGCACGGCCGAGAATCAGTTCTACGTCCTGGAAGACAACGCACGCACGCCCTCCGGTGTCTCCTACATGCTCGAGAACCGGGAGACGATGATGAAGCTATTTCCGGAATTGTTCCAGCGCGTGAAGGTGCAGCCGATCGAAACGTATCCTCAACTGCTACGTCAGTCGCTCTCGGAAGTGTGCCCGCAGGGCGTAGCGTCGGACAACCCGACCATCGCCGTGCTCACGCCTGGCATTCATAATTCGGCGTATTACGAGCATTCGTTTCTTGCGGACCAGATGGGTGTCCATCTCGTCGAGGGCAGTGATCTGCGAGTCGTCAACGGTCGCGTTGCGATGCGCACCACGGAGGGATTTCGCCCCATCGATGTCCTGTACCGCCGCATCGACGATGCCTTCATCGATCCGCTGGCTTTCCGGCGCGATTCGGTACTGGGCGTGCCGGGAATCATGGATGTGTACAGGGCGGGCAACATTACGATCGCAAACGCGCCTGGAACCGGCATCGCGGACGACAAGGCCATCTATTCCTATATGCCGGAAATCGTCAAGTTCTATACCGGGCGCTCCGCGATACTGGAGAACGTGCAGACCTGGCGTTGCGCGGAAAAGGACAGTCTGGCTTATGTCCTTGCCAATCTCGGCGAACTGGTGGTGAAGGAGGTGCATGGGTCCGGCGGGTATGGAATGCTGGTCGGTCCGGCAGCGTCTGCTGCGGAACGCGAGGCCTTCGCAGCCAGGCTGCGCGCGAACCCGGGCAATTACATCGCCCAACCCACGCTCGCTTTGTCGACCATTCCCATTCTGACTGAAAGCGGGCTGGCGCCACGGCATGTCGACTTGCGCCCCTTCGTTCTGGTTTCCCAGCGCATTCGTGTGACGCCGGGCGGACTGACGCGCGTTGCCCTGAAGGAAGGATCCCTGGTGGTGAACTCGAGTCAGGGCGGTGGAACGAAAGACACCTGGGTGCTGGCCGACTGACCCGTTCGATTCATACTAAAGCCAGGAGTCAATACCTATGTTACTCGGACGAACCGCCAGTGGCCTGTACTGGATGAGCCGCTATATCGAGCGGGCCGAAAATACCGCGCGAATCGTCGATGTCGGACTGCGCATGGCGCTTACACGAAGCCAGGATGCGGGCAGCGACTGGTCGTCGGTGGTCGTGAGCTCCGGCGTCGAGGAAGGATTTCGCAGCAAGCATGCCGCCTGTACCGTAGATTCCGTGGCCGACTATCTCCTGCGCGACCGGAGCAATCCGTCCAGCGTCCTGCTGTGCTTCGAGCGAGCCAGAGAAAACGCCCGCATGGTCAGAACTGCGCTCACGCGGGAGGTATGGGAGGGAGTGAACGAAGCGTGGATGATCGTGAAACGCGTGCTGGCCGAGCCGGTGCGTGCGGCTGAATTGACCGAGATCATCGATACCATCAAGCGACAGTCGGTGCTTATTCTCGGTACGTTCAGCGGCACGATGCTGCGCAATGAAATTTTTAATTTCATCCGTATCGGAACGTATATCGAACGTGCGGATAACACCGCGCGCATCCTGGACGTCAAGTATCACCTTCTGTTGCCCTCCGTCGCGCATGTCGGTACGTCGCTGGACTTCTATCAGTGGGAGTCCCTGTTGCGTTCGGTGGCGGCGCATCGGTCATATCGATGGGTGTACGACGCGCAATACCGCCCGCTCAATGTTGCCGATTTCCTCATTCTGAACCAGCGTATGCCCCGTTCCCTGCGTTTTTGCTACGAAGGGGTGAGCGAAAATCTCCAGCAACTGGCCGCCGGTCACGGGGCTTCCCATCCTTGTCATCGTGTCGCGGCCGCCATGCTGAAACGGCTGGCCGGGAGCTCCGTCGACTGCCTGTTCCGGGGCGGATTGCACGAATTTCTCACGGACTTCATAGCAGACAATAATCGTCTTAGCGCCGAAATCGCCGGTTGCTACAACTTCGATTGAGGATGTCATGCTTGCAGAGAAGATACGGATTGCAGAGCTTTAAGTAATGAAAGATGTCGAGCGTATCGGCGACCTGATCGGGAATGATCCCGATGGTCGCTGTGCAGTGCCTTTTCCTGTGTGGCAGGAGTTTTTTCGTTTTTCCGAAGCGGGTGGCGTGTCGTCGTTAGCGGCTGCGTACGTCGAATTGCAGCAGAGGGTGACGCAGAGCGGAATCGTGCCTCCCTTTGGTACTGATGGCGACACGCGAAACGATGCGGTTTGGTCGCCCGGAGTCCTCCCGATGATGATTGCATCGGCGGATTGGGGTCTTCTGGAAAAGGGCGTGCTGCAGCGAACACGCCTGCTCGATGCAATTCTGGAGGACACGTATGGCGACGGGAAGTTGCTGCAAGAAGGGCTGCTTCCACCGGCGCTCGTGACGGGGCACCCCGGATATATGCGGGCGATGCGGGGCGTGCGATCCGTTGGAGACATGTGGCTGTATCTCGTCGCCTTCGATGTAGTCAAGAGCCGGGATGGGAGGTGGCGCGTTCTGGCGCAGCACACTCATCACCCGTCCGGGCTGGGGTATCTGCTGGAAAACCGGCTGGCGACGTCGCATTTATTTCCCGACGCTTTTAGCGCATTGCATGTACAGCATGTAGCGGCGAGCTATCGGGCATTGTTACGTGGGCTGAGGAAATTGAGTCCGTCGAACGCGGACGCGAGAGCGGTGCTGCTGACGCCAGGTTCACGCGATCGCATGTATTGCGAGCATGCCTATCTCGCACGCTATCTCGGCTTGACGTTAGTCGAAAGCGGCGACCTTACTGTGCGAGACAATCGACTTTATCTGAAGACGATTGTGGGCCTCGAACCGGTCGGTATCGTGCTGCAGATGCAGTGCGATCTGAGCATCGATCCGCTGGAGTCATGGCCTTGCGCTGCGCCCGGAGTGCCAGGGATCGTGCAGGTTGTTCGGGCTGGACGAGTCATTGTCGCTAACGCGCCGGGGTCGACGTTTCTGGAGTCGCCGGGGCTTTTCTCATTTCTACCCCGTCTCGGCGAGCGGGTGCTGGGTGAACCTCTGAGTCTCGGGAGTGTGCCGACGCACTGGTGCGGGCATGAGGAAACGTGGCCAGGAATGCGGCCGTCCCTGCGCGCTCATATCATCAAGTCAAGTTATGGGAGGAGTGGCCATGAAAATCAATGGTTCGAACCGGTGGAGTGTGCGCAGCTGACCGAGTACGAACTGGATCGATGGGCGGCGCGGATTGACGCGCGGCCAGCAGATTATTTGCTACAGGAACCCCCGTGTGCTCAGTGGGTACCGTTTTGGCGTGAAGATCGCGAGGACGACGGGCAATACGGAATGCTGGAGCCACGTCAGACGATAGTGCGCGTATATGCCGTGGCGGACGGCCCGAAGTCCTGGCGCGTTATTCCCGGCGGCCTGTCGCATGTGTGCCCCGCAGGCGTGACGCCCGATGCCTGGCGCCTGGACGAGAGAGTCAGTATCGACACCTGGGTGTTATCGGATCGCGAGTCGGTAGTCGCGGCAGCGCAGCAACAGGAGGCGGGAGCGGAGACGTTCGGTTCGCCCAGCACCACGGTATCGAGCCGGGCGGCCGAGAATCTGTTCTGGCTGGGTCGTTATACGGAGCGCGCCGTCAACTGCGTACGACTGGCGCTCGCCGCGATCGGACGCCTCGATGGCCACACGACGCCTCGGGACGCTTCGCATCTGGAGTTGATCTGGCAGCTATGTCGCGAGAACGGAATGATCCGGGAGACCAGCGGGGCGCCGGCGCCCGACGCGATTCGCGATCGACTCGTCGCTTCGTTGAAAGGGAGCCGTAACGGCGGTCCGGGCCTGGTCTTCAACATGACGGGGATGCGCGAAGCCGCACGCGCGATCCGGGAGCGGCTTTCAACCCAGCATTGGCAATTGATTCACAACGCGTCCGAACTGGCGGTCCGGTTTGGAGACGAGGTCGGGGACGACGACTCGCTGGGCATGGGCGGAGTGATAAACGCACTTGAGAAGCTCAAGCTTTATCTCACGGCGATTACCGGGGAGCAGACCGACCATATGACACGGGACAACGGCTGGCGACTATTGTCCGTGGGCCGAAACATCGATCGTCTTTCTTATCTGGCTCACACGCTTTCCAGCGCGTTGGAATTCAGGGCGATTGATGGACCGGACGGCTTTGAACTCACGCTCGAACTGTTCGACAGCGTGGTCACGTATCTGTCCCGTTTCCAGCGCCGCTTTGACGTCGCGCCGCTGGTGGAATTGCTTGTGCTCGACGCGGACAATCCACGCTCGCTGGGCTGGGTAGCACGGACATTGCGCGCTCGACTATCGCGGATGGAGCTGGGGGACAATCACGCGCTTGGCGACATCGCCCGGACGGTCCCTGACCCGCGCGACTGGTCGTTGCAGAATCTGTGTGCAAAGGACGCAGATGGACAATATGGGAATCTCATTGGACGGGTGCGTGAGTGCCTCGCGTCGACATGGCAGTTGTCCGATCGTATTGGCGAGCGGTACTTTACCCATGCCTCGGCGGCGGACAGATCCTTGTCGAGTTGAAAGACGCTGAAAGAGAGTTGAGGTAGTGAATGTCTAAACAGGGCGAATCTCCCCCGTATCGCGTTTTGCGTGTGACGCACGAAACCGGATATCGCTATGAAGGGAGAGTCGAATACGCGTCACACGTGGCGTGGTTGAGGCCGGTTGAGCAGCTGCGTCAGAAGCTCTTGAATTTCGCCATTGAGATTGACCCCCGGCCGGATGCGATGACGTCTATGCTTGACGCCTTTGGAAATCATCGTATTCAGTTTGCGATTGATCGGCCGCACGATCATCTCTCGGTTCGGACCGTGAGCACCGTCGGGGTTCACACCTCGTTCGCTACCGACGATTTCGCGTGTCGAACAACGTCGGCGCCCGCTTCGACTTCGGTGTGCGGATTGTCTTCCTGGGAGGAAGTTCGGCAACGCTTTGCGTATAGCGGAACGAGGCCGTTCGATCGGGCCAGCGAATTTATCTTTCCGTCGCCGTTCGTGCCATGTCATTCCGATCTTGCGCGTTACGCCGCAGCGAGCTTTACGCCTGGCCGGCCGCTTCTGGAGGCGGCATGGCACCTGATGGGGCGCATTCATACGGACTTCGAATATTCACCCGGTGCCACGGATGTGAAAACTACCGCGCTCGACGCACTCGCACTTCGTCGCGGCGTATGCCAGGACTTTGCCCATGTCATGATTGGAGCGTTGCGTTCCATCGGCCTGGCCGCCCGCTATGTGAGCGGTTATCTGATGACCTATCCGGCTCCGGGTTGTCCTCGATTGATTGGGGCAGATGCGTCTCACGCCTGGGTGGCCGTGTACGATCCCTTGTGGAAAGACGACGGTGGCTGGATGGAGCTGGATCCGACGAACAACCGTGCCCCCGGCTCGGATTACGTCACCTTGGGGATTGGGCGGGACTATTCCGATGTCACACCGCTGCGCGGCATCATTCACGGTGGTGGCGTGAAGCACGATCTGAGCGTCGCCGTCACGGTGGAGGACGATGAATCCGCCCGTTGAAACCACCTGAAACCAGTGCGGAGAAGCGTTCCTGCTTGTGGGCCGCTGAACCGCCTGTGCCGCACTCAAGAAGGCGTTGTGGACGGCTGACCTGGGACGGGGTCATGCACGAGTTCGAGGCGATAGCCGTGCGTATAGATCGCACGCAGACGCACGCCATTTTCCGGCCCCAACCGAAGCTTGGTACGCAGGCGATGAATGTGTGTGTCGAGGCTTCGCGAGACCTTGTCCGGTTCGCGCCCCCAGATTCTCGTGATGAGCGTATCGCGTGGCATGACACGCTCCATGTTCCGAAAAAGCAGCGCTGCCAGATCGAATTCCTTTGGGGTTAATTCGAGAGTTTCATCGCCCAGAAGAATGAAGCGTCGGCCCAGATCAATGCGGTAGCGACCGACTTCCAGCGGGCGTCCGTGCGGCCCCGCATCGGGATAAGCCCTGCGCAACAGCGAATGAACGCGGGCGAGTAGCTCTCGCGGCCGCACCGGCTTGATCATGTAATCGTCCGCGCCGGCGTTCAGGGCGAGCACCAGCTCGTCCTCCCGCGTTCGATTGGTGAGGAAAAGAACGGGCATTTCACGCCCAATACGGTGCCTCACCCAACCGAGAACATCGAGGCCGGAGATATCGGGTACCTGCCAGTCGAGCAATAATAGATCGACCGTTTCGCTTTCCAGGTAGCGAATTGCCTGGGCACCCCGTTGAAAAGACCGCACCTCGTGTCCATCGTCTTGTAAGGTCAGCTCGAGAAATTCCGCTTGGCTACGGTCGTCTTCGAGCGAAAGAATTATCGCCAACTTTGGGTCCTCGTTCGTTGCACATGCCGAACCGGTCTCCTGGTTTCAGGTTGGGCGATTTGCTGGCATGTTCACATACCCGATCAACGATAAGTCAGTGACTTGGGTGGTTGATCGGGCATATCGATCGGAATTCGTATTTTTTGCGTGTGGTTCGTAATTTTTGCATTTCGACTCCAGGTTATTTGTGAATTTTTTTGAATGCGCGAGGAGGTCGGGAAGTTGAGGGGTTTTTGCAAAAATTGACAAAAATTATTCAGGATGAGTGCTAGTATCCGCCGCGGATTCATGAGCCGTTGCGCAGGTAGATCAGGAAATCGAAGCAATGCACTTTTCTGTGGAACGACAGGTAGTGCTATTAAGTGAGTGCTGCTAATTGTAGATCAGAAGCCGCTCGTAATATGCCGTCATATTCGGACACGGTGACGGTAGGCGGAGCGCTCGCACGATAACCCGGCAACGCACGAGAAAATGGCCACTCTGGTCAGACAGAGCTCTTGGGGGTCAAATGAATATTTCCTCGCGCTTGGCGCTCAGAATATCTCGCGGTTTTCACGGCGACATCGGGAGTTGGGTTTTCCGAGCCGATTGGGCCGCCGCATTTGAGTCGACGTTGTTCCAGTCGTCTGCCGGGCGTTGGTGACGACTTTGTGATCGACACGCGCCGACTTCCTTCGAGCCTGTTGCGGCCGGGCACAGCGAAAGGCGGCCGCGTCCTGCCGGCCGGGGCGGGTCTTTGTTTTCGCTCGATTACGGATTATGCTGACAAGCAGGGGTTGGCCCGATTAGGTTCGTTGGACATGTTCGCCGATACTCATATTCTTCTTGTAGATGACAACCCGGATGAGCTGCGACTGCTCATTGAGGCCCTGCGAGGCGCCCGATTCAGGATCAGTGTCGCCATGGATGGTATGCAGGCTTACCAACGCGCGCTCGCCGGCAAGCCCGACCTGGTCGTGATGGATATTCGAATGCCCCGCATGGATGGTTTCACCGCATGCCGGCTGCTGGCGGCCAACTCGGACACCCGTGAGATCCCGGTCATTTTCCTGAGTTCACTGAGCGACCTGGACAAGCGCCTGGAGGGGTTGGGTGCCGGCGCCGTCGACTACGTGATCAAGCCGTTCGAGCCGGCTGAAGTTGTCGCGCGAATCCAGGTGCATCTTAGAAGAGCGAGGCCTGTCCGGACGGACGTCGAAGTGGAACTGGGCGGCACGTCAGATGGGCCACTCGTGCAGGCGGCAATTGACTATCTGCTGTCCCATTTGCATGATCCGCCGACATTGGACGATCTTGCGAAGCTTCTCGGAACCAATGAGAAGCGGCTTTCTCGTGCGTTTCGCAAGAATATCGGCAAATCTCCATTCGAATATCTGCGTGAGAGGCGTCTCAAACTCGCGGCGCGTCTTCTTGCTGAAACATCGCTCGCTATCAATGCCATATCGGACGAGACGGGCTTTACCAGCGCGGCAAACTTTGCGACGGTATTTCGGGAGCACTTTGGCCAGACGCCTTCCGAGTATCGGCGGGCGAACTGCAAGGAGTCTGTGAAAGCACTGCCCGATGACAGTGAGTCACGATAAGCTCGTCGCTCAGCGGCAGCTCGATCGACTAGCTCGAGGCGAGGCAGGGCGGCTATCCTGAGAGCGTGATCGATCTTCCGTTCTTCTGGAGAACGAAGTGTCATCGATTCTGACATGGCAATCATGCTAACCGTAGGCACCCATGCTCGATACGATCAATTGAAGATCTTGAACGCGATTTTTCCCAATAGACCGAGCCGTATACATCAGCTCGACAAGATTATTCGCCTTGCGTGCGCTGCAGCTTTTATCGCGGTTACGGTCAGTATGCTTGTACCGACGTTAGTTCGTGTCCATTCCGCGTTGGAGCCGGCTTCGGCCCGCGGTAGTGTTGGCGGCTGCAAAACTGCGATTGGGTGTTGGGTGCAGTTCCACGCCCGGGCAGGTTAAAAGCAGGGCGGTCATGATGTCACCTCAGTCAGTCTGTTAGGAATGCTATTGTGCAGTGCGGTATGCGACGTCTAATCGACATCCAGGTTGGCCGCAACGGGCTTGTGTTGTACCTGGCCGGCGCCAATTTTCATGTGAAGAGGCGACAAGTTGAAAAATGCGCATCTGGCTGGACCGCTCCTGATCATCCTCTCCACGGGTGCCTTTGCCCAATCGAGTGTGACACTGTATGGGGTGATTGACTCGAACGTTCGCTACCTGACGAACGCGAGCTCTACCGGCAATTCGCTCGTGGAAATGGGAACGGGGGGAATGTCGGAGAGTGAGGTGGGTATCCGGGGTGTCGAGGACATCGGGCAAGGCGTGTCCGCAATTTTCCGCATTGAGAACCGGTTTTTTTCTGGCTCCGGGCAATCCGACCCGGCGCTCCCATTCTGGAATACGGCGTTTGTCGGGCTCCGTTCTGCGACGCTCGGGCAACTGACCTTGGGTCGACAGACGAATACCCTGGTCGACACCGTAACGAAGGTTTATGCATCCAACCCGTGGATTCCCTATTCGAATTCGTTCCAGCCTGAGCTGACAATGACGGCCGGCATCTGGACCAGCAATCTGGCGAAGTACGCGATACGGTTGGGGAGCCTGACCGGTGAAGCGTCTTACGCCTTCGGGGGGGATGCCGGTCATACTTCGTATGGTTCGCAGATGGCTTTCGGTTTGGGCTGGTTGCCTGGCGGCCCCGTGAGTCTCGCTGCTGCTTACTCGGCGATCCGGGACTCGACGAACGGATCGCTTGCGAAGCTCTGGACTGCGGGCGGCTCTTACACATGGGATGCTACGCAGTTCCACGCAGGGTATTACGAGAACCGGCTCGATCCCGGATTTAGCTCGTACCTGAATGGCCCATTCACGCAGGAAGAGCTAATGGCGCTTAAATATCTTGATTTCAGTTCGCGCCGAATGATGACGGCAGGGATTACGCAAACCGTCAGTACGACGTGGCACTTTTCGCTTAACTATTGGCGTACATGGCAATCGGGCAAGACGACCGATCTCGACGGTACCGCATCGCAGTTCCAGCTCGTTGCGGACTACAGCCTGTCGCGGCGTACCGATGTTTACCTGGAAGGTGACTACAGTTTGTACAGAGGGGATCTGATTGGCGCGCAGCTACAGGGTGCGAATGCCTTGGGGTCGGCAGTAAAGTCGACGCAGCTTGGGCTTGCCGCGGGCGTGAGACATCAGTTCTAGCGATATCGGCTTACTTATTGCTTTGAGGAGTAGTCATATCAGCGTGATTCCGGTACTCCGGGTTTCCCGGAAAATTAAATAGTTTTCCTTATTGTATCGGTTGACAAGGGTTGACATTCGTATATCAACGAATGGGCTAATCTCGATACGTGGCAGTTCTTCGACGTCTGTCTGGTATAGCTTCCTATGCTTGGCCACGCCTGTTCATTTTGTCTCCAGACACGGACCTTCGCATTGCACGATCAGGACGCGCCATGAAATGTCCCGCTATCGCCCTCGTATCTGCACCCGGCCCATCGCAGCACACATCTCACGATCTGACCCATGAACAGTGGCATCGTATCAGGCCGCTATTTACGTTGTTCGATGCGATGCCAACGCTCGGTCACCGGCATGCAAGCACGAGAGAAGCGGTTAATGGCGTTCTTTGGAAGATCGTGAATGCTTGCGCGTGGCTCAACGTGCCACGAAGCTATCCGGCCGGACCTTATTGCCAGGATATCTGCATGGAGTGGGATCAGAAGGGCCTGCTGGCTGCTATCCTGCATGAATTGCACGGGGACGCTGCTCCCCGCATGCTCGAGGAGGCCAGGCGCGCGGGTGAGATGCCATGAAAAATAAAACTCGCATGCCGCGTACGAAAGAGATGTTGTTGCCTCTGCCGGGGAGCAACGTACGAAGTATTTCTCTCGAAAATCACCTCGCGCTCGCGACGATGCGTAGCGGCCACGGCACAACCGAAACGATGGTGGCGCTCTTGCGGGTTCTCTACATGACGTATTACCTGCTTGAGCGGGATTGTACGGAGGCAGAGCTTGCGGATTTTCGCCAGGCAGAAGTCACCCTGGATCGGTGCATTCGTGCTGCGAGTGAAAAGCGAGGATGGCATCTTCCGGAGGAGGTGCTGCCGGCGATCGAACAGGTGTTGCGACGTAGCGATGAAATCGTCGGCTCTGTGCCGAAGTATCGTTACGTGGAAGCATGGGAAAGACTGGAGCGCTTCGTTCGTTCCGGCCGGCTCTCGCCCCTGCCGGGCAGTGGCATGATGCCCCGGCAGGCGGCCTTGTAGACTAGCGACGTTTGAGGGTTGCAGCCAGAGCGCGGTGTGGCGGGAGGGTGGAGTCCATCAATGTTGCACCCCGAAAAAAAGGTCCCGCACCAAGGCGGGACGCAAACATGGGAACTCGGATAGAGTCATCCTCCCATGGACTGGCATACATTCCGGAATGGAATGTACAGCTCAATTTTATCTGCGGTTAAACCCAATATTTTGAATTATTGTCAAAGTGCGGGTGCCCAATCTGCGATTGATGCTTCGCAGTCAGCAGCCGTCCGCATTGTTCAGATCCCCATCTGCTCGGCCGCACTATCGCAACCGATGTGATAGATGGTCTGGCGACATTCGTAGTATCGGCGCCGCTCCGAATTTATTCCCCTTGATGGCGGCAAGAAGTGCGATGGGGCTCGTGTCATTTGTTGACAATATTGCGCCCCTGTTTCCCTTTAGGCTAATGCAAGGGGTGCCGGCGTAGCCAATACGCGAGGCAGACCCATGAGTTCCATGTCGACCGCTCAGTTATTCGCGGCATAACGATGCAATCTGACGACGTGACTGTGGTGCCGAAAAAATGACCGTGGAAGAACTGAGAAGGCTTCTGAGCGATTTAATTGAAAAGTGCGTTTCGGACGAACTCGTGAAGAAACACCTGCTTGATCTGGTGACTCGCGATGAGCTTCCTCTCAAAGAGATACTCATCGAATTGACGCCATTTGCCTTGGGGCGGCTAAGCGAAGAAGACCGAAAAGCGATCGGCGACATGGCTTTCTACGACAGCCGATGACCGCAAACCTGATGGGTTGGTACCAACAGAGGCGAGGGTATGACGAGGGAACGCTAATGAGCCGGATCGACAGCAACATACAGGCTCCGTCACCGGATAACGAACGTAACGAACGGCCGGGCGCAAAGCTCCTGGCGATTTCGAATTTTAGACGATTCGCATAGCCACCCCTCAATTTCTCAAGAAATCGAGCCGTTATATTGGGTGGATGGCCATCCCTGGATTTTGGGGAAAACTGGCCCGATGCGATAGTCACCATTATTTTTCTCGATTCGCGCCTGGAAACCTGATGAATCACGCCGTTGAGCTCAACCTGAAGGAGCACGTCACCACTCTCGCCGATCGTGGCAACAGCTACGCCGCGCTGCCGCTGCTCGAAGCCTTGAAAAAGGACGCGAGCGTCGAGGCACAGGTTCTGTTCTCTCGTGTCGTTCGCCATCTCGGCAACGGCAGTCGGTCGCGGGCCATCGATATCCAGCTTTGGCGCCAATTTCCTGAACATCCCGAGGCCATGCTCGGCTACGCGCGCATTCTGGGCGAGCGGCGCGGGCTTTATCATGCCTGGCGCTGGACCGGCGAAAGGACGCTTCCCGCCGGCGCATCGGCCACCTGCGTTGCAGAGTGGCATTCATTGCGTGGCAGTATTGCGGCTGGCTTCCGGGACTGGGAAAGTGCCGGGTGTTTCTTTGCCGGTGCGCGGGAACTCATGCCGGATTCACCGTGGATCTGGGTCGAATACGCCTATGGCCTCGCGCTGGAGGACCGTTACGACGAGGCAATCGACGCAGCGCGCAAGGCGCTTGCGCTCGACCCGAACTACCGTTCGGCGGTTCAGGCGCTCGCACATCTGCTTTCGATGACCGACGAGGACGAAGCGGCCATCGCGCTGCTCGAACGCGCGAGCACCGTCATGCAGAATGCCGACCTCGAGATACAGTTGTTCGGCCTCTTGACCGAGCATCGGCGTTTTGACGAGGCAGGGCAGGCGCTCGATCGAAGCCGCACGTATTCGCCGTACGCCGACCGGGTGCGCCGGATCTGGTTCGAGCAGGCCAGCGCGGCGAATCTGCTCGCCCGTGAGCGCTATACCGAGGCGAGGGCACACTGCATCGCCGCAGCCGACCCGTTTCATACCGCAACCGCCGCACGCATCGACGACCTGACCGAGGGCGAAGCACCGCGTCGCGTGCTGCTCGACGTCGGCTTCGTGCGCCAGCATCACATGACTTGCTCACCGGCTACGCTCAGCGCGCTCAGCGAATTCTGGGGGCGCCCGGCGAAGCATCTGGAGATCGCCGGGCAGATTTGTTACGACGGCACGCCCACGCACAGCGAACGCGCCTGGAGCGAGCGCAACGGTTTTCTCACCCGTGAATTTACGGTGGACTGGAAGGTTGCAACGGCGCTCCTCGACGCGGGCGTGCCCTTTGCCCTCACGACCCAGAATACGGATTCCGGTCACCTCCAGGCCGTGATCGGCTATGACACGCTGCGCCGCACGCTGCTGCTGCGCGACCCGACGCATCGCATCCACACAGAGTTCGATGCCGATGCGCTATTCGAGGCGCAACGTGCGAGCGGCCCGCGCGGCATGGTGATGTTGCCGCCGGAGGAGGCGCACCGCATTGCGGGCGTGACATTGCCCGACGCCAGCGAGTGGGACGACTACCACGCGGTGATGCGTGCGCTCAATCAGCACGATCGCGATGCCGCGCAGGCCGCTGTTGAACAGCAACAGCAACAGCAATGCGCGTCCGACCATTGGTTGACGCTCTGGAGCCAGCGCAGCCTCGCATGCTACGACGGCGATGCAACGGCTGCGCTGGCCCTCCTTGAGCGTTTGATCGAGCGCTTCGGCGAGCGGCCGGAGTTGCTGCTGCAACGGCAGCAGTGGCTGGGACCGGTGGGCTCACGTGCCGAGGTTCTGGATCTGGCCGAGCGCGGCGTGCAACTCCATCCGCGCAATGCGCCGCTTCTCACCCGTCTTGCCATGCTGCAAACAGACGATGCGCGTGAACTCGGCCAAGCCGACCGGGTGCTCAAACGCGCGCTCCGCCAGAATCCTGTCGATGCACACGCGTGGCGGGCGATGGCGAACGTGCTGTGGTTGTCGGGCGACCGGCGCCACGCCCGCGAGCATTATCGGGTGGCTGCGTGCCTCGCGGACATGCAGGAGGACTTTGCGTCGGCCTATGCCCGCGCGTGCCGCGCACTCGGAGAGGTCGAGCAAGGGCTGACCTGGCTGGCGGCGCGCCAGCAGCGGCTAGGTGCGCGGTCGGCGGGCCCAACGATGACCTGCTATTGCGAACTGGAGAATCTCGAACGCCTGGTCGAGGCGTTCGCGCTGGTCGAAGACGCGTTGCGGCAGCGACCCGACGACGAAGCGCTCCGCCTCTTCTGTGCGCAAAAGTATCTTCAGCATGGAGAGGTCGAAAAGGCGCGTCAGGTGCTGCTCGCCGCCCAGGGGCGCACGCGGGCAATCGACCGGCTGCGGGTCGAGGCTGCGCTGGCGCTGCGCGAGGGTCGGCTCGACGAAGCATGGGCCGCCATTGCCGACGCCTGCGAGCAGGAACCGCTGCGCGACGACGTGCGGCGCCAGGCTGTCGAGATCCTCGCGCAGCGGTCGGGACGGCGCGCCGTGCTCGACTATCTGCGCGAGGCTTGTGCACAGCATCGAACCGTCATCGCACTGCACGCGCTGCTGCTCGAATGGCTGGCCGCCGATCCGCCGCAGGAGCGTGAGGCCGTGTTGCGCCACATACTCTTGCTGAACGGGAAAAACGCGTTCATGTTGCGCGAGCTTGCCACCAATCTGGCGAGCCAGCAGCGCCTGCCCGAAGCCTGGGAGGCGGCCCGGCAATCGCTGTCGCTCGCGCCGCAAGACGCGAATACGTATGCGGTGCTGGCGAGCCTGCATTTCGGCGTCGGGGAGATCGCAGCGGGGCAGGCGCAATGCCGCGAAGCACTGCGGCGCTCGATCGATCAGGGGTATGCGTTCAACATGCTCGTGACGTCGTGCAATTCGCACGAGGAGCGGCTTGCTGCGCTCGAATTCATCGAGGCGCAGCTTTCCGTGCAGGCGACGCAAGGGGCCGCGCTGCTGCTCTTTCAGCCGCTCGCGAAGTTCAGCTGGTCCGTCGAGGAACTCGAAGCGCGGCTCGATGCGCTGCGTGGCCGCCGGCCCGAACTCTGGCAAGCGTGGCTCGTCCCGGCGCTGCATCGCATCGAAAACGGCAAGCTGGCCGACGCGCAGGCACAACTCGAAGAAGCGGTCGAGCGCTTTCCTTTCACGGCGCGGCTGCACTACGAACTCGCGCGCATCGCGGCGATGCAGCGCAGGCCTCACGACGCCCGGGAGGCCGTGCGCCGCGCTTTGCAGCTGGAGCCGGCCTGGGGCTGGGCGATCCGCCTGTACGTCGACCTGGCGCTGGCAGACGCGGCACAGCTGGAGTCCGCTTTGGCGCTCCTCGACTCGCCCCTGTCGCGCAGTGCGGAGAGCGCGGATTGTCACGCGCTGCGTGGCAAGGTGCTATGGAAGATGGCGCGCCGCGAGGAGGCTGTCGATACGCTCGAACGCGCGCTCGAACGCTGGCCGCAACATATCGAGACGTGGCAGCTGGCGTCCGCGTGGACGCGCGAGCGGGGCGAGACCGACCGGGTGCTCCGCATCGCGACGCGCGTGGCGGAACTCCATCCTCACGACGTGACCTGCTGGGTCCGGCTCGCCGATAGCGAAACCTCGCTCGAAAGAGCCAGCGCGGCACTGGCGCGCGCCTCGGCCCTTGAGCCGCTCAATCAGCTCGTTTATGTCGCGCGGCTCAATGCGCTATTGCGCTTCAGGCAATTCGACGCTGTGCTCGAGGCAGTGCGGGAAGCGCCGTGGGGCGAACGTTCGCCGACCGCGATCAGGCGCTATGCGCCGCGTGCGTTGTGGCTGCAGCAAAAGGCGAGCGAAGCGATAGACGACATGTACGCGTTGCTGGCCGAAGAACCGAACGACTTTTCGTTGTGGCAGGAGTTGGCCGACTGGCTCAACACGACGCCGCGTCTCGACGAGTATCGGAGCGCGGCGCGTGAAATGGTCCGCCTCGCGCCGGGCACGGCCATCGCGCATGGCCACCTTGGCGAGGCGCTGCGCAAGCGCGGCGATATCGAGCTGGCGATCCAGAGTCTGCGCACCGCGTTCGATCTCGACCACAACTACGCATTCGCCGGCTTCACGCTGGCCGACCTGCTGCTGCAAGGGACATGGCAAGAAGCGCAGCCTGTTTTGCGCATCCTGCGCGAGCGCTTTCCGGGTGTCGCCGTCGCGCTGCGCGAATTGCGCTATGCCGTGGCCAGCGACTCTGCCGGCGGGATGCCCCAGCCGCTGCGCGAAATCGTACGCGCGGCGCCCGCGGCCGCCGGCATGTTCGGCGAGGCCGCAAAGGTGGTGCCGAAGGGACACGGCAAGCGCCTGCTGCTGGACGCGATTCGTGATGCGTGCGCCGACGGCGAGGCATCCGAGCCAGCCATTGCCTACTGGCTCGAACGCGAGTTCGACCTGGCCGACACCGGGCTCTTCGACCAGCTTGAGCCTTATCTGAAGGCCGACCGGGACAACCGGCTAAAGAGAGTATTCATCAGGACTGTTACGCAAAAGAAGCGATACGGCATTGTGCCGATGATCGTAGAACGGTACGGGACCGTAATGCGCGTCAACCCCATGGATTGGGGAGAAGTGAGCTATGGGCTGGTGACGGGTGACAGCTTTCGGGAAGCCATCGACTGGATGCACGATTGGCGTCGAGACGACGCGCCATGGTGGGCGCTGGACAATCTCGCGATCGCGATGCGCAGCGTGGGCATGATCGACGTGGCCCACGAGGTTTCCGCCGCATCTAATTCGAAGGAGCCCGGCCGGCCCGATGCCATGGTCTGGCTTGCCATCGACGCGGCGCTGGGAGACGATCTCGTCGCGATGCGACGCTATCTCGACAGCACGCAGGGCATGGAGTTGCGTCCTTTCTATCGGGCGTTGCGCGACGTTGTCGTGGCATATCGCGGGACTGTCGAGAGCGGACGTACCGCGGAACTGCGACGAACGTTCGCCCGGGTGCGCTTCCAGTCGAAAACGCAGAAAACGCTGGCAAGACTCATGGTAGAGGTGCGGCGCGCGTGGGTCCACAAGGCGACGGGCTTGCAGCGGCTGTGGCGTCGGGTCAGCCTGCTCTGAAGAGAGGGCGGAACCCGGTCGCAGGAACGGGAGGGCAAAAAAAACCCGTTCCAGTAACGAAACGGGTGGGAAAAGAGAGTGCAACACATTATTGAGCGGCCGGGGTGCCACCCAATAACAAGTCTAACGTCGTTCGCTTTTGCCTATTGTCAATCATTGTCACTGTTTGAATCGGCTATTGCTGAGGCAATTGCCGACATCGACATTAATTCCCGTTCTGTGTGGCGATGAATGGGACCGGGAAGTGCATTGACAACAATTGACATTCCCTCCGTATCCGATGCGCTAATCTCGCAAGCGGGCAGGTTCTACGGCTGCCCGTGCATAGTTTCATGCGCCTCCTTGAACCCCGTTCCTTTTTCGAGGAACGGGATTTTTTTCTCCTGAGATCCACATCGAATGGGCCGCCCCGCGGCCGCCTCCCATAGGGACCACCAACCGCTCATGACGTGCCTGAGAGGGCAGATCCAGCAGTACAGGGAAACGCACGAACAAGGGAGCAGCAATGACGCAGCGGTATGATGTCTCGGCTGGCCTCGGCGATCTGAAGGGTCTGGTTCGCACGCAGCCGGTTGGAGAAGACGCGCCCACGCCGGGCAGGCGCGTGTTTCGATGGACGCTACGCGCAGCAGTGGCTGGCCTTGTTGCCGCGATACTGTTCGCGTGGGGATTCCTTCATGTCGTTCTCGTGCTCATGTTCGCACCCGGTCCAATCCATCATTGACGATGCCGATGCAACTCCCGAAGTCCCTGATCGCAGTGGTAGTCATTTGCGCCTCGTCCCTGCTTGGCGGCTGCGGCTTGTTCGGCTGCGGCGCATCGGCGGCCAACGGTGCTGCGTCCGGCGGCTGTCACGTCGGCACACGGTTCTAGCTGGGTGCTCCCGACGCGATGTGAGTGACTGGCGAGGTGTAATAGATTCGGTACGTGTCAACTGGCGATATGGTTAGGCTCGGCTCTCGCGGCGGGCATCGTCTCCTGCTCTGGAGGCCGGTCGTGCTCATGACTTGTTTGAGGGTGCAGCGATCGCGCTACCTCCTTTAGGAGGATGTTTATTCGACGATCAAGGGGGGCATGGCTGGGATTGCGATATGGAATCACGGCGGCCACGACGCTCGCCTGGCAATCCGGAATGCGTTCGGCGACGAACGGGCGGCTCGAAAAAAATCCCGCCGGTTGGCGGGACGAAGGGTGCGGACCCGGAGAGTGGACGCCCGTTCGCCGCTCTCCGAAACTGCGATGTACGCCACGCTAAGGCGAACGCAACAAGTATAGATCGCGAGTTGGCGTGGAAAAGTCAACAATGGTCAGTACGGCATGCTACTGCTGCATCGTCCCGTTGATGGGTCTCTTCCGCGACGAAGCCCGCGACGAACTGGACCACGGCAAACGGTGTCGTCCGAATCCGATTCGATGTTACCGTCGGACACTTCGCACGCCCCTATCGAAATCGCCCAGGTGCCCTACGATTGGGGTTCGACGCGGCCGGCGAAGCCATCGTCGCAGAACCCCCAGTCACTTTCTCGATACCCCCCAGTTGAATATTTAATTTCCCATTGCCCCGTCACCCCTCCATACTCGCCAGCAAATCCTGGGCATAACGTCCACGGCGTTTGAACCAGAGCTGCGTGCACGCGGCCGGTTCATGCGCTCTGCACATGGAAGGAGACACCTACGTGCAACTCGATTCAACTTTTCTCCCGGACATCGCACCCGGTGCGGCCGACGCATTGCATCGAACCGAAGCGGGCATGGACGATCCCGCGCTGAGCCCGCGGCTGTACAACGCCGATCTCGCACCGACCCGGGCAGAGGGCCGCACGTGGGGCCGCTACAGCATCTTTGCGCTCTGGACCAACGACGTGCACAACATCGCCAACTACTCGTTCGCGATCGGTTTGTTCGCACTCGGCTTGTCGGGCTGGCAGATGCTCGCGTCGCTCGCGATCGGCGCGGTACTGGTGTACGGCTTCATGAACCTCACGGGTTATATGGGCCAGAAGACCGGCGTGCCGTTTCCGGTGATTAGCCGCATGAGCTTCGGTATCTACGGCGCAATGATTCCCGCCATGGTCCGCGCGATCATCGCCGTCGCCTGGTTCGGCATTCAGACCTACCTCGCGTCGGTCGTGCTGCGCGTGCTGCTCACCGCGATCTGGCCAGGCCTCGCCGCATTCGATCGGGACGCGATTCTCGGCCTCTCGTCGCTCGGCTGGATCACATTCGCCGCGATCTGGCTCGCGCAGATCGGGATCCTTGCTTACGGGATGGAGATGGTCCGCAAGTACGAGGCGCTGGCCGGCCCGATGATCCTCGTCACCACGCTGTCGCTCGCCGCGTGGATGTTCAGCAGAACGGGCGGCCATCTCGCCATGTCGATCGGCCTGCCGCTCACCGGCGTGAAGATGTGGACGCAGGTCTTCGCGGGCGGTGCGCTGTGGCTTGCGATCTACGGCACGCTGGCACTCAACTTCTGCGATTTCGCGCGCTCGTCGCCGAGTGCGAAAACGGTGCGTGTGGGCAACTTCTGGGGTTTGCCCGTGAATATTCTTGTGTTCGCAACGATCAGCTTCGTGCTCGCCGGCGCGCAGTTCAGGTTGAACGGCCACATCATCCACGGCCCGACGGAGATCATTGCGGCGGTGCCGAGCAAGCCGTTCCTCGTGCTCGGCTGTCTCGCGTTCCTGATCGTCACGGTCGCCGTGAATATCATGGCGAACTTCGTTGCGCCCGCATTCGTGTTGACGAGCCTCGCGCCGCAGCGCCTGACGTTTCGCCGCGCGGGCCTGATCAGCGCCACGGTCGCCGTGCTGATCCTGCCTTGGAATCTGTACAACACCCCGGTCGTGATCGTCTATTTCCTGTCCGGGCTTGGCGCGCTGCTGGGTCCGCTGTACGGGATCATCACGGTCGACTACTGGCTCGTGCGCAAGACCCGCGTGAACGTGCCCGATCTCTACACCGAAGCACCGGACGGCGCCTACTTCTACACGCACGGCGTGAACCGCAAGGCGCTCGCGGCGCTCGTGCCGTCCGCGCTAATCTCGATCGCGCTTGCCATCGTGCCCGCCTTCGGCGCGATCACGCCGTTCTCGTGGCTGTTCGGCGCGGGCATTGCGGGCGGCGTGTACTGGCTGCTGGCCGATCGCAAACAACACTACGAGGAGCGCTCCGGCGAGCCCATCGCGGTCGCCTGTGCTCAACACTGAACCGTACGGAGTCACCGATGAGGATACTGGTAGTCAACGTCAACACGACCGGCTCGATCACCGACGCCATCGCGGCGCAGGCGCAGGCCGTCGCGTCACCCGGCACGGAGATCGTCGGCCTGACGCCGCGCTTCGGCGCCGAGTCGATCGAGGGCAACTTCGAGAGCTACCTTGCGGCGGTCGCCGTGATGGATCGCGTGTTGCACTACGACGAACCGTTTGACGCGGTGATCCAGGCCGGCTACGGTGAACACGGCCGCGAAGGCTTGCAGGAACTGTTGACGGTGCCCGTCGTCGATATCACCGAAGCGGCAGCGAGTGTCGCGATGATGCTCGGGCATCGCTACTCGGTCGTCACGACGCTCGACCGCACCGTGCCGCTGATCGAAGACCGCCTGAAGCTCGCAGGCCTCGGCGAACGCTGTGCCTCGGTGCGCGCGAGCGGCCTCGCAGTGCTCGAGCTCGAACAGAACCCGGCGCGTGCGATCGAATCGATCGTCGGTGAGGCGCAGCGTGCGGTGAAGGACGATCGCGCGGAGGTGATCTGCCTCGGATGCGGCGGGATGGCCGGCCTCGACCGGCAAATCGCGGAATGCACGGGCGTGCCCGTCGTCGACGGCGTGTCGGCCGCGGTCGCCCTCGCCGAATCGCTCGTGCGCCTGAAGCTGACCACGTCCAAGGTGCGCACCTATGCGCCGCCGCGCCCCAAGCAGATCGTCGGGTGGCCGGGCGCGTTCGCGCAATGACGCGCCGCTGGCCGGTTGACGACTCGCGCGCGGACATCGCATTACCGGGATGCGCATCGACGTGCAGGGCGCATTGAAGCTGGGCACGGCCCGCAGCGGCGACGCCACCGCCGCGCCCGAGGTACTCGACGTACTCGACGCGAGGCTGATGCGCATCCTGTTCGTGTTGCTGACCGAACGAACCGTGTCGCGCGGGGCGGTGCGCCTCAACATGTCGCAACCCGCGACGAGTGCCGCGCTCAAACGCCTGCGCATGCTGCTCGCCGATCCGCTGCTCGTGCGCAGCCGCTACGGGATGGTGCCGACCGAGTTCGGCGCACGCCTCGTCGAGCCGCTGCGCAACGCGCTGCGCGTGATCGACTTCATTCATATCCAGCAGCCGACGTTCGATGCGCGCACGTCGGTGCGCACTTACCGGATCGGCTGCCCCGACTACCTGAACATACTGTTCGTGCCGAAGCTCGTCGCGCTGTTCCGCGAGCGCGCGCCACATGCGCAACTCGTGTTTCATCCGCTGGGTGACGGCTTCGACGACGAGCGCGCGCTGGCCGACGGCGAACTCGACATCGTGATCGACAACCGTCCCGCGCGACTGTCGCGGTTCCAGCAGGACGACCTGTTCGACGACCGCGTGGTGTGCCTGATGCGTGCCACGCATCCCGTCGCCCGGCGCGGCACCATGACGGCCGCCGATTTTGCGCAGGCGCCGCAGGTCTGCCCGACGCCTTCGTGGCTCGAGGCGTCCGGCGCGATCGACCGGCAGCTCGAACGCGTTGGGCTGCAGCGGCAGATCGTCGTCACGCTGCCGCACTTCGAACTCGCCGCCCATGCGCTCGCGCGCTCGGACCTGATCCTGACCACGACTTACCGGCTCGCGCGCCACTACGCGAAGCTGCTGCCGCTCGCCCTTGTCGCGCTGCCGGTCGAGCTGCCCGACATCGTGTACCGGATGACGTGGAACGAATCGGGCGATTGCATCGAGGGCGTTCGCTGGCTACGCGGGCTGATCGCCGAAGCGACGCAGTGCTGGCTCGATGGCGGGGCCGCGCAAGCAGCGGCGGCGGCAATGGGTGCACCGGAACCCGTCCGCGCGCGGCCTCGTTCGCGCACGACGCGACACCCGCTCGCCGTTGTGCAAAACCGCGTCGCGGCGAAATCGCACTGAAACCGGCTGCATCGCCGTACCCGGCGCCCGGGATTTCGCGCATCGATCATTCCAGAAACTGAAAATGACGCCCGGTTGCAAGGCGGTATTTTTGTTCCAAATGTAAAAAATGAAATGAAATCGTTATCTCATGGCATGAATTTTACGAATTATTTCATGTAGCGATTTCATCGGTGTATCAATTAGAAGAGAGCGGAAATCGGAAGATCTTTTTCAGCGATCCCGGAATTTCCGTAAGTTTTTAGCAAAACATTTATCCTCGTTTCTTTCAGTTTTTACCGCTAATCCTGGTGAAAACTGCTCTCCCTATCTCTATCGCTTAGTCAGAAATTTTCTCCGGCGAGCTAAGAGAAATCAGATCCCATATATAAAAGCTTCACACTCGCGTGGTCCAATGCGGCCACCGTGATGATGCGTCCAGTCAATTCATTACGGTATTTTTTCGAGTCCCCGACCTATTTCTTTCAACCAATAAGACGATGCGCCATATCTAAAGCCATGGAGCGCGCTATATGAATTTAAGAAAAACCTTGTTGTCCGTCTCGTTTGCCGCGGCGGTTGCCGCGATCGCGGCTTGCGGCAACAGCAGCAATTCGTCGAACCCCACGCCGACGGCTGCCGTTTCTCCGCAAGATGCACTCCAGACGTCCACGCCGATCAAGCACGTCGTGGTCATCTTCGGGGAGAACGAGTCCTTCGATCACTACTTCGGCACGTACCCGAATGCGCAGAACCCCGAAGGCGAGCCGGTGTTCAGCGCGGCGACGGGCACGCCGGCCGTCAACGGCCTCACGTCTGCGTTGCTGACCAATAACCCGACGGTGTCGAACACGTCGAACCCGAAAGGCACGAACATCAATCCGTTCCGTCTCGATCGCTCGCAGGCGGCCACGGAAAGCCAGAACCACAACTACACGCCGGAGCAGCTCGCGGCCGATGGCGGCAAGATGGACGCCTTCCCCCTGAACACCGGCGACAACGCGGTGGGCTCGGCGAACACGTTCGGCGAACCGGGTCTCGTGATGGGTTACTTCGACGGCAACACGGTGACCGCGCTGTGGAACTACGCGCAGCACTTCGCGATGAGCGACAACGCTTACACGGACACGTACGGGCCTTCCTCGCCGGGCGCCATTTCGGTCGTCTCCGGCCAGCACAACGGCGCCGTCGTGACGAGCAAGGGCGCCGTGGTCGCGGGCAGTGCGACGTCGAGCCCCTCGACGTCCGTGTTGTACGACCTGCAAGGCGGCTGGACGCTGGTCGGCGACCTCGACCCCACTGGCGATGCGTGTACCGTCGCGGCGGGTTCGACCACGACCGCGGGCATGACGTCGAAGAACATCGGCGATCTGCTCAATTCCGCGAGTATCACGTGGGGCGGCTTCATGGGCGGCTTCAACCTCCAGACCGTCAACGCCAACGGCACGACGGGCTGCAACCGCTCGACGTATTCGTCGGTGCTCGGCGCGAACGAAAACGACTATGTGCAGCACCATGCATGGTTCCAGTACTACAAGACCACGCAGAACCTCGCGCATACGCGGCCTTCGTCGGTGGCGGCGATCGGCTATACCGATCCGCTCGACAACACGGCGACGCCGGTGCATCACCAGTACGACGTCAACGACTTCTTCGCGGCCGTCCAGTCGGGCAACTTCCCGTCGGTGAGCTTCCTGAAGGCGCCGGCCGTCGCGGATGCCCACCCGGGCAACTCCGATCCGCTCGACGAGCAGTCGTTCGTCACGAGCGTGGTGAACTTCCTCCAGCAGCAGCCCGACTGGAAGAACACCGCGGTCATCGTGACCTACGACGATTCGGACGGCTGGTACGACCACCAGTACGTCACGCCGACGACATCCTCGTTCGACTCGACCTCGGCGGAAACGACCGGCCAGAACGTGAAGGTTGCCGTGACGGGTGCCGACCAGCTCAACGGTCCGGGCGTCTGTAACGCCGCGGGGGCAGTGCAGGGCGTGGGCGTCAACGGCGGCGCCGTGAACGGCCGCTGCGGCCCGGGCACGCGGATTCCGTTCCTCGTGATTTCGCCGTACGCGAAAGCGAACTACGTCGACAGCAGCACCGTGCTCACGCAGGCCTCGGTCGTGCGCTTCATCGAGGACAACTGGCTCGGTGGATCGCGTATCGGTCAGGGTTCGAACGACGCGAACGCGGGCAGCATCATGAATCTGTTCAACTTCGCCGCCACGACGCCGAACGCGCCGCTGTACCTCGATTCGAACCAGGGGACGCCGCTTACAGCACCGCCGGCTGCCATCACGGGGCCGTCGCTCTAGGCGAAACCACCGGAACGTCAGACCATCGACGAGCGTCCCAGCGGCATGCCGCGACGTTGGGACGCTTTTTCGCGCATCGGTCCGGCACTCGTCGGCCCGATGCGTTTTTTCCGGAAACTTTGTACACCTTGTTTTCCAGGGATTCGCGGGCCTCGCTCATCACACGCCTATGTCAATGCAACCGTACCGCACGTCGCCCCCCACCGATTCCGCCGCGCCGAATGAACCTTCGGGAGCCGGCAAGCCACGCGGTCGCAATCGCGTGCTGGCGGGATGCATAGTCGTGCTGATCGTTTTCGCCGCGCTCGCGGGTTATGCGCTTGCGTATCCCGAGCGCATGCCCGACGCGGTAGGCAATGTCGTGGAAGACATCACCGGCGCCAATCCCCATCCCGTGCATCTCGTGTTGCCGCCGCAGGCGCCGCTGAGCGCAGTGGCGAAACTCGGCAAGCAGATTTTCTACGACGCGTCGCTCTCTGCTTCGGGCAAGCAGTCGTGCGCATCGTGTCATAGCCCGACACACGCTTACGGACCGCCGAACGATCTCGACGTTCAACTGGGCGGCCCGAACCTGGATCGCCAGAGCTTCCGTCCGCCGCCGTCGCTTGCCTATCTGTATCGTCAGGCGCCGTTCAGCATCGGACCGGATGCCGCCGATGCCGCCGCGCCACCCGATTTCAACGCGCTCGCCCAGGCTGCGCTGGGCACGCAGCGTGCCGACAAGGTTGCAGGCACGACGCCCACCGCAGTCGCCATGGTGCCGCAGGGTGGACTCTTCTGGGACGGCCGGGCGGACTCGTATCAGCGTCAGGCGCTGGGGCCGCTGCTTAACCCGAATGAAATGGCGAATCCGGATATCGCCTCGGTTGTCGCGAAGCTCGCACGCGCACCGTATGCGGACACCTTCCGCAAGCTCTTCGGTCAGCGCATTTTCGACAGTCCCACCATGTTGACGGCCGAAGCCATGTTCGCGGTTGGCCGCTACGAGTTCGAGGAACCGGACTTCCACGCGTTCACCAGCAAGTACGACTACTGGCTGCAGGGCAAGGCGCGCCTCACGCACGCGGAACTGCGCGGCCTGCATCTGTTCAACGATTCGCAGAAGGCCAATTGCGCCGGTTGCCACCTGAGCCAGCCGACCCCGGACGGCCTGCCGCCGCTCTTTACGGACACGCAATACGAGGCGCTGGGAGTGCCGCGCAATCCGCGTCTCGAAGCGAATCGCGATCCGAAATTCTTCGACCTCGGTCTGTGCGGCCCGATTCGCCAGGACCTGTCGAAGCAGACGCAGTACTGCGGCATGTTCCTCACGCCGACACTGCGCAACAGTGCCATTCGTCACGTGTACTTCCACAATGGCGTCTATCACGATCTGAAGCAGGTGATGGACTTCTACAACCTGCGCAATACCGATCCGGGCAAGATCTATCCGCGCGACGCGTCGGGCAAGGTGCAGGTGTACAACGATATCCCGAAGGCGTGGCAGGCCAACGTCGATTACGCCGATGCGCCGTTCGACCGCAAGCCGACCGACCAGCCCGCGATGTCCGAGCAGGATATTCAGGACATCATCGCGTTCATCGGGACGCTCAACGACGGGTATAAGCCGAACTGAGCGCGTCGAATCGGTGCAGGAAGAATGGCCACATGCTGACATAATGCTTTCGTCGCCCGGTATGTGCGGACACGCTACCTGCTCCGATCGACGGCACGCCGGGCGAAAGCTTGAGGCTCCTTGAGCCTGTGAAGCGAGCTTCAAAGCCGCTTGAAATAAGGGGAAACATTTCGGTTTCGCCTCCGAGGCCGCGGGGCGGCACTCGGCGGGAGCAATCTCATATACTCCCGTCGAGTGGCGACCGCGGCTCCAGCCGCGCGTTGAGCCGCCAATTTCCCCCACTATCGGCACGACGGCGACGCCTTCGACATGGATTCCGCTTTTCTGCAGCAGTATTCCGAGGTCTGGTTCAAAGAGGCGCAACAGGCCTGGCAGTCGGGCAAACTGGATGAGGCCGCACAGTTGCTCGAGCGCCTTATCGCCGTCAATCCCTCGCACGCCGATGGCTTGCATCTGCGGGGTCTGGTCGCCTTTGCTGCGGACCAGCACGCCGCTGCGGAACTATGGATTTCGCACGCAATCAATGTTTCCGCCAATCCGGCGTTCTACAACAGCCTGTGTATCGTGCAGTTGGCAGCGAAGGCGTTTGCCGCCGCGATCGAAAGTGCGCGCGAAGGATTGGCGCTGCAGCCCGATTTTTCCATGCTTCATTATCATCTGGCGCTGGCTCTTCAATTCGAAGGGCATTTGCCCGATGCAGCCTTTCACTATCGAAAGGCCATCGAATTCGATCCCGGCAATTCCGAGGCACACAACAACCTCGGCATCATCCTGAATGATCTGGGCGAGCCGGAGGAGGCTCTGCGGCAGATCCGCCGTGCACTTGAACTTGCGCCGGGCGTTGCGGCGATACACCACAACCTCGGCAAGGTGCTTCTGTCGTCAGGGGAAATGGATGAGGCCGAATTGCAGTTTCGGAATGCCATTTCCATGGATCCGGAGAACTTTTCGTATTACCGGCTTTTGACCCAGACCAGAAAGCTGTCGCTTGACGATCCATGCGTTATTGCCATGGCGGATCGCATGGCGAACGTCGATTGCCTGGCCCCCGCCAACCAGATGCATTTGCACTTCGCATTCGGCCAGGCGCTGGCCGACAACGGAAATCACGAGCGTTCGTTCGAGCACTTTCAACGGGCCAATGCACTCTATCGAACCAGCATTCATTACGACGAAGAACACACGCTCAAGCTTCTCAGAGACATGCCTCGCTTGATGACGCCCGAGCTTTTCGAAGCCCATCGCGGTGTGGGCGATCCATCGTGCTCACCGGTCTTTATCGTGGGTATGCCACGCTCAGGTTCGACGCTGGTCGAACAGATACTGGCCAGTCATCCCAGTGTATTCGGGATCGGAGAGCGTCCCGAGTTCGAAAGGGTTTTAAAGGCGTTAAGGGCGTCGAGTGCGGGGGCGAACCTCAGCGGCGAGATTGACATCGATGCGCTTCGCGCGACGGTGGAGACACCCTTGGCTTCGATTGGCCGGGAGTATTTGCACCGCATTCATGAAGCCATTTCTCGTGACAAGCACTATCAGATCGTTGCCGACAAATATCTCTTCAACTTTATCTATGTCGGCATGATTCATCTTGCGTTGCCGAACGCCAGGTTTATCCATATCCGGAGGGATCCGGTGGAGACCTGCCTGTCGATATATTCGAAGCTGTTCGGCAACGTGCCGTTTGCCTACGACCTCGGCGAACTCGGTCGTTACTACCGTGCCTATGAAGATCTAATGGCGCATTGGCGAAGTATTCTGCCGCAAGGGACGATGATCGAAGTTCAGTACGAAGAACTGGTCGATGATATCGAGCACCACACCCGACGGATGCTCGCGCATTGCGGACTCGCGTGGGACGAGCGCTGCACGCGGTTCTATCAAACCCGCCGTCAGGTCTTGACCATGAGTGCCCGGCAGGTTCGCGAACCATTGTTCAAGTCGTCATTGCGGCGCTGGCGTCCGGCTCAGGCGTTCTTGCAGCCTTTGTTGGATGGATTGGCCGACTAGAAGGGCGGGGAAGGCGATGAAGGACAAGCCAGGTACGGTGTCTAACAGGTGCTCGCAGTCTCCGAAGCGGTCGCTCACACCCGGCTAATTCAACGGCTGCTTTTAACGGCGGAGCGGACGTCGGGCCGTCAACGCTTCGTTGTTCCTTTTCGAGGTGCCGTTTGTTTGAGACGCCTGGTGCTCCCAAAACGTCGAGCGCCATCTTCAGAATAATCCGACATTCACCCTGGATCATTCCTACATTCTCGCGTGGCAATGGCGTGCCACACTTGTTTGGGCCTGCCACACGAGTCGAGCCCGGATGATTCCGATCGGCGAATTTCAATGTGTTTCGATGCCGTGATGCGTGCAAGGCATTCGCCGCGGCGGCGACCGTCGCCCCGCATCCAACGGACATCGCTGGAACCCACCCATGAAATTCGTCCAAGCTGAATATACAGACGGCATCCTCATCCTCAAACTCAATCGGCCAGACAAGAAGAATGCGCTGACGCAGAATATGTATCTGCGCCTCGCACTCGCGCTCGAAGATGCGAACCACGACGATCAGATTCGCGCCGTTGTACTGCAGGGTTCGTCGGCGGTGTTCACAAGCGGCAACGACGTCGCCGACTTCGCCGACGACGGAAGCGGCACCGAAAAGCATGAATCGGAACGCTTCATGCGGGCCGTAATGCAACTGGAGAAACCGCTTGTTGCTGGAGTTTGCGGCTATGCGGTGGGTATCGGCGCGACCATGCTGCTTCATTGTGATTACGTCGTTGTGTCGGAGGATGTGCGTATCCGTTTTCCATTCGTCGATCTGGGCCTGTGCCCCGAGTTCGCGTCGACGTTGCTTTTGCCGTTAGTCGTCGGCCGTGCCAAAGCCAACGAATGGATGTTGATCGGTGCGACTGTTCAGGCGGGCGAGGCGCTTGCTGCTGGACTCGTCAACCAGATCTTGCCAAACGATCAGGTGCTCGACGATGCGAGCAACGTCGCGCGAGCGCTCGCTAAAAAGCCGACTGAGGCGTTGACGCAGACTCGCCGTCTCCTGAAGGCCGCGCAACGCGACATCATGGCCGCGCGCGTCGACGAAGAGCGACAGATATTTCGCACGCTGCGCGACACTCCCGACGCACAGCGAATTTTTCGCGATTTTCTGTCGCGCCCCCGTTAGTCATTAGTGGGACAGAACAACGTTCCAGAGTAATTAGTTCGCAATACTATTTATTATCGGAAACGACAAGGAGACCACGGATGAAGACCATATCGACATTGCAGGAGCTTGAAGCGCTGGTTGGCGAGACGTTGCAAAGCGACGGCTGGTTCACGGTGACGCAGGAAGACATCGATCTGTTCGCGCGTGCTACAGGCGATCATCAATGGATACATACCGACCCCGAACGTGCGCGCCGCGAGTCGCCCTTCGGCGTTGCCGTGGCACACGGCTTTCTAACGCTTTCGTTGCTACCCACGCTGATGGCAAAAACGATCAAGGTGAACGACGTACGAATGGGAGTCAACTACGGGCTGAATCGGGTGCGATTCACCGCGCCGGTGCCGGTCGAGGCGCGCGTCCGGTTGCATGCGACACTGCGCGGCATCGAAGTTGCCGAGTCGGCCGATGGGAGGAACGTGACACTGACGTGGTCGGTTTCGGTGGAAGTGCAGGGCGCGGAGAAGCCTGCTTGCGTTGCGGAGACCCTCAGTCGCTTGTATTTTTGAATATTCAGGAAGGTCGAGACGCGAGCAGATTGAACGCGCCTCGACCCGTCCGGTTCCCCAGATCCGACGATGCGCTCGCGCGACGCGCAATCATCTGCACGCATCCCGCGTTCGGCTTCGGGCAGCAGACGCGCTGCGCGGTAATAGAAAATCAGCGACAGCTGAGCGCCGAATGCTAATTAAAATATTCCAAACAATCAGCGTTCGCCAGGCAGTGCAAGCAAAGCCTGCTTCGCAGCGGCGAGCACGGCGTCGGAACGTTTCTCGTCGATCAACACGCGCGATACCAACAGCGCGCCAATCAGCGCGCTGACCGCGAAAAGCGCCTGGCTTTCGTCTTCGGTACCCATCGACGCCTCGAGATTCTCGACGAACTGTTCGATGCGCGCCGACATCTCCTCGCGCGCTGCTACATCGGCACGCGCGACGTCGCCGGCCAGCGCCGCAATCGCACAGCCCGACGCACGCGCATCGCGATGTTTGCGGCTCAAATAGCCGCGGATCGTTGCGCCGTAGTCGTGCGGGCCTTTGCCGTTTTTCGCCTCGAAAGCGGCTTTGCCATCGTCCAGGGCCCGCACAAGCGCATGGAGCAGCAGATCGTCGCGCGAATCGAAATGGCCGTAGAACCCCCCGTGCGTGAGGTTGGCGCTATTCATCAGCTTTCCGACGCTGACCGATTCCAGCCCTTGCTCCCTGATCTGACTCGCTGCGAGCTCAAGAATGCGTTCCCTGCTGCGAGCCTTGTCCGCCTGTGAGTGCCCCATGCCATGTCCGGGTTTGATCTATTGACATTCTGAATTATGGTCGTCATTCTTCAGCATGACAACTGTCATGCTGAATGCGGTGCCAGACAGATGATCGGGCAGGAATCGGGAAAAAATCGGGCAAAAATCGGGCGCGGCGCGACCAGGGGCAGTCCGGAGGGATAGATGGACGAACCGACTATTGAACTGGACGACTACGAGGTGCCCTTCAAGGGTATCGTCGAGCAATCCATTGCAGGCATCTATATCCTCCAGGACGGGCGCTTCCGCTACGTCAACGATACGTTTGCCTATATGAGCGGGCTGCGGCGCGACCAATTGATGGGCGCGCGGCTGGGGGATGTGGCCAACCCGGCGCAGCGAGCGGCGTTGATGTCCCAATACGAGCGCAAGATCAACTGCAGCGGGCCTTCGGGGCGTTTCATCATTCGGCGCACCTTGCCCAGCCGGCCAGGCTGCTTCGAAATACACGGTACGCGTGTGATGTTCCATGGGCGTCCGGCCATTGTCGGGGTGGGGATCGACATTACGGAACAGGAGCGGCAGCGTACGGAACTGGTCGACGCGGGACGCCGTCTCAGGGAACTCGTTTCGAACGCCAACAGCGTGCGCGAAAACGAGCGCAATCGCGTCGCGCGCGAACTTCACGACGTCGTTGGCGGCATGCTCACGGCGTTGAAATTCGACCTTTCCCGGCTCGCGCGAGGCATCGACGCGGCACAGGAGCGCAGCGCGCTAGGTGCCACTGCCGCGCAGGCGTTACAACTGGCTCAGGAAACCATCGAAGCGGTACGCGGCATTTCCGAAGGGTTGCGCCCCGGTGCGCTCGATCATCTTGGCCTGAATGACACGCTTGCGCTCGAGGTGAGTCTCTTCGAGCGACGCTATGGTATTGCCGCCCGTTTTCGCAGCAGCGGGCGCGCGTTCGGACTCGATCGCGACGCGGAAATCGGCATCTATCGCATTTTCCAGGAGGCCATGACCAACGTCGCGCGTCACGCACGCGCGACCGAAGTCACCGTCGATCTCGAGTGGCGGCCCGATGGCGTCATGCTGGAGATTGCGGACAACGGTCTCGGTTTCGGGGGCGACGAACAGGATCTGGAAGGCCACCACGGTCTGCTGGGTATGCAGGAACGCGCGCGGGAACTGAACGGCATCCTGCTGCTGGGCACGGGGCCCAAATCGGGTGCGAGTATCAAGCTCGAGATGCCGGCGCGTTGCGAAGACATTCTGGAGGAGAGACGCGCATGATCCGGCTTTTACTCGTCGATGACCACACCATTTTTCGCGAAGGCCTCAAGCGCCTGCTTGCCGAACAACATGAGTTCGATGTGGTGGCCGAAGCGGGCGATGCGTCCGAGGCGCTGGGCCGGTTGCGCGAACAGCCTGTCGACGTCGCGCTGCTCGACGTGAATATGCCTGGACGCAGTGGACTCGATATGTTGCCGTCTCTGCGCGCGGAATGGCCGTCCATGCCCGTTATCGTGCTGAGCATGTATCCGGCCGAACAATATGCGATGCGGGCGTTCCAGGGCGGCGCCTCGGGCTACGTCACAAAGGACATGGATGCGATGGCACTGGTCGAATCGATCCGTAGCGTGGCCAAAGGTGGGCGATACGTGACCCCCGCGGTAGCCAACTGCCTGATTGACGGTTTTGGCCGACCGTCCGAAGCGGCGGCTCACCAGCAACTGTCGTCGCGCGAGTACGAGATCATGCTGCTGATCGTGCGCGGCATCCGGCTTACTGAAATTGGGCGGCAGATGTATCTGAGCGTGAAGACGGTCAGCACGTATCGCACGCGCGTGCTCAGAAAGCTCGGCGTATCGAGTAACGCCGAACTGGCTCGCTACGCGCTGGAGCATCGACTGATCGACTGATCGACTGATCGGTCCTTCTGCGCTCCTCGCGCGCTCCAGCTTCAGAAAACGCTGACACGCCATAGAGTCAGTTCCGACAGCCAGACCGGCGCTCGAAGTCCACACTCTCTCTTCAGGAAACGACACAAATCGTCGAACTGAAGGGAGAAAACGATGAGCGCAGAAGTGCGGGTGCAGGTCGACGAGCGCGTGCTGGTCGTGACGCTTAACCGGCCCGCGAAGAAAAATGCCATTACGGCATCCATGTACGACGCGCTGGCCGCCGCGATGACCGACGCGGATCGTCGCGACGACATACAGGCCATACTGCTCAAGGGCGCGGGCGGCAACTTCACCAGCGGAAACGATATCGGCATGTTCGTCGATGCGCCCGACGGGGCGTTTCGCGGCTCGCCCGCGAATGACTTCCTGCTGGCAATGACCGCATTGCGCAAGCCTGTTGTGGCTTGTGTGTGCGGACACGCGGTGGGTATCGGCGCGACAGTCCTGCTGCACTGTGACTATGTCGTTGCATCGGACGATGCGCGCATCCGTTTTCCCTTCGTCGATCTCGGGCTGTGCCCTGAATTCGCTTCGACCTTGCTGCTGCAGCATGTGGTCGGCCGCAACAAGGCCACCGAATGGCTGCTGCTCGGCGCACCGATTCCCGCCGCCGAGGCGCACCTGGCGGGTCTCGTGAATCGCGTGGTGCCCGTCGATCTGGTCGGCGAAGAATCATTGTCTGTCGCAAAGCGTCTGGCCGCCAAGCCGCGTGAAGCGCTACTTGCCACACGCGGCCTTATCCGCGAATCCACCGATCGGTTGGTCGAGGCGCGCCTTCAGCGAGAAGGGACTGTTTTCGACACCCTCCGCCGCTCGCGCGAAGCGCAGGACATCTTCCAGCAATTCCTGCAACGCGAGCCCGTTGCGGCGTCCAGCTGCATCTGAGCGCGCGCTGCCGATCCAACCGGTTTTCAACGCAAAGGGACCTGTCATGAGCACCGAATACACCGTCGTCAACGACGTCGCGGTCATCACGATCGCCAATCCTCCGGTCAACGGACTGGGACACGCCGTGCGCATCGGCATTGTCGAGGGACTCGATCGCGCGCTCGCCGACGGCGAAGTAAAGGCCCTCGTTTTGACGGGCGCGGGCAAGGCCTTCTCGGGAGGCGCCGACATGAAGGAATTCAACGGTCCCATGACGGGCCGCGATCCGGGGTTGCACACCGTCCTCGCGGCCATCGAAAACAGCCCCAAGCCGGTGGTTGCCGCTGTGCACTCAGTGGCGATGGGCGGTGGACTTGAACTGGCGCTGGCCTGCCACTACCGCGTCGCTGCGCGCGGTGCGCGCATCGCGTTGTCCGAGGTCACGATGGGACTGCTGCCCGGTGCGGGCGGCACGCAGCGCCTGCCGCGCCTGATTGGGCTCGAAACAGCCACCAACATGATCGTGCATGGCGTGTCGATTACCTCGGACGCGCTTTCGGACTCGGGTCTCTTCGACCGGATGGCCGAAGGGGATGTGCTCCCCGACGCTATCGCATTCGCCAGCGAGATGGCGCGGCGTGGCGGCACGCACCCACGCGTGCGCGAGCGCGCGGTGGTGCACAGGAATCCGGAGGGTTATCTCGCCGTGGCGCGCCAGGCCGTTGCCGCGCAATACAAGGATCTGCCGGCGCCGATGTGCTGCCTCGATGCGATCGAAGCCAGCTTTACCTTGCCGTTCGACGAGGGGCTCGCACTCGAGCGACGTCTGTTCCTGGGGCTGATGAATGGGCCCGTGTCGCGGTCGTTGCGGCACGCCTTTTTCTCCGAACGGGCAGCCGCGAAGCTGCTCGACGTACCGGAAACGACGCCGGAGCGCGAGATACAAAAGGTGGCCGTTGTCGGCGCGGGCTTGATGGGTAGCGGAATCGCCATGAACTTCCTCAACATTGGCGTGCCGGTCGTGCTGCTCGATGTTTCGGAGGCGGCGGTGCACAAGGGTGTTGCTGCGATTCGCGCGAACTACGAAGCGAGCGTGAGGAAGGGCAAGCTCGATGCCGCCGTACTCGAAGCGCGCATGGCCCGGCTTCAGCCGGAGGTCTCGATCGAGCACGTGGCCGATTGCGATCTCGTCATCGAGGCCGTTTTCGAAGACATGGATGTCAAGCTGCGCACCTTCCGCGCGCTGGATGAAGTGGCCCGGCCCGGTGCGATTCTCGCGACCAACACCTCCACGCTCGACGTCGACCGTATCGCTGCGGAGACCCGTCGCCCGCAAGATGTGATCGGGCTGCACTTCTTTAGTCCTGCCAACGTGATGCGCCTGCTCGAAGTGGTGCGCGGCGCGGCGACGGCGCCCGACGTGCTCCACACGGCGATGCGACTGGCGCGACGCATCGGCAAGGTCGCTGTGGTGTCGGGCGTGTGCGACGGCTTTATTGGCAATCGCATGATTGCACGCTATGCGCATCGTGCCGGCGAGCTGCTGGAGCAGGGCGCGCTGCCGGAGCAGGTGGACCGCGCGGTCGAGCGCTTCGGCCTTGCGATGGGGCCGTTTCGTATGGGCGATCTTGCGGGCAACGACATCGGCTGGGCCATTCGCAAACGCCGATATGGGGAAGATCCGTCGATGCCGCGCTTCGAGATTGCAGATCGGCTCTGCGAGGCCGGGCACTTCGGCCAGAAAACGGGTGCTGGATGGTACGACTACGCGCCGGGGCAGCGCAAGGCACTGCCGTCCGCTCGAACGCGGGAGATGCTTCAAGCGTGGTGGCGCGAGAAGGGGGTGACGCCTCGCCGCTTCAGCGACGAAGAGATCGTCGAGCGCCTGATTTACGCACTGGTGAACGAAGGGGCTGAGATTCTCGGGGAGGGTATTGCCGCGCGTGCCTCGGATATCGACGCCGTGTACGTGCACGGCTACGGGTTCCCGCGCTGGCGCGGCGGCCCGATGTTCTACGCCGACACGGTTGGCCTCTACGACGTGCGCCGGACGATGCGCGGATTCGGCGCGGACGATCCGAGCTGGGCGCCCGCCGCCCTGATCGAGCGGCTCGCCGACGAAGGTGCCGCATTCAACGGCTGATTCCCATCCACTCTCACGGAAGAAAAAAATGAACGAGGCTGTCATCGTTTCGACCGCCCGCACCGCACTGGCCAAAAGCTGGAAGGGTGCCTTCAACATGACTCACGGCGCGACCCTCGGCGCCCATGCCGTCAAACACGCGGTAGAGCGCTCCGGTCTTGCGCCTGCCGAAATCGAGGATTGCATCATGGGCGGCACCTTCGGCGAAGGCACCACCGGCGGCAATATTGCCCGGGCGATCGCCCTGCGTGCCGGACTGCCGGTGACGACGGGCGGCGTAAGTGTGAACCGCTTCTGTTCGTCGGGTTTGCAGGCGATCGCCATGGCGGCCCAGCGCGTGATCGTGGAGGGGGTGCCCGCGATCGTTGCGGGTGGCGTCGAATCGATTTCCTGCGTGCAGAACCAGGCGAACACGCATATGCGCCTCGATCCGTGGCTCGTCGAGCACAAGCCCGAACTCTACTGGAGCATGCTGCAAACGGCGGAGCAGGTCGCGAGCCGCTATGGGATCAGCAGGGACGATCAGGATGCGTACGGTGTTCGCAGTCAGCAGCGAGCCGCGGCGGCGCAGGCAGCGGGCCGTTTCGAAGACGAGATCGTGCCGATGACCACCACGATGGGCGCGGTCGGCCCGGATGGCCGCATCGTAACCCGTGAAGTGACGATTGCGCAGGACGAGGGGATTCGCCCCGATACCACGCTCGAAGGCGTCGCGCGTATCCGGCCCGCACTCCCGGGTGGCGTCGTGACGGCAGGTAACGCCAGTCAGTTCTCCGATGGTTCGTCGGCTTGCGTCGTGATGAACGCGAAGCTCGCCGGGCAGCGTGGACTTGAGCCGCTCGGGCTATTCCGCGGCTTTGCTATCGCGGGTTGCGAGCCTGACGAAATGGGCATCGGTCCGGTTTTCGCCGTTCCCAGGTTGCTCGAGCGCGCGGGCGTCAAGCTGGAGGACGTCGGTCTGTGGGAGTTGAACGAGGCCTTTGCCTGTCAGGTTCTGTATTGCCGCGACAAACTTGGGATTCCTGACGACAGGTTGAATGTCAACGGTGGCGCGATCGCAGTGGGTCATCCCTATGGGGTCACCGGCTCGCGCTTGACCGGGCATGCGCTCATCGAAGGCAAGCGGCGCGGCGTGAAGTACGTCGTGGTAACGATGTGTATCGGCGGGGGGCAAGGCGCTGCCGGCCTGTTCGAAGTTCTTTGAGCGCTTGAGACTAGGAGACGTAAATGACAGCAGTGGCAAAGCTTTTCGATCTGCGCGGCCGCACCGCGCTCGTGACGGGTGGATCCAGCGGACTGGGTTTGCAGATCGCGGAGGCCCTTGGGACGCAGGGCGCCCGAGTCCTCATCTCGGCGCGCAAGGCCGATGGACTCCAGGCGGCCCAGGCTCACCTGGCTTCTCTTGGTGTCGATGCGGACTGGATTGCCGCGGACAACGCACAGGAAGAGGAGGTCGAACGGCTCGCGAACGAGGCCGTGCAGCGTCTGGGCCGCGTAGACATTCTCGTGAACAACGCGGGCGCCACCTGGGGCGCGGCGACGGCCGATCATCCGCTGGCCGCGTGGGACAAGGTGATGAATCTGAATGTGCGTTCGATCTTCCTGCTTACCCAAAAGATTGGCCGGCTCTCGATGATTCCGAACGGCAATGGTCGAGTCATCAATCTCGCTTCCATCGCAGGACTTAAGGGAAACGGACCGCACGCGCAAGCCACCCTGGCCTACAACACCAGCAAGGGCGCGGTGGTGAATTTCACGCGCGCTTTGGCCGGCGAGTGGGGGCCGCACGGCATCACGGTCAACGCGCTCGCACCGGGCTTTTTCCCCTCGAAGATGACGAAGGGCACCATCGAAAAGCTGGGCGTCGAAAAGCTCTCGGAGCGTGCGCCGCTGCAACGCATCGGCGATGACGACGATCTGAAAGGCGCAGCGCTGCTGTTTGCCAGCGACGCGGGCAAGCACATCACCGGGCAGATCCTCGCCGTGGACGGCGGCACTACGGCGGTCTGAATCGGCGTCCGAACCTCCCTCTACGACGTATTCCGCAATCAAGGAGCACAGCAATGAGCAATGACGCAGGCACGCCCGAAGTTCGTATGACCGTAGTGGATCACATCGCGGTGATTTCGCTCGACAACGCGGCGAAGAAGAACGCGATCACGCCCGAGTTGATGCAGCAGTTGTCGCAACGTCTGACCGAGTTCGACGACGACGACAACCTCTGGGTGGCCGTTCTCGATCCGGCTGGCGAGCACACCACGGCAGGTCTCGACATGCCGAAGTTCTTTGGCCCGAGCGCGACGGCCAAGCCGATTCCCGACGACCAGGTCGATCCGTTCGGGCTCAAGCGGCGCTGCCGCAAGCCGGTAATTTCGGTGGTGCACGGCATTACCTACACGATCGGCATCGAACAGATGTTGGCATCCGACATCGTCATCGCGGCCGATACGGCGCGCTTTTGCCAACTCGAATCGAAGCGCGGGATCGCCCCGCTCGGCGGCGCGCATTTTCGCTATCTGACGCGCACCGGTTGGGGCAATGCGATGTATCACCTGTTCCTGTGCGACGAGTTTTCCGCGCATGAGGCGTTGCGCTGCGGCTTCGTGCAGGAAGTGCATCCCTATGGTCAGCACCGTGAGCGCGCGATGGAGATCGCTGCGCTGATCTGCAAGGTCGCGCCGATCGGTCTGCGCGCGACCAAGGCGGCAGCGTTGACTTACATCGAACACGGAGAAAAGGCCGCCATCGAGGTCATTCCGCGCGTGCGTGAGGAAGTGTTCGCGTCCGAAGACTTCAAGGAAGGCATCCAGTCTTTCGTCGAGCGACGCGAGGCGCGCTTCAAGGGGCGTTGAGCGGCGGCGAGATCCGCGCTCATTGTGCGCGGCGGCATGCTGCGCCGCGCACACCCACTAAATAAAACTCGAACAGGAGACGACCAGAATGGCTCGCGCAACATCCCGTTTGCCGGACTACTACTCACCGGAACTGCTACTCAGCGAAGCTGACGTAGCGCGCTTCGAACAGGTGCCGCTGGAATCGCGCAATCTGCCGGCGTCGACCTACCAGATGCTGATGGACGGTTGCAGCATCGATCCGGACAAGGTCGCGATCCAGTTCTTTACCGACGGTGCGCGTCCGCTGGAGACGGCCACGCACATCACGTTCGCGCAACTGCGCGCAAGGATTCATCAGACCGCGAATCTGTTGACTGAGCTCGGCGTCGGCAAGGACGATGTGGTTTCGGTGCTGCTGCCTGCGATTCCCGAATCGCAGTACGTGCTTTGGGGCGCGCAGGCAGCAGGGATTGTGAACCCCGCAAACTGGATGCTGGAGCCGGAAATCCTGATCCAGATGTTTCGCGCGGCAGGTACCAAGGTCCTTGTTGCGTTTGCCGGCGACGATCATCCGGAGATCTGGGCCAAGGCCGAGGCGGTCGCGCGGGGCGTACCGTCGATCACTGCATTGATCCGCGTGGGCGGCAGGGCGCGAGGCGTCGAAGCCGTGGCGGACGTCCCCGTTATCGATTTCGATACCGTGCTCGAACGCTTTCCGGAAGACCGCCTCGTTTCGGGGCGCGTATTTGCGCCCGACGACACCGCGTCGCTCTTTCATACCGGCGGGACAACCGGTGCGCCGAAACTCGCGCGTCATCTCCATCGCAACCAGGTTTTCTGGATCTGGGCATCGAAGCATCTTTCGGGCTTCGACGTTGACGAAGTCCGTCTGGTCGGCGTGCCGATCTTCCACGTTGCCGGTGCTGTGGTGGGCTGTTACGGGCCGCTGGCCAAGGGTTCGACGATGGTCCTGATGACCTCGGGCGGGTTCCGCAATCCGACGGTACTGCCCAACATATGGCGCATCGTCGAAGCGTTCGGCGCCAATATGGTGACCTTCGTGCCGACACTGGTCAACCAGGTACTGTCGATTCCTTTAAACGGAGCGGATATTTCGACGCTCAGTTACGTCGCGTCGTCGACAGCGCCGCTATCGACAACCGTGGCACAGGCATTCCATCGGATGACCGGGTTGCGCATACGGGAAAGCTGGGGCATGACGGAGACGACTGCCGTTACGTGTATCACGCCATACGGTGATGAAGTCAAGGTGGGGAGCTCGGGTGTGCGTCTGCCCTATCAGCAGGTACGCGTGGTTCGGGTCGATTCGACGGGGCTCGCGGCGGACTGTGCGCCGGGCGAATCGGGACTGGTGATCGTGCGTGGACCGTCGGTGTTTCCCGGCTATCTCGACGACGCGCAGAGCGTGCGCTGGATCGACGGCGACTGGCTCGATACCGGCGACCTTGGCTATCTCGACGCACAGTGCTGGCTATGGATCACCGGCCGCTCCAAGGACCTGATTATTCGCGGCGGCCATAACATCGATCCCAAGATGGTCGAGGAAGCATTGTTCGCGCATCCGGCGATCCAGGATGCCGCCGTGGTCGGCGCCCCGGATGCGCACGCGGGAGAGGTGCCGGTGGCATATGTGGTGGTAAAACCGGGCGAACATGCCACAGCGGAGGCTGTTCTGCGCTTTGCCGCCGAGCACGTACCGGAGCGCGCAGCCGTGCCCAGGCACTGCTACGTGCTCCCCGAGATGCCCAAGACGCAGGTGGGCAAGATTCAGAAAAACGTACTGCGTCTTGATGCTATCGAGCGTATGTTTCGAGCCTCGCTCGACCAGGCCGGGGCTGGTGAACACACGACGTTGCGAGCGACAGACCGGGGAAGTAGCGGATTCTTCGTCGAAGTCGAGGTGCTCGACGATACTTACGATAGGGAAAAGATCGCCGAAGCGTTGCGTAGTTTTACGATCCCGCATTCAATTCGGTATGCTAATGAAGAATGACGAGGCAGATTTCCTGTCGACGCTATTTGAATCGCGAAAGCTCGTGAACGCGGCGAATGCCGCTTTGTATTCTTCAGGAGACTATTGCCGTGTCTATTGTGTATAACGCGCCCGTTGACGACTATCTCTTCCTGCTGCACGACGTGATCGGCCCGCTTGCCCCGCATGCGATCGGCGATCTCTCGCGCGACGACACCAGCCAGGTGCTGGAGCAGGCGGCCCGCTTCTTCGAGGAAGTCTGGGCGCCGCTGGATGGACCGGGCGACGAGGCCGGCTGCCGGCTCGAAAACGGCGCAGTCAAAACGCCCCCGGGTTATCAGGCCGGTCACGCCGCGCAATGCGAGGCGGGCTGGAACAGCGTATCGGCGCCGGAGGCCTATGGTGGCGCGGGATTGCCCGACTCGATTGGTCAGGCCGTGCGGGAATTTTCGGCGTCTGCCTGCAACTCGCTTGGCCTTTACACAGGGCTAACCAACGGCGCGCACGCCACCATTCGACACACCGGCGATGACTGGATGCTGCGCCATGTCGTACCGCGTATGGTGAAAGGCGAATGGGCTGGCACGATGTGCCTCACCGAGCCGCATTGCGGTACCGATCTGCGTCTCATGAAAACGCGTGCCACCCTGCAGGAAGACGGTACGTGGCGTGTGAGCGGTACGAAGATTTTTATCTCGGGTGGGGATCACGATCTGAGCGAAAACGTCATCCACCTCGTGCTCGCCAAAGTTCCGGATGAGAACGGTCGCATTGTCGACGATCTCTCCACTGTCAGGCTGTTCCTCGTGTCCAAACTGTCGATCGATACGACGACCGGGGCGCCAGGCGGCGGCAACGGCGTCACCGTCACCGGCATCGAACACAAGATGGGCCTCAAAGGCAGTGCCACGTGCACGCTCGCCTTCGAGAACGCGTGCGCCTACCCGCTTCAGGAGTCGAGGGCGGCAACGGGTTCTGCACGCAAGTCGTCGGCAGGTATGAGCGGGATGTTCGACATGATGAATCTGGCGCGCCTCGGCACCGGATTGCAGGCGCTTTCCTCTGCTAACCGCGCATACGGCCATGCAGCACGATACGCCCGTGAACGGCTGGCGGGACGTGCAGCGAAGGCCGCCGATCGCACGGGCGGCGCGGCAGACCCGATCGTCGTTCACCCCGATGTGCGGCGTCTTCTGCTGAAGCAGGCGGCGTTTATCGAAGGCGCGCGTGCCTTGGGACTGTACGTGCGTGTCTTGCTCGACGAACCTGACGAAACCCGGCGGGCGCAGCGGATCGCAATCGGCAGTCTGCTCACGCCAGTCATCAAGGCATTTTTCAGCGACCGCTCGTTTGAGTCGGCGAACGATGCCATGCAACTGATGGGCGGCCACGGTTATATCCGCGAGAATGGCGTTGAACAACTCGTTAGAGATTGCCGCATTTTCCAGCTCTATGAAGGCGCCAACGGTGTGCAGGCGCTGGACCTGGTGTTGCGGAAACTGCCGTCGTCCGAAGGGCGGCCATTCGCTGAGTTTCTGGCGATGCTGGATGAGACTGCGCGCGAAGCGCATGATCACGAGGATCTGCGTCCGTATGCAGATGCACTCGACGCTGCGGCTTGGGAAGTGCGGGACTGTGCGAGCTGGCTCAGTGAATCTTCGCGCGATGCTTACGACGCTGGCGGATCTTCCCACGACTTCCTGACGATGCTGGGCATTCTCGCCTGCGCATGGATGTGGCTGCGTATCGCTTACGTCGCGAGGACGACGCTGCCCCAGTCGGAAAACAGCGCATTCCTCGAACGCAAGCTCGCGCTTGCCCGGTACTGGTTTGACCGCGAATTGCCGGTGGTTTTCGCCCTGGGCCAGCGTGTCAGAACGGGATCGGAATGCCTGATGGCACTGCCGGCTGAGCAGTTCTGATTCGTGCGTGCCAGACTTCGAACGATAGGAGAATTTGCAGTGAGAACACAGATCACGGACCTTTTCGGCATCCAGCACCCAATCATCCAGGGGGGCATGCACTATGTCGGCTTTGCCGGCCTGGCGGCAGCGGTTTCCAATGCAGGCGGTCTCGGCATCATCACGGCGCTCACGCAGCCGACGCCGGAAGCGCTGGCGAGCGAGATTCGCGAGTGCCGGGTGGCAACCTCGAAACCGTTTGGTGTCAATCTGACGTTTCTGCCGGCACGCAATCCGCCTGACTATCCGGGGTATGTAAAGGCCATTATCGAAGGCGGCGTCAAGATCGTCGAAACCGCGGGGAATAACCCGCAGCAATGGCTGCCAGTCTTGCACGAGGCAGGCATCAAGGTGATCCACAAATGCACCTCCGTGCGGCACGCGCTTAAAGCGCAAGCTATCGGCTGCGATGCGGTGAGCGTCGACGGGTTTGAATGCGGCGGCCATCCAGGCGAGGACGATGTTCCGAATTTCATACTCTTGCCGCGCGCGGCAGACGAACTGGAGATTCCGTTCGTCGCATCGGGCGGTATGGCCGACGGCCGCTCGCTGGTTGCGGCGCTTGCAATGGGAGCAGCGGGCATCAACATGGGAACGCGTTTCGTTGCGACCCGGGAAGCACCTGTGCATCAGAAGGTGAAGGATGCAATCGTTGCCGCCAGCGAACTCGACACGCGTCTTGTGATGCGTCCGCTGCGTAATACTGAACGGGTTCTGAACAACCGGGGTGTCGAGCGCCTGCTCGAGAAAGAGCGGCAACTGGGTACGGAAATCACATTTGCCGATATCGCGCAGGAGGTGGGGGGCGTGTATCCGCGCGTCATGAAGGAGGGCGATCTGGATGCCGGGGCGTGGTCTTGCGGAATGGTGGCAGGGCTCATCCATGACATCCCGACCGTCAAGGAGTTGATTGATCGCATCATGTCCGAGGCCGAACAGATCATTACGGCAAGACTGCTGGGATCTGTCGACGTGCATCTGTGACGGATTCGAAGCGCTCACTCGGCTTCGCATTCCCGGGTGGCCACTTCTGGCTACTTCTGGCCGCCCGCCGCCATTAGCCTCCCGAGAACTTACCCACCCCCTTACCGTCCCAGCCCGGCCTGAGCCCGCTGCAGCCACTCGCTGTTGTGCTCGCGGGCATGGCGCGGCCAGTGCCGCGCATCTTGCACGATCTCGGCATACAGTTCGCGCGCACGCACGCGGTCTGCTTCATCGGGCCGCGCGGAGAGCCAGTCGGCGTACAGGCACCGCGGTTCCGCGTCGCGCGCGCTGGCGAGCGCCGTCTCGAATGCGGCGCGCGTTTGCGGCGCATCGATCGCAGCCAGCGCCTTCGCGTACAGCAAGGCTGGCTCCGGCTGCTGGCGGCAGAGGGGATGGGCCGCGAACAGCCGCTCCAGCGTCTCCTTCGCGGCCGAGGCGTCGCCGGTGGCGAACTGCGCGCGCGTCAGTCCTTCGAGCAGCGCCTGATCGGAGGCAAACGGCCCGCTGGCCGCCGTCTGGTAATGCGTCAAGGCTTCGGCGGCATCGCCCGCATCGAGCAGCGCGGCAGCCAGACGCATGCGATGCGCCACGGTCGGCGCACCGTCGAAATCCATGCGCGCCTCGCGCACCGCCCGGTTGGGATCCACGAGCCGTGAGAGGGTCCGCGTGGCGGCTCTCGCTCCGCGCGACTGGCGAAGCTCCGGCAAATAAATGGCAAAGAAGTACACCAGGCTGCCAATGCCGGGGAACAGAAACAGGATCAGCAGCCAATACAGGTGCTGCTGGGTCCGCACTGCATGGACGGCGAAAAACAGCGCGATGATGACGTGGAGGCTGATTCCGAAAATGGACATCGACAAGATTCCGTTGGGGTGCGTTGCGGGAGCCGGGGCGGCGTAAGGGCCAGCTCCGATTGTGACAGAAGTGCGCAAGGGCGCCGGCATGCGCGTCAGTTCAATCTGGGCTGCTTGCGGCGGGAGCCGTAATTTGACCGGGTTTCCGATGCGAAAAGTCGCTAATCCGCCAGCTCCGGCGTTTCGATAGCCTCTTTGACCCGTTCCACGAACGCAACGACGGCTCGCGGCAAGGTGCGGCCTGCCATCGTCCGGACTTGCAGCGTGCGCTGATGCAGCTCCGGGTTCGTGATGGTCAGGGCGTCAGCCCGCCGGGCCCCAGGCGGCTGCGCGCCGTGAGGTAGCCGTTGTGCGATTGCGCTTTATTACGGCTATCTTGTGCGGCTCAACACGACGCAGAAGATGTTTCCGGGTGTTCCGGCATCGAGCTACTTCGGTGTGGGGGGGCGGGCAACTCGTTCATGTGGATCGAGCCGTCCCCGCGCCTTGCGCTCGTCGTGCGGTGGCTCGATCCGGACGATGCGAACGAATTTTTTGCGCGCGTTTATGAAGCGCTCAGAGCGATGTAGTTTGCGTTTTAGCGAAGCCGGGAACGCTTCCATTCCGTCGATGCCGATTCACCATCGCAAATAGCGGGGCGCGACGGTCGCGCCCATGCCGGTGGTGATGGCAAGGGCGAGTACGAACCAGATTCCCCAGAAGGGCACCGCCATTTCGGAGCAATACAGCGAGTAGACCAGCAGTCCCTGCGCACCGGCCAGCAAACCGGCTCCGGCACCCGCGAGAGCAAGGCGGGTAGGGACGAGCTTCTTCATGGTGAACAGCATCACGGCAAGCGACGGCAAGGACAGGAGCACGACGTCCGCGGTGGTGGTCCGCCATGTCGTGCCGAGCATCAGCTGAAGCCGGTAACCCGGCGGCGTGGCCACCAGGATGCCTCCGGCTGCGAGCAGCACGGCTACCATCGGCAAGACGACTGCGAACCAGGCCAGCCGGATGGGGGCGCCCGGCCGCCCCAGCCGCTCTGCCAGCGCCAGCGCGGTGGCGATGATCGCAAGAGGGAAAGCGAGCCGAGCCCAGAACAGGGTTGTGAGGATCAACTCCGGCATATCGCTTCGGACACCGTATAACGCGACCAGCAGGATCGTGTTGCCCGTGAGGCCGAGCAGGAGCGCGCGCGCCAGCAGCCTGGGTATGGCGTCGCGCGCGATGGGCTGGGCGTTCCTCGCCAGCAGGGCGACCAGATCCTGGGTTTTCATGACCGGCTCGCACGGTCTCCCAGCAGGTAGTCGATCGAGATCAGGCCGGGGCCCCATGCAGCGATACCAAGCGCCATGGCTGCCCACGTGATATGAATCGGCCAGCCGTCCGGCACGGTCAATTCGATAATGCAGGTCATGGCGAACAGGCCGGCGGCGGCGAACCGGGTGCCGATGCCCAGCACCAGCAGTACAGGAAACGTGACTTCGCCGCATGCGGAAAGAAATGCGAAGACCGCGGGAGCGGGAAACGGGTAGGGGCCGCCGGGCAGGTGCAACTGGAACTCGTCCGTGAAGAGCGTGATGGCCGTGTCGTTCAGTTGCAGGAAACCCTGCCACTTCAACATACCCGATTTCCAGAAGGGGACGGCAAGGGCGATACGCAGCACCAGTTGAACGAGCCAGGGCTGCGCCAGGCCTTCGATGAACCTGCGCGCCCGAACGACGATGGCAGCGATTGCGCCCGGGATCGTGGAAGTGGATTCTTCTCGCGGCAACATCATGACTATTCTCCAGATTGTGCGGTGGCAAACACGCCGGCGGAAATCATTCCCGCCAGGTTGGCCCCCAGATCGAAGGCGGCGCTTTCGTTCAAGGCGGCTTCTACGGCGGCCCCGAGGGGCGAACCGTGCATAAGGGCAGTGAGAAAGACCGCTCCACCCGGGGGGAGCAGCGAGACGGTCACGTCCTGATCCGGTCGTGTGATCAGCGCGTCTTCGGCGTCACTCGAACAGAGCGGGGAAACCGGTCCATCGGCACGATTCATTGCGAAAATGGCGACGGCCGGATACTTCGAGCGGACGATCCGTGCGGCAGGATGCGGCACGAAGCGCAGTTGCGCGAGCGATGCCGGATCGACGCGCGCGAACTCATCCGCCACGAGTGGCGCCGCATCCGCAGCATGGTAGGCGTCGAGCCACGCGCGCTCGATGCGCGCGGTATCCGCGAGCCACGGCATGTCGCGCGCGTACTCCCAGGATTCGATGAAGGCGGGAAAATCGCGCCCATATTCGAATAGCAACGGCGAGGCGGGTGGCGTGGCCCGAACATGAAACCGTGCCATGGCGCGGAAGAACTCGACGCCGGTGATCCGTTGCACGGCGGGATAGATAGCGGCCAGCGCATCGATCAGGCTGACGGTGACGTTGTTTCGGTAGACGTTATAGCGCCTCGTCACGCCTTTTCCCGCGGTGGCGACCACATCGCCTGGCGCCGTGACGGTGGGATTGGTCAAACCGCGGGCGAACGCTGCGGCGCCTTCCCGGAAACGATGCTCAAGCTCCATGGTCCGCCTCCTCGAAGCACAAGTCGGCGTTCTCCACGGCGATGCGCCGGGCCGCTTCGGCCTGTGCCCGCAGTTCGGGCCACGCCGGCAGATTGCTGTCCCATTCGATCAGGGTAGGTATCGGTCCATGGCATGCCATGACGTGCCGGTACAGGTCCCAGACAGGGGCGGCGATTGCCCTGTCGTGACTGTCGATAAGCAATAAGGCATCCTCATCGTCGGACTGCTCGCTATGCCCGGCGAGATGAATTTCTCCAACCTGCTCGAGAGGAAAGTCGGCAAGCCAGGCGTGGGCCGAATAGCCGTGATTCACTGCCGAGACGAAAACGTTGTTGATGTCCAGCAGCAGGCTACACCCCGTCCGCTGTGCAACGGCGCGAATGAAATCCGGCTCGCTGAAAGTGGACGAAGCAAAGGCAACATAAGTGGACGGATTTTCAAGCAGGAGCGGGCGCCCGATGGCGTCCTGAACCTGGTCGATGTGCGCGCAGACCCGATCGAGGGTTTCTTTCGTATAAGGCAGCGGCAGCAGATCGTTGAAGAACGTTCCGCCGTGCGATGACCAGGCAAGATGTTCGGACACGAATGCCGGTTCGTAGCGATTCACCAGGTCGCGAAAACGCGCCAGGTGGAGAACGTCGAGCGCATCCGGTCCGCCGATCGACATGCATACCCCATGCAGGGAAAGCGCATGCCGGTCGCGAATCGTCGTGAGCGCACGATGCGCCGGACCGCCTGCGCCCATGTAGTTTTCGGCATGGACTTCGAAGAATACGTCCTGAAGCGTGTCGTCGAGAATCATGGCGAGATGTTCGTGCTTGAAACTCGTCCCGACCAGAGCGGCCGTGCCGGCCGTCGCGTGACGAGGACGGCCAGACTCAAACGTCTTTGCAGTGCCAGCGGAATGGTTCATGGCCGTCCAATGCCTCTCGTCGTTTTGCGATCAGGACTTGATCGGCGTGAGCGAGCCGTGGCCGCCACCCGGAACCTCGATGCTCGTGCAGGTACCGCCCTGAACGAACTTCCACGAATTACCCTGGAAGTCGACCGCCGACGTTCCCTGGCAAGTCGTTCCCGGGCCGGCTGCACAATCGTTTTGCCCCTTCAGCGCGACGCCGTAGCACTTTTCCTTGTGAGCCGCGACGGCGGCATTCGCTTCCGCGCTGGTGAGCGGTGCAGCATGAGCGACCGAAGCGAGCAGGCTTGCAACGGCGCCTGCGAGCAGGGCGGAACTAACAGTGGTCTTTGCGGACATGGATGTTCTCCGATGATTGAGATGGAAGGTATCCGTGGCGGATACACGAGTTAATTCGGAGGTTGCCCGGCGCCGGTTACAGCAACGGAAAAATTTCGTGGCTCATGCAGTCAATAAAAATTTCCACGATGGTGTAACCGCGGAGCGCCCCGCAACGAATTAGGAGGGCAGTCCCACTGCGCTGGAGAGGGGTCATGTTCGTACGTCTTGTTGCCGCTGCCGTTCTTGTGCTCGCCGCTCCCGTTGCTGCTTCGGCGAGGCCCGTCGTTGTCGAGCTGTTTACCTCGGAAGGGTGTTCGTCGTGTCCCCCTGCAGATGCTTACTTGTCGGAGCTCTCGCGTGAGCGTCAGGACGTACTGCCGCTTGCGTTTCACGTGACTTACTGGAACAACCTGGGCTGGGCGGATCCGTATTCCTTCGAATCTGCGACAGAGCGACAGGCGGCATATGACGTGCGATTCGGCGACGGCTCCTATACGCCGGAGATGGTGATTGACGGCCGGAAGGGACTCGTTGGTTCGGATCGCAGCGCAGTCGAGGTCGCGATCCGCGCTGCGCAACGTATCGACGACACGGGGGCGCAGGTCGAAGGCGTGCGGCGCGCGGGGTTGGTGTCGATCACGGTGGGTGCCGGTTCCGGAAGCGGGCAGGTCTTGCTGATCGGCTACGACCCGGACCACACGACTGCGGTTGGACGAGGTGAAAACTCGGGGCGCACGCTCAGGGAGTCGAATATCGTGCGTTCGATCCAACCGATTGGAAACTGGACCGGGGCGCCGTTGACGCTGGAGTCCGCGGCGCCGGCCGGAGAGCAGGCCGCGGTCATCATCCAGTCACCGGATGGTGCAATCGTTGGTGCCGCGCGAATCGCTGGCGGCACACATTGAGAAATCATAAAGGATAGCTAACAGATTTTTTCCATTCGACAGATGATCTCTGTCCTTCATGCGAGATGGGAAAATCCCAACATCTATTCCCGAGTTTCTGCGCCGGCCTGGTGGCCTGTGCGGCGCTGTTCGTCGGCCCCGTTCGCGCTGTGCAGGCAGAAGCGTCGGCGTGGGTCGGGGACCCGCGCGGTGAGGTCCGCCTGATCACGGCTGCCAACAGCGTGCATGGCAAAACACTGCAGGCCGGGCTGGAGTTCCGTTATCCGCCGGGGTGGCACGGATACTGGCGCACGCCCGGCGACACCGGTATCGCACCGACGCTGGACTGGGCGGCTTCGGTCAATCTTCGTAGTGCCGCGATAGCGTGGCCGGCGCCGTCGAGGCTCGTGGTCTCCGGCCTCCAGAACGGGGTCTACACCGGGGATGTCGTTTTGCCCTTGCTGCTGCAGGTGGACGAGGCCAATACGCAAACCCGGCTCAGTGTTGCTCTTGACTACGCGTCGTGTTCGAACGTTTGTGTTCCCCTGCACGCGGATTTGTCGCTGGTCTTGCCCGGTGGCCCGGGTGGGGCGTCGGCTGAAGCCGATGCGATTGCCAAAGCGTGGACGCTCGTGCCGGGTACCCCCAGCGCCGCCGGCATCGAGATCCTGCGCAATGCGCTGCTGGGGTCCGGGCAGCACCGGCGTCTCCTCGTGCAACTGCATAGCGATACGTTGCCCTTTCTGGCGCCGGATCTGTTTGTCGAGGGGGCGGGGAACGGGTTGCCGCCGGCACCGGTCGTCCAACGGAGCCATCACGGCCAGGACGTAGAGCTTGCTGTCGCGCTGCCTAGCAGTGGCGCGGCCGTCCGAAGCACGCCGTTGCGGTTGACCATCGTGGATGGAACGCGCGCAGCCGAATTTTCTGGACCTGCTGCTGCGGGTAATGCGGTTAGTGCAGCTAATCGATCTCCGTGACCGGGCGATTACCAGCGAAGTAGCCGCGGCCCGAGAATCGCACCAAGCGCGGCGGGCAACAGCATGCCGAGCAGATACCAGACGCTCCAGAATGTCGGACTCATTTCAGGGCAGTGAAAGCAGTAGGCGAGTGTGCCAATCGCGCTCGCAAGCAGTCCCGATACCGCACCCGCGAGCCGCAACCGTGTCGGCGCGAGTCCGCTGATGGCCGAGAAGACTGCTGCGAATGCGGGAACCGAAAGCAGCAGGATATTGAACGGACAGGATTTCCACGAATGCCCGAGCAAAACGTGGAGTCGTTCTTCGGGAGCGACGGTTGCGATGACGAGCAGTCCGGCTATCCACACGAGCAATACGGGGGCACCGATGATCGGCCAGCCCATTCCGACACGCGCACCGGGGCGAGCCAGCCGGACGGCGGCGATCAACGCGCCAATCGCCACGCACAGCGGGAAGGCGAGTTTTGCCCAGAACAGTGCGGTTCGTGCGGCAGATGAAAGATCGGGGCGAATGCCGAATAGCGTGACCATCAGCAGGGTCGAGCCGATACCCGCAAGCAGGAGCGCCACTCCGAACCGGCGCGCCTGGCCGACGCGCCTGACCGGGGCGATGCCCGTCGATAGCAGGTCAACGAGGTCGTCCGTTTTCATGCTACGCCCCGCACGCGTGCCGCCAGCGCCTTGAGTCCCCGATGGATGCTGACCTTCACGGTGGATTCGGTCAGTCCCGTCAGGCGGGCCGCCTCCGCAACGGAAAGTCCCTGCAGTTTCACGTGCAGAATCGATAACCGTTGTTTATCCGGCAGGTGATCGAGCAGGTCTCTAATATCACGGCGCGCCTCCACCGGTTCATCGTCGCATTCGGAAAAGAGGGCTTCGTGATCGTCGAGCGGGTCGTGCAGCGCCTCACGCCGGGCGTGCGTCCGGAAGAAGTCCATCAGTTTGTAGCGGCCTATTGCGTGGACCCACGGAGTCAGCGGCTCATCGGATCGAAAGGTGTGACGCGCATTGTGCACCGCCAGAAGAACTTCCTGAACGAGGTCCTCGACATCCTCGTTGTGTTGCGGAATGCGCTTGCGCAAATAGGCGCGCAGATACCGCGTCAATTCCGCGAGAAATTGACGATACTCTGCTGCATCGCCTGCAAGCCCGTTGACGAACAACGATTTCAGACGCGACTCCACAACGTACACGATCGGGACTCCAGGGTTAGCGCGCGCAGCGATCCGGGGCCGCGCGCTCGAGTGCCGGGTTCATGCCGCGAAAACGTCGACGTTTTTGTTGACACCGCCCATCGCTGTCGATCCTTGTTGAAAGAAACCTATTCTAGATCAGTTGTTCTAGAATAAACTAACACCGGTCGCGGTGCAATGTCACTGCGGCCAAGCCTGGAGACGATATGGCCCGCCCTCGGGAATTCGATGAAGACACCGTGCTTGACGCCGCCGTGTACCGCTTCTGGAGGTACGGCTACGAAGCCACATCGGTGCGCGAGCTGGCTCAGGACATGGGCATCACGAGCGCCAGTCTGTACAACGCATTCGGCGACAAACGCTCGCTGTTCGAGCGCGCCCTGGCGCACTACGTCGAAACCAGCTTCGGCGACCGGGTTTCGCGATTCGAGCTCAACCTGTCGCCTCGTGAAGCCATTCGTGCATTCTTCGAGGAGATCATCGATTGCTCGATCCGTGACGGGGATCGCAAAGGGTGTTTGCTGGTCAATTCGGCGCTCGAGGTTGCCCCACACGACGCGGCTTTCCAGACGCTGATCGCCGGCGTGCTCGTGAAGGTCGAGGCGTTTTTCCGGCGCTGCCTGATAGCGGGGCAGCGCACGGGGGAGATTTCCACCGCGCAGTCGGCCGACGACCTTGCCCGGCTGTTGCTGGGCGTGCACCTGGGCTTGCGCGTGCTGGCCCGGTCCCGGCCCGAGCGCGCGTTGATGGTGGGCATGGTGCGCCCGGCGCTGGCGCTTCTGGATCCGGCGGACCGGTGAGCGAATGGGTTCGCGATTCAGTCTGAGCGGCTGTCCGACACCGGACCGGTAATGAGCCGCGTGCTGCGCCGGTAGGTGAGATAGGCCCACAGCCAGTCGAGGAGGACCTTCGCCTTGTTGCGCCCACCCGTGAGGAACGCGATGTGGGCGGCGCCCCAGAACCACCACGCCGGCGCGCCCCACAGGCGCACGGGACCGATTTCGGCTACGGCGGCTTGTCGCCCGATCGTGGCGAGACTGCCGAAATGACGGTACTGGAAGGGGGGCGGCGGATTCCGGCCGGAGAGATGAGCATCGATGACTTGCGCCACATATTTGCCCTGCTGCTTTGCTGCCGGCGCGAGTCCGGGGACCGCGGCCCCTTTCCAGCCCAGATTGAAAGCCGTGTCGCCGATGGCGTAGACATGTTCGAGCCCCGGCACGGAAAGATCGGCATTCACCTTGATTCTTCCCGAGCCGTCCGCAGGCTGGTTCAACCATTGGGCCGCCGGCGATGCCGCGACCCCGGCGGCCCACAGGATCGTGCGCGACGCGATCCTCTCCTCGCCGGTGTCGGCGCCACCCTCGTCGACGCCCGATACCCGGGTATCGAGGTGTACCTCGACACCGAGCATGCGCAGGGACTGTTCGGCGGCGCTGGAGAGCGACGGTGCGAACGTCGGCAGCACGCGCGGCCCGGCATGAAGCAGGATCACGCGCGACGTCGACGGATCGAACGAACGATATTCGCGATCCATGCCATGACGCGCGAGTTCCGCAATGGCACCGGCCAGCTCGATACCGGTCGGCCCTCCGCCGACGATCACGAAGGTGAGCCATGCCGCGCGGGTGGCTTCGTCGGGCGCAGCCTCTGCCTCTTCGAACGCCCGCAGCAGCCGGCTCCTTATCGAGGTCGCGTCCTCCACGCTTTTCAGGCCGGGCGCATAGGGCGCCCAGTCGTCCTTGCCGAAGTAGCTATGACGGGCACCGGTTGCCAGCACGAGATAGTCGAATTTCACTCGGGTCGCGCCGATTTTCACTTCACGGGTATCGGTGTCGATGCCGGTGGCCTGGCCTAGCCGGACACGGACGTTTCCCTGGCCTCGAAAGAGACTGCGGATCGGCGTGGCAATATCGGACGGCGACAGCGCCGCCGTAGCGATCTGGTAGAGCAGCGGCTGAAACAAGTGATGGTTCCGCTGATCGATCAGGGTGATGCGGCAGCGTGAGTTGCGCAGCCCCTGTACCGTTGCGATTCCACCAAATCCGCCTCCGACGATCACAACGTTCGGACTGCTATCGAGTGGCGCTTCGTTGCTTTGAGACCCTGGGTGCATTCTGCGCGCGAGCAATCGGTCGAGCGACAGCAAACCCGGGCCTTTCGCGGCCAGCATGAGCAAAAGCAGAAGGACGGCCAGCCTGTCGTCCATGGACATGGCGATGCCGGCGAGCGGAATCATCGCTGCGTAAGTCAGCAAGGCCAGCCGCGTCAGGAAACCGGACGCGATCGCACAGGCGAGGATGGCAGCGACGCGCGAAGGGTACTCGAACGGGCTTGCCAGCGCGTTGTGGGCAACGTGACCCAGAAGGGGGAGCGTTTGCGGTACGAAGAGACCGAGAAAGGCGGCTACGCCGAGGCGTGAGACGAACAGCAGCACGACGGACACGTATTGGTCGAGCCAGTCGTAGCAACGCCGGACTAGCCGCACCGGGCCGAGCGGGGCCCATGCCAGGCCTCGTGCCAACAGCGCGTCGAGGGAGACCGGGCCTGGGCCCGATACGACGAGCCACGTCAGCAAAGCCACCCTGGCGCCTTCGGGGCCCAGATCGATCGAACCGTATGCGTTGACTAGCAGGACCAGTGCAACGGGGCGGGTGAGCAGTCCCGCGGTGAGAAGCAGCGGAACCACGCCATGCAGCGCGGCATCGACGCCGGATGGCACATGCAAGCCGGCTCCCCCGACACCGTTGCCCGCCATCATCGCCATGATCTGATGCACGAAGACGACCTGGCCGAGCCAGACGCGCGTGGCCAATAGCAGCCATGGCATGCACAACGAGTGTGCGATCGAGGCGAGACGTGCCGTAGCACGTGTAAAGGTACGGAGCATGCAGCACCTCATCGGAAGAACTCTGCATTCGGGATGGCGACACCGTGTTCTCCGTTCGCCAGACGCCACGAAAGCGGGGGAAGGTTACGGTTAATTCGGTCGCTCGGCACGAATGGTTACAGGTGCTGGGGAGATTTAAGGCGTTGCGGATCGTGACCGGATGGACGCTGCTCGCGTTGTTTGTTGCGCGTAGGGGAGTGGCCCGAACGTGCCGGGTTACTCGTCCGAACCGGCCGCACCGGCGCAGTCGCTGTTCCCGGACTATCCCTGATCTACGGCAGTTGCCCGGTACGGCGCACTGTAGTCAGCGCGCCGCCGCCGGGCGTGACGTTACGCTCACTTTTCGCTAACTCTGTCTTGCGAATATGGCGTTCAGGCGCAGGCCCAGATGAATCGGATCTGCGTGCTGCGAGCTCGTTAAAAAATGAGCCGGACTGCGCCGCCAACAACCTCAAGACGGAGATCACCATGAAAGTGCGTTACCTGGTTGCCTGTGGAGCTACGGCCGTGACGCTCTCGCTCATGTCGGCCTGTGCGACGGCCTATGAAGGCGAAGACTACGGCTACATCATGAGCCGGCATCCGGCCATCGCCGATGCCGATGCGAATGCCGCGATGGCCATCGAACGCATGCGCGAGGCGCAGCGCGCCAATGACTACCATCTCGGCGGTCACGCGGGCCGGGCGATCCAGTTGCTGCAGGACGCGCGTGCGGAAATGGCCGCTGCGGCGGCCGTGGCGACGCCCTGATCATGAGTCGCGAAGCTTCGCAGTCGAGCTGTCCTGGCGGCGCGCAGGCGCGTGACGTGCAGCCGGGGCCGAGCTGGCAGTCGATCTGGCTTCAGCGCACGATGCGTCTCGCCATGGCACTGCATTTCGGTTCGCCCGAAAGCGATGCCACCGGGATCGCGGCGATCCGCAAGTACACGAAGCGATATAGCTGGCCGTTTCGCCGTATGGCGGCGTGGCGGCACGCCCGCATTCGCCGGCAGCCCGATCGGGAACTACAAGGCGAATGGCTGCTGGCCCGGCAGGATGCGTCGGCGAATGCGGAAGGGCCCGTCGTGCTTTATCTGCACGGCGGGGGCTACTGCTTCGGCTCGCCGCTCACGCATCGTGCGTTGACGACGGAGTTCGCCAGCGCGACGAATGCCGCGGTATTGGCACTCGACTATCGGCTCGCACCCGAGCATCCCTTCCCGGCGGCACTGACCGACGCGTTGGCGGCATGGCGCACGTTGCTTGCGCGGGGTATCGCGCCCGGCTCGATTGCGATTGCGGGCGATTCCGCCGGCGCGGGTCTCGCACTGGCACTGCTCGTTGCGCTACGCGACGCAGGCAAACCGTTGCCCGCCTGTGCCGTGCTGCTCTCGCCATGGGTCGATCTCACCACGATCTGGCGGGCGGACCACGGCGACCTGATGATGAACCGCACAGCGATGGAGCAAGCCGCGAAGCAGTATCTCGGCCATGCAAGCGCGCGCAATCCGCTTGCGTCTCCCGCGCGCGCATCGATGCACGGCTTGCCGCCCGTGCACATCCAGTGGAGCGACACCGAGCTGTTGAAAATCGATGCGCTAGAGCTGGCGCACAGGTTGGAAAAGCAGGGCAACGCAGTTGAGTGCCGGCAATGGACTGCGGTGCCGCACGCATGGCATTGTTTCGCGCCGCTCCTGCCGGAAGCGCGTGCCGCAGTGGCGGGCGCCGCGGACTTCATGCGCCGCTGCTGGGGTCACCCCGTGGCGTGAGGCTGCGCCGGAGCGCTGCTCATCCGGGTCCTGACAGTAACGATGGATCGGCCGCTCAACGGCCGGCAGCAGAAGCCGGCCGCTGGCAAATCACCCCATACCAGCCCAGTCCGCGATACGTCTCGTAACCCGGGGTGGCAGCGAATGAAACGGTGCTTCCGTTCGTTGCGCGGTAGAAACCCGCCTTTTTTTCTTCCGTTTGCAGTGCGAATCGTTCTGTGAGAATGCCTTTGTCGTCCGAGGCGGCAATCACGCGAAACGACGAGTCGAGAATCATGCAGCGCGTGCGCTCCCATTCCTCGTCGCTCAGCCGTACTCCCTTCACAACCGCACCGGCTTGCGGCGCCCAGTCGAAGAAGATCACGAGTGCGCCGAGGACGCGACCGTGGGCGAGGCCCGCTTCGCGAATCGCCGTCGAATAGGTCGCCACCTGAGCATCACGCAAGAGAGGAAGGGCCTCGACGTCCTGGGCCGCGTAGTCGGCTCCAGACCGGGTTTTCATGGCCGCCTTGAACCATTCTGCGTCGGCCACGTTCTTGCCGCGCACGGGGTAGAGCGCGGGACGTCCGTTCGCAACGACCACACCGTGCTCGTCCACGACCCACAAGTCGCGATAGACGGTGTAGCTGTCGAGGATCACCGAGAGCCGCTCGCACGCGTATTCCGCCGCGGCGTGGTCGCGATTCGCGAGACACTCCACGACGGCCGAGTCCGTGGCCCACCAGCGAACATCGCACGATCGCTCGTAGAGATTGCGGTCGATCACGTCGATCATGTTCAACGCCAGGTCGGCACAACGCTGCCCGTCGTGCGAGTGCAGCCGTTCGATCATGCTGTCGCCGAGTTTCGTCAGGGTGGTCAGCGAGCCGGCCAGGTCCTTGTTCAGGTCCGCGGTGATCTCCGCGATCCGCCTGGAAACGTGCTTGACCTGATTGGCAACGACCGCGAAGCCTTTCCCGGCGTTGCCCGCGCGTGCGGCTTCGATGAGTGCGTTCAGGGCGAGAAAGGTGGTTTCCCGATTGATGTCGTTGATGTCGCTGATCTTGTTGGTGGCGAGACGCTTGACTTCATGGGTTAGGTCTACGATAGCTTGAGGATTCGACATGGCCTGGATCGTCGTGTTGATTTTGACCTGCGGCGATGCAAGCTTTGGGCCTGCCCGCGTTGCGGGCGATCGCAAACGTTTCCGTGACGGCGAAGCGGCGACCGGGCGTTCCGGGTGCCCCAGCGAGGCGCATGGGGGCACCGCCAGAGTGCCGGAAGCGACGGCTTCGGGTAGAAGCGTGTGGCGTCCGGCGTCAAGGGGGCGGATCGTCGCGGCAATTGCGTTGTTCGTTACCCGAGGTGGCAATGCCGCAGAAGCAATAGAGTGGTTCCGGGCGCGATAGTAATGTCCGGAGACTGACCGCATAGAATCCACTCCGGTATGGCTTGCCGGGGTGTCCGGTGCGCTCGATCATGGCATACGCGTTCTTCCTGGTTGTCGTCGTGATGTCTGTCACGCCGGCCTTGGTTGCGCGGCGGCCAGCAGTCGCGCGCGTGGCGTGGGATTCGAACGAGGTGCGTCGTCATGGATTATTTAGAGACATTAAGGGTGTTTCGCACGGTGGTCGAATCGCGTAGCTTCACACGCGCCGCAGACACGCTCGCCATGACGACGCCGATGGTTTCGCGGGCGATTTCATCGCTCGAAAAGCGGCTGGGCAACCCGCTCTTCGATCGCACGACCCGGCAGATCTCGCTGACCGGGACGGCAGAGCGCCTTTACGAGCGCTGTACGAGGATCCTCGATAATCTCGACGCGCTGGAAGCAGAAGTGCGCAACGAAACCCGGGAAGCCGCCGGCGTCTTGCGGCTCGTTGCGCACACAACGGCGACGATCAACATGCTGGTGCCGTTACTCGCCAGCTTCAAACGACAGCACCCCGAAGTCACGCTCGACGTCACGCTCATCGAGCGGCCCGTCGATTTCGTGGCCGACGGCTACGACGTCGGCATCGTGGCGCCTTATATGCTGACGAGTGAGCAGACCGTGACCCGTCTGCTGGAAAGCATTCCGCAGGTGATCGTGGCGTCGCCCGCGTACCTTGACGCGCATCGATTGCCGGAGGAACCGGCGGACCTTGCCGAACACGTGTTCGTGGCTGTGTCGCCCTCGATCAGGAAGTCTTCGGTGGGATTCAGGACGGGAGCGCAGGAGGTTTCGGTCGCCCTGAGCTTTCAGGTTGCCTCGAACAATCCCATGTTCAACCGGGAGATGGTGCTTCAGGGGTTCGGCCTCGGTATACTGCCCGAGGCCTTGATACAGGACGATCTCAAGTCAGGCCGGCTGATTCGGCTGCTGGAGGGGTTCGAGTTGACCGAGCGTAACGTCGAGATCCGGCTGGCCTATATCACGCGTACCCTGATGCCTGCCAGGGTGCGGGTATTTATCGAGCATGCGGTGGCCTTCTTCGAGCGCCATCCGGGAGCGCTTCATGTCCAATGACTGGAAACAACGCCTGAAGCTGTTCGTTCAGCGCTTCTGGCAGCCCACCAGCGCCTGCATGACCTGCATGCCGGGAAGCTGGGGCAATATCATGAGCGTCCTGCACTGGACGGTTGCGTTGCGCACCGGATTGTTCACCGGACTACTTGCAGTACTCCTGACCTTCACGCCGGCCGCGAAGCTTTACGGCAACCGATATGGCAATGCGCTGGTCGTCGCGTGCCTGACGACGGTGGGGGACGCTTATTCGCATACGAGTCGCTACCGCATTCCCGTGCTCGAGCACGTTACCACAGGTGTCGTGTCGGGTTTGTTCGCGCTGGTTGCGTCGTATCTGCTGGAAGACCGCGCGCGGCGTGTCCGGGCCGTATGGGCACGCGTTTTCGGATAGCCGTTGCGTTGCTTGTCTAAGCCGTTCCGGTAGAGGCGAGATTCGGCAGGTCTGCCCGATTGTCGATAGGGCCGCGACCGAACACCGGTTGCAAAGGTGCATGGCAGATCTTTCATGCGTTCAGCAGAACTTCGGCGATGACCGGCAAGTATCCTTAAAAGCGGATTCCCACTTCATTGAAACCGCAACCCGCCATGCCGAAAGTCAAATCCTTCGTGGTCTCCGCGTTTGTCGCTGCCTCTCTCTCCGCCGCTCTACCCGCTCATGCGGGCACCATGGACGCGCCCGGATTCTGGACCACGCCGACCGTTCACAACTACGGCAAGATGCACTTTCTGCCGAACGGTGCGTTCAAACCGCAACCGGGCCACACATACAAGGTGGTTTTTTCTCTGACGCAAGGGGGCAAGACTCCCGACGAGGTGAGCCCGGCTCTCGATCACGTAGCGCGGGCGGTGAATCTCTACGTGGCTTCAGGCGTGCCGCTGGACAAGCTCAAATTCGTCGCGGTCGCGTCCGGTTCGGCCACGTCGCTGGTACTTTCCGACGCGCATTACCGTGCGCAGTTTGGTGTGCCGAATCCCAATTTGCCGTTGATCGATGCCCTGAAGAAGGATGGTGTCACGATTGCCGTGTGTGGCCAGGCGATGGCGCAGCATCATTTCGAATACGACTGGATCGATCCCAGAGTGACGCTGTCGCTGTCGGCGCTGACTACCCTGACCACCTTGCAGCAGGCTGGCTACGCATTCATGCCGCTCTAGCCGGGCTTGCGACCTGGGACTCAAAAGAGTGCCGACTGCGCAGCGGGCACGAGACGGACAACATCGAGTTCTTCGAGGCGCAGCCGCGCCTTCGCCAGATCGTAGAGCACCTGGCGTTGCAGCCAGGTCTCCGCGCCGCCGCCGAATGCCTTGTCGAGGCGCAGCGCCATTTCTGCCGAAATGGCAGCTTTGCCGCCGAGCAGGTTGGTCAGCGCCTGGCGGCTGACACCCAATACCTGAGCGCCCTCGGTCACCGTGAGATTGAAGCGTTCGAGGCACTGCTGGCGGACCGCCACGCCAGGATGTTCGACTTCGTTCGTGTTTCGCATGAGCAGGGAAGGGATATCGCGCGGCCAGTCAACGGAGGCCATTTCGCGCCGCGCTTTAATGAATGTGACGCGAGTTTAATCAAACAGCACCTTAAAGACAAGTGGCGCTTGTCAGTTGACGAGAGGTTTATTCGAGTTTATTGTCTGACCTGGCTACACGGTCCGATCCGCATTTCCGTTCGACAGAATGCAAACGGACCGCATTATTGAAAGCTAGGCGCAATCTTGCGGGCAAAGGTCATGGAGCCAGTCGATTCAATCCAGTCGCTAAGGACTGCATATCGAATGAGTGGCCGATGTGGCACGCCTGGCGCGTAGAGATTGTCAATCGAACCAGAAAAATCGTATTGGGACAGGCCGATGCGCCGCCGGCGAGGCTGGCCCGGCCGACGTCCCCTAAAAGGAGCGCCCCGTTGATTGTCGATATCGTGAAGGCCCGGCGGGACGAGCTTCTTCGTCCCTTGCAGGTGGTATGCGGCATTGTGGAGCGGCGTCATACGCTGCCGGTGCTCGCCAACGTGCTGATTTCAACCGGCGACGACGGAATCCGCTTTCGAAGCACGGATCTCGATCTCGAACTCGTGGCGAGCGAGGCGATTCATGCCAATGCAGCAAGTCCGCAGGTGCTGGTGAACGCGCGCAAGCTGCTCGACGTGGTACGCGCGATGCCGGACACCGAGCTTTCGCTCGCTGCGAGCGAAAAACACTTGCTGGTGCGCTCGCAGGACAGCCGCGTCCAGCTTCAACTGGCGAACCTCGAAGACTACCCGCTCACGCGCTTCGATGAAGATAACGTGCGCCAGGTATCGGTGAGCGCGGGCGAACTGAAATGCCTGCTGCACAGCGTCCACTTTGCAATGGGCGACAACGACGTGCGCTACTTCCTGAACGGCACGCTCCTGATTACCGGACCTTGCCTTACAGCGGTTGCGATTGACGGGCATCGCCTGGCAACCGCGAGCCTTCCCCTCGAAGGCGATACAACACCCGGCGAGATCGTCGTGCCCCGGAAGGCCGTGCTCGAACTCATCCGCTTGTTGCCCGACGATGCCACGCCAGTGAAGATCGAGATTTCGACGCGGTACGCGAAGTTCGCGTTCGCGAATATTGCCTTTACCTGCAAGCTCATCGAAGGGCGATATCCGGATTACCGGCGCGTCGTGCCGACCCGGTTCGACGCCGCGTTTTCGGTGGACCGGCAGGGCTTGCTGGCGTGCCTGCAACGAGCCGTGATCCTGACCAACGAACGATTTCGGGCCATTCGTTGCATGGCCGATGGCGGCCGGCTGACCGTTTGCGCCAGCAACACCGAAAACGAAGAATCGGTCGAAGCGATGGAAATCGACTATGACGGCAAGCGTGTCGAACTCAGCTTCAATATCCGCTATCTCCTCGACGTGGCCAATACGCTCAAGACGAATCGCTTGCACGTCCAGTTCAGCACGACCCATCTCAGTGCATTGATCTGCACCGAGGATAGGGACGATTTCAAATACGTCGTGATGGCACTGCGGAACTGAGCGACTGTCGTGCCCTCAGGGACGATACGGTAAGGATCTGGAGCCATGGCGGACAACAGGCGCGATTAACCGCGCGACCAACGACGCGACCCACTGCGGGAATAAAACGAACGCCTTCGCGGTATTACGCCTGAAACCCGCTTTGAAGCAGCAGCCGGCTCGATCCGGCTGCCGGCTTTCCGAATCCACTCTTCCGTCGAGAGGACATCATGTCGTCAGACCTTCCCTCCCAGCCGTCGCGCCGCAACGCCCTGAAATGCCTCGCCTTCGGTGGGGCGGGCACCCTGTTTGTGCTGGCCGGCGGTGTTCTCACACCCGTGGAATTGGCCCTGGGTGCCGGCAGCAAGGACGAGTCGGCGGTTTCCGGCGTGCCTCTGTTCCTGCAGATCAGCGACTCGCATATCGGCTTCAACAAAGAAGCCAATCCGGACGTTGCCGGCACGCTCAAGCAGACCATCGATCTCGTCAACGCCATGCCGGTCAAGCCGGCCCTGACGATTCATACGGGCGATATCACCCACCTTTCCAAGCCGGAAGAATTCGATCTCGCAAGCCAGTTGCTATCCGGGCTGAACATTACCGAGTTGCACACGGTGCCCGGCGAGCACGACGTGACGGATGGGCCGCAAGGCGAATATTTCAGGCGCTTCGGCCAGGCGTCCGACAACCGCGGTTATTACAGCTTCGACCACAATGGCGTGCACTTTATCGGGCTCGTCAATGTCATGCACTTCAAGCCGAACGGGCTGGGAGATCTCGGTGAGGACCAGCTTGCGTGGCTGGAAAACGATCTCAAGGGCCGCTCGTCAAGCACGCCGATCGTCGTTTTCACCCATATGCCGATGTGGACGATCTACGAACCCTGGGGGTGGGGCACCGGCGACGCGGGCCAGGCGTTGAGCTACCTGAAGCGGTTTGGCTCGGTCACGGTCCTCAATGGCCATATCCATCAGATCGTTTCCAGGGTGGAGGGCAATGTCACCTTCCATACCGCGCGCTCGACTGCCTATCCGCAACCGACGGCCGGCAATGGTCCAGGGCCCGGGCCGCTGACGGTGGCGAGCGATCAGCTGCCGAAAATGCTTGGCGTGACCCGCATCAGCATTTCGCGTCATCCGCTTGCCGCGAGGCTTTCCGACGCGACACTCGCCTGACCGCGAAATGCATGCATTCCACAAGGAGCCACGCCATGCAATCCGCTTTCTTTTGTCGTACGTTTTTCCGCTCCCTCGCCAGCGTCATGCTCATGACCGCGTTGGTCGTCGGGGCGCCTGTCGCACATGCTCAGGACTCCAATGAAATCCTCATCAAGAATTTTATGTTTTCTCCCATGTCCCTGACGATCAAGGCCGGTACCACAGTGACCTGGAAGAATCTCGATGGCGAACCGCATTCGGTCGTCAATGATGCGGGCGTATTCCACTCGGCCGGGCTCGACCAGGACGATACGTATCAGTTCAAGTTCGACAAGCCAGGTGTGTACCACGTGAACTGTGGCATTCATCCCTACATGAAGGCGACCATCACTGTGCAGTAATCGATGCTGGCGACCGGGTCTGCTGAGGGCCGACCCCTGTATCAAGCATCCGCGAACTCGATCGCCGGTTCACACCGGACCGGAAAGTTCACCGAGTTCGCGATATAGCACTTCTCGTGCGCCGCATGGTGCAGTCTTGTCGCGAGTGCCCGGTCGTCGCCGTCGCGAATGACGACGCGAGGACGCAGGACCACTGCGGTGAATCGACCCTGCTCGGGACTATCGATCATCGTGCCGTGGGCCTCGTCGAGATACTCCAGAACGTGGATGCCCGCATCCGCGCACAGGTGCAAATACCAGAGCTGATGACACGCGCAAAGGGCGCCTAGAAAGAGGTCCTCAGGGTTCCAGCGAGCGGCGTCTCCGCGGAATGCTGCGTCGGCCGAGCCCGCAATCTCCGGTTTGGCACCGGCCCGGATCACATGATCGCGACCGTATTCGCGGTAGCCGGACGTGCCGGTGCCCAGGTTGCCGGTCCACCGGACCGTAACGTTGTATCGATGTTCTCCGTGTGCCATCACGCGATCCTTGAGTTCGTAGAGAGGGAGTCTGGACAGGGTGCCAGTTGCGCGGCACCGCGTCCGCCAGTCGGGGACGATGGGAGTCATTCTGGCACAAGCTCCATGAAATGGTATACCATTATTCCAGCATGAATAACAGAATGAATAACGACAGGCACGAGCAAAACATTGGACTCAATCGTCAACACTGCTGATGGCGTTGTGGCCTCGCTTCGGGAACTGATCGCGGGCGGTCAATTCGAGCCGGGCGAGCGGCTGGTCGAGCGGGATCTGGCCGACCAGTTCGGCGTGAGTCGCATCCCCATGCGCGAGGCTATCCAGCAACTGGAGCGGGAAGGTCTCGTGGAGATTTTCAGGAACCGGGGCGCGATAGTCCGGATGCTGAGCGAGGCCGACGTGAACGAGATTTACGATCTGCGCGCGCTGCTGGAAGGCGACGCGATTTATCGCAGCGTAAAGCGGATGGAAGATGAAACGCTGGCGCGCGCGGAACTCGTGCATCGGCTGCTTGGCAGTGCCAATACAAAAGCGCGGCAGGGCGAACTCAATCGCGAGTTCCATGAACTGCTCTATGCGCACTGCGGTAACGAGCGTCAACGGAAGACCATCAAGGAACTGCGTGCGCAGGTCGAGCGCTACGAGCGTCTGCAGGACACGCTGCTCGACGACACACCGTCGTTCCAGGTCGAGCACGAAGCGATTCTGCACGCATGCCTCGAGCGCAACGCGCGAGCGGCCCGCTCGCTCACGGTCGCGCATCTGGATTCCGCAAGGCGTATCGTTACCCGGCTGGTTGCGGCCGAATGAAAACGCGCGACAAGTAGTTTCCATACCAGCATAGCCGCTGAACTGGTTGCGGTGCTGCGCGCTCGCTACGATGGGGTAACTGTTCAATCGAAACAATGCGAACTACGAACCACCATCACGGAGCCCCCCATGAAGCGCTTTCATATCGCACTGGCCGTTGCGAACCTCGGTGAATCGATCGGCGATTACAGCCAGCGGCTCGGGCAGCCGCCTTCCGTCGTGGTGCCTGGGCAGTATGCGATGTGGCGCACCGACCTGCTCAACTTCTCCATCAACGAAAAACCCGAGCGGGCAGGCCAGTTGAGGCACGTCGGCTTCGAAGACGACGCAGCAGAGGGGTATTCGAGCAGCGTCGACGTGAACGGTATCGAATGGGAGTGGTTCCCGGCGGCCGAGCAGGACGTGCGTATCGTCAATGCTTATGGCGTGCCGGTGAAGCCGGCATGAGGTTCTTGTGACACCCCGGAATCTCTGCACTCCCGAGTAACGGTTCAAGTCATCGAGATCACTGGTTCTGGCACCCGGACCTCAAGCGGACCGGGTGCGTTTCGGCGTTTTGACGAGCCGTTCGATCGCCGTGTCCGTCACTTCCTTGAACAATGCCGCATTGGCATACGCTCGTGACGCGAGCATCGCACCGTAGATCAGCGACACGAGCATTGCCGCTTCGGTCTGAACCGGCGAGCCGAGCTTGATGAGGTTGGCCTTCGCGGCCGATTCCAGCGCGGGTTCGAGCCACACGGAAAGCTCGTCGAAGTACGTCCTGACCTCCTGCGCCAGTTCGGCCGGCAGCGCCGGCAGTTCGGCGGCCAGCATTCCCGCCACGCAGAACGGCGCGCTGTTGTCCGCGATACAACGCCCCCAATAGTCGATGTAAGCGCGCACCTGCACGAGGCCGTCGGCGCCGCTCGCCTGCAGCGCGGCCATGTCGGCGTCGAAACTCGAGCGCTGCTGTCTCAGCACGGCGATCACGAGATCCGTCTTGGCGGGAAAGTGGTGATGGATGCTCGCCTTGCGGATGTCGATCTCCTCGGCAATGTCCGCATAGCTGAATCCGCTGTAGCCGCGCCGCATGACGAGCTGCCGTCCCGCCTCGACGATTCTGGCTGCGGTCACTTCTCCGGTCGCTGTCATGTTTGCCTACCATCTAGTCGGATGAATAAAGGGCCAGTCTACAGGCTCGAGCCGGCAAACGCCACCTTCAAAAATTTTCTTGCACTTTAACCATCCTACTAGTAGGATGGCTACGTCGATCAACACAAACCCATCGACGCATTCATCGGTTTATTTCATTCACATTACATCCAGGAGTTTGAAATGAAGATTTCCTCGTACGTCACCCGCATCGCTGCGGCAGTCGCCTTCTCCGCCGCCGCGCTCGGCTCGCATGCCGCCGTGGCCGCTCCGGTCAAGAACGTCGTGCTGGTGCATGGTTATTTCGCCGACGGCTCGGGCTGGCAGGCCGTGTCGAAGATCCTCACCCGCGACGGCTACAAGGTTTCCGTCGTGCAGGAGCCGGAAACGTCGTTCGACGACGACGTCAAGGCCACCACCCGCGTGATTGACGCGCAGGACGGCCCCAGCATTCTGGTCGGGCACAGCTACGGCGGCGCGGTCGTGACCGAAGCCGGCAACGACGACAAGGTCGCGGGTCTCGTCTACGTGGCCGCATTCCAGCCCGACACGGGAGAAAGCCCGCTCGAACTGACGAAGAAAATGCCGCCCGCCACCAAGGCCATCAAGGCGACGGCCGACGGCCACCTGTACATCGATCCGGCCGACTTCCACCAGGATTTCGCCGCCGATCTGCCCGCGGCGGAAGCCGGTTTCATGGCCATTTCGCAGGTGACGCCCGCGGCCCAGTCGTTCGGTGTGCCGATCACGCATGCCGCATGGAGAACGAAGCCGAGCTGGGCCGTTGTCGCGACAGCCGATCGCGCCATCAATCCGGATCTCGAGCGTTTCATGACACAGCGCGCGGGCAGCAAGACGGTCGAGATCAACTCGAGCCACGTGGCTTATATGTCGCATCCGGCCGAAGTGGCGAAGCTGATCGAGCAAGCGGCAACGCAGGTCGGCAAGGAATGACGGGACGGGAACTACCGCCTCCCGGGAAGATGCGCAGCGCATCGTTTCCGTATCGCTTCAAGGCAGCAGGAACGAGCCACGACGAACAGCATCGTGGCTCGTTAGGGCCGGCCGTGCACGCTGGGTCACGTGACACAGCCGGATCAGGGGACGGTCAAACGATCAGGTACCCGACTTCAGTTGCGCCCACAAGCGATTTTGCAGACGCATGATCGCCGGCGGTTGCGGGCGCATGACAGTCATCTTGTCGAGCACCGCCTCCGAGGGGAACGTGATGGGATCCTTCGCAATCTCCGGTTGCACGAGCGGCAGCGACGCCCGGTTCGCCGTGGGATAAAACACTTCGTTGGTAATGGCCGCGCTCGTTTTCGGATCCTCGATGAAGTTGATCCATTTGAGCGCCGCTTCCGGATGCGGGGCATCTTTCGGAATGGCCATCATGTCGAACCACAGCAGTCCGCCTTCCTGCGGGTTCACGTATTGCACCTGATAGCTGCGTTTGGCTTCCACGGCGCGGCGGCGCGCAATGCCCGCATCGCCCGAATAGGCCACGGCCAAGCAGATATCGTTGTTCGCCAGATCGTTGATATAGCCCGAAGAATTGAACTGCGTAATGTAAGGCCGAACCTGCTTCAGGATTTCGTAGGCGGCGGTGTAGTCGGCGGGGTTCGTGCTGTTCGGGTTCTTGTGCATGTATTGCAGCACGGCCGGGAAGACATCGGAGGCGGAATCGAGGAACGACACGCCGCAGCCCTTAAGCTTCGCGAGATTCGCCGGGTCGAAGACCAGCGCCCACGAGTTCAGCGGCGCGGCCCTGCCGAGCGCCTTTTCCACTTCCTGCGTGTTGTACGCAATGCCGTCCGTGCCCCATGCCCAGGGCACGCCATATTGATTGCCCGGGTCGGCGTCGCTCACCATCTTCATGAGATGCGGGTCGAGGTTCGCGAGGTTCGGCAATTGCGACTTGTCGAGCTTTCGATAGACGCCCGCTTCGATCTGCCGCGCCATATAAGCGGACGAAGGCACGACCACGTCGTAGCCCGAACTGCCGGAGAGCAGTTTGGCCTGCAAGGTGTCGTCGCTGTCGTAACTGTCGTAGCGCACCTTGATGCCGGTCTCCTTTTCGAAGGTGGGGATCGTGTCGTGCGCAATGTAGTCGGACCAGTTATAGACGTTGACCTGGTTGTCGTCGGCGAAGGCGGCCTGCGAGGCGGCGGCGATCATCGAGACGGCGAGCGAGCCTGCGAGGGCGTGGTGAATCCTGGCGTGAAGTTTCATTCTGCTCCCCTATGGAGTGGTGGAGGACGGCATGCGCGTCCCCGCGCCCGGCGTTCGTCTGAACGAACGAGGCGTACGAATTGCCGCTCCTGTCGATCCGGCGCGCAAGCGGGATGGACGAGAACGGTCCTCCGCGCGCTGGACGAAGTCCAGCATCGCGCGGCACGACGTGAATCGCTAACGAGGGAGGAGAGGGCTAAGGCTTGGGGAGCAAGGACGCGATTTCATCCTTGCGAACCGCAATGAATTCGCACGTCATGACCGAGTTGTGCCGGCGCACGGAGCGAATGGAGAGGACGGTGTCGATCGAGAAATAACCGCAGGGTCTCGCCAACTTGCACGGCCCTGAAGAAATCGCGCTGCGCATGGCGAGAAATCCGCCATGTCCTCGATCGTACTGTATCAAGGGGCCACGAAATTTCATGATCTAAGGCACGCTGGGACTAAGCGTAGAGGCGTCGGATTGCTTATCGGAATGCCGGTTCGATGCGCGCGGACTCATCATGGGTTCAACCATGCAGCGATGGGTTCAGGGTCGGCGCACTTTCACCGTGCGCATTCATGGTACCTGGGCCAATAAAGGTGTCAATGGGGGCATGTGCCATGTGATGTATCGTTGAGCCCATTCGCTTCGTTCGTCGCTCCTTTTAACGGAAGGTGGTCATGAAGAAACTCGTCAATCAACCCGCTCATGTCGTGCGCGAGATGCTCGAAGGCGTCGCGCGGCAGGCTCCGCATCTCGCGATACTCGGCGAAGAGAACGTGCTGGTTCGCCAGGATCTTCCGGAAAAAGCGGGTCGCGCGGTGGCGCTCATCTCCGGCGGCGGCAGCGGCCACGAACCCGCTCATGGCGGTTACGTGGGCGCCGGCATGCTGAGTGCGGCCGTGTGCGGCGAGGTCTTCACGTCTCCTTCGACCGATGCCGTGCTCGCGGCCATTCGCGCGACGGCGGGCGCGGCGGGTGCGGTGCTGATCGTGAAGAACTACACGGGCGACCGGCTCAACTTCGGCCTTGCCGCCGAATTCGCGCGCGCCGAGGGCATCCCGGTTGAGATCGTGATCGTGGCCGACGATGTCTCGCTGCGCCGCACGACGGCACGCACGCATCGGCGCGGCATCGCCGGCACCGTGCTCGTGCACAAGATCGCGGGCGCGGCTGCCGCACAGGGTCTCCCGCTCGATCGCGTGGCGGCGCGCGCGCGCGAGGCGGCGGCGAGCCTCGGCACCATGGGCGTGGCGCTGAACGGCTGTACGCTGCCGGGCATGGAGAAGGCAGGCTTCGAGCTGGCCGACGACGAGATTGAACTCGGTCTCGGCATACATGGCGAGAAGGGTGTCGAGCGTGCGCGACCGCTGCCTGCGGACGCATTGGTCGAGACCTTGCTGACGAACATCGTCGAAGACCTCGCGCTCGAAGGCGGTCAACGCGTGGCACTGCTCGTCAACGGTCTCGGCGCCACGCCGCAAATGGAACTCGATATCGTGCTGCGCGCGGCATACGAAGGCTTGACCCGGCGAGGTGTCGTGGTCGAGCGCGCATGGTCGGGCACGCTGCTCTCGGCGCTCGACATGCCGGGCTGTTCCATTTCGGTGTTGCGCGTGGACGACGAAAGGCTCGCGCTGCTGGACGCAGCGACCGAAGCGCTGTCCTGGCCGCGCGGCGGCCGGGTGAGCCGCAAGATTCGCATCGATGCGCCCGCAACCATGCAGGAAGCGGTGACGCAGCCGGCGGGCGAGGTCGACCCGCAATGGCTGGCGGCCCTGAAGCCGGCGCTGCACGCCGTGGCCGAAGCGCTGATCGCCAATGAGCGCAGGCTCACGGAACTCGACACGCTGGCGGGAGACGGCGACCTGGGAACGAGCATGACGCGCGCGGCCCATGCGCTGCTGAGCGTGCCCGATGCGGCGCTGGCTACCCCGGCCGCCTCGCTTGCCGCGCTAGGCGGCGCATTGCGCAAGGCGATTGCGGGCAGCTCGGGGCCGTTCTATGCCACCGCGCTCTTGCGCGCGTCGCGCCGCCTTGCCGGCACGCGGCAACCGGCCGCGCCCGACTGGGCTGCCGCGTTTCGCGAAGCCGTCGAATCGGTGAGCGAACTGGGCGGCGCAAAGGCGGGCGACCGCACGATGCTCGATGCGCTGGTGCCGGCCATGGAGACCTTCGGGCATTCGCTGAGCGCGGGTCAGCCGTTGGCCGAGGCATGGACCGCTGCCGTCCTGGCGGCAGAGCAAGGCGCCCTGGCGACGGCGACGATGACCCCGCGCGCGGGCCGTGCGAGCTATCTGGGCGCACGCGCGGTGGGTGCGCCGGATGGCGGCGCCGTGGCGGTGTGCTGCTGGCTTTGGGCGCTCAAGCCGCATGTCGGTGTGAAATGAACGGTGCGAAATAACCGGCCCTGCCAGCGCCCGCAGCCTCTCCGCTACCGGAAAATCTCGACCAGCAGGTTCGCTACCGTGCGCATCCGCTCGCTGTCGCGCAGTGCGGGGTGTTGCACGAGCCACACGTCCTGATCGAGCGTCTTGATGTGTTTCTCCACGCACACGAGTTCACTCGTCGTGCTGCCCGCAAGCTGCGCGAGCACGCCGAGTCCCGAGCCGCCCAGCACGCCCTGGAGCACACCCATCCCGGAGCTGTTGCGCAACGCGGGCGCGCTCGCGCCGGGCAGGTCCCTCAGCCACTGGGTGACCCGATGGTCGGCCTGCCGGTCGTCGAGCCCGACGAGCGAAAGCTTGTCCCACTCCTTGCGCGCGATCGCCTGCTTGTGCCGCAGGTAATAGTCGCGCGACGCATAGAGGCCGAAGCGGATCCGGCCGATGCGCCGCACGAACAGGTCGCCTTCGTCCGGGCATTCGGTCCAGAGCGCGATGTCGGCTTCGCGCCGGGCCAGGCTGTACGGCCGCCGCGAGGTGAGCACCTCGATCGCGAGACCGGGCAGCCGGTCCTGGAACGAGCCGATCAGCTTCATCAGCATGTACGACGGCCACTCGGACGCGTTGATGCGCACCGTGCCGCGCGGGCCGCCGTGGCCCGTCGCGTCGGCCGCGCGGGCGATGCGGTGCGCGAGGTCCTCCATCTGCTCGGCCCACGCCAGCACTTTTGCGCCGAACGCCGTAGGGGTACACCCTGAGGGCACGCGGTCGATCAGCGGTTCTCCGAGGCGCCGCTCGAGGTCGGTGAGGCGGCGCGACAGCGTGGGCGGGCTCAGGTCGCAGGCAAGCGCCGCCGCACGCATCGTGCCTTCGCGGGCGATCGCCACCAGCAGGCGCAGATCGTCCCAGTCGATGTGTTCCATTTTTGTAACGGCAGGTTTTGAAATTTGGCATAGCATAACCCGATCCGCGGGGATAGGATTCAATCCGGGTCGGGCTCATGCCGTTGCCGCCGCACGCTTTTCAGCCTGGTCTGGCTTGCGGCGAGGCCTGGGCCCGTGACCAGAACCCATCACACGACTCGCCGGCTACCCTCCGGGTAGAGAACGGACGGGCGACCACGGAGACATCCATGATTCGACCATTCAAACCCGCACGCCGCCGCGCCATCGTGGCAACGGCCGTGGCAACCGCAACGTTCCTCGCCGGCACGATGCTGCCGGGCGCGCCCGCTTTCGCGCAGACGCCCCACAAGCCCAAGGTCGCGCTGGTGATGAAGTCGCTCGCCAACGAGTTCTTCCTGACGATGGAAAACGGCGCGAAAGACTACCAGGCGCATAACAGCAGCAAGTTCGACCTGGTGACCAACGGCATCAAGAACGAGACCGACACGGCCGCGCAGATCCAGATCGTCGAGCAGATGATCGTCTCGAAGGTCGATGCGATCGTGCTGGCGCCGGCCGATTCGAAGGCGCTCGTGCCGGTCGTGAAGAAGGCCGTGGACGCCGGCATCATCGTCGTGAACATCGACAACCGGCTCGATCCGGACGTGCTCAAGTCGAAGGACTTGAACGTGCCGTTCGTCGGCCCGGACAACGCCAAGGGCGCCGAGAAGGTGGGTGACTACCTCGCGCAGAAGCTGAAGGCGGGCGACGAGGTGGGCATCATCGAAGGCGTCTCGACCACCACCAACGCGCAGCAGCGCACGGCCGGCTTCAAGGCGGCCATGCAGAAGGCGGGCGCGAAGATCGACTCGGTGCAGTCGGGCGAATGGGAAATCGACAAGGGCAACGCCGTGGCTTCGGCGATGCTCAACGAGTATCCGAACATCAAGGCGCTGCTCGCCGGCAACGACAACATGGCGATCGGTGCGGTTTCGGCCGTGCGCGCCGCCGGCAAGCAGGGCAAGGTGTACGTGGTCGGCTACGACGACATCGACGCGATCAAGCCGATGCTCAAGGACGGCCGCGTGCTCGCCACCGCCGACCAGTACGCCGCGAAGCAGGCTGTGTTCGGCATCGACACGGCGCTCAAGGCGATCTCGGAGCACAAGAAGCAGTCCGATCTGGCGGGCGTGGTCGAAACGCCGGTCGATCTCGTGACGAAGTAACGCCCTCCGGATCCGCGCGCAACGAAGCGTGTCCCTGCGCCCCGGCGGCATCGCGCCGCCGGGGCGGTCAAAGCGGTGAAAGCGGCGTAAGCCGCCGCCCGGATCCTGTCTTGCCACACCGCATTTCATTCGCAGCCGTTACGCGATGTCCACTCCATTCCAGCCTACCCACGATGCCGCGCCTGTGCTGAGCGTGCAGGGCGTCGGCAAGACCTATGCCGCGCCGGTGCTCGCCGGTATTTCGCTGCAGCTGCACGCGGGCGAAGTGCTCGCGCTCACGGGCGAGAACGGCGCGGGCAAGAGCACGCTGTCGAAGATCGTCGGCGGCCTTGTCGTGCCGACCGACGGCACCATGACGCTCGGCGGCGCGCCGTATGCGCCTGCGAGCCGCTCCGAGGCCGAAGCGCTCGGCGTGCGCATGGTGATGCAGGAGCTGAACCTGCTGCCCACGCTGACGATTGCCGAAAACCTGTTTCTGAACCGCCTGCCGCGCCGTGGCCTGTCGGGGCGCCTCGGCCGCATCGACCGCAAGAAGCTGCGCGAGGAGGCGCGCCGCGCGATGGCGCAGGTCGGGCTCGACGCGATGGACCCCGATACGTTGGTGGGCGAGCTCGGCATCGGCCATCAGCAGATGGTGGAGATCGCGCGCAACCTGATCGGCGACTGCCGCGTGCTGATCCTCGACGAACCCACGGCCATGCTGACTGCGCGCGAGGTCGATCTGCTGTTCGCGCAGATCGCGCAGTTGAAGGCGCGCGGCGTGGCGATGGTCTATATCTCGCACCGGCTCGAAGAGCTCCAGCGCATTGCCGAACGCGCGGCGGTGCTGCGCGACGGCAAGCTGGTGCACACCGGCCCGATGCGCGAGCTCACGAGCGAGCGCCTCGTCACGCTGATGGTGGGGCGCGACGTGGGCGAGGAAATCGATCTGGGCGAGCGGCGCATCGGCGGCGTGGCGCTCAAGGTCGAGCACATGTCGCGCGGCCATGCCGTGCGCGACGTGTCGTTCGAGGTCAAGGTGGGCGAGATTTTCGGCATCAGCGGTCTGATCGGCGCGGGCCGCACCGAACTGCTGCGCCTTGTCTTCGGCGCCGACCGTGCCGATGCGGGCACCGTTTCGATCGCGCATGGCGGGGCGCCGCTCACGCCGGTTCAGGTCGCTTCGCCCGTGGATGCGGTGAAAGAGGGCATCGCGCTCATCACCGAGGACCGCAAGGGCGAGGGGCTGCTGTTGCCGCAGCCGATCGCGGCCAACGTGTCGCTCGGCAATCTCACTGCCGTTTCGAAGCGCGGCGTGATCGACGGCGCGAGCGAAGCCGCGCTCGCGCAGAAGATGATCGACGCCATGCGCATCCGCACTTCGGGCCCGGCGCAAACCGTGGCGCAACTCTCCGGCGGCAACCAGCAGAAGGTCGTGATCGGCCGCTGGCTCGCGCGCGACTGCACGGTGCTGCTGTTCGACGAACCCACGCGCGGCATCGACGTGGGCGCGCGCTTCGACATCTATACGCTGCTCGGCGCGCTGGCGCGCGAGGGCCGGGCGATCGTGGTGGTGTCGAGCGACTTGCGGGAACTGATGGCGATCTGCGACCGGATCGGCGTGATGTCGGCCGGACGCCTTACCGGCATTTTCGAGCGCGGCAACTGGACCCAGGATTCGCTGCTCGCGGCAGCTTTCGCCGGTTATGCCGCCGAGGCTACCGGGGGCACCGGGGGCACCGGGGGCACCGGGGGCACCGGGGGCACCGGGGCCGCCGACGAAGCCACGACGGAAGCGCTCGCCCGCTGAGGTGCAGCGGCAGTAGCCGCCGCCGACGAGACATTGATGGAGCATTCAAGCATGACAGCACATACCAGCCTGCCGACCGCGCAGAAAGAACCGCCCGAGCAGGCGAAACCGGCCCGCGCCCGCAGCGTCTTTTCGAATTACCTCGGCCTCATTGGCGCGCTGGCCGCGATGATCGTTCTGTTCTCGATCCTCAGTTCGCACTTCCTCACCTACGACACGTTCAGCACGATCGCGAACCAGATTCCCGATCTCGTGGTGATGGCGGTCGGCATGACCTTCGTGCTGATCATCGCCGGGATCGATCTCTCGGTCGGCTCGGTGCTCGCGCTCGGCGCGGCGATCACGAGCGTGGCCGCCTTGCAGTGGCACTGGCCGGCCATCCCGTCCGCGCTGCTCGGCATGGCGGGCGCGACGCTCACGGGCTGCATCACGGGCGCCATTACGGTGGCGTGGCGCATTCCGTCGTTCATCGTGTCGCTCGGTGTGCTCGAAGCCGCGCGCGGGCTCGCGTATCAGCTCACGAATTCGCGCACTGCCTATATCGGCGATTCGCTCGATTTCCTCTCCAATCCGATCGCGTTCGGCATTTCGCCGGCGTTCCTGATCGCCATCGCCGTGATGGTCCTGGCGCAGTGGGTGCTCACGCGCACCGTGTTCGGCCGTTATCTCATCGGCATCGGCACCAACGAGGAGGCGGTGCGGCTCGCGGGTGTCAACACGCGTCCCTACAAGGTTGCCGTGTTCGCGCTGATGGGGCTGCTTTCGGGGCTCGCGGCGCTGTTTCAGATCTCGCGCCTCGAAGCCGCCGATCCGAACGCGGGCGACGGCATCGAACTGCAGGTGATCGCCGCGGTGGTGATCGGCGGCACGAGCCTGATGGGCGGACGCGGTTCAGTCACGAGCACCTTCTTCGGTGTACTCATCATTTCCGTGCTGGCCGCGGGCCTCGCGCAGATCGGCGCGACCGAGCCCACCAAGCGCATCATCACCGGCGCCGTGATCGTGGTGGCGGTCGTGCTGGATACCTATCGGAGCCGGCGCCGGGCCGCATAATGGCGGCATGAGGTGCGCGGGCTTCAGCGCGTATTGCATGGAACGGGAGTGAGCGCCAGGGCGCTCGCTCCGGTTCGACAGGAGATTCATTGTGTCTAAAGAAACCAAACCGGCTGCCGCCGTGGCGAAGGCCGCGGGCAAGGTCGTCGTGGTCGGCAGCATCAACACCGATCTCGTGGCGCGTTCGCCGCATCTGCCGCGCCCCGGCGAAACCATCAGCGGCCACGAGTTTTCGCAGGTTGCCGGCGGCAAGGGCGCGAACCAGGCCGTTGCGGCCGCGCGCATCGGCGCGCAGGTTGCGATGGTGGGCTGCGTGGGCGGCGACGCCAACGGCGAGCAGCGCCGGCGCGACCTCGAGGCCGAAGGTATCGACTGCACCGGCATCGAGGTGAGCGACTCGCAGCCGACCGGCGTCGCCTTGATCACCGTCTCCGATGAAGGGCAAAACACGATCGTGGTGGTGGCGGGCAGCAACGGCGCGCTGACGCCCGAAGGCGTGCGCCGCCACGAGGCGATGCTGCGCTCGGCCGATGTGGTGGTGTGCCAGCTCGAATCGCCGTGGGAGGCGGTGCACGCGACGCTCGAGCTCGCACGGCGCCTCGGCAAGACCACCGTGCTGAACCCGGCACCCGCCACGGAGCCGCTGCCGGCCGAGTGGATGCCGCTCATCGACTATCTCGTGCCGAACGAAGTGGAAGCCGCGATTCTCGCGGGCTTGCCGGTGGAATCCGAAAGCGGCGCGCGCCGCGCCGCTATGGAACTGCAACGCGCGGGCGCCTGCAATGTGATCGTCACATTGGGTGCGCAGGGCGCGTATCTGCTGCGCGAAGGCGGCGAGGGCGCGCATTTCGCCGCGCCCGAAGTGCAGGCCGTGGATACGACCGCCGCGGGCGACACCTTCATCGGCGTGTTCGCGGCGCAGCTGGCGGCGCGTCAGCCGCTCGACGCCGCCATCGGCCTCGCGCAACGCGCGGCCGCGATCTCGGTCACGCGCGCCGGCGCGCAACCGTCCATTCCCACGCGCGACGAAGTCGAGCGCATGGGCTGAACAAGGCCGCGGAGGCTCTCTGTGCGCTAGTGCGCGGGGCGCCCGTTCGGCTGGACCGGTACTTCCGCGGCGATTGTCGGGATGAGCGGTCGGCAAGCCGACAACGCCTTTTTTCAGATCAATGATAAGGAATACAGAGCAATCCTCGAGTTCGGAGCAGGCGCTACGAAGCGACCGCGATTTCGCCGGCAAGGGCCAGTTCGAGCTGGCCGCGCAGCATCATCTTGTCGGCGTTGACCGGCATGGGGCGTCCGGCCGGCCGGAACACCAGGTCGCCGCGCCGGATGGGCAGCCCCGAGAGGATGCAGCGGCCGCTGTGCTTGGCGGAAATGAGGAGCCAGCGCTGCTCGCCGTAGTGGCAGCGTCCGGGCTCGACCCAGCGCAGCAGCAGTTCGTGTTCGTCGCAGGCGAATAGCGTGATCTCGGCGCCGATCCGGTCCGCCCACAGCGGGAAAGGGAAAGCCGGCCGTGCCGGCAGGGGGTTGATGCCCTTCATGGAAATGTCGACTCTGGCTAGTAGTCTTGATCGGACTGCCGGCGCACGAGGTCGATCGCGTCGCGCAACGTCATGGCGCGTACGCCGTCCTTCCTGGACAGGATGCGGGGCAGCGTGAAATAGGTGCGGTGCGTGGGGTCGCAGTACTGGTCGTGCGCCTGCTGGCTGAGCCAGTCGAGGCGTTCGCAGTCCGCATTGCCGATGTGCGCCTCGGCGAGGCGCTTGCGCAGCAGGTCGAGCTCGATGGCGGCGAGCCTGACCATATCGGCGGCGTCGCCGCTCAGGGTGTCCGCAAGTACCCGGAGTTGTTCAGATTCGACCGTCACCCATCGTTCTCCTGCAGGCTGGCCATGACGGGACAGGGTGGGTTTGCGGTCGGCTTCGGTGGAAGCAGGGACGAGTGATGCCGTCCCCGCGCCTCATGGAGAATGTCATGCGAGATCCTGCAGATGAGAACGAGCGTTCGAAAGGCGGGGCCAGGGCGCGGGCAATCGTGGGGAATTACGAAGGCCCGTGAAAAGTGGTCTAATCAAGCGCTTTCGCAGATAGCTTAGACCGCCATCCGGATTACCACTAGTCAGGCAGGATGGCGGGGTCTCATCCATAAACAAGAGGAATGCATGCTCGACCTGAACGAAATCTACATGTTCGTCGAGGTAGTCAAGGCCGGCAGCTTTGCTGAAGCCGCAAGGCGCCTGGGGATGCCGGCCAACACGGTGAGCCGGCACGTGCAGCAGCTCGAAAGCGAGCTCAAGAGCAAGCTGATACTTCGGACTACGAGGAAATTGACGCTCACGACGGTCGGCCAGTCGTTCTACGACCAGAGCGTGCGCAACATCGAGGCGCTCGTGCTCGCCGGGCAGGCTGCGGCCGATACGTATCCCGAGCCGATCGGCCCCTTGCGCGTCGCCTTGACGGCCGACTTCTTCGAGATCTTTCCGATTTCATGGGTCACGGAATTTCTCGAGCGCTATCCGGGCGTCAATCTGGAATTCGTGGTGGACAACGCGTATCTCGACCTCATGGCGAGCGGTGTGGACGTGGCCTTGCGCCCCGGATCGACACTTGCGGACAACGCCACGCGCCGGGTGCTGACTTCGTCGCACAGGCGGCTTGTCGCCGCGCCGAAGTATCTGGCGGCGCGCGGCGTACCCGCGAGCCTCGAAGAACTCGGCCAGCACGACTGCCTGCTGGTCTCGCGCAACACGGGGCCCGACATCTGGGACCTGAACGGGCCGGAAGGGCACAGCGACGTCCAGGTGTACGGACGCTTTCTCGCCAGCACGTTCAACCCGGTGCGGCAGGCGGCGATCGAGGGGCTCGGCATTGCCCTGCTTTTTGAAGAATTCGTGAAAAAGGACATCGAGGCCGGACATCTCGTGCCCGTGCTCGATCAGTATCGCTCGGACGCTTCGGACTTCTGCGCCGTGTTTCCTACTCACCGGCATATCCGGCGCATCGCCGCGTTATTCGCCGAATCGGTGCAGAACAAGATTCTGGAAATCAAGCAAGGCGGGTAAGGCAAAGCGCGCGGATTCCGGCATTGCCTCTTTCATTGCCTCCTTTCGTGGACGAGTGCCGTCCAGATTGGCCCACTAGTCGGCGGCAGAGGGCTTCGATAGATTGTTCGCACGATACCAGGGTGCTCCAGATCCGGTTCCAGGGTATCGGCGTGCGCCTTCCCCCTCCTCGATCCGAAGGCTGCGCGCGTGGCATGTTCCCCTCGGGCTCCCGGTCTTGCCGGCCGGGGGCCTTGGCACCATCGCTCCCCCTTGGGATGGTGCGCTCTTTATTCATAACGGCGGCCGTCCGCACGCGCGGACCGGCCGCCGTTCGCATGGACGCGCTGTTCCTGTGCGCCGGTTTCGCGATGTTTCCGAAAAGAAACCCGGTGCAAACGAGGCCTGCTGTGCACGCTGCGAGCGTGCAACTTTATCGGTGAGGTACAGTCAACACAGGACTGCGCACGGGCAGGCGCCGCGCGACAGGCGTTGAAACCTCGCTGTACACGGCTAAGGCAAAGGGGAATACGGATGGATGCGAATGAAGTCAGATCGAAAGCGTTTGCAATGCCGTTGACAAGCCCGGCGTTCCCGATGGGACCGTACCGCTTCGTCAACCGCGAATTTCTGATCATCACCTACCGCACCGACATCGACCGGTTGCGCGAAGTGGTGCCCGCACCGCTCAAGGTCACCGATCCTTTCGTGCATTACGAATTCATCCGGATGCCCGACTCCACGGGTTTCGGTGACTACACCGAAAGCGGCCAGGTGATCCCGGTGGAATTCAACGGCCAGAAGGGCGGCTATACGCTCGCGATGTATCTGAACGACCATCCGCCGATTGCGGGCGGCCGCGAACTGTGGGGCTTTCCCAAGAAACTCGCGAACCCCACGCTGGAAACGCACATCGACACGCTGCTCGGTACGCTCGACTACGGCCCTGTGCGCGTGGCCACGGGAACGATGGGCTACAAGCACAAGCAACTCGATATCGTCGATCAGGCAAAGCGCCTCGCGGGCCCGAATTTTCTGCTGAAGATCATTCCGCACGTGGACGGCTCGGCGCGCGTATGCGAACTCGTGCGGTACTACCTCGAAGACATCACGATGAAGGGGGCGTGGACGGGGCCGGCTTCACTGGAGCTCGCGCCGCACGCGCTCGCACCCGTTGCCGATCTGCCGGTGCTGGAGATCGTCGAAGCGCGTCACCTGATGGCCGATCTCACGCTTGGACTCGGTGAAGTGGTGTACGACTATCTCGCGCAATAGCGGCTGCCAGCACGCCGCGTTTCTTCTCAGCCGTTTCGTTCTGATCCGGCTCGATCTCGCGTAACTATCAAGGCCGTGCCGCTGTCGTCATCCCCGCAAGGGGGTGACGCGTCGGCGCGGCAAACCTTTCCCGACGAATGCCCGGTCTGCCGCGATGCTCCGAGGCTGAACACTGCGAGCAAAACGCAGCCGATGCCGATCATCTGACCGAAGCCGACGGATTCCCTCAGCAAAAAAGCCGCGAGTACGACGGCGGTGACCGGCGCCACCGCGGTGAACAACGCGGCTTCCGCGCCGCTGACCCTCGCGGCGCCCGCGTACCAGAGCACGAATCCGCCCACGGTGGGCACGAGGGCATAGTAGGCAATGGCCGTCACGGCACGGCTCGAAACGGGGTACGCCCATGGCATTTCGAAGCCGGCCGCCGTGGCGGCGACGGCGAAGCCGAATGCGGCCATGAGCGTGGAGAGCGCGAGTGGTGCGACGGGTGTGCGCAGGCGCTTGTTGAGCAGGATGAAGAGACTTTCGCAGCCCACGGCTCCGAAGATCAGCGCGTTGCCGAGAAGCGAATGCGCGCTCCCGGCATGCGAGCGCGCAACGATGGCGAGCACCCCGGCCGCGGCGAGCGCGATGGCCAGCAACACGGCAGGCCGAGGCCGCTCCCGCAGCACGACGATGGCGAATGCCGCGGACACCACGGGCAGCGTGCCGATGATCACGCCCGCGTCGGCGGCCGATGTGTAGCGCAGCCCGGAGATCAGCAGCGTCGTATAACCGACGCTGCCCGCGCCGGCCTGCACGAACAGCAGCGCCCATTCCTTCGGCGCGAGCATGGGCCAGGGCGTACGCGTTACACGCATCAGGACGAGGAACAGCGGCAATGCAATAGCAAAGCGCAGCGCCGTTGCCGTGAAAGGCGGCAGGCCGGCTGCAACGATCCGGCTTGCCACCACCGTGCTGCCGACCGTCATCATCGCCAGCGTCAAATAAACGTATCCCTGCGTGCGTTTCGACATGATCCGTGTAGGGCTTCCTTGTTGCGGGAAGCCACAGGATCGCGAGGGAGACGTTTTGCGTCTTGAACGAAATTGCAGTCGCCGTGTTTATGCGGTGCAGGCGCTGGCGTACACGCTGGGCGAGATGCCGTAGGTGCGCACGAAGAGGCGCGTCATGTGGCTCTGGTCGGCAAAGCCGCTTGCCGCAGCCGCGTGCGCGAGCGGCATGCCTTGCGCAATGAGGCGGCGCGCGGCCAGGATGCGGCGCTGGATCAGGTAGGCGTGCGGCGTGAGGCCCGTGGCGCGCGAAAATGCGCGGATGAGCTGGAACCGGCTCAGGCCGCAGGTTTGCGCGAGTTCGGACAGGCTGACTGGCGCGGCCGGGTCGTCGTCGATACGGTTTCGTGCATTAGCGATGCCTGCGGGGACCGGGGCTCGCGCTTCGACGGACGCGCTGCCATCGACGGCGCGGGCCAGCAGCGTCAGCAGCAATTCTTCGCGCAGGGTGCCCGCATAGCCGGCCTCTGCGGCGGTCATGGCCGCATACAGCGCGAGAAAGCGCTGCGCAAGCGCGGGTTGGTGCATGACCGGTCGCGTGAATTCATAGCTGCGCGTGCGCCCTTCGCTTACATCGAACATCGCATCCGCGACCACGTGGGGGTCGAAATACAGCATGCGCCAGGCGCGGCCTGCGTCGCCGATGGGCGTGCCGTCATGGACCTCGCCGGGATTGACCGTGATCGTGTGGCCGGGGCCGGCTTCCACCATGCCGCGCCCACTGGCGGACTTCTGCGCGCCGCGGACGATCACGCCGATGCCGAACTGATCGTGCGTGTGCCGCGCGAACGTGTGGCGCGTATCGGCCACCACGGCCTGCACGCCGCTGGCATGACATCGGACGATCTGGAATTGGCGCTGGGCCATCGGCGTCTCGTTCCGGGTGGGTTGCGGGTGCTGCTAGAGGCGGTGTTCCAGGGTGTGCTGCTCGCATTGCGGTGCGGATCGCGCCCCGTCTGTCCATTTTGCCATTTTCGTGTCACGCCGCCGCCCGTGGGCGCTTCGTAGCATAATCCGTTTTTTGCCGGGCTGCGGCGGTGTGCTCCGCCCGGCAGCCAAGGGCGCGAACAACGGTTTGCCACGCGGGCGGACCGGCGGGCGCGCAAGTATCGAATGACTTCAAGGTAAAGCATGAAGAAGATAGCAGGTGCCCTGATTGCAGCGGGTGTGATGGCATTTTCGGCGTCGAGCCACGCAGCGGACAATCCCGAACCGGTGTGGCTGCCGGCAACGGCCGCGACCCAGTTCCAGAATGCGCCGGCCATCGTCGAAGGTGCGCAGGGCAAGGACGTCAGGGCGACCATCTACGTCTTCATGGACCCGAACTGCATCTATTGCCACTTTGTCTGGAAGGCGCTGCAACCCTACGAGGCCGCGGGCCTCCAGGTGCACTGGATTCCGCTGGCATTCCTGAAGCCCGACTCGGCGGGCAAGGCGGCTGCACTGCTGCAGGCGCCGGATAGCGCGGCGCTTCTGAAGAAGCTCGAGCTGGGCTACAACGAGAAGGAAGAATCCGGCGGGATCGCCCCGCTTGCGACGGTGCCCGCCACGGCCCAGGCCAAGCTCGACGGCAACGCCAAACTCTTCCAGGACCTCGGCTTCCAGGGCACGCCGACCATCATTTATCGCGGCTCGGGCGGCCGCTGGGCCGACTACGGCGGCATGCCCAAGCTCGCGATGCTGCCCGGCATGCTCAACCTGCCGGCGCAGCCCGTCACCGATCCGTCGCTCAAGCCGTTTCAGTAAGTCGCTTGCGACGCGTCGGCTCCGCTGTTGTTGCGGGCCGCAAGGCGCGTCTCGCTCGAGGCGCGCGCGGTGTCTGCCGCGCGTTCTTCCGCCTGCACGGTCAGGGTGCTCACGCCGCGCTGCGAAGCGGGGGCGCCCACGACCGGATTGTATGAAGACGCGGGACCGTAACCGCTTGCGAAGGCGGGTGCGGACAGCGCAGCGGTAGCGACGACGAGTGCGACAGCCGAAAGGTTGGCGCCGAGAACGAGCAGCGAGGGAAGGGTGCGGGATTTCATGGTGGTGGCTCCGTGGATCGCAAGAATATCGGACTGCGAAATAATGGCCGAGGCGGGACCGGTCACATGCGGGCCGGTCCCGTCCGCCGCTTACTGCAGGCGTGCCTTCAACTGATCGGCCAGCTGCTTGATGGCGGCCTTCGTCGGGGCGTCGTCGGCGAGTGCGTTGAGCAGGCCGAAGTCGTGAATCGTGCCGTCGTAGCGTACGGTCGCGACTTCGTTGCCGGCTGCGTCCAGCTTGCGGCCGTAGGCCTCGCCTTCGTCGCGCAGCACGTCGGATTCGGCCACCTGAATCAGCGCGGGCGGCAGGCCCTTCAACTCATCCTCCGAAGCACGCAGCGGTGAAACGTAGATCTGGTTGCGCTGCGCGGGATCCTTCGTGTAGGCGTCCCAGAACCACTTCATCATGTCGCGTGTGAGGAAGTGACCGTTCGGGTAGGTGCGATACGAGCCGTCGTCGAAATTCGCGTTCGTGACGGGCCACATCAGCCCCTGGAAGCGGATGGCCGGCCCCTGCTTGTCCTTCGCCATCAGGCTCACGACCGCCGCCATGTTGCCGCCCACGCTGTTGCCGACCACGGCGAGCCGGCTGCCGTCCACGCCGATTTCGTTGCCGTGTTGCGCCACCCACTTCGTTGCCGCATAGGCCTGATTGATGGCCACCGGGTAACGTGCTTCGGGCGAGGGCGTGTAGTTCACGAACACCGCCACCGCGCCCGACTGCACGACGAGGTCGCGCACGAGGCGCTCGTGGGTGGGGAAGTCGCCCAGAATCCAGCCGCCGCCGTGGAAGAACATGAACACGGGCAGCGTGCCGCTCGCGCCTTGCGGGCGGACGATCGTGACCGGCACGCTGATGCCGTCCTGCTCGATGGTGCGGTTCGACACGTCGATGCCCGAGAGGTCCACCTTCACGCTGTTTTGCGCATCGACGAGCACCTGGCGCGCCTTGGCGGGCGGCAGCGTGTTGATCGCGGGACCGGTGCCGCTGTTCAGGGCATTGAGGAACGAGGACGTCACCTTGTCGGTAACGGCCGGCGCCGCCGGCGCGGCCGCCGTGGCGAATGCCGCATGGGCGGCGAGCAGGACGGCGAGGGTCAGCGGCTTGAGCGACTTCATGATCGGCTCCTTGATGAGCGTATGGATAGTCAGATAATTCGGAGTGTTAAACGAGCGTGAGCGTGACGTCGATGTTGCCGCGCGTCGCGTTCGAGTACGGGCAGACCACGTGGGCTTTCTTGACGAGTGCCTCGGCAGCCTCGCGCGGCATGCCGGGCAGCGAGATCTTCAGTTCGACTTCGATGCCGAAACCGTTCGGAATCGCGCCGATACCCACGCTGCCGTCGATCGCCACGTCGGCGGGGATCGCGATCTTCTCGCGTGCGGCGACGAACTTCATCGCGCCGAGGAAGCAGGCGCTGTAACCGGCCGCGAACAGTTGCTCCGGATTGGCGCCGGCGCCGCCGGCACCGCCCAGCTCGCGCGGGGTGGTCAGCTTGACGTCGAGGCCGCTTTCGGGGACGACGGCACGGCCGTCGCGGCCACCGGTAGCACGGGCATGGGCGCGGTAGAGCACTTGTTCGATCGACATGGTGAAACTCCTTCGGTTGGTGACTGGGTGGTTTTTTCAATCTATCTACTAAGTGATAGATTGAAGATTTCAAAAAATGGGCTTGCCGCCCTTGAGTTACGCACCTAAATCTACTGATAGATAGATTTGAGGCTATAAAAAAAATGGCCCGTGGGCCCTGGCTCGCAGTCTGGTTTCAAACACTGCTTGCCTGCCTCGTTTCCATGGATCAAACTTTATCTACCGGTAGATAGAAAGTCAAGAGATTTTTTGAACCCGTTGATGTGATGTCTGCGAGACGTCGGCGAAAGGGCGATTTATCAGACTAATGACGGATGTGTCGACTTGCGCCGCGCGTGTCGGCACTTGCCAAAGTCGATGACCGGTAAGCGTGAGGGCGAGCGCGCTCACGGGGCGATGCGTTCGCCTTGCATCGCAAAGCCAAACTCAAACCGACCGGTCGAATAGTGTTAGGACTTTTAAGTATGACGATCTGGCTGATCGCCATGACGAAGCAGTGGAGCGGGGGAGGTTCAGCGTTGGCGCAACGCCGCGTTGTACTGTTCGAGCGCGGCCATATAGCTGCGATGGGCGGCGTTGTGTTCGCGGATCAATGCCTTGATCTGCTCGTCGCTCAACGTATCGAAGATCAGCGCCTGAACCTCGCGGTTCAACTTCTCGCCCGCCTTCATCCAGGCTTCGTGTGCGTCGAGAAAGGCTTGCTTGTGATGATCCATCGGATTCGGCTCTTCAGTCCGGAGCGGTGGTTGACCTGACCCAACCGGAGGTCGGTGTTTCTGATGCGGTGGCGATTATAGCTTGGCCCAGGCCGTTTTGGATGGGTGTCCGAAAGATCATTTCAGCAGAGGATAGCCAAGCGCTGTCGCAGCGTTTGCCATTGCTGCAATGGCTTCGTACTCGTCGCGTGCGAGCCGCGCGAAGCCACGCAGGCGAAGCGCGCGCGAACGGTCGATATCGACTGCGACTGCCATGTCCAACGCGTCGCGCAGCAGCGCAGCCTCGCGTTCGCCGAGTGTGCGCGAGGCGATGAAGGGCAGGCCCGGCGCCGATGCCGTCATGGCGAGAGTCTCGACATCAGCGAGCAGTTCGCAGCCCGCATCGCGCAGCAGCGCCAGCGTGACGCAGTCGATGGCGGCGACATCGGCCGCACCCGTGGCGAGCGCGCGCAGCGACGCGAAGTGCGAGCCGCTCCACGAGACCGAAGCGAAGAAGCGGCCGTTCTGCGCGTGCGGGGCCACGGCATGGCGCAGCGCGTTCATGCCGCTGTGCGAATCCTCGCTATTGGAGACCGCGCGCAGGCCGCGGCAGGCGGCGAGGCTCGTGGCGCCGCGCGCCCGCGCCGCGGCGGACACTACGATCGCGCTGCGATAGTGCGCGCCGTCGCAGCCTGCGGCGTCGAACATCGGTGTCGAGATCAGATGGACCGTGTCCGCGAGTCCGAGCATGCGGTACGGAAAGCCGCAGGTCTGCGAGAGCAGCAGGTCGTTGCGGCGCCAGAGCTGCATCAGGTCGCCGGACGGCGCATCGAGGATCGTGGCGTCGATCTTGCCGCCCGCAGTGCGCTCGAACGTAGTCAGCGCATCGTGCAACAGGGCGCGCCACAGCGCCGCATGGCGGGGCGTGACGTTGTACATCGGCAGGGCGGCGATCCACGGGTTCATGAATACATTGTACGCACAGGCAAGCGGGCTGGATGGCTGCGTGGTCCGCAGGGTCCCGCGATGGCAGTGCGATAAGCAAATGCAAATCCGTTGTTTGGACGGGGGATGGGTTTTGGTTATGGTGGGTGCCCAAGGCGTTTTTCCGCTGACATTTCGCCGTGTGTCTTTTTTTGTGCTGTTTGTTGTCTTTTTGTACCCGCGACCAGGAACATGGCTGAATACTTCGACGTTGACCACGCACGTGAAATCGCCTCGCTAGGCGAGCGCTTCGCTGCGCGCACGGAGTGGCCGACCTGGCTCGTGATCGTCGCGGTCTACGGCGGATGGATTGCCGTGTTGTGGCTCGCAGGCGCGGGCCGCCTTCCGCTTGCGTTCGCCACGCCGTTCCTCATCGTGCTATGCGCGTGGCACATGTCGATGCAGCATGAACTGCTGCACGGCCATCCCACGCGTTACGTCTGGCTCAACAAGCTGATCGGCTGGCCGCCGCTGTCCGTCTGGTTTCCCTATACGCTGTATCGCGAGAGCCACCTCGAGCATCATCGCGACGAAGACCTCACCGTGCCCGGCGTCGATCCGGAAACGAACTACGTGTTGTCCGGGCAGTGGGCTGCCCTGCCGGCCTGGCGGCGTGCCTTGTGGTACGCGCGCAAGAGTTTCATCGGTCGTATCGTGATCGGGCCGCCTACGAGCGTTGCGGCGATGCTTGCCGGTTCGCTGCGGACGTTGCGCGGCGGCGACTGGCGCCAGGTGCCCATGTGGCTCGCGCACGTGGCCGGTGTGACGCTGCTGCTCGCGGGAATTCAGCGTTATGCGGGTATGCCGTGGTGGTATTACCTCGCTGCCGTGACCTGGCCGGCGCTGGGACTCGCGATGGTCCGCTCGCTCTACGAGCATCGCGCGGCGGCGCACCCGAAGGCGCGTATCGCCATCAACGAGGCCGGGCTGATCATGCGCCTGCTGTTCCTCAACAACAACTATCACCTCGTGCATCACGACTTGCCGGCGCTGCCGTGGTTCGATCTGCCGCGCGCCTATCGTCTACGTCGCGAAGCCTATCGGCAGAAGTGCGGCGGCTTCGTGATCGACGGTTATGGCGCGCTCTTCAGGCAGTACGCGTGGCGTGTGACCGATGTGCCCGAGCATCCTTTTGCCGACGCTGCCGTGCCTGCCGTCGAACGTGGCGCGCGCATCGCAGTGAGCGAGGGGCGCGTGCTCGTGAGCAGCTAGGCGCTGCCGGTCGCGCTTCGCCGTCATGTCTTTCGTCGCGCCGCGCGATGCGCCCGGCCGTTTTCAGTTTCGCAATAGCCGCCTGCACACGACAGGTATCCATCATGATTCCACTTTCCACAAGGTTGCTGGCGAACATGCGCCGCGGACGCGTTTATACGAGCGCGAATCTCACGCGGATTCACCGGGTCGAGCACGATGCCGTGGCGCATGCGCTCGCGGAACTCGTCGATCGGGGCGTGCTGCGCACCTGCCTGAATTCGCGCAAGCTGCCCGGTTATTGCCTGACCGAATCGTGCGCGGCGCCCGCACCGAAGTTGCCTGTAACGGTGCCGCCCGCACGCGAGGTCGCGACCCCTGCCGTGACGCGCCGCCTCGACGGCGTGCTGTCGGGTTACGAGTCCGAGCTTGCCACGCGCCGCGCGCTGGCCATGCTTGCGCGCCGCTGATCGGGTTGTACTACTAACAATTAAAGACCGAATTCCCACCGATGAAGACACGCCGCACTTTCCTGAAGATCTCGCTGGGTGCCCTGGTTTCGACCCTGGCGGGCACGAGTGCCCTGGCCGCCACGCCTGCGCGCGAGTTGCGTATCGGCAACCAGAAGGGCTACCTGAGTCTCCTCAAGGGCCGCGGCACGCTCGAACAGCGTCTCGCCCCGCTGGGTGTTAATGTCCGCTGGACCGAGTTCACGGCGGGACCGGTTCAGCTCGAAGCGCTCAACGTCGGCTCAATCGACTTCGGCGACGTGGGCGAGGCGCCGCCGATTTTCGCGCAGGCCGCCGGTGCGCCGCTCGCCTATGTGGCGGCCACGGTTCAGCGTCCGCAGTCGGAGGCGGTGCTCGTGCCGCGTCAGTCGTCCGTGCACGGGGTCGAAGACCTGAAGGGCAAGCGGATCGCGCTCAACAAGGGCAGCAACGTTCACTATTTCCTCGTGGAGCTGTTGCGCCAGCATGGCCTGCGCTATACCGACGTGAATCTCGTGTTTCTCTCGCCGGCGGATGCGCGCGCAGCCTTCGAAAACGCATCGGTGGATGCGTGGGCGATCTGGGATCCGTTCTATGCGGCGGCCGAAGGCGCGTTGGGCGCGCGCAAGCTGGCCGACGCGACCGGCGTGGTCGGCAACCGCGCCTATTATTTTTCGTCGCTCGACTACGCGCGGAAGAACCCCGACGTGATCCGGATTCTCATTGAAGAACTGGGCAAGATCGACGACTGGGGCAGCCGCAACCGCGCGGCGCTCTCGGCCGAACTGGCCGCGCTCTGGGGTTTGCCGGTGAATGTGGTGAGCGCCGCCATCGACCGTACGCAGTTCGGCACGGGGCCCATCACGCATGCGATTCTGGGAGAGCAGCAGAAGATTGCCGATACGTTCTTCGATCTCGGCCTTTTGCCGAGGCGTGTGAATGTGTTCGAAGCCTCCGTGCCGGGCATTGCCTGAAACTGGGTACCCCGGGGCAGGTTGTATTGCTTCCATCCTTTATCAGGCACTCAGGCCGGCACCGCGCATCCTTCCGCGCGCGCCGCGGCTTCCTCCCGCTTGACACGCTCGATATCGCGAAAGCGTGCCGCCGGGTGATCTTCCGGTAGCGTTGCCGAGGCGCCGAAGAGTTTCTCCCGCAAGGTGCCCGGCGCATAGTCGCGCGGATAGACGCCGCGCCGCTGCAACTCCGGTACGAGCAGACGCACCACGTCCTCGAACGTTTCGTGTGCGATCGCGTAGGCGAGGTTGAAGCCGTCGACGCCGGTTGCTTCGACCCATTGCTGCAGGATGTCGGCCACCGTCGACGGGGAGCCGACGAATACCGGGCCGAGACCTCCTATGCCGCCCCAGCGCGCCAGTTCCTCGATGGTCCACGCCTTGTCGCCGCCCGAGAGGTGTTCGACGGCGGAAACGATCGCGTTGGTCTGCACGCGCTTGACCGTGTCGGTGGGTAGGTACTGGCCGAAGTCGATGCCGGTCCAGCCCGACATGAACACGAGCGAGCCGTCGTAGGAGACGTGCTGCTTGTACTCCTCGAATTTCGCCTCGGCCTTGGCGTCGGTTTCATCGACGATCACGGTCACGAGGTTATAGATCAGCAACTTGCTTGCATCGCGCCCGGCCAGCGTGGCCTGGCGGCGCACGTCGGCCACGTAGTCGCGCAGCAGCGTTTGCGTGGGCGCGGCAACGAAAACGCACTCCGCGTGTTGCGCGGCGAACGTCTTGCCGGGGCCCGACGCGCCCGCCTGGAACAGCACCGGTGTGCGTTGCGGAGAGGGTTCGCACAGGTGATAGCCTGGCACTTCGAAGTATTTTCCGTGATGGCCGATCTCGTGAACCTTCTCCGGATGCGTGAACACGCGCTTTTCGCGGTCGCGGACCACGGCGCCGTCTTCCCAACTGCCTTCGAAGAGCTTGTATAGCACTTCGACGTACTCCGTGGCGACTTCGTAGCGGTTGTTGTGATCGGCTAGGCCGCCTTGTCCGACGTTCTTCGCGCCGCTCTCCAGATACGAGGTCACCACGTTCCAGGCGAGCCGCCCTTGCGTGTGATGATCGGCCGTCGAGAGGCGCCGCGCGAACGTATACGGATGCTCGAAGCTTGTGGAGGCCGTGATGCCGATGCCCAGATGCTGCGTCACCATCGCAATGGGTGCGGCCAGCTGGAGCGGATCATTCACGGGAATCTGCGCGGCCTGATGGAGCGCGTGGTAGTTGCCGCCCTGGTAGACGTCGTAGTAGCCGATCACGTCGGCGATGAAGATCGCGTCGAACACGCCTTCTTCGAGGATCTTTGCGAGGTCGGTCCAGTAGGCGAGGTCTTTGTATTGCCACGAACGGTCGCGTGGATGGGTCCACAATCCTGGGGACTGGTGGCCGACGCAGTTCATCTCGAAGGCATTGAAACGAATGGGTTTGCTCATGGTCGTCACTTGGTCCCGTGGGCCGGGCCGTTGCCGATGCGCCAGACGAAAGGCGGCTCGGTGCCGTTGATGGCCCAGTCGCCGATGATGCGCGCCTTGTAGACGAGCGGGTTGTGCGAAGACACGGTGCGGGCGTTGCGCCAGTGCCGGTCGAGTGCGAAGGGCGCGCGCGTGGCCGAGGCGCCGAGCGCGTCGAACAGGTGCGTGCCGGCGCGCAGCGCGAAGTCGGAGGCCACGAGCTGGCTCTGTGCGGAGGCGAGTTCCGCCTCGACGTTGAGCGCATGCTCTGCTTCGGCATTGCCCACGAAGTGCGCCTCGTAGGCGCGCTGTGCCGACTCGGCCGCCTGCAGCGTCACTGCCTGCGCGGCGTAGGCCCACGCGGCGATTTCGCCTACCACCTGCTGGATCTGGGCGTCGTCGCTCGCCTGCCCGGCGTTGCCATGGCTATAGACGCGCTTGCGGCTGCGCACGAGCGCCGCGGCGTCGCGCTTCGCGGCTTCGGCAATACCGGCAAGCGTGGCCACGTGCACGAGTTGATAGAACGCCGTCTGGTACTTGAAGCGGCGATTGAAATCGATGAGGTTGTGCGCTTCCACGATCGCATCGCGGAAGTGCGTGGTGCCGCTGCCGGTCGTGCTCTGGCCAAAGCCATCCCAGTCGTCCTCGCGCACCACGCCGGCCTGATGCACGCTCACGGCGGCGATCACATCGCTGCCGTCTTCTTCGCGCTGCGCATAGACGTCGATCCAGTCGGCATAGAGGCTGCCGGTGCTGTAGTACTTCGAACCATTCAGCACGAACTGGCCGTTCCGCTGCGCGACGCGCGTCTTGATCTGGCCGAGCGCCACGTCGCCCACTTCGGTCCACGCGTTGCCCACCAGCTGGCCGCTCACGAAGCGATCGAACCATGCACGCTGATCCGGACCGGGCGGTGCGTTGAGCCAGTCCTCGACGAACGCGAAATGCGCACGCAATGCCTGCGGCAGATTCGAGTCCGCGGCGGCCAGCTCGATCAGCAGCCGGAAGAGTTGCGGCAGCGAGGCACCTGCACCACCGTCGCGCACGGGAATGCGCACGGCACCGAATCCCGCCGCCTTGAGCGCGGCAATCGCATCGTGCGGCAGGATGCGTTCGTGGTCGCGTTGGGCAGCGCCGTGCGCGATCTCAGCGAAGATCGGCCGGAAGCGGCGGGCCAGGGTTTCGTAGTCGGTGCCGGTGGATAACCCGGTGTCGGTCTGGCGTGACGTCATGCTGTCTTCCTGATGGGCGGGCGAGAGGGGGAGGCAAGCGCGGCGTGCGGGACGCACAGGCAGTCGTGCAAGTCGCGCAGGCGGCGCCGGTGGACTCATGACTATACAAAGGCGCTTTGTCCCACTCCAATAACGGATTGGCAGATCGATATCGGCCCCGTTGATTTGGAGGGATGCGGTCGTCGCGAGGACATCGAATACGATGCGATTGCGGAGACGATGTGTAGCTTCCCTTAGCAAATGTGCGCGCATGAATATGAGCATCGCTTTGTTGGGACTGCGTGCGTGCCTCGGTAGGATGGGGGCGTTATGCATTGCTAATCCCGCATCCATCCTCTGTTCGCGACACCCGAGATGTCCGTTCCGATCCTCACTGCCCATGCGATTACGAAGCGCTTTGGCGCCACCATTGCGTTGTCGCGGCTCGATTTTTCGATCCGCGAGGGCGAGGTCGTTGCGTTGATGGGGGCGAATGGTGCGGGCAAATCGACGTTCGTGAAGATCGTGAGCGGTGTGCACGCTCACGACGAGGGGACGATGACCCTGGCGGGTGCCCCGTATGCGCCCGCCACGCCCCAGGCCGCGAGGCGGCTGGGCGTGGCGACGGTGCATCAGTCGGTGGCCGATGCCGTCGTGCCGACGCTTTCCATTGCAGACAATCTGCTGCTCGAACAGCTATGCGGCGAGGGCGCACCCTGGTGGACGCCGCGCGCGTCAAGGCGCGCCCGGGCACGCGCGCTGGCCGCGCGCGTGGGCCTGGCCGCCGATCTCGATGCGCCGCTCGGTTCGCTCTCGCTCGCAGGACAACAGCGTGTGGCGATTGCGCGGGCTCTCGCGACCCGGCCCCGCCTGCTGATCCTCGACGAGCCCACGGCGAGTCTCTCGGCTGCCGAAGCCGGGCGGCTCTACGAACTCGTCGATGGCCTGCGTGCGGAGGGCGTGGCCGTGCTGCTCGTTTCGCATCGGCTGGCCGACTTGCGCAGGCTCGCCACGCGGGTCGCGGTGGTACGCGACGGCCGCATCGTGGCGGAACAAGAGGCGCCTGTCGATTTCGACGCGGCGCTGGAGAAGATGATCGGCCGGCCGCTGGCGGCAGCGCATGCAGTGCCGAAACCGCTATCGGAAGCGCGCGCGATAGCCGCATTGAGCCTGCGCGGACTGCGCCTTTCGGCGCACAGCGAGGCGTTCGATCTCGACGTCGGCGAGGGCGAGATCGTGGCGATCGCGGGTCCGGTGGGCGCGGGGAAGTCGCGGCTTGCCCGCGTGATCTTTGGCGCAGAGCGTGCCGCCGCGGGAGCGATGTCGCTCTACGGCCGCCCCTGGCAGCCGCGCGAACCGGGTGAGGCCATTCGCGCCGGCGTTTTCTTCGCGGGCGAGGACCGTTGGCGCAGTTCGCTCTTTCCCGATTCCGTGCCGTTTGCGTCGATTGCCGGCACGATCAGCTTCCCGTTTCTGCCGCGTTGGGGGCGTGCTGCGCTGTTGCCGCGCAAGCGCGAAGCGGCGGCGGCACGCGAGGCCATCGAGCGCTTCGGCATACGCTGCGAGGGTCCCGACGACCGCCTTACCCGCCTCTCCGGCGGCAATCAGCAGAAGGTGCTGCTTGCGCGCTGGCACGCCGAGGCCGCCTGTTTACTGCTGCTCGACGAACCCTTCCAGGGCGTGGACGCCGGCGCTCGCGCCGATATCGCCGCCACGCTGCGCCGCGAAGCGGCGGGGCGTGCCACGCTCGTTTTCGTGAGCGACCTCGAAGAAGCGCATGAAGTTGCCGACCGCATCGTGCATTTCGATCGCGGCTCCGTTGACCCTGCCCACGCGGCGCCGTCCTTTTCCGCCACTGCATGATGCGATCCGTCTCCACCACGCTCACGCCCGAAGACACGCCGGCACGCGATCCCGTTGCGCGCCGTCGCGACAGCCTGTTCGCGCTGCTCGAACGCGGCGGCCTGTTGTTCGTCCTGGCCGCACTGATCGTGGTATTCGCCGTGCGCGAGCCGGCGTTCCTCAACGTGGCCAATCTGTTCAGCATCCTGCAGGCCGTGTCCATCGTTGCGTTGCTCGGCATCGGCGTGACCATCACGCTGGCGGCCGGCGGATTCGATCTCTCGGTGGGCAGCATCGCTGCCTCCGCGCAGATGGCGGCGAGCTACGTGCTGGTGGTCTGGCACGGCGGCGCGTGGGGTGCCGTGGCGGCATGCCTCGCACTCGGGATTGCGGCGGGACTGTTCAACGGTGTTCTGATTACGCGCCTGCACGTGCCCGACCAACTCGCGACGCTCGGCACGCTTTTCCTGCTCGCCGGCCTGCAACTGATTCCCACGGGCGGCCGCTCGCTTGCCACCGGCACGATCTTGCCTGATGGCACCGAAGCGGACGGCACGTTTCCCGACGCGTTCCTCGCCTTCGGCCGCGCGCGCCTGCTCGATGTCATTCCTGCGCCGGTACTCGTGCTGCTGGCCGTGACCGTAGTGGTCTCGCTCATCATGGCCGCGACGCGCTGGGGCCGCGTGATCTATGCCATCGGCGGCAACGAAACGGCGGCGCGTCTGGCGGGCGCACCGGCTGCACGCTACCGCGTTGCCGCCTATGTCGCTTCGGGGGCCATCGCTTCGCTGGGCGGCTTGCTGATTGCCGCGCGCGTGGGACGCGGCGACGTGAGCGCGGGCCATTCGCTGCTGCTGGACGCGGTGGCGGCGGCGCTCGTCGGCTACGCGGTGTGGGGCGCGAAGCGTCCGAATGTGCCCGGGACCGTGATCGGCGCCGTATTCGTGGGCGTGCTGCTCAATGGGCTAACGATGCTCAATGCGCCGTATTACCTGCAGGACTTCATCAAGGGCGCGCTGCTGGTCGTGGCGCTGGCGTTCACGTTCAGCGTGGGGCGCCGGGCGGACGGCCGGGTTTGAGTGCGCACCTGAAGATACGTGTCTCCATCGAAAAGTAAGGAAACCTGAATTCAACCGGGGCGGAGAGAAAACATGGCAGAGATACTGGAAAGCATCGAAACGCCCGAGGGCGGCACGAGCGAAACCGCGCGGGTGATCGCGACGGACGACGAAGCGATTGCCGTCGCGCAGGCGCTGGCCACGCGGCTGGCCGAAGGCGCCGCGGCGCGCGACAGCGAGCGGCGGCTGCCGCGCGAAGAAATCGAATGGTTCTCGCAGTCGGGCCTGTGGGGCATCACGGTGCCGAAGGCTTATGGCGGCGCGGGAGTCTCGTTCGTCACGCTCACCGAGGTCGTCAAGCTGATTGCCGCCGCCGATCCGTCGCTCGGGCAGTTGCCGCAGAATCATTTCGGCCTGGTCGACGTGATCGCGCTGACCGGCACCGAGGAGCAAAAGCGCTACCTCTTCGCGCAGGTCCTTGCGGGCAAGCGCTTTGGCAACGGCTTCTCCGAAAAGGGCACGAAACATGTGCTGGACCTGAAGACGCGTGTGCGCCGCGACGGCGACCACTACGTGGTGGACGGCACCAAGTTCTATTCGACCGGCGCCCTGTTTGCACATTTCGTTCCGGTACTGGGTCTCGACGAGGACCGTCGCGGCTGGCTGGCCTACATTCCGCAGGGTACCGAGGGGCTTGCGGTGGTGGACGACTGGTCGGGCTTCGGCCAGCGCACCACGGCGAGCGGGACGGTGACGCTCCAGAACGTGCGCGTGCCGGCGTCGCTCGTGCTGCCCGCGCATCGCGTGTCCGAACTGCCGACGCTCAACGGTCCCGTTTCGCAGATCATTCAGGCGGCGATCGACGCGGGCATCGCGCGCGCGGCGATCGACGACACGCTGGCGTTCGTGCGCACGCGCTCGCGCCCGTGGGTGGATAGCGGCGTCGAGCGCGCGAGCGAAGATCCGTTGACCGTGCGAGAGATCGGTCATCTGCACATTCAACTGCATGCGGCGGAAGCGCTGCTCGAACGGGCGGCACGCGTGCTCGACGACATTGCCGCGCAGCGCGCGACGACGGAAGACGACGTGGCGCGCGCCTCGGTTGCCGTCGGCGAGGCGAAGGTGCTCACGACCGAGGCCGCCCTGCTGGCCGGCGAAAAGCTGTTCGAACTCGCAGGCACGCAGTCGACGCTGGCCGCGCACAACCTCGACCGTCACTGGCGCAACGCCCGCACGCATACGCTGCACGATCCGGTGCGCTGGAAGTATCACCTCGTCGGCAACTACTACCTCAACGGCGTCAAGCCGGCGCGTCACGCCTGGAACTAGGCGCGCGATAACCTTACGGGAGACCCATGAAGATATCGGCTCAGATGACGAAGCGGGGCGGCACGCGCCGCGCGCTGGGGGCAATCGCGCTGGCAGTGGCTGCGGCTGCCATGTCCGGCCTGCCGGCGGCGCAAGCGGCTTCGCTGCAAGGGGCGCCCGCGCCCTTCAACAAGGGCGGCGTGAAGATCGCGCTCGTCAACTATCTTTCCGAAGGCGACTTCTTCCAGGCCTACGAGGCGGGGGCGCAGAAGCAGGCGAAGGCGCTGGGCATCGACCTGCGCATCTACGAAGGCCGCCAGGATGCAGCCGAAGAGCGCGACCAGATCCAGCAGGCGATCAATCTGGGCGTGGCGGCGATCATCGTCAATCACGGCTTGCCGGAGTCGCTGAAGGACGTGGTGCAGCAGGCGCTGGACAAGGGCATCAAGGTCGTGGCGTTCGACGTCGATCTCGCGAACCCGAAGGTGCCGCAGATCGAGCAGAGCGATCGCGATCTTGCCACGCTCCTGCTCGGGCAGGCCGTGAAGGACAACGGCGCGGCGTTTTCGGCGGGTTATGTATACGTGGCGGGCTTCGCGCCGCTCGACCGGCGGGACGCCGTGTGGCAGTCGTTCAAGCACGATCATCCGGGCGTGCAGGAGAAGGCGCGCTGGGGCACGGTGGACAATCCGATTGCGCAATCCGTGGCGAATCAGGCCGCTGCAGCCTACCGCGCGCATCCCGACATTCGCGTGGTGATCGCGCCGTACGACGAGTTTGCGCGCGGCGCCAATCTCGCAGCCGACGAAGCGAATCTCGGCAGCAAACTGCGCATCTACAGCGCCGATATTTCGACGGCCGATATCGAAGCGATACGCGCGCCGAACAGCGCATGGGTGGCCACGGCGGCAACCAACCCGGCCGTGGTGGGCGCCGTGTCGGTGCGGGCCGCCGCACTCGAAGTGGCGGGGCAGCCGCTCGATCATCGCATCGTCGTGAAGCCCACGCTCGTGACGCGCGACGATCTCGTGAAAAACGACATCCACACGATTGCGGAACTCGGCACGAAATTCCCGGCGTTCCGCTCGAGCGACGCCGCAACGGCGGCGTGGATTCCGGTCGATCAATGAGCCGGCAGGCTTGCGGTCCGCTTCGTCGCAAGCCGCCACGGGCGATAAATCTGCTGCGCCGATAAGTTTGTGCAAATCCGTTATTGGAGCGCTGCGCCGAGGCTTCCTATACTCGGCGTTCTAGCGGTAAACCCGGCACTCGCTGCAACCGGGGTGCCGGGCTCCCTCAACCACACAGACTGCACAAACAACAACATGAAGATCCGTACGCTCGCTGCCTGGCTTGTCGCATTGACGGCCACGTTCTCCACGCTTGCCCACGCTGATCGTCTCGACGACATCAAGAAGGCCGGCGTGCTGCGCGTAGCCACGTTCGACAGCAACCCGCCGTTCGGCTTCGTCGATCCGGCGAACAACCACATCGTCGGCCTCGACGTGGACTACGCCCAGGCGCTGGCCGACAAGCTGGGCGTGAAGCTGGAATTGCAACCGACCAATCCTGCCAACCGCATTCCCTTCCTGCTCTCGCACAAGGTCGATCTGGTGCTCGCGAACTTCACGATTACCGACGAGCGTGCGAAGCAGGTCGATTTCAGTATTCCTTACTTCTCGTCGGGCCAGCAGTTCCTCGCGAAGAAGGGTGTGCTGAAGTCGCCGGACCAGATCAACAGCCTGCGTATTGGCGTGGACAAGGGCACCACGAACGAAATTGCGGTGCGCGATAAATTCCCGCAGGCGACGCTCGTAGCCTACGACGACACGCCGTTCGCGTTCGCCGCGCTGCGCGCCGGCAACGTGCAGGCGATCACGCAGGACGGCCCGAAGCTGGTGGGACTGCTCGCCAACGTGCCGGACAAGCAGAACTACGAGATCCCGCCGTTCGCGATCACGAACGACTATATGGGCGTGGGCATCCCGAAGGGCGAACCGCGGCTGGTGGCGTTCGTGAACGACACGCTGCGCGGGCTCGAAGCGAACGGCACGGCGGCGACGATCTACAACCGCTGGTTCGGCCCGAACACGAAGACGCCGCTGCCGCGCATCTTCAAGATCGGCGATAAGGTTTGATGCCGGTTTCTCTTTCGCATCTTTCAAATTTTTCGTACCGCGGGCCGCAGGCATGATGCACGCATTGTCCCTTTCCCCGTTGGCGCCTCGCTATTTGCTGTGGCTTTGGCAGGGATTCGGCGTGACCGTAGGTGTCTCGCTGTGTGCGGGTTTCGCCGCGACGCTCGGCGGCATCGTGCTCGCGCTCGCGCGCCAGGGGAGGGTGCGGGCGTTGCGCGCGGCGGCCAATGCGTGGGTCACGGGGTTTCGCAACACACCCTTGCTGGTGCAACTGTTGTTCTGGTACTTCGGCGCGGCCACGCTGTTGCCCGATACCTTGATGCAGTGGCTGAATACGCCGCATGCGGTTTTAACGCCGTTCGGCTCGCTGCGCTGGCCTTCGTTCGAGTTCGTGGCCGCGTGGCTGGGGCTCGCGTGCTACACGTCCGCCTTTATCGCGGGCGAGTTCGAAGCCGGCATCGCCGGCGTGCGCGCGGGGCAACGTGATGCCGCCGCCGCGCTCGGGCTCACGGCGTGGCAGAGCTTTCGCTACATCGTGCTGCCGCAGGCGGTGCGCATTGCCATGCCGCCGCTTTTCGGGCAATACATGAATCTCGTGAAGAACTCTTCGCTGGCGATGGCCATCGGCCTTGCTGAGTTATCCTATGCGTCTCGCCAGGTGGAAACCGAAACGTTCCAGACCTTCGCCTCGTTCGGCATTGCCACCGTGCTCTATATCGGCACCATCGCCGTGATCGAGGGCGCGCTGCAAGGCTGGCTGCATGTGCGCACGGGCGCGGCGGGAGCGCGGCGATGATGCCCTGGAACCTGTTCGTCGCGAATCTGCCGTATCTGCTCGTCGGCGCGTTTCCGCAGGGGCCGCTTGGCGGTGCCGCGCTCACGCTCGTGCTGGCCGCTACTTCGGCGGTGGCTTCGGCAGTCCTCGGTCTCGCGCTCGGGATCGCACTGGCGATGGCTGGGCGTGCGACGCGCGTGGCACTTCTCGTCGTGATCGGTTTCTTTCGCGCGATTCCCGTGCTGATGCTGATTTTCTGGACTTACTTTCTCCTGCCGGTGCTTTTTCACGTCGATGTGCCGGGGCTTCTCTCGGTGGTTTGCGCGCTCTCGCTGATCGGCGGCGCGTACCTCGCGCATTCGGTTCACGCGGGTATCGTCGCGGTAGGGGACGCGCAGTGGCAGGCGGGTCTTTCGCTCGGCCTCACGCGCTTCGCGGCCCTGCGTCATGTGGTCTTGCCGCAGGCCGTGCGCATCATGGCGCCTTCGTTCGTCAATCAGTGGGTGTCGCTCGTGAAGGACACGTCGCTGGCCTATATCGTGGGCGTGGGCGAGTTGTCGTTCGTCGCCACGCAGGTGAACAACCGGCTCATGGTGTATCCCATCCCCATCTTTCTGTTCGTGGCCGCGCTCTATCTCGTGATGTGCACGGCGCTCGACCGGGCCGCAACGGGATGGCTCGTGCGTAGGCGCCGCGTGCCTGATGTGCGTTTCGATGTCGCGGCGGCGAGTTGAAGCATGTCCGTAAAACGAGGACACGGCCGATTTAACGACTAAAAACCTGAAAAATACAGTAGTTTTCACTGCCGGACCTGCTCTAGCATAGCCCGCACAACCATGAGCGCGGCGTCGCCCGACAATATCCGACGATATGCCGCCTTCGACCTCGGGGCAATGATGAGAACCGGCGCAGCCAGCAGGCCATTCGCGATACCGAAGACCACCAGAACCGTCGTGCGTGCGAGACAAACCGCGCACGCCGTGCCGTTCATCGCTCTATCCGCCGCGCCTTTCGCCGCCCGCACCGGGCCGCACGCCTGATCCACGACTCTTCCTGCGTTTTCCCCTGAATGCCTCGCGGCGCGTGCCTGGATTAACGCGCGCAAATCGCCGGGGCGGATAGCTGCGGCTCAATGACTCCGGCGGACGCTGCCGTACCGCCGCGGCCACTATCGTGATCATCATGGCTCAAACTCGCGTTACCACCCGGCTCGCACTAGGCTTTGGCATCGTGCTGGCGATGCTCGTCGCTCTCTCCGTGGTCGGCATGGCCGGCATGACCGCCATCCGCGCGAGGCTCGACGAAATCGTGCTGGTTCACGATGCCGAAACGATGCGCGCGACCAATCTGCGCGATGCCGTGAGCGGCATTTCCATCGCGATCCGCAACATGGCGCTGATGACCAACGATAGCGAGGTGAGCGCCGAGCAGGCCACCATCAAGGCGCAGGAAGCCGCCTATGAGGAGAACTACCGCGAGCTCGGACGCCTGTTCGACGCCTCGCCGCTCACCACCGACGAGGAACGGCGCCTCTATGCCGCGCTGCGCCAGGAGGAGGCCGAGACCTTGCCGCTCGTCGAGAAGGAAGCCATGAACTGGGCGCTCGCCAACGATCAGGACGCCGCCGTCAAGATTCTGGTGAACGAAGTGCGGCCCAAGCAAGTGGTGTGGCTTTCCACGCTCGATCGACTGGTGGCGCTCGAACAGGGTCGTGCGCGCGATGCCGCGGATGCGGCGGCGCGCACCTGGTCGCGTCTTGCTGCGTTGACGGTGGCGGCCGTGATTGCCGCGCTGTGCGTGGGCATTGCGGCGGCGGTGGTCATCACGCGCAGCATTCTGCGCCAGCTGGGTGCCGACCCCGGCGTAGCGCAGCGCCTCGCCGGCGAGATCGCGGGTGGCAACCTGGCCGTGGCCGTCACATTGCGTGCAGGCGACGCGGGCAGCTTGATGGCCTCGCTCGAATCGATGCGCCGACAATTGATGTCGATGGTCGCGCAGATCAAGACTTCGGCGGAGTCGATCGCCGTGCGCGCAGGCGAGATTGCCGCCGGCAACATGGATCTCTCGCAACGCACCGAAGAGCAGGCGGCTTCGCTGCAACAGGCGGCCGCGAGCATGGCGGAACTGACGAGCGCCGTGGCGCAGAACTCCGACGATGCGACCCACGCGAGCAGCGTGGCTCGCGCCGCCTCCGAAGCCGCTGCGCAAGGCGGCCAGGTCGTGGGGCGCGTGGTCTCCACGATGGATGACATTGCGGGCAGCTCGGCGCGGGTGGCCGAGATCATCGGCGTGATCGAAGGTATCGCGTTTCAGACCAACATACTCGCGCTCAATGCCGCGGTGGAGGCGGCCCGTGCCGGCCCGCAGGGCCGCGGCTTCGCGGTGGTGGCAAGCGAAGTGCGCACGCTGGCCCAGCGCAGCGCCGACGCCGCGAAGGAAGTGAAGGCTCTGGTGGGGGATTCGGCGGGACACGTCGAGGCGGGCTCGCGGCTCGTGGCCGATGCCGGCGCGAGCATTGCGCAACTGGTGCAGTCGGTGCACGAACTGACCGACATCATGGGCAAGATCGCACTCGCTACGGCAGCTCAGAAGAGCGACATCGAGCAGGTCAATCGCGCCGTGGCCAATATGGACGAAGCGACGCAGCGCAATGCGTCGCTCGTCGAGCAGGTGGCGGCCGCCGCGCAGACGCTCGCCGGCGGGGCGAGCGGACTACGCGAATCGGTGGCTGTTTTTACGGTGGCCGGCATACCGGTGGCCGGCACTCCGGTGGCCGGCATGCACGGTGACGGACCGGAGGGCCTGAGTTTTGCCGGGGCGCATCCGGCCTTGCCGGCGTAACCATACGCCCACTGTCGATTCGTCATCCTAAGTATTGCCCGGCGGATTGGTCCTTCAAGATGGCCGGTCATTCAGCTGCCGAAGTAAGGCATGCAGAAGTCGGCAGGACCGACGCATGCCTGCGGCGCGGCGGTGTGCATGGGCACGGATGCCGGGCTGCCCGAAGCCGACGATCCCGAGAGGGTGGAACCGTAGCTCTCGTTTTGCTGTTGCATGTGCGCGACCTGTTGCTGATAGACGGGACTGACTTCGGGATAGGAAGCGTCGGTGACGAACTGCGAGCCGTTCGCTTCGGCTTCGATCAGTTGCTGGCGCACTTCGGCGCGCGTCAGGCCCTGCGCCGAGGCGGCAGAGGCGAAGCCTACGCAGGCAAGCGCGAGAAGGGCGGCGGAAATCGATTGGCGGGTACGCATGGCAAGCTCCAGTGAGGTTGAAGTGGCATGGCGCTGCGGGATTGCTTGCCATGCCGTTGGGCTACATAGGCGTATACATCCGCACTCTGCGATCTATTCCCGGCTTTTTTGCGGCCTTTGTTATTTGTGTGCGGGGCCAGAGCTTCTGGCCCTGTTCGCTTCGAGTGGTGCGCACTCACCCGGTTGCCTCGTGATCGAGGCAGCCGGCGAGCGGTGCAAAGAGGAGAGGAAAAGCTAGCGCGCGAGCGACGCGCCCGGCGGCATCGGGGGCGCCGTCACGGTGACGGTCTTGCGGATCTTCGCGACATCGGCGGCGCTCACCGGCGCGCCGGTGTTGCCCCAGCTCGTGCGCACGAAGGTCGCAACGTCGGCGAGTTCCTCGTCGGAGAGGCGCCAGCCGAACGGCGGCATCGTGAACGAGGAGGGCGCCGCCTGCGTGCCTTCCAGCGTGTCGCCCGTGAGCAGCACGTGGATCAGGGAGGTGGGGTCCTTGCCCTGCACGACCGGATTGCCGCCCAGTGCCGGGAACACGCGCGTGTAGCCGTGGCCGTCGCTGCGATGGCAGGCCATGCAGTTGTCGCGATAGACAGCGGCGCCGCGCGCGCTCGCGTTGCCGCTGCGCAGGGCGCGGGCGGCAGTGTCGTCGTAGGCATAAGGCGTTTCGTGCGGATCGTTCGACGGCAGTGTCTTCAGATAGCGCGCGATGGCCATGAGGTCCGCGTCGGTCATGTGCTGCATGCTGTGCTGGACCACGTCGGTCATGCCGCCGAACGCGGCGCTTTGCAACGTGCGCCCCGTCTTGAGGAACTGCACGAGATCGTCTTCGGTCCACGTGCCGATGCCGGTGCGCGGATTGCCGCGCAGGCTCGACGGCACCCAGCCGTCGATCGGGGCGCCGCCCGCGAGGAAGTCGTCGCCGTCGAGATCGCCGAGCGCGAGTTCCTGCATCGTGCGCGCGCGCGGCGTGTGGCACGCGCCGCAGTGGCCGAGCCCCTGCACGAGATACGCGCCGCGCGCGATGATGGCGTCGTTGTAGTGCGTACCGTCGAACGGCGTCACCTCAGGCGCGAAGAGGTGCCGCCAGATGCCGAGCGGCCAGCGCATCGACAGCGGCCACACGATGTCTTCCGCGCGATTGTCCTGGTGTACCGGCGCGACGCCCTGCATGAAGTACGCGTAGAGCGCGTGCATGTCGTCGTCGCTCAGGCGTGCGTACGATGGGTAGGGCATCGCGGGATAGAGCGTGTCGCCGTTCGGGCGTACGCCCTCGCGCACCGCGCGCGCGAAGTCGTCGTAGGTCCACGCGCCGATGCCGGTGTCGCGCTCGGGCGTGATGTTGGTCGAGTAGATCGCGCCGATGGGCGTGTCGAACTTCAGGCCGCCCGCGAACGGCTTGCCGCTTTTCGCCGTGTGGCAGGCGATGCAGTCGCCGGCGCGCGCGAGATATTCGCCGTGCGCGAGGAGGGGGGTATCGGCGGCCTGGGCGGGTGCTGTGGCGGCCAGCGGTGCTTGCGAGTAACCGAGCGTCGCGAAAGCGGCCACTGCGAACGCCGTCACGCGGCGCGAGAGGGAATGGAACGGCTTCATGCGGCTCTTCACACGCTCACCAGCGGGCCGGGGTTCTTCAGATACTGGCCGCGAATCGCTTTCGCGGACCAGTAGGCGAGTGCGGCGACGAGGCCGGTCGGGTTGTAGCCGATGCCCTGCGGAAACGCCGACGCGCCGATCACGAACACGTTGTGCACGTCCCAGCTCTGCAGATAGCGGTTGAGGACGCTTGTATTCGGGTCCGTGCCCATGATGGCGCCGCCCACGAGGTGCGTGGTCTGATAGCGGCGCGAGTCGAAGTGCGCGCCGAACTCGCGCGTATAGACGTTGATGGCTTGCGGCCCCATCGCCTCGGCGATCTTTTTCATCTGGCCGGTCACGTACTGCGCCATCTTGATGTCGTTGTCCTTCCAGTCGAAGGTCATGCGCAGGAGCGGCTGCCCGTACGAGTCGCGGTAGGTCGGATCGAGGTCGAGAAAGACGTCGCGATACGACATGTTGCTGCCGTGCGCGTCCATCGAAATCGTGTGCGCGTAGTGGTCCTTTACGGCCTTCTTCCACGCGCTGCCCCAGGTGGGCGTGCCCGGCGGCACGGCGATGCCGCTGATGGGCTTCACGCCCGCCTGATTCACCCACAGCGGCGAGCCGCCCACGAAGCCGAGCGGCCCGTGATCGAAGTTGTCGGCGTTGAAGTCGTCCACGGCCACGCCGTTGCCGCCCGCGCCGATGAACGGGTTGGTCCACGTGTCCTGGTTGAAGAACGCCGTGATGGTCGAGAGGTTCTGGTAGGCGAAATTGCGGCCCACCACGCCTTCGCCCGAGACCGGGTCGTAGGGCTTGCCGATGCCCGAAAGCAGCAGCAGATGAACGTTGTGATACTGGAACGCCGAGACGATCACGAGGTCCGCGGGCTGGAACACTTCCTGGCCCGCCGGATCGACATAGGTCACGCCGGTGGCGCGCTTTTTCGTATCGTCGAGTTCGACGCGCAGCACATGGCACTTCGCGCGCAGCTCGAAATGCGGTTCCTGCCTGAGCGCGGGCAGGATGTTCAGGTTCGGCGAGGCCTTCGAGTACATGTAGCACGCATAGCCGCTGCAGTAGCCGCAGAAGTTGCATGGCCCCATCTGCACGCCGTACGGGTTCGTGTACGGCCCGGACGTATTCGCCGAAGGCAGCCGGTACGGATGCAGGCCGATGGACTTCGCCGCGTCGTAGAAGCGTTGCGCAGAATACGTATTCAGTTGCGCGGGCAACGGGAAATTATCGCTGCGCGGCGCCTCGAACACGTTGCCGTCGCCCACCACGTGGCCATCCACCTTGTAGGCCTGGCCCGAGGTGCCGAACACCTTCTCCGCGAAATCGAAGTGCGGCTCGAGTTCGTCGTAGCTTACGCCGTAGTCCTGAATGGTCATACCTTCGGGAATGAACGTCTTGCCGTAGCGCTCTTCGTAGTGGCTGCGCAGGCGCAGTTCTTCCGGCGTGATGCGGAAATGCACGCCCGACCAGTGCAGGCCCGCGCCGCCCACGCCTTCGCCGGGCAGAAAGGCGGCGAGCTGGCGGTAAGGCAGTGCGGTGTCGTTCACGCCGTGGCGGATCGAGACGGTGGTCTTCGACAGATCGAGGAAGAGCTTCTTGCGAATGCTGTACGTGAGTTCGTCGATGGTGTTCGGGTAGGCGCCGTCGGGATAGGTGTCGCGGTATTCGCCGCGTTCGAGCGCCACCACCGTGAGGCCCGCTTCGGTCAGCTCTTTTGCGAGGATGGCGCCGGTCCAGCCGAAGCCGACGATCACGGCATCGACGTGCGGTTTCTTCACGCTCATCAGGTGCGCTCCCCGTTGATGGAGACGGGGCCGTACGGGTAGGCCTGGCCGTTCTGGTTGACGAAGTCCATGAAGTCCGCGCGCGCGCCCGGGAAGCCGATCATTGTCCAGGCCGCCATGCCGCGGTTGCCGCCGTGGATCGGGTCGCAGAAGTAGCCTTCGCGCGTGTTCTGAAGCAACTGGCCGAAGAAGACGCTGGCGGGCACGTCCGCGAGTTCGATCGCCCCTTTTTCGAGGTCCGCGAGCGCGCTGTCGCGCGTGGCGGCGTCGAGCGCGTCGAACGCATGACCGTGTGCTTTCACGCAATGCGCGTTGACCGAGGCGATGCCGAGCCGGTACAGGTCGCGCGGCACGAGCTTCAACTGGTAGCCGAGCTCCGGCACGCCCTGCACGAACGGCCCCTGCATGTACCACAGCGCGCCGTGCGCCCAGGGCGTGTCCATCTGCCGGTCGATGAATTCCGGTACGCCTGCTTCCAGCGCGCCGGGGCCTTCGGCGTCGGCCGGAATCAGGCGGTCCACCGCCGCTTGCACGAAGGTCCATTCGCGGGCGTCGAAGAAGCGCGGCTTGTATTCGGCGCGCGGCGCGGACGCCGGCTGCGCGGCGGCCGATGCCCCGGGCTGGGCGGACGAAGTCGCGCCCGGGGTGCCGTTATTGCAACCCGCAAGCGCGCCCGCGGGCACGAGCGCGACGGCCTTGCGCAGAAAGCCCCGCCGGGAGGTCAGTGGAGATTCGGACATGTTCTGGATTCTGGATCAATTCGGCGCCGCCTGATTCTGTCGTGGCCGCGGGCGGGACGTCCTGCCGGTTCCGGCCCGTCGGCGGGAGGGATCGCGCGAGATCGCGCAAGCCATGCCGCAGTGAATGGAACCGGTTCCATCGAGTGGTGGAATTTTACAACAATTCTCCGCGGGGTCTGAAGCGATCGCACATCGAGCGCCGCCTGGAGAGGGGAGAACCGGGAGAAATCAGCGGAAAAAAAGAAGGCCCGCGTGCAAGGTGCAGGCGGGCCGATCCATGCTCGGGTGACATGGCGGGAAATCTAACCAGCCAGGGGCTGGCGGATCCGGTGCGCGTCATTTCGCGCGCCGGAGGCAGTCAGGCGGCAGTGCGTTCCTGGTTGAAGGCGGTATCGGCCTGAATGCGCTCGATCTGATTCATCAAGGCATCGATCGTGCGGAATTGGGTGTGCGAAAGTGGGGCGCCGTCCATGAGCGCCGAGAGGCGCCGGTGCCAGTAGTCGGCGGTCAGGATCGGAACGCCGTTGGCAGTCTGTAGCGACGGAATCATGATGCGCGATATATGCGCGATTTCCTGGTCGATGAGTTTCATGCGTACCCCCCGCGGTGCAAGTCAAGTCTTATGTTGTTTGCAGCCTTGACAGCACTGTAGCCGTCTGATCCGGTCTGCCTAGCTATCAGATCGGATAGGTCGGGGAACCCCGCAGGGCCTTTCTTTCGTTGCCCGAAAGTCCCTGTAAACAAGATGAAAATATAGCGCCGGCAGAAATGCTTAGTGGTGCCATTCGTGGCCTCGGCTACTGTAATCGATACCAACGTCGACCGTGGAAAGATTATTTGACGTGTGTCTGCGCGCGCGAGGGCTGCCCCATGACGAAGCGGTGGCCGTCGGGGGTGGCGAGCGTCATTTCGCGCATGCCGTACGGCAGGTCCGTGGGCGCTTCGAGCACGATGGCGCCGTGCTGCACGAACTCGCGGTAGAGGGTGTCGATGTCGTCCACCTCCATGTAGCCGAAATAGTTGTGGTCGCCGGTCTGCTCGGCCGGTATCGCGTCGGGGCAGCGCCCGAGCATCACGCGCACGCTGCCGCGCGTGACGAGACGCCAGTCGTCGGCGTCGCTCCACTCGATGGCAAAGCCCAGCGCGTCGTGGAAATAGGCGGCGCTGCGATTGATGTCCGGCACGGCCAGTACATAGGCAAACGGACGGGGCGCGCTCGCTTCGGTCATGAAAGAGTTCTCCTGGTGGCATCGCTTCGCGCGGTCGCGCGCTGAAGCGTTCGATGGGGAATGACGTATTGGCTCGAATTTACCAGGTGAAACTAGCCATTAGCTTACAACCCTCTCACAGCGCGGGGCGGCGAACGCCTGCGCGTGCATGCCGCGCGGCGATTACATGGCATGTAATTGGCCCGATTCCGGCCTGCTCCTACTCTTGGCCTGTCGCGTCGCCATCCGGGTGGCGCTCAATGCCGAGGAGCTATCATGTCCCGCTTTCCCGTCCATACGATCGAATCCGCGCCGGCCCAGTCGAAGCCCGTGCTCGAGCAACTGCACCAGGCGTTCGGCCTGATCCCGAATATCGCAGGCGCAATGGCCGGCTCGCCCGTGCTGATCAACGGGTTCATCGGCCTGTTCCAGCGCGTGCATTCGGGTAGCCTGAACGAGCGCCAGATCCAGACCTTGCTGCTCACCAATGCCGTCACGAACGCGAGCGAATGGCCCGTTGCCTTTCACACCGCGCTCGCTCTGAAGGAGGGCGTGGATCCTGCCGATATCGACGCGATCCGCCACGGTGCGCTGCCCGCCGACGCCGGACTGGCCGCGCTTTCGTTGCTCGCCCGCACGCTGATCGAAAAGCGCGGCTGTCTTGCCGGGTCGGACCAGCAGCGCTTTCTGAGTGCGGGCTTCACCGCGGAGCAGATCCTCGAGGTGATCGGGGTCGTGGCGGCATCGACCATCACGAACTACACGGCCAGCGTGACCCGGCCACCGCTCGAAGCGCCCTTCGAAGCGCATGTCTGGCGCGCGGAGGCAGCCTGAGTCCGCTTCGTTCAACCTTTGCTGAGAAGGCCATCCGATGAATGATGCCACCCGTCCCGATCCGAAAGCGCCGCAGGGCGAACTGGGGAACCTGTTGCGCTATTGGCGGGACGTGCGTGGCGTGAGTCAGCTCGATCTGTCGCTGGAGGCCGGCATCTCGCAGCGGCAGATCAGTTTTATCGAAAGCGGCCGCAGCGTGCCGGGCCGCGAAACGCTGCTGATCCTGGCCCAAACGCTCGACGTGCCGCTGCGCGAGCGCAATGCTTTATTGCTCGCGGCGGGTTATGCCCCGGTGTATTCGGAGGCGGGCTGGAGCGCGCAGGAGATGAGCAGCGTGGTACGCGCGGTGGAGCGGGTCCTGCGCCAGCACGAGCCGTTTCCTGCGATTGCGATGGACCGCCACTGGAACGTCCTCATGGCCAACGATTCGGCGCCGCGCTTTTTCAACTGCTTCATCGACATGGCGGCGCGCACGGGGCCGCGCAACATGCTGCATCTGATGTTCGATCCGCACGGGATGCGTCCTTTCGTGGACGATTGGGAGAACGTCGCGCGAAGCCTGCTGCAACGGGTGCATCGCGAATCGGTGGGGCAGGTGGTGGACGGCGGCACGCAGCATCTGCTCGACGAGCTGCTCGCTTATCCCGACGTCCCGCGCGACTGGAAGACGCATCACGGGCCGGGCACGGCGCCCGGTATGCCGATGATCCCGATGGGTTTCGTGCGCGACGGCGCCGTGCTGCGCTATTTCTCGATGGTCACGACGGTAGGGACGCCGCAGAACGTGGCGGCCCAGGAGTTACGACTGGAGTGCATGTTTCCCGCCGACGAGGAAACGGAGGCGCGGCATCGGCTGCTGCTGGCTGCGCATCCGGTGAACGGCTGAGCCAATAGCGGTGGCATGATCCTCGTGTGGAGGGTGTGTGGGCGAAACCGGATCGATCGCCCGTGCCGGCATTCGAATACGACCAGGGAGAAAAGGATGGTCGAGTTTCTCAGGCGCTTGTTCGGCGATAAACGAAAAAAAGCGCAAAACCCGCAAACGAACTGGCTGCCCGCAGGGGACTCTTCCCTGTATTCGGCGCCGCCCGCCATGTTCGCATCCGACACGTGCCGCCCGCATTCGTCGCACCAGGGCGGCCATCACACGGCGTCACACTCGCACGACGGCTTGTCCGATTGCGGGCATCACGGCTTCCAGGACGTCGACGCTGGCGGACCCTCACGCCAGTATTCCGGGCGCCTGCCCGGCAAGGAACTCCACGAAATGCCGGATCTTCGGCAGCGGCTGTCTATCCTGCCGGTACAGCACGTGAACCGGCCGCCCCGCCGGCGCCAGTTCGTCCAGCACACTCACCAGCGACCCCGCCGCAAGCGCGTCCGCCACCAGAATGTACGGCTGCAACAGCAGCCCCGCACCGCGTATCGCGGCCTGCTTGAGCGCCAACCCGTCGTTGCACACGAAGCTCGTTTCGTCGGGCCACGGGTTTTCTCCCGCGAGGCGCCAGCCATTGCGCCGGTTCCAGACCATATGCCCGATACACCGGTGCGCCGCCAGATCGTCGAGCGAGCGCGGCGTGCCGTGTTGCGCGAGGTAGGCGGGCGCTGCGCAGATCACCATGCGGTAAAGGCCCACGGGCCGCGCGACCAGATCGAGATCCGGCGCCAGTTCGCCGATACGCACGGCCACGTCGAATCCCTCGTCGATCAGATCGACTACGCTGTTGCTGAGGTCCAGCTCGATGCGCACGTTCGGCCATGCCAGCTGAAACTCGGCCGCGAGCGGCGCGACCACGCATGCGCCGAGGGTGGTCGCCGCCGTGATGCGCAGGCGCCCGCGCGGCGCCTCGCGCAACCGTTCGACGGAGGCCTCGGCCTGCGCCAGTTGCTCCAGCACCTTGCGGCTTTCGTCGTAGAAGCGCCGCCCCGCGTCGGTCAGGCTCTGCGTGCGCGTGTTGCGCTGAAGCAGCTGGGCGCCCAGATGCCGTTCGAGTTGTCCGACGTATTTGCCGACCATCACGGGGCTCAAGTCGAGCTGCCGGGCCGCGGCGCTGAAGCTGCCGCTATCCACCGCCGCCACGAAGACCTCGATACTGCGCAGCCGATCCACGATTGCTAACTCCTGGTTAGAAGTGAGCGAAATTATCGGCTATTTATTCCTTTCGATGTTAAGCCGATAGTGGTGGTTTCGATTTCCCTCGAATGGAGTGCAGATCATGAAGATTCTCGTCGTAGGCGGCGCCGGCACCGTTGGCCGCGCCATTGTCGAAAACCTGACCGCCGCCGGGCATATCGTGCTGAGCGTGGGCCGCTCCGCGGGCGAGTACCGGGTGGACATCACGAGCGACGCCAGCGTGCGCGCATTGTTCGAGCAGGTTGGCCGGGTCGATGCGATCGTGTCCGCCGCCGGCCATGTGTTCTTCGGGCCGCTTTCACAGATGAACACCGGGCAGTTCGACATTGGCCTGCAGGACAAGCTGCTGGGGCAGGTGCGGCTCGCCCTGATCGGGCAGCACTATCTGAACGAAGGCGGTTCGATCACGCTCACGAGCGGCATCGTGGGCGAGGAACCCATTGCGCAGGGCGTCAATGCCGCCACCGTGAATGCCGCGCTCGAAGGTTTCGTGCGCGCCGCCGCCACGGAACTGCCGGGTCGCCGTATCAATGTTGTCAGTCCAACCGTGCTGACCGAGTCGTGGGACGTGTTCGCGAGCTACTTCCCCGGCTTCGAAAGCGTGCCGGCGGCGCGCGTGGCGCTGGCCTACCAGCGCAGCGTGGAAGGCGTGCAGACGGGGCGTGTGTATCGCGTGGGCTAAGCCGCGCGGGCGGCACCAGGCAAACCCTAACAAATATCAAAGTTGTTTGACAACAATAGGGGTGGGTGCTACTGTGCGGACTACTGACAACCCTCTATTCCGCACGAGGCCTCATGAACGTGTCCCCGATTGTCGAGAGCGAATTTGCCTCGACGGTGATGGCCGTACCCCCGCTGGCACGCCGCCCCGACCTGACGCTCGACGTCGAAGAAAACCGCCGGCTGATCCGTCACATGGAGGCAGGCGGCATTCGCACGCTGCTCTACGGCGGCAATGCCAATCTTTATCACGTCGCCGTCAGCGAATATCGCGAGTTGCTTGACATGCTCGCCGGCCTCACGGGCGAGCAGACTCGCGTGATCCCGGCCATCGGCCCGGACTTCGGCAAGATGCTCGACCAGGCGCGCATTCTCGCGCAGACCTCGTACCGGACCGCGATGGTCCTGCCGCTCGCGGGCTTCACCACGCCGGCCGGCGTGGAAGCGGGCCTCAAGCGCATTTCGGACACCGCCGGCATTCCGCTCACGCTTTATGTCAAGAGCGAAGACTACGTGGATGCCGACACGCTCGCGCGCCTAATCGACAGCGGCACGCTGATTGCGGTGAAGTACGCCATCGTGCGCGAGGATCCGGCCAGCGATCCCTACCTGCGCCGCCTGCTGGAGCGCGTGCCGGCTTCGAAGGTCGTCTCGGGCATGGGCGAGCGCCCGGCGCTCGTTCACGTGCGCGACTTCGGCCTCGCCGCCTGGACCACGGGTTCGGGCTGCATCGCGCCGCGCGCCGTGATGGCGCTTCTGGCCGCCGCGAAGGCAGGCCGCGCGGACGAGGCCCAGCGCCTCTACGACCGCTTCCTGCCGCTCGAAACGCTGCGCGACGACATTTCGCTGATCCGCGTGCTGCACGACGCTGTGACGCTCGCGGGCATCGGCGACATGGGGCCGATCCTGCCGCTCCTGAGCGGTTCGCCCGAAGCGGAACTACCGGCCATCGAGCAGGCCGCGAAGGCGCTGCTCGCGTTCGAGAACTCGCTCGCGCAGGCGGCACGCGCGTGAGCGCCTGCCCTCTGTCTCTGTAAAGGACTACACGGAGCGAACATGCAGATATCCGGAACCATGCTGCTGGGCGCCGACGCCGTGCGCGGCACCGAGGGCGAGATGCGGGCCTTCGCGCCCGCGCTGGGCGAAGAGATCGAGCCGGCCTTTGGTCTCGGCGGTCCCGCCGACGTTGAGCGCGCCTGCACGCTGGCCGCGCAGGCCTTCGATCCCTTCCGCGCCGCGCCGCTGGAAACGCGCGCGTGCCTGCTCGAAGCGATCGCCGAGCGCATTCTCGCCATCGGCGACGCGCTGATCGAGCGCGCCCATCTCGAATCCGCGCTGCCCAAGGCGCGTCTCGAAGGCGAGCGTGGCCGCACGGTCGGCCAGTTGCGCCTTTTCGCCTCGCTCGTGCGCGACGGTCGCTGGTGCGGCGCCGTGCTCGATTCGGCATTGCCCGAGCGCAAGCCGCTGCCGCGCTCCGATCTGCGTGCGCAGCGCATCGGCCTCGGCCCCGTGGCCGTGTTCGGCGCGAGTAATTTCCCGCTGGCGTTTTCGGTGGCGGGCGGCGACACCGCCTCGGCACTTGCCGCCGGCTGCCCGGTGGTCGTGAAGGCGCACCCGGCGCACCTCGGCACTTCCGAACTGGTGGGCCGCGCAATCCAGCAGGCGGTGGCGGACGTGGGCCTGCCCGCCGGCGTGTTCTCGCTCGTCTTCGGCGGCGGCAATGCGATCGGCGAGGCGCTCGTGGCGCATCCGGCGATCAAGGCGGTGGGCTTCACCGGTTCGCGCGGCGGCGGCCTCGCGCTCGTGCGGGTCGCTTCGCAGCGTCCCGAGCCGATTCCCGTCTATGCTGAGATGAGCAGTATTAATCCGATGTTCGTGCTTCCGGCAGCGCTGGCCGCGCGCGGCGAGGCGCTGGCGAAGGGTTTCGTCGAGTCGCTCACGCTGGGCGTGGGGCAGTTCTGCACGAACCCGGGCCTCGTGCTCGGCTTCGACGGTCCGGAGCTCGACCGCTTCGTGCGCGACGCTGCCGCGGCGCTCGAGCAGAAGAGCGCGCAAACCATGTTGACGGCCGGCATCGCAGCGAGCTACCGCAAGGCGGTGGACGCGCGTGCGCAGCAGCCGGGTGTGGAGCGCGTGGCAGAGGGCACGCAGTCGGATGCGCAATGCGCCGCCCGGCCGATGCTGTTCAAGACCACGGCCGGGCAGTTTCTCGCACAGCACGCACTGGCCGACGAGATTTTCGGGCCGGCGTCGCTCGTGGTGGCGTGTCGCGACGAGGCGGAGCTGCTGCGCGTGGCCGGGCATCTGGAAGGGCAGTTGACGGCGACGCTGCAGATCGACATCGGCGACTACGCGCTGGCCCAGCGCCTTTTACCGGTGCTGGAGCGCAAGGCGGGCCGCATTCTCGCCAACGGCTTTCCGACGGGCGTCGAGGTGTCGTACGCGATGGTGCACGGCGGCCCGTTTCCGGCGACATCGGATGCGCGCACGACTTCGGTCGGTGCGATGGCGATCGAGCGTTTCCTGCGTCCGGTCTGCTATCAGGACCTGCCCGCGGAGCTGCTGCCGCCCGTCTTGCAGGACGGCAATCCGCTCGGGCTGTGGCGGTTGCGCGACGGCGAACTGGTGCGCGGTTAGGCATCGCGACGGGCTGGTGGATGGGTGTCTGCGAAGCGCCGGCCTGAATCCGACATCAGGCTTTACGTTGCTTGACAACTTGCTGTGTGGTTCGGCATCCTGTGCCGCGGGCCTGAGAGAGCCAAAACGGACGGGCCGCCAAGAGCACATTCCATAAACAAAGACGTGAGGAGATGCGATGTTCGAAGGACGCTTGTCGGCCAGGCTCCTGGCCCTGTGTGTGGCGGCCGCGTCGACGCTCGGCATGAGCGCGGCGCACGCCGATCCGGTATCCCTGAACATAGTGGACGTGGCCGGCAATCTGCAGCTCACGCAGAAGGCCTTCGAAGCGTTCAAGGCCAGATATCCGAACCTCGTCTCCAACATCACCTACACCAATGCGCCCGCGCCGCAACTGCCGGGCAAGATCAAGGCGATGCAGGCCGCAGGCCGCGCCGACATCGACCTCGTGCTGACCGGCACCGACGCGCTCGCAGCCGGCATCGAACAGAACCTGTGGGTCAAGCTGCTGCCCGACGACTCGGCGGCGCTGCCGGGCGTGCTCGATCACTACGCGCCGGGCCCGCGCAAGATGCAGGAGCTCGCGCAGGGTTATGGCCTCGAAGTGGCCTATATGCCGGCCGGCCCGCTCATCGAATACAACCCGGCCAAGGTGCCGAACCCGCCGCACACGCCCGAGCAACTGCTTGCGTGGTGCAAGGCCAATCCGGGCAAGCTGATCTACGCGCGGCCGGCCAATTCGGGCCCGGGCCGCACCTTCCTGATGGGGCTGCCGTATCTGCTGGGCGACAAGAACCCGCAGGATCCGGTCAACGGCTGGGACAAGACCTGGGCGTTCCTCAAGGAACTCAATGCCTGCGTGCCGTACTACCCGGGCGGCACCTCGGCGGTGATGAAGGAGCTGGGCGAAGGCTCGCGCGACATGACCGTGACCGTGACGGGCTGGGACATCAATCCGCGTGCGCTCGGTATCGTGCCGGCCGACTTCAAGGTGCAGGCCTTCGACAACATGACGTGGGTGAACGACGCCCAGTACATGGTCATTCCGAAGGGAGTTTCCAAAGAGAAACTCGCGGTGCTGCTCAAGCTCATGAACTTCATGCTCGAGCCGCAGCAGCAGGCCATGACCTATGACGACGGCTACTTCTATCCGGGTCCGGCCGTGGCGGGCGTCACGCTGAACATGGCGCCGAAGGAGAGCCAGGACGTGATCGCGAAGTACGGCCGCCCCGAGTACGCGAAGTGGCTCGCGGCCTATCCGCACGTCGTGCCGCTTTCGGCGCAGGCGATGGTGGCCGCCTTCCAGAAGTGGGACCGCGAAGTGGGCGCGGCCAAGTCCCAGTAACGCAACGGCGCACGCGGGCGTGGAGCCTGGCGCTCTGCGCGCCGGCGCCCCCACGTGTGCCCATGCGGATCAGGAACCTGCCATGAAGCATTCTTTCGATCGTCTGCGTCTGGACTCGGTGTGCCGCAGCTTCACGAACGCCGAAGGCGCGCAACTCGCCGCGCTTTCCGGCCTCGATCTCGACATACGCCGCGGCGAATTCATCGCCCTGCTCGGGCCGTCCGGCTGCGGCAAATCGACGGCGCTCAACTGCATCGCGGGCCTGCAGCCGCTCACGAGCGGCAGCATCTGGCTCGACGAAACGCGCATCGACGTGCTGCCGCCGGAGAAGCGCGGCTTCGGCATGGTGTTCCAGAACTACGCGCTCTTTCCGCACATGAGCGTGCTGGAGAACGTGGGCTTCGGGCTCAAGATGCGCGGCACGCCGCGCGACGAGGCGAAGCGCCGCGTGCGCGAAGCGTTGCAGCTCGTGCAGTTGGTCGGTCACGAGAACAAGCTGCCGGGCCAGCTGTCGGGCGGCCAGCAGCAGCGTGTGGCGATTGCGCGCGCGATCGTGATCGAACCGCCGCTCGTGTTGATGGACGAGCCGCTTTCCAACCTCGACACGAAGCTGCGCATCGAAATGCGCGCCGAAATCCGCCGCATTCATGGCCAGCTCGAACGCGCGACGATCTACGTGACGCACGACCAGGACGAGGCGCTTTCGATGGCCGACCGCATCGTCGTGATGAAAGAGGGCGTCGTGCAGCAGGTGGCGACGCCGAAGGAAATCTACGGCCGGCCCGCGAATCTGCATGTGGCGCGCTTCATGGGCTACCGCAACGTGCTGCCGTTTTCGATTGCGGGCGAGCGTGGGGAACATATCGCGCTGACCTCGGCGGGCGTCACGCTGACCGGCGTGGCGATGGGCGACGTCGATGCGCACGGAATGTCGGTGGCGATGCGTCCCGAGGACTTCGAGCGCGCCACGCCCGGCGACGCCAACGCCTTCGACGTGGAAGTGGAGCTGGTCGAATACGGCGGCCGCGATTCGCTGCTGCTCGCCAACGCGCCGTTCGGCAAATTGTGGGCGCGCGTGGCCGGCGAATTCGAAGCGGGCGAGCGCGCTACGCTGCGCGTCGCGCCGTCGCGTGTGCTGGCCTACTCGGAGCGCGCGGCATGAGCACGCGCGCTGCCACGCTGGCGAAGAAAATGCCGCGCGATGCGCGCGGCTGGCTCGTTGCGCCCGCACTGGGATGCATCGTCGCGCTGTTCCTGTATCCGTTCGCCTACGGCCTCGTGCTCTCGTTCAAGCCGATGAACGGCGGCGGCATGCTGGCCAACTACGTGCAGTTCTTCACGGACCTTTCGCTGTGGCCCACGGTGTTCGTCACGCTGAAGCTGGCCGTGCCCGCGACGATCGTCAACGTGGGGCTTTCGTTGCCGGTGGCGTTCGCGCTGCGCCGCAACTCGCCGTACCAGAAGCTCGTGACGACGCTGCTCGTGATTCCCGTCACGCTCGGCACGGTGCTGATCGCCGACGGCATGCTGAGCTATTTCGGGCCCAACGGCTGGTTCCCGCAGGCGCTCCACGCCTTGCATCTCTACACGAACGAAGAGGTGCGCCTCACGCACAACTACTGGGGCGTGCTGATCTCGCTGATCGTTTCCGGTTTTCCGTTTGCTTTCCTGCTCACGCTTTCGTACGTCACCGGCATCGACCCGACGCTCGCGCGTGCTGCTGCCACGCTCGGCGCGGGACCGTGGCAGCAGTTCCGGCAGATCTATCTGCCGCTGCTCGCGCCCGGACTCACGATGGCCGCATGCCTGTCGTTTGTGCCGGCCTATTCGGTGTTTCCGTCGGCGGTGCTGCTGGGCGCGCCCGCAGGGCCTACGCGCGTGATCTCGATCGCGGCCGCGGAAGCGGCATTCGAAAGCTACGACTACTCGCTCGCCTCGACCATTGCGATCGTCATGGGTTTCGTGCAACTCGTGGTCGTGGCGGCCATGCTGGGCCTCAAGCGCTTCTTCTACGCCGGCCCGGTGAGCGGAGGAAAAGGCTGATGACCGCGCATCAACGCAACGCGGCCGGCCTGCACGCCGACGCGGCGGCCTCGGACGAACCTCCTGAGCTGAACGCAGCCACGGCTGTTGCCGCGCCGAAAGCGCCCACGAGACTGCCCGGTTTGCTGTGGAAGGGCATCGTCTGGGGCGGCGTGGTGTTTTTCCTCGTGAACGTGCTGCTGTTGATTGCGACGGTGGGCGTGAACTCCATCGCCACGCGCTGGTTCGGCACGCCGCTGCCGCAAGGCTTCACGCTGCACTGGTACGCGCAGGCGTGGCGCGACTTCCAGCTTTCGAGCGTGCTGTGGGTGACTTTCGAAGTGGTGGGCGCCGTGGTGCTGCTCTCCATCGCGCTCGGCGTGCCCGCCGCCTATGCGCTCGCCCGCGCGCAGTTTCCGGGCAAGCGCCTCGTCATGCTCGTATTTCTGCTGCCGCTGATGGTGCCGCCCGTCACCTACGGGATCCCGATGGCGACCGCGATGTACCGCTTCGGCCTCGCGGGCACGCTGCCCGGCGTGATTCTCGCGAACCTCGTGCCCGCGCTGCCGTTCGTGATCCTCGTGATGACGCCGTTCATCGAGCAGATCGATCCCAACCTCGAATCCGCCGCGCGCATTTTCGGCGCGAACACGCCGCGCTATTTCCGCTACGTGCTGCTGCCGCTGCTCGTGCCGGGCATGCTGGCGGCGGGGCTGCTCGTGCTGGTGCGCACGATCGGCATGTTCGAACTCACTTTCTTTACCGCCGGACCCGACACGCAGACGCTCGTCGTCGCGCTGTATTACGCGGTGTTTTCGACGGGCGTTCGCGCGCCGCAGTCGATCGACGCCATGGCGATGATCTATATGGCGATCACGCTCGCGTGGGTGCTGGTGGCGCTGCAATTCGTGAGCCCGACGCAGCTCGTGTCGCGCGTGAAGGAGCAGCGCTGACCGGCAACGGCGGCCACCCCACAGGAAATACCTGGCAGACCCTGGAGCAAGGCAACATGAGCAACAAGCGTAAGACCCCTGAAGAACTGCGCAGCCACCGCTGGTATGGCGTGAACGACCTGCGTTCGTTCGGCCATCGTTCGCGCACGTCGCAGATGGGTTATAGCCGCGAGGAGTACGCGGGCAAGCCGGTGATCGCGATCCTCAATACGTGGAGCGAGATCAATCCCTGCCATACGCATTTCAAGCAGCGCGTGGAAGAGGTCAAGCGCGGCATCTGGCAGGCGGGCGGCTTTCCCATCGAACTGCCGGTGCAGACGCTTTCCGAACCGTTCCAGAAGCCCACCACCATGCTCTACCGCAACTTTCTCGCGATGGAAGTGGAAGAGACGCTGCGCTCGTACCCCGCGGATGGCGTGGTCCTGATGGGCGGCTGCGACAAGACCACGCCCGCGTTGCTGATGGGCGCGATCTCCATGGACCTGCCCGCGATCTTCCTGCCTGCCGGCCCGATGCTCAACGGCAACTGGAACGGCGTGACGCTCGGCTCCGGTTCCGATACCTGGAAGTACTGGGCCGACCTGCGCGCGGGCAAGATCACGGAGCAGGACTGGAAGGGCGTGGAAGGCGGCATCGCGCGCTCGCCGGGCCACTGCATGACCATGGGCACGGCTTCGACCATGACGAGCGCGGCCGAGGCGCTGGGCTTCACGCTGCCCGGCTTCGCGTCGATTCCGGCGCCGGATTCGCGCCACGCGCAATATGCGGCGAAGACGGGCATGCGCATCGTCGAGATGGTGTGGGAAGACCTCAAGCCCTCGGACATCCTCACGCGCAAGTCGGTCGACAACGCCGTGACGACCTGCCTCGCGCTCTCGGGCTCGACCAACGCGATCGTCCACATGATCGCGCTCGCGCGCCGCGCCGGCGTCGATCTCACGCTCGCGCAGTACGACGAGATCGCACGCCACACACCGGTGCTCGCGAATGTGCGCCCGACCGGCAAGTACCTCATGGAGGACTTCTACTACGCCGGCGGCTTGATGGCGATGCTCAAGGAACTGGGCGAACTGATCGACGGCACGCAGCGCACCGTGAACGGCAAGACGCTGGGCGAGAACATTGCCGAAGCGCAAATCTTCAACGACGAAGTGATCCGCCGCCGCAGCCACCCGGTGATGCCGGACACGGGGCTCGCCGTGCTGCGCGGCAACCTCGCGCCGGACGGCGCGGTCATCAAACCCGGTGCCGCCGAACCGCATCTGCATGTGCACACGGGCCGGGCCGTGGTGTTCAGGGACTACAACGACATGGCCGCGCGCATCGACAGCGAAGAGCTGGACGTCGATGAAAACTGCGTGATCGTGCTGCAGCATGCGGGCCCCATCGGCGCGCCCGGCATGCCCGAGTGGGGGCAACTGCCGATTCCGCAGAAGATCCTCAAGAAGGGGGTGCGCGACATGCTCCGCATTTCGGATGCGCGCATGAGCGGCACGAGCTATGGCGCATGCGTGCTGCACGTCGCGCCGGAGTCGTTCATCGGCGGGCCGCTCGCGCTCGTGCAGGACGGCGACATGATCGAGCTGAACGTGCCGGAGCGCCGCCTGAACGTGCTGATCTCCGATGAGGCGCTCGCGCGCCGCAAGGCCGCGTGGGTCGCGCCCGAGCCGCGCTTTACGCGCGGCTACGGGGCGATGCACCAGATGCACGTGATGCAGGCCGACAAGGGCTGCGATTTCGATTTCCTCCAGCGCGATGGTGCCGGTGGTGCCTGTGCGAGTGCTGGCGGCGAGCCCGAGATTCATTGAGTCAACGTATTCGGCATGGGGGTGTGAGGCGCGACCCGAGCCGTGATTCCCGACTTCGAGCGGGCGTCACGATTCCGGCGCACTTCGTGCGCAGATGCGATCATCTGCTGAAAGTGCGCGCCTAACCCGGCTACGACGCTGACGTAGCCCGGCGGGCGGATCGTGGTCCGTGCACCCTGCAGTGGGTGCGCAGACGTTGCCTTTGTAAGAGGAAAGTCCGTGCCTGAACCCGAAGTTTTTGTTACCGATACCGTTTCCGAAGCCGAAATGGCGGTCATCGAAGATGGCTTGAACCAGTTCAACGACGACCATGTGGGGTATGGGGATCGTCAACCGCTGGCGGTGCTGGTTCGCGATCCGGAGAGCGGAAAAGTGGTGGGGGGCGCGATGGGCAGAACGTCGCTGGGCCTGCTCTTTCTCGATCTGTTCTTTGTGCCCGAGAGCCTGCGTGGTCAAGGTACGGGCACGCGGATCCTGCAACTGTTCGAGGCGGAAGGGCGCCGCCGCGGGTGTCGATCGGCGGTTGTTTACACGATCAGTTTTCAGGCGCCCGACTTCTATATGCGCCATGGCTGGATGCGATTCGGAGAGGTGCCCTGCGATCCGCCAGGCACATCGCGGATCTTCCTAAGCAAGACCCTATAGTCCTGCGCTTCCTTGTTCACGCGCGAAGTTGAGCTCCACGCCGTTGCCGGCCGGATCGGCGAAGAATATCTGGCGTTGGCCGGTCATCGGCACGTCGTCGCAGGCAAACCGGATGTTGAAGTGTTGCAGGCGTTCGATCGTCGCCTGCCAGTCCGTGCACGAGAAAGCAACGTGGTCGAACGTGTTCCGCGCGGCCGCGTTGCGTCTTTCTTCGGGGGCGGCTTCCGAGAGATGCAGAATGTCCTTTGCGCCGGCATAGAGCCAGTAACCGAAACTTCTGAACGGCGGCCGGACGCCGACCTGCAGCCCCACGACGTTCACGTAAAAGTCGCGTAGCGTGTCGAGGGTGGCGCGGTCCGCGCGGAGGTTGTAGTGGCTGAAGCCGGTGACGGGCATGGTGCTGGGGTTCGCTGGCGTGGCGGAATTTCCATTCTATAGCGAGCGGCGAGCCACTGCGACGCATGACGTCGGCGCCCATCGCCGGGTCTGCGTTCGCCCCTCAGCCAGGCAGGCCGCCCCGGATGCAACCCGCCGTCTTCCTCAACGCGACCACAAGGTAGGCCGCTACGGCTTCCCTCAGAGAATCGGCGAGCCCGCTGCCGGGGTAGGCCTGTTCGAGATGATGGCAAAACGGGTGCAGCGTGGTGGCGGTTGTGTCGTCGCACTGTTCGACGGCGAAGCCGGCGGCGAGGCAATCCTGAAGATAGTGCGCTTCCCGGTGTGTCCGATTGGCATCGGGCACCCACCACGGTGTGGCGCCGCTGGGCGCGAACAGCATGTCGCTCATGAGCAGCATGCCGCCGGGCTGCAATACGCGCCACGCTTCGCGCAGGAATGCCGTGCGCGGCTGGAAGTGGAACGCCGCTTCGATCGACACGATGCAGCGCACGCTTTCGTCGGCGAAGCCGAGGTGAGTGGCGTCCATCGCGCAAAATGCGAGTGCCGGGTAGCGCGTTCGCGCGTGGGTGAGCTGCGCTTGCGAGAGATTGACGCCGATCACCTCGGTCCCCGGCAGTTGCCGCGCCAGCTCCGCGGAACTGGCGCCAAGGCCGCAGCCCACATCGAGCAACCGGTCGCCGGCCTGGCACACGCGCTGGGCGAGCGCCGGAGCGATCACCCGCTGTACGAGCGCCGCGCAGGCGCGCGGCAGTCTGTCCGGCGCGGCTTGTCCGGTTGCATCGAGCGTTCCGGTTTCGGCCGGCCACTCCCCGACGTTGTAGAAGTCGCCCCCGCCATAGAGCTGGCGCGTGTTCGCGTCGAGGATCATGCGATCGTAGCGTGTGACGAAGTCGATCGTATCCATGTCAGACATTGAAGTGAACGAGGAGAGGCAGCGCCACCAGGCCACGCTGGACGATGGGCGTGTGATGCCAGCGCAGGGCGCCGGTGCCGGCGGCGAGTGCGAACCCGCGCGCGACGATTTTCGCGAAGACGACGGAGCCGATGCGCAGCGCCAGCTTCGCGCCGACGCAGCGCCACGGGCCCGCCCCGAACGAGAGCAGTTTCTGCGGGTTCGCACGCGAAAAATCGAGCCGGTCCGGGACGGTGAAGACCGCGTCGTCGCGGTTCGCGGAACCCACACAGGCCAGGATCTCGTCGCCGCATCCGATCGTGCAGCCGTGCAGCTCGAACGATTCGCGTGCCGTGAGCACGATGTGCTGCAGCGGGCTGTCGTAGCGCAGCAGCTCCAGCACGGCACGATCGATCAGGCCGGGTTCGCGTTCAAGTTGCCGGAGGGCGTCCGGTTGACTGGCGAGCGCGAACAGGCCGTTGCCGATGAAATTCGCGAGATTGTGGTGAGCGGCATAGATCAGCACGAGCAGCATATTGCGCAGGCGGTGAGAGGGGGCGGCGCGATCGGTGTACGCGCCCGCACCCGCGCCGGCGCATAGCCGGCCGAGGAGCGTGGTGCCGGGGTATTGCTCGCCGCAGGCGATCAATTCGTCGAGGCAGCGCTGGAGGCGGGCGACGGACGCGTCCCGTGGCGGCGCCGTGCCGGTGGTGCTGACGCACGAAAAGAACGGCACCTGCAGCTCGCCGACGGCTTCGGCGAGCTGCACGGTTTGCGGGCGCGACAGGCCGAGCAGGCAACCGAGCGCGAACAGCGTGACGGGGTGCGCGTAGCCGGCGACGGCGTCGCGAGCTTGCCCGGCGACGAAGCTGTCGAGTAGCCGGTCGCACAGCGGCCCTAGCTCGGCGTGCATGCGCTCCACGGCGACCTGGCTGATCGCGGCGCTGAGGTCGTGACGCAGCGGGCTTGCAGGCGCCGAGGGCGCGAACAGGCGCATGGCTTCGGCCAGCGCCTGTTCGTCGGGCTTGCGCCGCAGGTCCCCTTGCGCATCTTGTCCCCAATGCACGCAACGCGAGTCGAACAGCAGCGCCTCGACGTCCGCGTGGCGGGTGACGAGCCAGCGGCCCGGCGCGGCCGCGTGAACCGGCGCGTGCTCGCGCAGCAGCCGGTAAGCCGGATAGGGATCGGCGAGCGGGTTCATCAATAGCCGAACAGGTAGTTCCAGCCGGTGCGCAACTGGCTCGGATAGTAGGTCCGGTAAGCGACTCCGCGCAGCGAGTTGCCGATCGTGATGAAGCTGTCTCCCCCGGCAATGGTGCGCCCCCAGTAACTTTGAGTCGCATAGTTGAGGAAATAGCTTGTCTCCCCCGTCGCCGCCCGCACGGGCACATTGAGTTCCCGTGCCAGGGTGCGGGCCACGCCGTTGTTTCCCGCGTGGCACATGCCCGAAAGGTCGATGCCCCGCCCGCCGAACGCGCCGCCCTGAGTCAGATCGGCGACGACATCGCCGACTTGCTGCTTCGGAAGACCCGCGCCCACGTTCACCTGGGGGACGTCGACAAAACGCAGCGTGTCGCGTGTGCGGCTGCCGTGGGCCACCAGTCCAACGACGTCGTTGCGTCCCGCCCCGTTGCCCACGGCCTGAATTTCGCCCCGGGTGTAGCCCGACAGGTTGGCATTCTTGAGCGCGGCATAGTGTTGACCCAGTGGCCTCGCGCTGATCACCTCGTCGGGGTTCGTGAGCCGGGTTGCCGTGCGGTAGTTGACGGCCCCGGTGATGCCGCCCAGCACCGCGCCGGTCGCGCCGCCGATGGCCGCGCCCATCCACGCGGCCTGCCCGACGCCTTCGCCGATGGGACGGCCTTCGATGAGATTCACGCCCATCTGGTTCAGCGTGCCGGCGACCGCGCCGTCGGCCGCTCCGGCCACGGCGCCCACGAAAATGCCGCTGCCGATCGAGGTGGAGGTGGAAACGCCGACCGCGCCGGCGGCGGCGGTGGCCATCAATCCTCCCGTGAAGGCGGCGGCTCCGCCGGCCGCACCGGCCACGAGGCCGACGGCGGCGTACGCGAAGAACTTGCCGACGTCGAAGTTGCCCTTGTGCGTGACGATATAGGTCACGCCGCCGACCACGGCGCCGATGATCGCGCCCACGATCACGGCGATGAGGAAGGCGGTGAGGGCCTCCTCGCCGTCGGGGTCGATGAGGCCGATGGGGTTGTTCAGCACGTAGACATACGGCGACGCGCCCTGGCGTTTCGGGTCGACGGCGATGAAGCGGCCCAGCTCGGGGTCGTAGAACCGCGCCTGATAGTTGTAGAGCCCGGTTTCGGGATCGAGCTCCTGGCCGGTGTAGCGGTAGTAGACGATGTCCGGCTGGGACGATCCCGCTCGCGTGACCGTCACGCCGAAGGATGTGTAGTCGTACTGAGCGACCACGGCGCCGGTCTCGTCGACCACGCTGCGCACGGAGCCCAGATGGTCGCGCACGACCGCATAGCGCTTGCCATGAGCCTGCATGCCGATCAGGCCTGCGGGGCCGTGCAGATATTGCACTGCGCTGTCGGCGAGCCCCGCGGTGCGGCTCAGTTCCAGCAGCGGGCTGCCCGAGTTGTTGCGCACGTACAGGCGGGCGCTCAGCTCGCTGCCTGCCGCGTCGGTGACGCGCTTGACCGTGCGGCTCTGCCGGGCGTCGTAGCCGAAGATCAATTGATGCCCGTTGCCGAGCGTCATCGCGTCGGTCAGACCCGTGGCCGGGTCGTAGCTCACATCGGCAAGATTGCGGCGCAGGGATGCAATGGCGGCGCCCATCGCGTTGTAGCGGAAGGCGTCGAGCGAGGTGCCTCCGGAAGTCACGCTATCGACCTGGTCGCTGCCCGGCGCGTAGTGATAGGTCGCGGGCGTGCCGCCCGTGTCGAGCGTGGCGATGTTGCCGTTGAGGTCGTAGGTGAGGGCAACATCGGTGCGGGTATCGGCGCCTTCCTCGCGCTGTGCGACGCGCAGGCGCGAGAGGTCGTCGTATGCGTATTCGTAGCGGTGTGTGCCGCCGGCGTCGCTGAACTGCGCGGACGCGATCTTCCCGTCGTAGAAGCCTGCGCCTTGGTAGCCGCCTTCGGTATAGGTCAGCGTTTCCTGGAGCACCGTCGGCTGGGCGCTGCTGCCGGTCGTGATTTGGCTGAGCCAGCCCGGCGGCCCGTAGTGCGCGAGGCTCGTGAGTTGCGCGGCGTCGGACAGGCGCACCTCTGCGTGCTCGACCTGCCCGGCTGCCGTGTAGCGGTAGCGGGCGATGGACGCTGCGTCTTCGGGCGTGCCGACCTGGTAGATCTGGCCGAGCCGCGTGTAGCGGTAGGTGACGTGCGCGATGGGACTACCGTCGGGATAGCCGACGCCGACGAGCTGGCCGCCTGCGTTGTACGCGTAACGTATCGTGCGGGCCTGCGCGTCGTAGGCATCGGCCGTCTGTGTCTGCGCTACGAGCTGGCCCGCTGCACTGTATTCGTAGCGCTGCTCGACCTGGTCACGCCCGTTTCCGGAATAGGTCGTACTGCTTGTCAATTGACCGAATTGCGTGGCGTTGCTGCCGTCGCCGTCGTACACGTTCACGCCCGATATGACGGGTTGCTGGGCCGTGCCGGGCCATTGTGGATCGAGCAGCGCGATGCGTTCGAGTTCGGCGCGATTCCACGCGGTGCGCACGCTGCCGGTTTCGATTTCGCGGCCGATTGCGTCGTACTTCACGTAGCGGAGGGTGGCGAGCCCATCGGGGTCGTCGGCGCCGGCAACGAACCGGGCGACGCTGCCGGGTCCGAACACGGTGCGCGTGAGCCCTGCGTCGGGTTCGTTCGACTCGATCCCTTCGCCGAGAAAATTGTACGTGGTGGTGCTGGCCCAGCGGTCGGCGTCCGGATGGCCCGCGCGCGCGGCCTGCACGCCGTTGGGCGGCAGCATTTTCACGAGGCGGCCGCTGCCGTCGTAGAAGTACTGCGTGATCGCGAGCGTGCCGTCGCCGGGTCCGCTCAGCGACGCCAGCGTTTCGCCCGTCTGGCACGTGAGCGTGTAGCTGGCGACGCCGTTGGGGTCCGTGATGCACTTGACGAAGTACTGGTTCGACGGCCAGGCGTCGCCACCGAACTGGCCCTGCACGTTGGTGCCGTACTGGAACTGCAGGACGTGCGGGTTGAGGTCGGCAAAACCGTCCGCGCCGCCGCCATAGGCGAGCGCGAGCCGCCGGCCCGGCGCCCCCTGCTTCGAGGCCAGCGATTGCGCGGTACGGAAGAACTCGGTGCGCACATATGGATACCCGTCATCGTCCGGGTTGGCCGATGCCGCGCGCCCGGTCATCACGCCGCTGGTCGGGTCGAAGCTCTGCACGTAATCGGTGTCGTAGGCGAGCGTCCGGCCGGGAGCCGCGGCGGGTTTTACGCCGATCGCCGGCCGGCCGATGGGGTCGTACAGCGAGCCGGAGACGAGGGTGCCGTCGCCCGCGAACGACTGCCGCTGCCGCTCCTTGCCCGAGCCGTCGAGGAACACGGCCGAGAGCGACGGGGCGCGGAAGGTCGCGATCGACGCAAAGCCGATGCCGCGCTCGGCGACGTGCAGGCTCAAGGTGCCGCTCACACGGCTGCTGTCGGCCTGTCCAAACAGCAGGCGACCGTCGGCATAGACATGCACCGAGGTTTTGCCGCTGACCGGATCGACGGGCGCGAGCACGGCCCAGTCGTTTGCGAACGGCCCGGCGCCGAGTTCGTGCGTCGTGCCCCCGAGCGTGAGGCGCCACCCTGCGGCAGGCGTCCAGCGCAGGCTCAGATCGGTGCCGATATCGAGGCCGATGGGCTGCTGCGGCAGCCTGGGCGTGCCGGCGGAATCGACCGGCAGGCGCACGGTCAAGCGGGCGCCGTAGTCGTCGAGTCCGTCCGTCGGGCGGAATCCGATGGAGTCGGCACTGCTTTCGGTGTGCATGAGCACGCCGTCTTCAGGGCGCCAGGCCGCCGGGTTGGCGGCGACCCATTGGGTGATCCACGCGTCGCCCTGAACGAGGTCGGCATAGGCGCCGCCTTCCGGCGCGCCGATTGAAACGACGCTGTTCGGCTGGGCCGGGTCGAAGCGGAATGCGGCATGCTGATTGTTTTCGCGCACGAGCTCCGTGATGGTGCCCGCCACGACGTTGCCGGCAGCACTCACCTGGGCGGCCGTCCGCTGGCGGCTGTCGAAGAATGTGCGCGACGTATTGCCGTTGAGCGCGATGGTGGCGATCTGCGCTCCATAGCGCTCGTCGTAGACACTGGCGACGGCGGTTCCGACGAGCGGCGCCAGCATGACGTCGTCGAGGAGCAGTGTGCCCTGCGGGGCCGTTTTGTCGTTGCGCAGCTGCAATGTCACGGCGCGGGAGGACTCGGCCTCGGGCAATGCGAATGCCCAGTGCTGGTAAGACCATGTGCCCCCGGTGCCGGCAATGTCGAACGTGAGCGTGGGTGCGCCGTCGCCCGAGACCGACCATTGCGCCCGTCCCGGGGCGCTCTCGAAGTCCGCCGGCGTCTTCACCCAGCAGCTCAGAATGTAGGTCTTGCCGCCGCTGATCGTGAGGCGGGTTGCCAGGGTCTGCGAAGGATCGCCCGCCATGCGCAGCGAACGCCGGCCGGTGTGGGCGTCGCCACTCGAAAGCGCGGCGTCGGGCACGGGCTGGCCGTTCAATTGCCAGCGGTCGAGGTCTTCATAGGTTTCGAAGCCCGTATAAAGCGTTTCCGCGTTCGTGGCGTTGGTGAATTCGGCGATGCGCGCAGTGCCGCGCCGGTTGAGCAGCGTGGCCGTCGGACGGTTGAACGCGTCGCGCGCTTCGAGCGTGCTGCCACGGCTGTCGCGCTGCGTGATTTCGCCGCTCGGGCGCCACAGGTCGAGCGGCGGCAGGCTGGCGTTGTCCCACGCATCGAAATGCACCCCGACGGGCGACAACGGGTCGTACGCGTCTGCGCTAGCCGCGGTGAAGTTGCGCCGTGGCGCCCAGAGTCCGCGGCTACCCCACGTGGACCACGTGTTCACCGAGATTGCCTGCGGCACGCCTCGGCCCGCCATGCCGTCTTCGCGCCAGAACTTGATCGACACCGCGACCGGTGCCCAGACGTGATCGGCCTTGAGTTGCGCGTAGGCGCTTACCTGCCACGCGCGATAGACCTCGCGCGAGACGACTTCGTGCTTGCCGCTGCTGTTGTAGTTCTCCGTGAAGTCGCTGGTGAGCAGGCCGGTCTGCCACGAGAATCCGGAGCCGACCCGCCGGGTGACGGCGACGGATGCCTTGAGCGACGTGCCCCGGATCGACACCGGCAGGTAGCGCGGCGACGCGGCATCGGGATAGAGCGCCCAGTGTGCGCCGCCGTGGTCCGGCACGAGGATCGCACCGGCGGCCAGGTCGACGCCGCGTGCCGCAAGCGCCTGCTGCAGGCCGGCCGGTATCGCGACGGCCGTGCGCGACGCGGCTGTTCCGGCTTGCACCGCGACGTCGATGACCTGCTCGTACTGGCTGATCTCGGTGGCGGGCCGCTTCACGTAGCCGCCGATGAGCGGTGTGCGCAGGTTCTCGTCGTCGATCGACGCGACCTCGGTGCGCACTTCGTAGCGGTTGTAGGTTCGCTCGACCGGCAGGCCTTCGGCGTCGTAGTCGGTCTGATCGAACAGCATGCCGCTGAGGTAGCTATAGTAGTAGACGGCCGATTCCTCGAGCATGCCGTCGTGCGGAACGAGGCCCGCCGATTGCGGTGTGCGGTTATTGTGGTAGCGATATTCGGATCGGCCGAACGGTGTGTCGGCAGGCGGCGGGTAGGCCACGCCGCTCCCGGTGTTGCGCATGCCATAGACGGTGGTGGCCGTGGCGAACTCGGCAATCAGGCCGTCCGGCGTCATCGTCACGTGCCCGCAGTCGTAGTAGAAGCTCGACGACTTGCTTGCCGCCGACCAGACACCGCCCCAATTGTCGGCATAGCCGTCGTCGATGGCGAGCGACTGCACCGGATAGCACGCGAGCGGTCCCTCGATACCGTGTTTTGCGAACTGGTAGAGCCTGAGTGCGGCCGGACTGTCGAAGCTGCCCTGGTACGTCATCAGCGCGCTCGGGCCGGCCAGCAGGGTGCCGTCGCCGCCGTCGGGCACATAGATGCGCTCGTTTTTCAGCACGATCGCGGCGCCGGCATCCACGCGGCCGTTGGCAAGCGGCAATACGTGCGTGTTGCCGCTCTGGTCTTCGTATGCGATGAAGTACGGCGCGCGGTTGACGAGACTCTGCGGCACGGCATTGGAGTCGATCACGTGGACGAGCTGCAGGCGATTGGCCGGGTCGCGGTAGTAGACATCGCGGTCGACCGAAAGAAAATCGCCGTTCACCGTGGGCGTGATGCCGAGCTGCGAGACCGGCACCTCGACGGCGGCGTTCCATTTCGGCCGGTAGGGGTCGAAGAGGGCGATCGCCGCATTGGCCTTGCCCGAGATCACCGCCACGTCGTTGCCGTAGATGAAACGCGGCGCGGCGTCGCCATTCTCGAGTACCGGCAGCGCGCCCGGCTGCCACGCCTGCCCGTCGTAGCGGAACAGGTGGTCCACGTTGCCAAGCACGCTGCCGCTCACCACCGCCTGCGCATAGGGCAGCTTCGTTTTTGCATCGATCGTGTAGGCCTCGTCGAGCACGGTGCGCGCAAAAAAAGTGTCGTCCCATTGCAGCACCTTGACGGTGTAACGGATCGAGTGATCGTCGCCGCCATTGACATAGGTCATCGAAGCAAAGCAGTTGCCGGGACTCCAGAACGTGCGCGGCGTGCTGTCGGGTTGCCAGTCGACGCCGGTGAGCGAGTCGTGGTCGATCTTCCCGGCGCCGAAACCGGTGGTGTTGCGGGTGCGATACCAGATCTGCAGTTGCGTGCGCCCGGACGACGCGTCTGCCGAGGCGAGGCACACGTAGTCGGCGCTGGCGCCCAGCGCGTACGAGGCGTGAGGCGGAATGGCGAAGCGGCTGCTTTCGTCGGCCCAACTGCCGGTGCGCTCGCTCCAGACCTTCGCGACGAAGTTCGGGCCCGACGTCAGCGCCACGGCGAAGTCGGTGCCGGTGGCGAGCAGCGCTTGCGCGTCGCCCTGCAGCGGCAGCGTGGTGAAGGTCTTTTCCGCGATCCACTGGCCGTAGCGTCCTTTTTCCTTGTGGAACAGCAGGACGACATAGTCGGGTGCGTTGCCCGCCGTGCGGCAGCCCAGCGCGAAGAACTCCGGCTGCGTCGAGACTTCGAGCGTCGCCAGATCGATGTCGTGGGGCAGGGTGTAGCTGCTGGGCGCTTCGACCCAGAGACCGTTCCACGAGAACACGCGCACCGTCAGGCCGCGTCGCGCGGCGTCGCTGCTGACAAGGACAGTGTAGTCGGGGCCGAACCAGACGCGCGGGATGCCCCGCGTGGCGATCGTCGTTGCCCGGTCTGTTCCGTCCAGTACGGTTTGGCGGTAGCGATAGTCCACGCGGCCGCCCTGCGGATACAGGATGCTCTTGAGGGCGCCGCGGTGGATGCCCGCATCGAGGTCGTGCGCCGGATCGTTGTAGTAGTCGAAGCGCATGTCGGGCAGCGGCAGTCCTTCGGGCGTGGTATAGGTGACGGCCGTCAGGTAGCGCTTGAAGAAGTCGGGGTCGCCCTGATGGTCGAGCGACAGGTTCGCGAGTGCGTACTCGAATTCGATGTGCTGGATCAGCGCACCGGGCGCGCTCGGTGCGTCGTCGGCATTGAGCACCTCCACGCTCGCGAGGTAGTGCGTCTCGTAGCGGTCCTGATAGGCATGCAGGCTGGGCGTGTTGGCGTCGTAATGCGGCACCTGGTATTCGCGCACCGCCTCGTCGTGTTGCTTCGGGAGGTAGTTGAAGGCGAGCGTGCGCACCGCCGGCGCGACCACGCGCTTCAGGCGCGAGGTGACCGTATAGCTCAGGCCCGCGTTGTCTCCGATCGTCGCGCTGATGTTTTCGTATTCCATCGTGACGCCGTCGCCCGACGGCGGGGCGATTTCGCGCAGGTTCCAGCCCACCGCATAGCGGCTCTGTCCCGAGGTGACGACGGTCGCGTCGTTCCAGTTGCCGTCGGCGCCCACCCATTTGATGCCGTACTGGATTGCGCTGTCGTTTCCGTTGGCGGCGCGGCCGCCGTACAGGCGCCGGGTGCCGTCTTCCTGCACGATTTCCCACTGCTCTTCGCGCGGGTAGTAGCGGATGCGCCAGAACAGGTAATTCTCTGCTTCGTACTCCCAATAATCCGCCGTGATCGCGGTACGAAACAGCCGGTTTGCACTGCCCTCGGCCACGAGATAGGAGACGCCGTCGATGGGCTTGGCCGCGAGCGCGGGGTCGCGGGCGATGAACTCGTAGCCGAGCGACCAGCCAAGCCCCACGGGGCCGGTGGGCGCGGCCAGGTTCCACGTATCCACCTGCTCGCCGACGTTGCTGTTGTAGACAAGCGCGAGCCCGGCATCGATACCGCCGCGGGTCGTGAGCGAAACCACGGTGATGGGTACGTTCACATCGCCGCGGAACAGGTTCACGCTCTGGGCGAGGCCGCCAAGGCCGCCCGGGTCGATCTGGAAAGCGCGTTCGGCCGGAATCTGTGCCTGGGCGCCGAGGCCCTGGGTGTCGGTCGTGTTCGTGCTGGACATGGTGGTTTCCTGAGAGGAAGCGTGGGTTGTGCGGAGTCGTGTGTTCAGTTTTTTTGAAGTGCTGACGACGTGCTTGCGAGTGCTGGTCAGGGGGCGGTTCGGTGCGCCCCCGGGCGGCGCGGTTTCAGTCCGATGCGTGCGGGCAGATGACGTCGACGCGCTCCGCCACGCTGCCGACCCGACGGCCGTCCTCGCGGCGAGGGCGCGTGCCCAGGCGGTGGTTCAGGTAGAAGGTGTCGGGGACGTCGAATACTTCGAGGTTTGCATGGCCATCCACTGCGACGCGGTGGTAATAACGCAGCGGCTCTTCGCACGGCACGGCTACCGCGGTGGCCACAACTCTCGCGATCGCCGAGCGGTTCCCCGGCGAAGCGTGGAGCAGTGCCTGGTTCATCACGACGGCTTTGCCGGGCATCACGTTCAACATGCGCAGCCGGCCCGCCCATGCGTTCAGGTCCGGGCTGTGGCTGGCCGAAGGCGAGCCGGCGGCGCGGACGTGCGGGTTGCCCCGATGGCTGTGCGGTACCACGCACAGGCCGCCGTTGTGGGAGGCGACCTCACAGAGCGGGGCCCATAGGCTCAGGCCGGGCCGGCCTTCGGGGCGCGAGAAACTGATGTCCTGATGCAGCGGCATCTCGCCGCCCAAGACGCACGGATCTTTCACGGCGAAGCCGCAGAACACCGTGCGGTAGTGCGCAAGCACGCGAGAGAGCGCGCGGGCCATGACGATATCGACGGCGTAATGGACGTCGGCTCGCACCTGTGCGTCCGGAATCAGCAGGCTGGCCGAGAACGGTCCCCGGTGGACTGCGGCGAAGCGGGCATGCGTCTCGCGCAGTCGATCGAGATCTTCCGTTTGCAGCAAGTCGATCACCACGTAGCCTTCCCGGTCAAGTAATTCGTTTTCCTTATGATCAAGTAGGGAAGGAAGCATGCCTTGGTATTCGCCATGGGCTTTCATCATGTCTTCCTCGAGGGATCCGGGCGGCGCAGCGCGGCCAGCGCGCGCGCCCGGCGGTAGCCGTGGGCCAGCAATACACGAGGCAATGCGACGAATATGGCCTTGCCTGCCGACACGTTTTCGCCGTCCACGAGCACCGGCATGCCTTCGAGCGCCGGGTGGCGTCGATAGAAGTCGCGTGCGGCGGCGGTGTCGAGCGGCACCCGCGCCACGACGCCGAACGATAGCGCGGCCGCAAGCCGTGAAATCGTCACGCAGGGTGGGCAGCCCCGATTGAAGAGCAGTACGGGCCGGGCGCGAACTGAAGGATCAGGCATGCAGTATCTCCGAGAGGACGAATAGCGCGCTGCCTGTCGTGATGGAACCCGCCCGGTCGCGGTACAGGTCGCCTTGCGGCCGAACCCAGGGCGTGCAGCATGACGGATCGGTCACCCGCAGGTTGAAGCCGCCAGTCCACCCTCCGTCGGCACGCTGCGCGGCGAGGAGGTCGCTCAGCAGGCGGGCGGCCTCGGCCGAGCCGGGGGCGCGCCAGTGCGCGATACCGGCGGCGTAAGCCAGGTCGAATGCGCTCGTGGTCTCCAGCAGCGTCCCTGTTGCGCCGTGCGGCGAGGGCGTGCCGCATTGCCCTAGCCGGCGCAGCAGCAGCAGATGGTGCCAGGTGCTGTAGTGGTGCGTGCGCCACCAGTACGACGGCCAGCTACCGTCGGCGTGCGCCATTCGCCCGGTAAAGCGAAGCAGTTCGGATTGCAGACGATTTTGGTTCTTGCTGTCCAGCGCGAGGAACGCAGCGGCGCTCACGCACGGATGCGCGTCGCCCCAGGCGTCCGGACCTTCCGCGTAGGTCGCAAAGCCTCCGCCGGGCCGCCAGTGGCGCAGTAACGCATCCTGGTCCGCCGGGTCGACGGGCCTCCCGGTAGCGCGCAGCAGCCGGATCGCGAAGCCGGTCGAGTCGGCGTCCGGTCCCGTGCATGCGTTGTAGCCCCAGCCGGGAGCGCTGCGCCGCTCGCGGATGAGCCAGTCCGCAGCCGCGGCCGCGCTGGCGCGAGCCCGCGGCAGATCGGCGGCTTGGGCCGCTTCGGCCAGCGCGAGCCCGACGAAGCCGGTGACCCATTGGGTGGCTTCGCCGACCGGCAGCCGGTAGTCGCGAAACGAGCCGTCCGGCTGTTGCAGATCGCACAGGTAGCGGCAGGCGCGGGCCATGCGATCGCGCAGCGTGCGTGGGGTGTTGCCCGCGCTCGCGAGCCCCGGGGGCTTGAGGTAGAGATTGAGGCGGTGGCGTCCGTGCCGGTCGACGCCGGCGCCGATGAAGGCGACTTCGCAGCGGCCGCCTGTCAACGCTGCGTCCACGTCGGGGCGGCGGACCCCAAGATCGCGTGCGGCGCGTTCGAGCACCGCGAGCCACGCGTCGGCCGGTTGCGGCAGGCAGTGTCCGCACAGATCGATCTTGACGTCTTCGAGCGCACCGCTGGCAAGATCGAATCCCGCACTCATGACGAGCCCCGAAAGAGGCAGTTCGCGATTCGCGAGCAGCGTGGCGAGAAATGCGGCCAGCCGCGTGTCGGAAATCAGTGGCAGGCCCAGTGTGTTCAGGGGGGCGGGTGCCTTGAGCCGCCAGTACACCTTGGCGCGAGCATGGCGACGCGACACCCCTTCGATACCCACGCTGGAGAGGACGACGCCTGGACGCAACCGCTGCAGCGTCGCCACGGCGTCGGCGGCATCGGGAAGGGTGCATCTCAGCCAGCGTTCCATGCGTTCCCATACCGCCTCGCTCAGCGGCCGCACGTCGACGTACACGGCGCAGCCGGGCTGCGCGAGACCCACACCGAGCCATAAGGGGCCGCTCGGATAGCGTTCGGGCGCTATGTCCGCATCGAGCATCGTCGAGAGCAGTGTCTCGCACGGACCCGACAGATCGAGGGCGCCGTGGTCGCGCAGAGCGGCAGCCAGCGCAGCGCGGCTGGCTTCCAGGCGCGCAGAGGCGTCGCCGAGGAACCAGCCCGGATCGACGAGTACGCGCAGACCGGTGCCGCGATCCGATTGCGACAGACACAACTGCGCGGGATGACCGTCGTTGTTGAGTTCGGAATACCCGCCCCTGCGCGGCGAGCCGTGCAGGGGCGGAGCGAGCAGCGCTTGTGCAGCCGATGAGACCGCGAGGCGATCGAGGCCGGCCAGGCGTGCCGCCTCTTCCCACAAGCAGTCGAGTCCTGGCAGCAGCGGGCCGGCCGGTTGCGGCGTCATCGCAGCGTGCTCGTCAGAGCCGGGTGATGATGAAGGTCGAGGTCGCCCCGGACTTGCTGCCGCGATTGCCCGCGCGTCCAGGACTTCCGCTCTTGCCCGCATTGCCGCCGGGGCTGCCGGCTGCGCCCGGGGTGCCCGCGCCGCCGGCTGCGCCGCCTTCGCCCGGCTGCGACTGTGCCGTGCGTCCGACCATGGTCGCGGTCGCGCCCGCGTCGGGCTTGTACGTCACGGTCACGGAGGTGCCGTCGCCGCCGTTTCCGCCGTAGCCGCCGTTCGCGCCATTGCCGCCCGTGCCGCCGTTGCCGCCGTTGCTGCCGGTGCATTTGTAGGCGCCGTCGCTATCGGATGAACCGCCGTTGCCGCCATTGCCGCCCGCGCCGCCGGCGCCGCCCTTGCCACCCGCGCCGCCGTTGCCGCCGGCGCTGAAGACCACGATCTTGTGGCTGTCGTCGCCAAGGAGTTTCGCGACGTTGATGGTGGCCGGGAAGGCCTGCTTGCCGTCGTCGCCGTCGGTGCCGTTGCTGCCGCCGCCACCCGTGTCGCCGCTGCCGCCGGCGGTGCTGTCGCGGCAGCCGTTGGCCCAGTTGCAACTGCAATTCCGGCCGTTCGCGCCGTCATTGCCGCGCGGCCCGTTCGCACCGTCGGTGCCGCTGTTGCCGCTGAACCCCAACACCAGAATGTCGCCTACCTGCGCGTTATCGATCAACATGTGAGTTCTCCGTGAATGGGCAGGATTCAGCTCGTCTTCTTCAGCGACGCGAAACTCACCGTGGACTTGACCTGCACGATGATGTCGCCGCCCGCGATCTCCACGTCGCCGAAATTCGCCGGGTCGTCGTTGATCACAAGCGGGTCGTTGGGCGTGACGACATGGACATCGGTTGCGTCCACATCGATCAGGCTTTCGTTCTTGGTCGTCATGGCGTGCTCCGTGTCTCAGTTGATCGAGGTTGCGCCGAGGAACTTGCGCACGCTGCCGAAGTGGGTGTGACATGCCGTGTACAGGGCGATCTGACCGGACTCGTACAGGTCGAGCTTGTCGCAGACGACGATGGCGGGCGCGCCGACAACGTCGAGGCGCGATGCCGGCATCACGGTGAGCTCGTCGATGAAGTACACGGCGGCTTCGAACTGGCCGTGATAGAGCTCGATGACTTCGCGGTAGTCGGCCACGAGACGCGAGTCGCCGAACAGATAGACATGACCGGCCCGTTCGATGTCGATGCGCTCGTCGTGCGTGAATCCGGACGGGGAAGACACGGCGCGTCCCGACCACGGGCGCGTGGGCAACGGCCAGTAGCGCGTGGCCTCGGGATGGGCGCGCGCGATCTCGTCGGACACACCGATCCAGTGCTTGTAGAGATCCGCGCTGTGCGTTTTCAACAGCACGGGCGGTACGGCCGAACGATCGGCCGGGTTGCTGCTGAGGCACGACCGCGTGCCGGTTTCGAGCGTCAGCGACGCAGCGGGGAGATCGAGCGCGGCATCGACTTGCTCGAGCGCGCGGCGGATGGCGGCCATCTGCCCGGTGCTCGCCGCGTCGGCGGGAGAGAAGCGCAAGGCGGGTTCTTCGATGCGTCCGGAACGCTCGGGTGCGCGATATTTCACAGCTTCCACCAGCATGGGGTTCTCCTGTTCAGACAAAGACGCCATCTCACCCGTTGCTCTCTTGCGTGCGGTCTCGATGGTTTTCGTGGTTCAGGAAATCGGGTGCCGCATGCCGGCGCACGCGATCTTTTTTGACCGGTTCATGTGAGGAAACCGGCAAAAAAAGTGTGGGGCAACGGATCGCTGCATGCCGGGTCTTCTGCGGCTCTTTGCAGCATCACCTGCGGGTCGTTCACGGGTCGTTGTAGATTCTCCGTGGAGTCTCTACGGGGTCTCTTCGGTCGTCGACCCAGTGAGCATATAAACGACCGCAAATCGTCAGATACTTCTCTTAACACTCCAAAGAACGCTACGACCTTCATTCATATGGAAACCCGTACGTTGCTCCCGCATCAGGCACAGAGAGCGGTGTTTTTAAATGGATCACGTCTCAAGGAGTTGCGCATGCAGGCTGGGCTCAGTCAGGAAGCGCTCGCGCAGTTATGCACGGCGCGTAAGCTGTGTGTTTCGACGTCGTCGGTCAAACGTGCCGAGCGAGGGCGGCCCGTGATCTATCGCACGGCGCGATCGCTGGCTGCTTTTTTTGCCGTCGAGGTGACGTCGCTCCTGGCCGTGGACGACATGCCGCTGAACTACGCCATCGACGCGTTGCGCGAAGTGCTGCCCGGCAACAGCGACACGCAGGCGATCGACTTGCAGGTTCTCGTCGGCGGCCTTTTTATGCTGGCCGAATTGCTACGAGGTGACCGGGGCGAAACTTATCGGCGCATGCTGGCGGCACGCGGATGCAAGGCCGCGGCCGCGATCATGCAGATGGACTGGACGGCGTGGCGAGACGCCGCTGTACGGGGGAAGGAGTAGAGTCGATCCGATGGATTTTCTGGCGCGCTTGTCGGCCGTGGGGTCGCGATTTCAGCGGCCGTTGTTTCAGCGCCCCTCGAAGCGCGCCGTCCTGCGTTGCGCAAAGGCGTCGAGCCCCTCCTGCATGTCGGCGCTTTCGCAGGCTATGCGGCGCAGTTCTGCAATCCGCTCCATGGCGTCGACGGGCATCGGTTGCAGGTCTTCCAGAATGCGCAATTGCTCCTTCACCGCCTGGATCGCGAGCGGGGCTCTCGCGGCGATGCCGCGCGCCATCTCCAGCGCGGTTGCGCGCAGCGCTTCGCGCTCCACGAGCCGGTTGATTACGCCGAAGCGCTCGGCCTGTGCGGCATCCAGGGGGCGCGCGCAGAAGAACATGTCCTTGAGCACGTGAATCGGCACGTTGTTGAAGAAGCGCAGCAAGCCACTCGTCGTGTACGGCAGGCCGATGTTCGCGGGCGTCATCGTGAAGCGCGCGCTCGCGTCGGCGACGATCAGGTCGCAACTCATCGCCAGATCGACCGCGCCGCCCCACACCGTGCCGGACACCATCGCAATCACCACGCCCGGATAGCTGCGCACCCGGCGCAGCGCCTGTTCGAGCGGCTTGCCCCACGCGAGCGGATCGCGGTCTTCGGCCAGTTCGCCCAGGTCGTGCCCCGCGCTCCAGACGTCTTCGCCGACGCCGCTGCCGAGCACCACGACCGGCACGCGCTGTTCGGCCAGCGCGGCGAGATGCGCATCCAGCGCATGGAGCAGTCCGGCGCTGAGCGCGTGCCGCCGCGAGGGATTGCGAAACACCACGTTCGCGATGCGTTCGTCGATCAGCTCGACGTTCACGCTGACTGGTTCGGCTGCATTCATCATGCGACTCCCGCTTCGGTGGCCGGTACCGGCATGGCCGGCGCCTGATGGACGACGCCGGCGGCGAGCAGCGCGTCGAGTTTCGCATCGTCGAAACCGGCTTCGCGCAGCACGTCGAGGCTATGCTCGCCCAGTGTCGGCGGTGCGTGGCGGCTCGCCTCGCGCGCGGCCGGCCCGCCTTGCGATGCTACGCCGAACACGGGCGTCGGGATCTGGCGCAGCGCGCCCAGCGTCGCGTGGTCCACGGTTTCCACCAGCCTGCTGTGCTGCACCTGCGCGTCCGCGAACACTTCGTCGAGCGTGTGGATGGGACCCGCGGGCAGGCCCGCGTTCACGAACAGCTCGGTCCATTCGCGTTTGCCCCGTGTTTTCAGGCGTGTTTCGAGCAGGGCCTTGAGCGCTTCGCGATTCGCCACGCGCGTTTCGTTGGTCGAGAAACGCGGATCGGCGGGCAGATGCGGCAGATCCAGCAACTGGCACAAACGCAGCCACATGTCGGTCGTGATCGGCGCGATGTTGAGCGGGCCGTCCGCCGTTTCGAACACGCCGTACGGCGCGATGACCGAGTGCGCGTTGCCGGTGCGCCGCGGTACGTCGCCGAGACTCAGGTAGCGCTGTCCGTGCACGCTCAGGAGACCTACGAGGCTCGCGAGCAGCGAGGTGCTCACGTGCTGGCCGCGTCCCGTGCGCTCGCGCTCGTAGAGTGCCGAAAGGATCGCCATGGCGAGCCACATGCCGGCGCTCAGGTCGCCGATGGCGGTGCCGGTGCGCGTGGGCTCGCCGTCGGCGAAGCCGGTCAGGCTCATCATGCCCGAGTAGCCTTGGGCGATCTGGTCGAAGCCCGGCCAGTCGGCGAGCGGGCCGCTATCGCCGAACGCGTTGATGCTGCCCATCACGAGGCGCGGGTTGCGCGCGGCGAGCGCTTCGTAGCCCAGCCCCATGTTCTCGACCGTGCCGGGCTTGAAGTTTTCGATCACGACATCGGCGCCGTCGATCAGCGTGCGCACGGCGTCGAGGCCGCGCGGGTCGCGCAGATCGACGCACAGGCCTCGCTTGTTCCGGTTGCACGAGAGGTAGTACGTGCTGATGCCGCGATCGAACGGTCCCCATGCGCGGCTCATGTCGCCGTGCGGGCCGGCCTCGACCTTCACGACGTCGGCGCCGAGATCGGCGAGCACCATCGAGCAGAACGGCCCCGAGAGGGCGCGCGTCAGATCGACGACCTTGATTCCTTGTAACGATTGCATCCGGTATCTCCAGACGGATAGTGAGTGCGGTGAGCGGGCGCGTTACTCGGGCAGCGTGTCGTGCCGCGTTTCGACGGCGAACGGCAGGATCAGCATGCCGACGGCGAACGCGGCGGCCGTCCACGCCACGGGCACGCCCAGCGAGCCCTGCCAGTGGATCGCGGCTGCTAGCAGGAAGTTGACGCCCGCGCCGATGAAGCGGCCCACCGAGGCATTGAACGCGAAGGCGGTGGCGCGCACGCGGGTGGGATACTGCTCGGGCAGCCAGAGCGAGAAGATCGCGAAGTTGCCGCCGAAGAAGCCCAGCAGTGCGAGCGAGGCCATGAAGAGGTTGAGTCCGTTCGGCAGATAGAAGGCCCAGCCGAACGCGATGACGATGGCAGCGGCCATGCCCGCGAAATACACGCCCAGCGCTGCGCGCCGGCCGATGCGTTCCGCGAGCCACGGCGCGACGAGGCAGCCCGCGATGGTGGCGAGGGAAAGAATCGCCGCGCCGATCGAGGCGAGCCGCACGGCGCCTACGTGGTCGATGCCGGCACGCGTGGCGAGCGTGACGACGGCACTTGCTTCGTACACCGAACCGGCCCACAAGCCGACGATGGCGACGCCCACGAGCGCGGCGCTGGTAACGGTACGGCGCAGGAGCGCGCCCGTGAAAATGACGCGCAGAGGCGAGCGCTCGGCCACGAGCGGTGCATCGCCTGTCGCCGCGTTCGTCGGGCGATTGGCCGCCTTGCGCCACTGCCCGGGCTCCTTCACCTTGAGCACGGTGAAGATGGCGAGCAGCGCCGGAGCGAGGCCGCAGAGAAACATGGCGCGCCAGCCGTAAGTTGCGCCGATGGTGTAGTTGAGCCAGGCGGCCAGGAAAAAGCCGAGGTAGTAGCCCGTTTGCAGATAACCCGCGCCCATCTTGCGACGGTCTTCGGGCCAGCTTTCCGCGACGTAGGTGCCGGCAAGCGCCCATTCGCCGCCCACGCCGATGCCCGCGATGAGCCGGAAAGCCGCAAGTTCCCAGACGTTGTGCGCGAACGCGGCGGCGCCCGTGAATACGGAGTAGATGAGGATGCTGGCGGCGAGCGTGCGCACGCGTCCGAAGCGGTCGGCGAGCGGTCCCCAGATGAAGGAAAGCCCCCAGCCGATGAGGAAAAGAGCGAACAGGATCGAGCCGTACATGCCGAGGTTGCCGGATGTGGCGGCAATGCCCGAGTTGGGCAGGAGTTCGGTAAGCGCGGGCACCAGCACGAGCGCGTAGATCACGGAATCCACGCCGTCCAGCACCCAGCCGAGATAGACCGCCCAGAAGCCGCCGATCTGCTCGCGCGTGAGCGGCGTGCGGCGCGCCTTGATGCCGCCGGCGGACGCCGCGGCGATGGCTTTTTGCATCGTTGTCTCCTTTCGTGTGATGGCCCGGGCGAGAAGGGAAGCAGCAGGTCATCTGTTTTGTCAGCCGAGTATAGGGAGCGACGCAATCGCCGAAAAATATGATATTCCTCTAGAGTGAGCGTTTTTTCTTATGACGACGGGAGCGGGGAACAGGATGGATCTGCGGCAGCTGCGGTACTTCGTGAAGGTGGTCGAGTTCGGCAACGTCACGCGCGCGAGCGAGGTGCTGCACGTCGCGCAGCCGGCCGTGAGCCAGCAGATCCGCAACCTGGAAAGCGAGCTGGGGATGCAACTGCTCGAACGCAGCACGCAGGGCGTGGCGCCCACGGCCGCCGGCCAGACGCTTCATCGTCATGCGCTCGACCTGCTGCGCCAGGCCGACCGGACGCGCGACCTGCTGTTGCAGGACGCCGAGATGCCTCAGGGCAAGGTCTCGGTGGGCTTGCCGTCGAGCACCTCGCGCGTGCTCGCCATTCCGCTCGCACGCACGATACGCGACCGCTATCCGGGGATCGTGCTGGAGCTGATCGAGGTGCCCACGGCCGACCTCGCCGAACTGATCGGCAGCGGCCGGGTCGATCTCGCGGTGGTGGCGGACGCTGTTCAGACGCGCGGCGTGCACGCCGCGCCGCTGCTTTCCGAAGAGCTGTATCTGATCGCGTGGCCGGAGTTCGAATGGCCGGAGGAGCCGGTCAGCCTCGCCGCGCTCGCGCGCATGCCGATGATTCTGCCGAGTGCGCCGAACACCATACGCAGCCGTGTCGAATGGGCGCTGCGCGAAGCGGGGCTATCGTGCGAGATCCTGTTCGAGGCCAGTTCGACGGCGCTGCTGTTTGCCGCGGTGCTCGCGCGGCTTGGCGTGACGATCCTGCCGTGGACCGCTGCACACGTGGAGCTCGACGAGCACAAGCTCAAGCTCGCGCACGTCGATCACCGGCTTTTCAAGCGCGATCTTTCGCTATGCTGGCGCGATACGGCGCTCGTCAGCAACTCGGTGCAGAAAGTGAAGGGTGTGATGCTCGAATTGTTCGAGCGGCTGAGTCGCCGGCCCGAGTGGGGGGCGCCTTTGCGTTGAGCCGCTGTCGCTGCAAAAAGCAAAACCTCACGCTTCGGAGAACGTGAGGTTCATTGGCAGTGCGAATCGAGAGCTTGAGGGTATTCGGCGCCGGTCAGCCGCCGCGCTTGCCGCGCGCTTCAGGCGGCGTGTAGTCGATGCTCGCAAACCCGCCGCCCTGATAGCGCTGTCCCACGGCATCGAGCGGATTGGGTTGCTTCAGGATCTCTACGGCATAGTCTTCCGCATTCTGCTGCGCTCGGTAGCCGAGTCGTTCAGCGTCGTTGTCGGCGCCGCTCTGGATCCAGTAGCTGCGCGTGTTGTTCGAGACGCCCCACACCACCGCGAAGCCGATTTCCGGCACGTTGATCACACGTTCCACGAGCTGGAAGAAGTCCTCGTGGCCGAGCCACGTGCTCAAATGGCGAAACTCGGTGGGCTTTTCGAGGCAGCTGCCGATGCGCACGCACACCGTTTCGATGCCGTGCTTGTCCCAGTAGAGCCGCGCCAGCGATTCGCCCCACGCCTTCGAGAGACCGTAGAAACCGTCCGGCCGCAACGCGCAGTCGAGCGTGAGCTTTTCCTCCACCGGATACATGCCGATCGCGTGATTCGAGCTCGCGAACAGGATGCGCTGCACGCCGTGGCGGCGCGCGCCCTCGTAGACTTCCACCAGCCCGCGCAGGTTGTTCTCGATGATCTCGGGCAGCGGGCGCTCGACGCTCGTGCCGGCCAGGTGGATCAGCACGTCGACGCCTTCGAGCAGGCGGTCGACCACGGCGCGCTCGCGCAGGTCGCCGTGCATGACGTCTTCGCCGTCCACGATCGGCTCGAGCGGCTTCGAACCGGCGGCGGAGCGCAGATTCACGCCGCGCGCGAGGAGTTCGCGCCGCAGTACGGTGCCGAGCTGGCCGGCCGCGCCGGTCAATGCAACTTTCTTCACGGTGGGATTACCTCACATTAAAACGCCGAAAGCCGGCGCCCCGGAGGGCACCGGCCGAAAACTCAGGCCTTCACGCTGTGCGCATTTTGCAGCGCGGCGCCGGCCGTATCCGCTTTTTGCTGATCGGAAACCAGCCGCCACGCAACGATGGCGCCGACCACGTCGAACAGCATCAGGCAGACGAACAGCGGGTTGTAGCCGATGGTGCCGGCCAGCGCCCCGACGATCAGCGAGAAGATCGTGGCGCCCAGGTAGCCGAACATGCCCGAGAGACCCGTTGCCGTGCCCACCTCATGTTGCCCGAAAACGTCCGAGGCCAGCGTGAAGAGCGCGCCCGAGATGGTCTGGTGAGCGAAGGTGCCGACGCAGAAGAGCGCGATCGCGGCATAGGGGCTGGCGGCGAGGCCCACGCAGGCCGGTCCGATCATCAGGCAGGCGCCGGTCGTAATGACGAGCTTGCGCGAGGTGATGAGCGAGCAGCCGAACCAGCGCATGAAGAGCGGCGCCAGGTAGCCGCCGACCAGGCAGCCGAGGTCGGCGGCAAGGAACGGCATCCACGCGAAGAGCGCGATCTCCTTCAGGTTCATGTGGCGCACAGTGACCATGTAAAGCGGAATCCACGCGCCGAAGGTCTGCCATGCGGGTTCGGCCAGCATGCGCGGAATGCCGATGCCCCAGAAGCGGCGCTGCTTGAGCACGTCCTTCCACGAAGGCTTGCCGGCCGGCGAATGCTGGGCGGCCGACTGGCCCGCGCGGATATATTCGGCTTCCTCGGTGGAGAGCTTGGGATGCTGGTCGGGCGTCTTGAAGAACACGAGCCACAGGCCCACCCAGACGAGCGCCACGCCGCCCGTGAGCACGAACGCGAATTGCCAGTTGTACTTGAGAATGCACCAGACCACGAGCGGCGGCGCGAGCATCGCGCCGATCGAGGTGCCGGTGTTGAGCCAGCCCGTAGCGATCGAGCGCTCCTTCGCGGGGAACCACTGGCTGATGGCCTTCATGCCCGCCGGGAAGATCGCGGCTTCGCTCAAGCCCAGCATGCCGCGGAAGACCGCGAGGGTCGGCCAGCTGGTGGCGAGGCCGTGCAGCATGTTGGAGAGGGCCCAGCCGAGGGCGAAGATCGCGAAGCCGATCTTCACGCCCACCGAATCGAGCACGAAGCCGGCGATCGGCTGCGCAATCGCGTAGCAGGCCTGGAATGCCGTCACCACGTACGAGTACTGCTGCGTGGTCATGTGCATCGTCTGCGTGAGCGTGGGGGCCGCCACGGCGAGCGAGCTGCGCGCAAGGTAGTTGAAGATGGTGCCGATCATGATGAGGCCGATGATCCACCACCGGAGCCCCTTGATAGTCTTGCGTTGCACTGCGTGTCTCCTGTGTCGGCCTGGGGCTGCGGCGGTTGCCGTGCCGTGGCGGGGGCCGGGATGATTTGTGTGCCTGGCGTCGCTTGTAAAACCTCGATGGGGACGAGCGGCCTTGCCAGCTCTGTCATGTAAGACATCATTCTATTTATGCGAAAGTTGTAAAGCAAATATGTTGCGGTTGGGATTTGCCCTGGGTCGCCGGGGCGATGGTGGGCTCCGGCGCTTTCGGCGGCGTGGGCAAAAGGCGGCGTTAGGCTGGAACGGGCCTTCTGGCGAGGGGTTCGGGGTGTCCCGGGCTCGCCGGTCCGCGTCCACTGGTTGACAATCCACTTGTTGTATTACAACAATGCGGGCACGCCGCGCCTGAAGCCTCGATGCAGCCCGACGAAGTTCCGGCAGGCCGCCCTACCGCGCGATCCGGATCCGCGCCCTCCGACACTGGACGAGACACGATGAATTCACCCGCTCCCACCGTCAGCGAAACCGCTCTCGAACATCTGCGTCATGTCTCCAACGCGACGCTCACTACGCAGCTCTTCAAGCGCGGTCTGCGCAACGTATTTCTCCAGGGCGTGAGGCCACTGGTTGCGCCGGCACCCGGCTCGCCGAATCTGGTCGGCCCGGCCTTCACGATGCGCAACATTCCCGCGCGCGAAGACCTCGACCAGTTGAGCGCTTTCCAGAACCCCGAGCATCCGCAGCGCAAGGGCGTCGAAACGGTGCCGCCCGGCGCCGTGCTCGTGCAGGACTGCCGCGGCGAGCCTGCGGCGGCTTCGGTCGGCTCGATCCTCGCGACGCGCCTGAAGGTGCGCGGCGTGGCGGGCATGGTTTCGGACGGCCCGGTGCGCGACAGCGCGACCCTCGCCGCGCTCGGGCTGCCCATCTTCTGCGCGGGCGCATCGGCGCCGCTCAATCTCACGAAGCACCACACCGTCGATCTGAACGTGCCGATCGGATGCGGCGGCGTGGCCGTGTACCCGGGCGACATCATCGTGGGCGACGCCGATGGCGTGGTGGTCGTGCCGCGGCATCTGGCCGAGGAGGTGGCGCAGGCCGCGTGGGAGCAGGAGGCGCTCGAACGCTTCATCACGTCGCGCGTCGAAGCCGGGGCGCCGCTGGCCGGCACCTATCCGCCCAACGAGGCGACCCTGGCCGCCTTCGCCGAATGGCAGAAGACGCAGCGTGGCTGAGCGCGGCGGGGACGATACGATGACGCTCGAAACGGCGCGCGTGCCGGTGCGGCCGCTGGAGGCGCAGGCGGCGCGGCGCTCGTCGGTAGGCGAGTGTCCGGTCTGGCGCGCGCAGGAAAACGCGCTGTACTGGGAGGACATCCCGGCGCAAACGCTGGTGCGCTACGCGCTCGCCACCGGCCGGCGCACGGAATGGCGCCTGCCGGAGCGCATCGGCTGCTACGCCTTTGCGCGCGAGGGCAAGGTGCTGGCCGCGCTGGAGACCGGTCTCTTCGCACTCACGCTGCACGAACCGGCCGTGAGCGATGCGGGCGTTGCGCAAGCGCCGGTCGACGTGCGTCGCCTCGCAACCGTGGCGCACGAGGCGCAGCGCATGCGCTTCAACGACGGCCGCTGCGACCGTCAGGGCCGCTTCTGGGCCGGGACGATGGTGCAGGACGCGAGCGTCCCGCGTCCGGCGGGCAAGCTCTATCGCTACACGGCGGGGAACGGTTTATCCGCGCCGGTGGTGGAGGGCCTGTACACGCAGAATGGCCTCGCGTGGTCGCCGGACGGCCGCACGATGTATCTCTCGGATTCGCACGCGTCGAGCCGGCTGATCTGGGCATTCGACTACGACCTCGACGAAGGCCTGCCGACGCAGCGTCGCGTATTCGCCGACCTGCACGACTACGCGGGGCGGCCGGACGGCGCGGCAGTCGATGCCGACGGCTGCTACTGGATCTGCGCGAACGACGCGGGTCTGCTCTTGCGCTTCACACCCGGGGGCAAGCTCGACCGCCGGGTGACGGTGCCGGTGTCGAAGCCTTCGATGTGCGCCTTCGGCGGCCCGGCGCTCGACATGCTGTTCGTGACGACGATTTGCCCGCCCCAGGTGGGCGACGGGGATGGGCTCGTGTTCGTGCTCGAGACCGGCGTGCGCGGGTTGCCCGAGCCTGAGTTCGACGGCACGCTCTGAGCACCGCGCGCGCTTCCATTCGCTTCCGTGTTCGGTCCTGCTTTCGTTGCGCGCCGGCCCCAAACCGGCGTGCCCGCACATCCTATGACTTACAATTGACGACACCCCTGACAACTCTGAACGCACGTCCGAACATGGCTGAGCAGAAAGCGCCGAACATGCCGGCGCGGATTTACAGCGACATCCTCAACCGCATCATCGAGGGCGAATACAAGGAAGGGGAGCGCCTGCCCACCGAGCACATGCTCGCGGAGCGTTTCGCCACCTCGCGGCCGACGGTGCGCGAGGCGCTTGCCCAACTGCGCGCGGACGGCATCATCGCCACGCGCCACGGTTCGGGCACCACGGTGATGCGGCGGCCCGACCCGGACGTGCGCCGTTTCGCGCCGCTCGAAAGCTTGTCGGACATCCGCCGCTGCTACGAGTACCGCGTGGTGGTGGAAGCGGGCGCCGCGGCGCTCGCGGCGCAAAAGGCCGACGACGCCGACATCGAGGCCATCCAGCGCGAGTGGGACAACCTCCAGACCATCATCGAGACCTCGGGCATCGGCGCGAAGGACGACTTCGCCTTTCACCTCGCCGTCGCCCGCGCTTCGAAGAACCCGTTTTTCATCACCGCGCTCTCGGGCATCCAGGAGCAGATGGTGTTCAGCATGAACCTCTCGCGCAACCTCTCGCTCGTGAAGTCGATCGAGCGGCAGCGCATCGTTCAGCAGGAGCACCTCGAAGTGCTCGAAGCCGTGCGCGCGCGCGATCCCGAACGGGCGTCGCGAGCGATGCGCGAGCACCTCGAACACGCCGTCAGCCGCATGTTCGGATCCTGACCGCGTCCGTCGTCGATCTCTTTCGCGCCGCGCGGCGTGCCGGCACCCAGACGTTCAGTTTGTCCTTTCACGAGGAGCGGTACCGATGCGTTCGAAGCTTCTGCGCGCTCTGGCGCTGGCCGCGGCACTGACCGTGCAACCGGCGCTCGCGTACTCTGCCGGCACGTCGCCGCTGCACGCCGTCAAGACGATTGCCGACGCGCGCTTGCCCGTCGATACGCCGCAGGGCCACGCCGAATTTCCGCTCTATGTGAGTGCGGACTGGAGCGTGCCGCAGCCGCGCGTGGAGCGTGCCGTCATCGTGATGCATGGGCGCCTGCGCAACGCGGATGTCTATTACGCCTCGCTCGAACGCGCGCGTGCCGCGGCAGGCGTCGATCCGGCGACCACGCTGCTGATCGCGCCGCAATTTCTCGCCACCGTCGATACGAACGCGTTCGGCTCGCCCGCCGATCTGCTGCGCTGGCGCGGCGATGCATGGATGGGCGGCGAACCGGCAGCCGGTGCGGTGCCGGTGAGTTCCTATGCCGTGCTCGACAAGATCGTCGAACGGCTTTCGGACCGGCATCTTTTCCCGGCGCTGAAGTCGGTGGTGTTCGCGGGCCACTCGGGCGGCGGCCAGTTCGTGCAGCGTTATGCCGAGGCCTCGCACGCGGGCGACGCGCTGCGTGCCGCGGGCATCGACGTGCGCTACCTCGTGGCCAATCCTTCTTCCTACGCCTATTTCGACGCGTTGCGTCCCGACGCAAGCGGCGCGCCGGCGCCGTTCGACGCGGCGCAGTGTCCGGGCTTCAACGACTGGAAGTACGGCATGCAGGCGCGCCCCGCGTTCATGCAGGACCGTACGCCCAAGCAGATTGAGTCGGACTACGTGAAGCGGCACATCGTTTATCTGATCGGCGGCAACGACACCAACCCGCAACAGTCGGCGCTCGACAAAAGCTGCGAGGCGCAAGCGCAGGGACCGCAACGCATGGCGCGGGCGCAGGGATTTTTCCGCTACCTGCAAAGCAGGCACCCCGAGGGATTGAATCAGGCCATGGACATCGTGCCTGGCGTGGGCCATGACGGCGCGCGCATGCTCACTTCAACGTGCGCACTGGCGACGATGTTCGATGTGGGGAGCTGCGCGAACTGAGATCCGGCGCGCGTGGGGAGAGGGTCAGAAAGCGCAATGGGCCGGACCCGCTTGCGCGAGACCGGCCCATTTCGACGACAGCCGGTGATCGAGGCTGATCGCCGGCTGGCTATGCTGCTTTGGTGACTTACGCCGTCTGCCTGGCAGCGCGCGTTGCTTGCGCCGTTGCCTTCGAAGCGGCCTTGCCGGCTGCCTGGAAGTTGCTTTCGGCGATATCGACAGCCTGCTTGGCCGCCTTGTTCACCGTTTCATAAGCCGTGTTCGCAGCGTTGATGGCCGACTTGAGCGCGGCGACGGCGCTTTCCGAACCTGCCGGTGCGTTCTTCGCGGCGTTTTCCACGAACGTCTGCACGGCCTCTTGCTGCTGCGCGAAGTGGGTTTCGGCAGCGCGCGTGAATTCCGATTGAGCGGCCGACACGATGTCGTACACGCTGCGGCCGTAAGCGAGCGCCTTTTCGGCGGCGGGCTGGGCGAAACCGGCTTGCAGCGCGAAGAAGCCTTGCGGGTCCTTGGCGCCGAGTGCGGCTTCGGCGTGTTCCTGGCCTTGTGCGAAAGCTTCGCGAGCCGTCTTCAGGTTCAGTTCTGCAAGCTTGATGGCGCCTTCGAAGGCCTTGTTCGTGAGGCCGAAAAGGGCCTCGAAACCGGCTTTCTGGTTGGCGGCGAATTGTTCGGGAGTCGGCAGAGTCATGTCTTCGTTCCTGATGGGGAACCGGTTTGTCCGGTTCCGTTTGGAAAATGAGAAAACTTTCGTATCGATCACCGTCTCGCGGGTTTGTGCGTTGCAGCAATCTGGTTCAATCATAACGCACCAAAATGGCGTGTCAAGAGAAATTTGTGCATCGCAACATTTGTGCAATCGATTGATTCGTATGGAAAATGCACCGCGCATCGGCGGCGGGTGATAGTGGCCCGAAAATTGGGCATGAGCGTATCGGAAACGGGCTACGCGCCGCCGGTTTAGGGGCCGGGGTTGTGGCGCCGACTTTCACCGGCGCATCGAGGAAAAACGAGTGGCGCGAAAGGCCGGAGACGGCCGCGACGAAGTCGGCGGGCAGGCCGTCACGAAAGGCGGGCCGGAGTGGCGCGAAGGCGCGTCTCCGGCCGTTTTGCTTAAACGTTGCGCGCGCTACGAACCTTGCCGAAGTGCAGCGCGAGATACACGCCGATCACGAAGGCGCCGGCCAGCGCCGTGAGCAGGTCGGCATTCAGCGTGAGCGCGAGCGGATGCTGCCCGAGCAGGGCCAGCGCGGCGAGCAGGTTGACGAAGCCCCACAGGAAATTGACGAGCGGCGAGGAGTCGCCCACGCCGCGAGGCTTCGCGAACGGACTGGGGAACGGCTGGCCGAGCAGTCCGCTGACGAGGTGCGGCACGCTGTTGCAAAGGAGCATGCCGAGGAAGAAGAGAGCGACGTAGTGCATGGGGACCGTGAGAGGGAGAGGGCGCCGGCTTCGCGCGACACGCGAGGATAGCGCCCTTCCCATGCCGCGGCTAGGGGCGCCCGGTGCGGCTCAACAGATCGGCCAGATACGCTTTCCATACTTCGGGATGGGCGAGCGTCTGGTGCCCGTACGACTGCGCGCTCTCGGGAATCTCGACGTAGCGTCCGTGCGGCACCTTCGCCACGAGTTGCTGCATCACGCCGAGGTCGGTGGCGTTGATGAGGTCGTCGGCGAAATTCACGGCGAAGAGCGGCGCTTCGATCTGCGCAAGCTGCGGCGCAGGATCGTAGTCCCATGACGACTCGAACCAGTAGAGGACGTCGTTCGCGTCGGACTTCGCGGCGTCTTCGACGAGGCTGTCGTAAAGGCGGGTGGCAGACGCGCGGTCCGGCGCCTGCGCCTGCAGCCGTGCCGCATTGCCGGTCATGATCGCGAACACGGGCATCACGCGGGTCCATTGCGTGGGCTCCTCCGTATAGTCGCCGCCGTGCCAGCCGGGGTCGTTGCGGATCGCGCCCGTCACCATCTGGCGCCACAGCCAGTTGCGGCCCGCCATCGGGATCGGCTGGCTCGCGACGGGCATGAGCGCGTCGGCCATCGCGGGATAGCGTTCGCCCCACATCCACGTTTGCATGCCGCCCATCGAGGTGCCCAGCACGAGCCTCAGGTGGTCGATGCCGAGCCCTTCCACGAGCATCCGGTGGTGCGCCTCGACCACGTCGCCGTAGCCATAGTGCGGAAAGCGCGCGTGCAGGCCGTCGCTCGGTTTCGTCGAGCCGCCCCGGCCCAGGCCGTCCGGCATCACGATGAAGTAGCGGCGCGCATCGAGCGGCGCGCCGGGCGCGAAGAGTTCGCGTTGGTACGCCGGCGCGAGCCAGGCGCGGCCTGTGCCCGTCGTGCCGTGCAGCAGCAGCACGGCGTTGGTTGCGTGGCCCTGGGCGTCGCGCCGCAGGGTGCCGAGCGTCATGTAATGGATGCGGACCTCGGGCAGCGTGGAGCCGTCCGAGAAGCGGAAATCGCGAGCGACGAAGTCGCCGCTCACCGGCTGCGGCGCCGGGGCGTCCTGCGCGGCGCAAGCCGTGGCAACCAGTGCCGCGCACACGGCACCGGTCAGCGCGATCCGGGAGCGCGTGGAGAAGCCGGTCAGGGAGTTAATCAAAAAGTGAATCGAACAGAGGGTCACGGCCATGTCTCCTTTGATAATCTTCTTGCGTGCATTCTGGCGCATCGTATGCCGGGCGGCCGACAGGTTTTATTGCGCTTTATGGCAAATATCTCTGTCGCGGGAATTGGGTAATTTCATTTCCGCGGTTCGCGCAGTACCGCCCGGCGCGCATTTTGCGCGGGCCGACGTGCCGGATGCGGCCGCGTCCATCTGCAGCCGCTACCTCGAGGGCGCATAATGCGTTCATCGATGTTTTCGTCGATGTTCTCGTTGATGCGCGGCAGGGAATAAAACGCCCGTGTCGCCCGTTATCACCCACTGAACCGCTCATTTAACTGCTCCGGCAAGCCCACGTGAAAACTTCCCTGTCCGCTGAATCCGGTTTCGACGGCGCTGCCGGCGCCACGCAGAAATACACGCGTGTGGCCGTGCTGCTGCACTGGCTGATCGCGCTCCTGATCCTCGCGAACATCGCGCTCGGCCTGAGCGCGGCGTTGCTGCCCGACGGCACCTTCTCCGACGCCGGCATCCGCTTCGTGATCGACACGCACAAGTCGATCGGCATTACCGTGCTCTGCCTTGCGATCCTGCGCGTGCTGTGGCGCCTCACGCATCGGCCGCCGCCGCTGCCCGCGGAGTTCCCGGGCTGGGAGCGCGCCGCGGCCCACGTCGCCCATATCGCGCTCTACGTGCTGATCTTCGCGATGCCGCTCACCGGGTGGCTGCACGATTCGGCCTGGGTCGCCGCCGCTTCTCATCCCATGTATCTGTACGGGATCGTTCAGTGGCCGCGCATCGGCTTCATCGTGAACCTCGACCCGGCCACCAAGGAACAGTTGCACTCGCAGTTCGGCGCGCTGCATACCGCATGCAGCTACGCGCTTTACGGCGTGCTCGTGCTGCATGTGGCAGGCGTGCTCAAGCATCAATGGATCGATCGTCATTCGGTGCTGCGCCGGATGATGCCGTAGGTAAGGGAAGCACAGGAAGCACGGGAAGGGAAAGCCTTGAACAATATGCTTGAACAGGCGCTTGCGCGCACATCGCCGCGCATCGCGCCGCCGCCCACGCCGCTCGCGAGCATCGTGATCCACCTGGGTGTCATGGCGCTCTGGTTCGTGCTGTTTGCACGCGCGTTCTTTCTGCAAGGCGTGGTTGCGTGGTCAACGGGCATTGCCTATGTCGTCTACGACACGCTGCTGCTGCTGTTCGTCGCGTGGAAAGCGGCCGTGCTGCTCCGGCCGCCGGTTGCCGCCATGAGCCCCCCCGCGGCCGGCGACGGCCGGTTGCCCACGCTCGGCGTGATCGTGGCCGCGCACAACGAAGCGGCCGTGCTGCCCATTACGCTCGATGCCCTTTTCGCGCAGAGCTTGCCGCCGCAACAGATCGTGATTGCCGACGACGGCTCGACCGACGGCACGGCGGCCCTGCTCGTCGAACGCTACGGCCTCGCCGACCCGGGCGAAGGACAGTTGAGCGCGCCCTCCACGCAGTATCCGAACCTGCGCTGGCTGAAGCTGCCGCACGGCGGCAAGGCGCGCGCGCTGAACGTGGCGCTTCTCGCCATCGATACCGACACGCTGATGACCGTCGATGCCGATACGTTGCTCGAAGTAGATGCCTGCGCGGCCATGGCCCGCGCATTCGGCAGCGAGCGCGGGCTCGTGGCGGCGGCGGGCTTGCTCACGCCCGTGTGCAATACGTCGCTGTCCGGCCGCTTTTTCCAGTGGTTCCAGACCTACGAGTACATCCGCAACTTCATCTCGCGCTTCGCCTGGATGCGTGCGGACAGCCTGCTGCTCGTCTCGGGCGCCTTTGCGTGCTTCAGGCGCGACGCGGTGATGGCCGTGGGCGGCTTCGATCCGCGCTGTCTCGTGGAAGACTACGAACTGATTCACCGCCTGCGCCGCTACTCGGCCCGCGAGGGCCTCGGCTGGGACGTGCGCGTGATCGGCACGGCTCGCGCGCGCACCGACGCGCCGGGCACACTCACGAGCTTCCTGCGCCAGCGCCGCCGCTGGTTCGCGGGTTTCCTGCAGACGCAGTACTGGTATCGCGACATGACGGGCAACCGGCGCTACGGCAAGCTGGGACTGATGATGCTGCCGGTCAAGGCGTTCGATACGGTTCAGCCCATCTACGGGCTCACGGCCTTCGCGCTGCTGCTGGGGTTTCTGTTCGACGGGCGCTTCACGATCGTGCTGCCGGTGCTGGGCGTGATCGTCGGCAAGATCGTCATCGACCTCGCGTTCCATCTGTATTCGGTTCATCTGTACCGGAAATGGAGCGGCGACAGGGCGAGTTCGAGCTTCGGCATGGCGTTTCTCGCCGCGGTCTTCGAGCCGTTCTCGTTTCAGCTCATGCGTCATACGGGCGCGGCGATGGGCTGGCTGCATTTCCTGCTGGGCCGTCGCAAGTGGGGCGCCCAGGAACGCACGGGCCTGACTTCGCCGGGCAATGGCGAGCGGGCCGCACCGTCACGTTAATGTCGCAACGCGCCCGGGCGGCGCGCTCCATTCTTCTGACCTGAGCGGCATCCGGCTTGCTCCCCTGAAGGGATGCCGTCACGCAATTTACGTGGCGGCCGCTTCAGCCGATCCGGGAGAGAAGTCATGCAACGCTTGAGACTCATAGCCCTCGTTTTGCCGCTCACGCTGGCGGGTTGTCTATCGTTCAGCAGCAGCGACCCGAGCCCGCCGCAGCGAGAAACGGTGGTGGTGCCGCAGTCTTCTATTACCGTGCCGCCGGGCACGACCTGCACGACACCGTGTTGATTTTTCTGGCGAGGGAGTGACGGGCAGCGCCCGGATGGGTGCGCCCGCATCGACATGCATTAGCCAGAACCGGTAGGAGGCTAGGGGCCGGCGTCGGGCGCGCGTGCCACGGCAGCACGCGCTTCATCCATCAAATGTCCCGCAAATACGGTGTCCGCCACGCTCGCGAGACCCGCCGAGCGCAATGCACGCGCCGTCCAGGTATTGCAGGTGTGCAGCGCGTCGTAGGTCCCGGTCGCCGCGAAATAGAGACTGCCGGGATAGGGGCCATCTGCAAGACGCAGCGGGTCGTTCGCGCTGTCCGTCTCGATCGAATCGCGCAGGAAACGTTGCAGGCCATCGAGGCCCGCAGCCGACACCGGCGCCTCCATGACGTTTTCCTTACCAAACGCTGCTTCGGGTGCCGCGCGCAGCACGGTCATGAGAATTGCCGCGCGGCTCGGCAACAGCGCGCCGAGCATGGTGAGCGGATCGTGCTTGCGCTCGACCACGTACTGCCGTTCGCCGAAGCCGAAGCACAGTGTGGTCGCGCCGTCGAAGCCGTGCGCGAGTGCGAGCGTCCAGGCATCGGCGTCGCGGGTGCGCAGGCACACGTCCGTGTGCCAGTCCCGCTGCACGACGGCGATGGTGGTGTGCGGAACGCCTGTGCTTACGGTATCGATTGGTGCAGGCATCGGTGGATCGTCGGCGGCGCATGCGCTCAGGGCCAGCAGCGCGATCCAGACCATGCACCGGGCATACCGGCTACGCCGAGTCCTGGTGGTCGCGCTACGTTCGTGCATGAGAAGACCTTGTTCGCGGGCCGGCCGCTATACAGCATCGCGGGCAAGCGCAGGCATCGTGCCCACGTATTGCAGGGCCCACGCGCGGTTTGCACCAGATTGAGGCGGGCGTCGCGCGAATGTTCCGCCGCGCGCTGACGGGGCGCATAATCGTCATCGGCATTGCACCATTCATGCGCAGAATTCGTAGCCGGAGATGGCATATCACTTGCTTTTCAGGCATAACCGCAACACGACGTCGCAATTCATGTGACGAAACGTGAGTCGCGGCTGCCTATACGCGCGAGAACAAGCCGATGCAAGTCTATGACGAGATGCGCGAGGAGGGCGCGGCGCGCCCTCATTACGAGCGGTTCCAGCGCTGGCTGGACCGCCAGACTGGCGAGACGATGGCGCGCAAGCGCACGGAGGCGGACCTGCTGTTCAGGCGGGTCGGCATCACGTTCGCTGTCAATGGCGACCTGTCGGGCACCGAACGCCTCATTCCGTTCGACCTGATACCCCGCGTCATTCCCGCCGACGAGTGGAGCCTGCTGGAAGCCGGTTTACGCCAGCGGGTGCGGGCCCTCAACCTGTTCCTCCACGACGTCTATCACGATCGCAACATCGTACGGGCCGGCGTGATTCCGCCGGAGCAGGTCTATACGAATGCGCAGTACCGGCCCGAGATGCAGGGCATCGATCTGCCGCTCGGGATCTATGCGCACATCGCCGGTATCGACATCGTGCGTGACGGACGCGACGGCGCGTTCTACGTGCTCGAAGACAATCTGCGCGTGCCGTCCGGCGTCTCGTACATGCTCGAAAACCGCAAGATGATGATGCGGCTCTTTCCCGAGCTGTTCGTCCAGCACAAGGTCGCGCCCGTCGCGCACTATCCGGACCTGCTGCTCGACACGTTGCGCTCGGTGGCGCCCGACGGCGTGGACGATCCCGTGGTCGTGCTGCTCACGCCGGGCATGTACAACTCGGCGTACTTCGAGCACACCTTCCTCGCGCAGCAGATGGGCGTCGAACTCGTGGAGGGCAAAGACCTCTTCGTGGACGACAACTACGTTTTCATGCGCACGACCCAGGGGCCGCGCCGCGTGGACGTGATCTACCGGCGCGTGGACGACGACTTTCTCGACCCGCTCGCGTTTCGCGGCGATTCCGCGCTCGGCGTGCCGGGTTTGCTCACGGCGTATCGCGCGGGCCGCGTGGTGCTCGCGAACGCAATGGGCACGGGCGTGGCCGACGACAAGTCGATCTACCCCTACGTGCCCGACATGATCGCGTTCTACCTGGGCGAGAAGCCGATCCTCAACAACGTGCCGACGTGGCAATGCCGGCGCCCCGACGATCTCGCCTATACGCTCGCGCATCTGCCGGAGCTCGTCGTCAAGGAAGTGCACGGCGCGGGCGGCTACGGCATGCTCGTGGGACCGGCCTCCACGCGCGAGGAAATCGAGGCGTTTCGCGAGCAGCTCATCGCGCGCCCCAGCAATTACATTTCGCAACCCACGCTGTCGCTCTCGGCCTGTCCGACCTTTGTCGAAGCGGGCATTGCGCCGCGCCATATCGATCTGCGCCCATTCGTGCTGTCGGGCAAGAAGATCCAGATGGCGGCCGGGGGGCTTACGCGCGTTGCGCTGAAGGAGGGCTCGCTCGTCGTCAATTCTTCGCAGGGTGGTGGGACCAAAGATACCTGGGTGCTCGAATGATTTCACACGCGCAACCTCGACAAGCACAGGAGCGACCATGCTGAGCCGCACCGCCGATCACCTGTTCTGGATGGCCCGCTATATGGAGCGGGCCGAGAATACCGCGCGCATGCTCGATATCAACATGAGGGCGCTGCTGCTGCCGGGCAGTACGGACAGCGAGGCACGCACGCATCGCGCCGTACTGCGCATTTCCGAGCTCGAACCTGCCTTCGACGCGCGCCACGAAGAGATAACCAGCTCGAACGTGCTGCAGTTCCTCGTCGCCGATCCGACCAACCCTTCCAGTATCTATTCGTGCCTGCAGGCGGCGCGCGAGAATGCCCGCGCGGTGCGCGGCACGCTCACGACGGAATGGTGGGAGACCATCAACGAATCGTGGCTGCAGTTCGCCGAACGCCTGCGCGGCGACGAACTTGCTACGCACCCCGAAACGTTGTTCGAGTGGGTGAAGTTCCGCTCGCATCTCTCGCGCGGCGTGACGCTCGGTACGGCGCTGCAGGACGATGCGCTGTTCTTCACGCAACTGGGCACCTTCCTCGAACGCGCGGACAACACGGCGCGGATTCTCGACGTGCGCTTCGTGGAAGTGGACCAGGCCGATTCGCGCTCGGCGGCGCGGCAGCTCGAAGACTTTTACTACTGGACTTCGATTCTCAGTTCCGTCTCCGCGCTCGAGATCTATCGCAAGGTCTATCGCGACGTAGTGACGCCCGCGCGCGTAGTCGAGCTGCTGATCCTGAACCAGCAGATGCCGCGCTCGCTGCTGGCTTCCATCGACGGCGTCTGCGCGAACCTCGCCATGCTGCGCACGGATGCTTCGCGCGAAGTGGAGCGCACCGCGGGCAAGCTGCGCGCCGAACTGCTCTATGCCGACCTGCGGCAGATCTTTTCGGTTGGCGTGCATACGTTTCTCACGCAGTTCCTCGCACGCGTATACGAACTGGGCAACCAGGTCGCGCGCACTTACCTGATGATGCCGGTCGGATAGCGGCCCTTGCGCGCGCCTGGGCGTACTCGCGCGCATTTGTTCCCATGCATTTGCCCGGGGCCGGGCCGTTCCATCCACACAGCATCCAGAGGACTCTTCGTTATGCAACTCGCGATTCGCCACGACACCGTTTATCGCTACGAAGCGCCGGTGCACTACTCGATCCAGCAACTGCGGCTCTCGCCGCTCACCACACCCGCGCAGATCGTCACGCAGTGGCTCGTGGATGCGCCCGGCAAGCTCGACGCGGGCCGCGACGCCTACGGCAATGCGCTGATGACGCTCGTGCTGACCCGCCCGCACAAGGAAATCCGCCTGCGCGTGCGCGGCGAAGTGGAAACCGTGGCGCTGCCCGACGGGCGTTTGCCCGAGGGCGAGGGGCCGATACCGATGCAGCACTTCACCTCGCCGACCCGGCTGACCGAAGCCGATGCGGCACTGGCGGACTTCGCGCAGAGCCTGCGCTCGCTCGACGACGCGGCCGGCCTGCTCGACACGGCGGCGCGCGTGACCGAGCGCATCCGCTACGAAGCCGGCGTGACGGACGTGACCCACTCGGCCGCCGATGCGTTTGCTCTCGGCCGCGGCGTGTGCCAGGACCACGCGCACGTGATGCTCGCGCTGTGCCGGGCGCGCGGGGTGCCGGCGCGCTACGTGAGCGGCTATATCGATCCGGGCGACGTGCCGGAAATGGCGAGCCATGCGTGGGTGGACGTCTGGATCGACAACGGTTGGGTGACGGTCGACGTCACGCATGCCTGTTTCGCAAGCGAAAAATATTGCCGGATCGCGGTGGGGCGCGATTACGAGGCGGCGGCGCCGATACGCGGGCGGCGCGTAGGCGGCATGGGCGAAACCATGGACGTAAGCGTGGAGGTGAACGTGCAGGCGTCGCAACAATAGTTTTCCAGATTTAACATCGGAAACCCCTGGAAGGACGATAATGGCGCGACGTTTCGCATGGGAAACGAAAGCGCGCTGAGGCGGGGCGGAGGAGTCGCATGACGTATTGCGTAGGGATGGCGGTGGAGGAAGGGCTCGTGTTCCTCTCGGATACGCGCACGAACGCGGGGGTCGATCACATCAGCACGTCGCGCAAGATGACGGTGTTCGAGGATCCCGGCGAGCGGGTGCTGGTGCTGCTCGTGGCCGGCAATCTCGCGATCACGCAGGCCACGCTGCACGTGCTCACCGAGCCGCAGGACGGCGCGCGCCCCACGCTCTGGAATGCACCGACGATGGTCGAAGCCGCGCGCATCGTCGGCGAGGCGGTGCGCGAAGTGCATCGGCGCGACGCCGAAGCGCTCAAGAGTTTCAATATCGAATTCAACTGCAGCTTCATCCTGGGCGGCCAGCTGCGCGGCCAGCCGATGCGGCTGTTCCAGATCTACGCGGCCGGCAACTTCATCGAAACGTCGAGTGTCAATCCGTACTTCCAGATCGGCGAATCCAAATACGGCAAGCCGATCATCGACCGCGTGCTGACCCCGCATACGCCGCTCGACGAAGCGGCGAAGTGCGCGCTGATTTCGATGGATTCCACGCTGCGCTCGAATCTCTCGGTGGGGCTGCCGCTCGATCTGCTCGTCTATGAGTGCGATTCGCTGCGCGTCACGCGCTACGCCTCGCTCGACCAGTCGAACGATTACTTCGAGATGATTCACAACACCTGGGGCACGCGTTTGCGTCAGGTCTTCGGCGAGATTCCCGATCCGCAATGGACCGACGACGCCGGCGTGCCGCGCGGCGAACGCGCGAGCTTGCCGGCCGTGCCGCGGCCGCCGCTCGACGGCCACGTGCCGGAAATGCGGCCGGCCCAGACGCTCGCGCAGGCCCAGCCTCAGTCCGGTGCGCCAGGCACTGTGCCGCCCGCGGCGCGCGAACCCTGAGCGACGGCGCGCGCCATGCGTTCTGGCTGACGTATTCGCCAGCCAGTCGCCTCGAAAATTTCACACAAGCATCCTGCCCCCGGCCTGTCTCGGTGCGGGGGGACACGGTATGCTCCTCTCTCGTGAACCGCAGCGCGCCGCGAGCGATCCGTCCCGAGACGAGAAGGAGAGAGGCCCGATGAAGCAGAACGACACGCCGCCCGAGAATCCGAGCGAGGCCCCGGCCCTCGATGCGCAGTTCGACCTGGCGGGGCCTGCTGGTCCCGACGACCCCGCGCGCCGCCGCGTTCTCACCGGCATCGCCGCGGTGGGCGTGGGGCTCGCGCTCGGCGGCTGCCAGACCTCCGAACCGAACGCGGCAGGGGCGCCGCGCGGCGGCGCCGATGCGCGCGTCGATGCGGCGCTGCGCGATCAGGTGCGCCATATCGTCGTGATCTACGCGGAGAACCGCAGCTTCGTCAATCTGTACGGCGGCTTCCCCGGCGTGCAGTCTCCGCTGGCGAGCGTGAGTGCCGAGCGCTACACGCAGCTCGACCGCGACGGCAAGACACCGCTCACGCAGTTGCCGAAGATCTGGGGCGGGCTCGTGCCACAGGCGCAGGAACTCGACGGCAAGCGCTACATGATCGGCGAAAAGGCGATCGCCGGGCTGCCTAACCAGCCGTTTCGTATCGTGGACACGCAGGGCCAGCCGTTGCCGAACGGAATCATCACGCGCGATCTGATTCACCGTTTTTACCAGAACCAGATGCAGATCAATGCGGGCCGCAATGATCAGTTCGCGGCCTGGGGCGACTCGGGCGGCCTGGTGATGGGCTACTACGAGAACTCCGCGCAGACCCTGCGCCTCTGGGGACTCGCCCAGCAGTACACGCTGTGCGACAACTTCTTCATGGCGGCCTTCGGCGGGTCCTGGCTGAACCACATCTTCCTGATCTCGGGCGCGGCGCCGTATGTCGCCGATATCCAGAACGGTCCCGCGAAGAATCTCGTTTCCGTGGTGGAGGGCGACGATCCGCTCGGCACGCGCCTGAAACTGGCGCCGGACAGCCCGGCATCGGCGCTCGACGGGCCGCCGAAGTTCGTGCGCGACGGCCTCTTTACGCCCGACGGCTACGCGGTGAACACGATGGCGCCGCCGTATCAACCGAGCAGCGTGCGTCCTCCCGAGGACGGCAATCCGGCGCTCGCCGACCCTTCCGATCCGCGCGTGCTGCCGCCGCAGACGTTCGCCACGATCGGCGACCGGCTTTCGGCGAAGGGCATCGACTGGGCCTGGTATAGCGGCGCCTGGCAGTATGCGCTCGACCACCGCGACACCGGCGCGGTGCCCGATTTCCAGTACCACCATCAGCCGTTCAATTACTTCGCGAGCTTCGCGCCCGGCACGGCGGCCCGCGCTCGCCATCTGCGCGACGCGGGTCTCGGCGACGATCCGGCGACCAACCGCCTGCTTGCGGACATCGATGCGGGACGGCTCCCGGCCGTGACGTTCTACAAGCCGCAGGGCAACCTCAACATGCACGCCGGCTACGCGGACGTCGAATCGGGCGACCGTCACGTGGCTGCGGTGATCGAACACCTGCAGCGCAGTCCGGCATGGGCGAACACCGTGATCGTGATGACGCACGACGAGAACGGCGGCTGGTGGGATCCGGTCGCGCCGCCCATCGGCGACCGCTGGGGCCCGGGCTCGCGCGTGCCCGCGCTCGTGATCGCGCCGTTCGCGAAGAAGGGCTACGTCGATCGCACGATGTACGACACTACGTCGATCCTGCGCTTCATCACGCGTGTCCACGGATTGACGCCGCTCGATGCGGTGGCAGCCCGCGATCGCGCGTTCGTCGCGCGCGGGCAGACGCCGCCGGGCGATCTTACCGGCGCCCTGGATCTGGCCTGAGCACGGCGTGAAAGCCGCGGGTTGCCGATGGGAAACCCGCGGTGAGCTCCAGCGGAGCGGCGCCGGGTCAGCCAGTAAAGTTACCGTCCGATCAAGGAGTTGGAGCCGTTGCCGCGAGGTTATCAACAGGCTTATCCCAGAAATCTGTGGACAAGCCTCGTGCTGTCCGCACGCTGCGTCTTGTGCGGCATCGAGCGGAAACTCCTTTTGAGATCAGAGGGTTGACTGCGCTGTCCCGAACTTGCCCACAGGGCTCTCCACCGAAACTGTGGATAAATGGTCGTCGCTGCGTTTGCTTCACCGGACAATTTCTTTGTCCCGCAGTCTGAAATTGCTTCGCTCTACCAGGTAATTCGGCTAGCGCCGGGGCTTGGGCAACGTCTGTTAACGTCCTTCCGGCCTGCGCTGCTCCGCGCGTGACTGTGCCGAACAAAATCTTTTCCATCAACGACTTGGGTCGGCTGTCCAGGCGTTACCCACAGGGCTCTCAACAAAATCTGTGGAAAACCTGCTGCCGCGTTTCCAATCCGCGCACAAGCACGTCCCATCGCTCAGATGCTGATTGCCTGGCCGGCTTCCTTGCGCGAGCGCGCGATTCCAACCGATAATCGGCTCCGATACGGCCCTCACGCGGCACAACGCGCGTTGCCGGCCCACCCCCGTCACTACAAGTCGCGCCGTGCTCAACTACTCGCGCTTTGCCGGTCTTCTGCGTATCCCAGGTTTCCTGCCGCTCGCCGGTGCCACGCTCATGCTGGGCGTGGCCATGTCCTTCACCGCTCCGTATCTCTCGCTCTTCGGCGTCGAACGTGCCGGCATGTCGCCGCTCAGGCTCGGTATCTTCATGACCGCCATCGCCACGAGCGGCGTGATCGCGAGCACGGCCGCCGGGCGCTTCAGCGATGCGACCGGCAAGCACCGGCTGCTGCTGCTCGTTTCGCTGTGCGCGGCGACGCTCGGCTATCTGTGCCTGTGCGTCGTGCGCGACTACCGGCTGCTGCTCGCGGTCGGCATCGCGTTCATCGGGGCGGGCGGTTGCGCGCTCTCGCTCGTGTTCTCGTTCAGCCGCGCGGCGCTGCCCGCCGCCGATCATGCCGAGCGGACCTTTGCGAGCGCAACCTTGCGCACGATCCTTTCGGCGGCGTGGGTGTTCGGGCCGGCGGTCGGCGCGCTCGTGCTCGCGGCGGCGGGGTTCTATGGCCTCTTTCTGTTCGCGGCGGCGAGCTTCGCCGCGTGCGCTACGATCGTCTGGCGCATGCGCGAGCCGCGCCTCGACGAGCACGCCACGCAGCATCTGGCGCCGCGCCCCACGGCAGGGCAGGTGGATCGGGACGACGACGCGCAGTACGAGGGCCAGCCGCTCACGCAGGCCGAAGTCGAACCGGGCCACATGCCGGGGCGGGCCGGTGTGCGCCCCGCGTCGAAGCTGCGGATGCCGATGCCCGAGGTGTCGTCGCAGGACATCATGCGCGCGGTGGTGGCGCTCACGCTGATCGGCCTCGCGGCGAATGCGACGATGATCGTGCTGCCGCTCTATATCGTGCACGGGCTGCATGGCACGCGGCTCGACGTATCCATCATGCTGGGCCTCGGCGCGTTCATGGAGATTCCGATGATGCTCGCGCTCGGCGCGCGCGCGTCCGTGCTCAACAAGCCGCGCTGGCTGGCCGCCTGCGCGACCGTGCACGCCGTGTATTTCGTGGCGATGTCGGTGGCGCCCGGCGTGAATGCGCTGATCCCCATGCAGATGCTCAACGCATTTGTGGTGGCCGTCACGTCGTGCCTCGGCATGACCTACGTGCAGGATCTCATGCCCGAGTCGCCGGGCCGCGCCACGGCGCTGTTCTTCAACGCGGCGCGGCTGGGGTCGATTCTTTCGGGTGTGCTTTCCGGCCTGCTCGTGCAGGCCTTCGGCTATCGCGGCACGTTTCTGTTCTGCGGCGTGCTGGCGGTTTGCGCGCTGGTGCTCTTTGCCGTGCCCGGCGAGCAATACCCGGTGATCGCACGGGCGGTGCGGCGCTTCCTGAGAGAACGGTCAGGCAAGCGCTGAGATTCGATAAGGAATGCAGATCACTTTGCCGCGTCGTCGCCGGTGCGAGACGGCGTTACTGAACGTTACTGAACGGCGGCGATATCCCGCGCGGCAACGCCGTGGCTGCCTGCCGTCGCAACCGTGCCGAAGTCCTCCGCATCGACGTCGTAGCCCGAGGGTTCCCAGCGCACGGCAAGCAGTGCCGCGAGCCCGCACAGCGGCGCGATGGCGATGATCCAGAAGACCCGCGTGCCGAGCGCGGCGGAGAGCACGGGGAACAGGAACAGCGAGACGGTGGAGCTCGCGCGCATGAGGGTCTGGTTCAGACCCACGCCCACGCCGCGCAGCGACGTGGGATAGGCGAGCGAAGCGAAGGTCATGGTGTGCGAGCCCGGGCCGATGCCCTGGCCGAACAGGAACGCGGCGAGCAAGGCAACGGCGCTCGCGACCGCCACGGTCGCCGAAGGCTTGCCGACGATCGCAAGTCCGACGAGCGCCACGAACTGGATCGCGTAGCCCCACACGGTCAGCTTCCAGGCCCCGAGGCGCGGCACCGTGCGCACGGAGATCAGTCCGCCGACGAAGGCAAAGCCCAGGTTGAGGAAGAGCGAGGCGAGGATGGTGGTGAGCATCGACTGCGCGAGAAAGCTCGAGATGATCATGGGCAGCCCGAAGGCCACGGCGTTATAGGCGAACGACGACGCCACGCCGGTCACGGTAGCGAGCACAGTGCGGCGCCGGTAGACGCCGCGCAGCAGCGCGCCGTAATTCCTGAACGATGCGGCGCGATGGGCCGGTCCCGTCGCGTGCGCGGGCGCATCGGGTGCGACCTCGGCGTCGATGCCGTACGAGCGCTTGAGGATGCGGGCCGCACCGGCGAGGTCGCCCTGGTTCGCCGCCCAGATCGGCGATTCGCTGATGTAGCGGCTGCGAATGGCGATGATGGCGAGCGCCGGAACGGCGCCGAAGCCGAGCGTGAGCCGCCACAGCAGGTGCGAGTGCGAGGCGGGCAGCGTGGCAAAGAGCGCGAGTACGAGCAGGTAGGAGACGCTGATCGCCGCATACCAGACCGGGCACCACATGGCGACGCGTGCGGCCTTGTTGCCGCGGCCTGCGAGGCGCGAGAACTCGGCGAGGAACGCCATCGCCACGGGCAGGTCGATGCCCACGCCGAGCCCCATCACGAAGCGCGCGCCGCCCAGCACCCAGGCGTTGGGCGCGAGCGCGCAGGCGATCGCGGCCACGACGAAGAAGAACATGTCGGCCATGAACACGCGATAGCGGCCGATGCGGTCGGTGAGAAAACCGCCGAGGAATGCGCCGACGATCGCGCCGAAGGTGATGGCCGACGCCACCAGGCCGGTGCCGGCCGGGGTCAGCGAGAATTCGCGGGCGACGTCCTTGAGGCCGAAGGCCAGTGCGCCCAGGTCGTAGGCGTCGAGGAACACGCCGCCCAGCGCGATCGCGACGACGATGCGTGCGTTGCTGCCGCGCGCGGCGCCCGCGTTGACGAGTTGCGAGACATCGGCGGCCGAACGGATCAGCGCGCGAGGGCCAGAAGGGGAAGCGGCGGAGGCGGACATGCGAAAGCGGGCAATAGCGGAAAGAAGCGGGTGAGGCAGCTAAACCCGGCATGCTAACGGCGGCGAGCGCCGCGCCCAAATCGTTTTTCGTAATTTGCTCATGCCCCGGTGCGATGGCGCTTCCGCGCACGCCATGCGACCGCGCCGGGCCGCCCGGTACACGTCGTTCAGCGCATCAGTGCATATATCAGTGCATATAAGTCACGCGACGCGGCCGCTCGCTCAGACGCAGCCCCGCGTCGAGCAGCGCGATGGCGAACCAGCGCGCCGACTTGAGCATGCCCGAGACGCTCGGCATCGGCAGCCAGTCGTTGAGCAGCTGCACGGCGGCTTCGCTGCGCGTCGATTGCAGGAGCGCGAGCGTGCGCAGGAGCGAAGCTTCGTCGGTGGCGAGCTCCGAGGCGCAGCGGCAGCGGGTGTCGAGCGGGCGCGAGGCGGCGCGGCACAGCGTGCCCATCAGCAGGTCGAAGTGGCCGATGCCATCGACGGCGAGGCCGGCTTCGGCCAGCACGCCGCGCCAGCTTTCCTCCTTGCCGTAGGCGTCGCAGTGCGGGCGCAGCCAGGTGCGGACCGCGCGCAGGACCGTCTGCTCGGCGCTGTCCGGATGCTGGGCGAACGAGTCGTCGAGCAGGGTGTCGTTTCGGTTGAACGGGGCGATGTAGTGCATGGAACCTCCTCGCGGCCTGAGTGGGTGCGTCGTCGGGTGCCGCGGTGGCCGGCGTGGGCTCCATGATGGGGCATTCTGTATTCAAATGCAAATGATTCTCATTTAAATATTCTATCGGGACCGAGATAAGCGATGCGGGGAAGGAGAGGTGACGAAGTCCGGAAGGGACTCTTGCACGCAGGGTGCTTAATTCCGGGGACGGAAGGGGCTACATTGCCACCATGCGTAGAGCAGGAGTCCCTGGCGCATAGTGAGAGTTTTGGCCCCGGCCCGCACGGCCGGGGCCTTTTTTCGTTGGACTCCGGTGCTGCGGGCCCGTCCTGGATCTCGCATCCAGCCGGTTAAGTTATTGAAGCGAAAGAAACATGTAGGGTATTATTCGGGCCGCGGCAAATGGCCGACTGGGTCGCCGACGTGTGCCAGGCGACCCCGGAGCCCCGGTTTTTTTGTCAAAAAGGTTGAGCAAGCGATGATTTGTCGCTTGATGTACCTCAAAAAAGTTTATCAAAAACAATGGCTTGAAAGAAGTCGCGATCTGTCCTGTATTGTTGCGCTGCAAAACCTCTATATTCCATTTACCCTCGTTAACCCTTGAGCGTGTGTCGTTCTTCGCCGAAAAGCTGACAAATAAATTACATGCGACCCGGCTCGAATTTCATTCCGCGACAATCTTTCAATATTCTTTCGCGCCTTGAGGCGCGTATGTGGCGCTGTGTGCCAGGCGTTTTTAAGGTCTTGTGAAATGCAATCCGTCCCGTTCTTGAGTCTGGCGATCTGGATTCCGATCCTGTTCGGCGTGGTCGTGCTACGCGTGGGATCCGGCCATGCGCAACGCGCGCGCTGGGTCGCGCTCGTCGGCGCCGTTGTGGGCCTGCTGCTGACTCTGCCGCTGATCGCCGGCTTCGACAACACCGTCGCCGGCATGCAGTTCGTGGTGTTCCGCAACTGGCTGCCCGACTTCGGCGTGGCATGGCGCCTCGGGATCGATGGCATTTCGCTGTGGCTGGTCGTGCTGACGGCGTTCACCACGCTCGTGATCGTGATTGCCTCGTGGAACTCGATCACCGTGCGCGTCGCCCAGTTCTTTGGCGCGTTCCTGATCCTCTCGGGGTTGATGGTCGGGACCTTCGCGGCGACGGACGGCATGCTGTTCTTCGTGTTCTTCGAAGCCACGCTGATCCCGCTGTACCTGCTGATCGGCGTGTGGGGCCACACGCACCGCATCCACGCGGCCGTGAAGTTCTTCTTCTTCTCGTTCGGCGGCTCGCTGCTGATGCTGGTGTCGATGCTGTACCTCTACAGCCAGTCGCACACCTTCGACATGGCCGCCTGGCACAACCTGAAGCTCGGCCTCGTGCCGCAGATCTTCGTCTTCATCGGCTTCTTCGCAGCCTTTGGCGTGAAGGTGCCGATGTGGCCGCTGCACACCTGGCTGCCCGACGTGAACCTCGAAGCGCCGACGGGCGCGACCGTCATGCTCGCCATGCTCAAGCTGGGCGGCTACGGTTTCCTGCGCTTCACGCTGCCGGTCACGCCGGACGCCGCGCACTTCTTCGCGCCGGTCATCATCGCGCTCTCGCTCGTCGCCGTGGTGTGGGGCAGCCTGCTCGCGCTGGCGCAGACCGAGATGACCAAGATGCTCGCGTACTCGACGGTGGCTCACATGGGCCTCGTCACGCTCGGTCTCTTCCTCTTCAACCAGATCGGCACCGAAGGCGCGATCGTGCAGATGATCTCGTACGGTTTCGTCTCGGGCGGCCTGCTGCTCGCCGCCGGCATGCTGTTCGACCGCACGAAGACGCGCTCGATCGACGCTTACGGCGGCGTGGTCAACACCATGCCGCGCTACGCCGCGTTCTTCATGCTGTTCGCCATGGCCAACGTGGGCCTGCCCGGTACGTCGGGCTTCGTGGGCGAGTTCATGGTCATCATGGGCGCCATTCGCGTGAACTTCTGGATCGGCGCGCTGGCCGCGACGACCGTCATTCTGAGCGCTGCGTACACCCTGTGGATGTACAAGCGCGTGATCTTCGGCGCAGTAGCGAACAAGAGCGTGGCGAAGCTGGCCGACATCGGCGGCCGCGAGCTGCTGATCTTCGTTTCGCTTTCGGCGCTGGTGCTGGGAATGGGCCTGTATCCGAAGCCCTTCACCGATGCGATCGAACTGTCGGCGGCGAATCTCGTCGCGCAGGCCAGTCGCTCGAAGCAGCCGACGGACGAGGCCGCATCTGCCGAGGCAGTGCGTACCAGCGCGGATGTTCACGCGCAGCGTTCGCCGACATGATCACCCAGGTTTGACCGCGCACGCGCGCCGTCCCGTATTGCAAGATGCGGCGCGGCGCGCGCGCGTGTAGAAAGGTTTCGAATAGCAGGGCGTTTCGAAAAAAGCCGCGGCGGGATTGGCGGCGAAACGGAGCAGGGCCAGATGCGCAGACGCTCGCCACGAGTGCGACAGCACGCGGCGAACGTGTGCGACAAAGTGTCTCAGTTCCGTTTCGGCAAAGATCATTTTCCACATTCATTGCTTGTCAACGATCAAAGCGGCTGTATGATGCGGGCGCGCTTCCTTTGCTGGACGTCAGGGGAAGCTGCCCGGAACCACTCAATGAATGAAATTCAGGCAAACGTGATGAAAAGAACAACCTTGAAAAGGTTATTGCTTCCCGTTGGAGCCGGATTGGCCGCGTGTCTTTCCGGTTGCAGCAACCTGGAAGTCCTCGACCCGAAGGGAAGCGTCGGGCTGGCCGAGAAGGAGCTGATTGCGACTTCGACGTGGGCGATGCTGATCGTGGTGATTCCCGTGATCGTGCTGACGCTCTGGTTCGCGTACCGCTACCGCGCGTCGAACCGCAGCGCCACCTACGCACCGAAGTGGTCGCACTCGACCGCCATCGAAGTGGTGGTCTGGACGATCCCCACGCTGATCATCCTGTTCCTCGGCGTGCTCACGTGGAAAACCACGCACGAGCTCGATCCTTACAAACCGCTTGAATCGAACGTCAAGCCGATCAACGTCGAAGTGGTCGCGCTGGACTGGAAGTGGCTCTTCATCTACCCGGATCTGGGCATTGCCTCGGTGAACCAGCTGGCCGTGCCGGTGGGTACGCCCGTGAACTTCAGCATCACGTCGGATTCGGTGATGAACTCGTTCTTCATCCCGCAGCTCGGTACCCAGGTCTACGCGATGGCCGGCATGCAGACGCGCGTGCACCTGATCGCGGACCAGGCGGGCGACTATGCCGGCCTCTCGGCGAACTTCAGCGGCAAGGGCTTCTCGGACATGAAGTTCCGCACGATCGCCACGAGCCAGCAGGATTTCGACGCATGGGTCCAGAAGGTGAAGGCGTCCTCGACGCAGCTTTCGATGGATGAATACGCAACGGTCGCCCAACCGACCGAGAAGGCACCGGTTCAGTACTTCTCGACGGTCGATCCGAAGCTCTTCAACAACATCATTGCGAAGTACAACAACGGCCACGTCACGAATTTCAGTGACCCGTCGTGCGTGACCAAGGGGTAAGCGAAGCATGTTCGGAAAACTTACACTGGATGCCGTCCCGTATCACGAGCCGATCATTCTCGGCACGATGATCGGCATGGCGCTCATCGGCGCGTTCGTGCTCGGTGGCATTACTTACCTCGGTAAGTGGAAATATCTCTGGACGGAGTGGCTGACGAGCGTCGACCACAAGCGTCTGGGCGTCATGTACATCGTGCTCGCCCTCATCATGCTCGTGCGCGGTTTCGCCGACGCGATCATGATGCGTACCCAGCTCGCGCTGGCGTACAACGCGCCGGGCTATCTGCCGCCGCACCACTACGACCAGATCTTCACGGCGCACGGCGTCATCATGATCTTCTTCATGGCGATGACCTTCATGGTCGGCCTGATGAACATCATCGTGCCGCTGCAGGTCGGTGCACGCGACGTCGCGTTCCCGATGCTCAACTCGCTGTCGTTCTGGATGACCACGGTCGGCGCGGTTCTGCTGATGATCTCGCTGGTCGTCGGCGAGTTCGCGCAGACCGGCTGGCTCGCGTATCCGCCGCTCTCCGAGCTGGCGTACAGTCCGGGCGTCGGCGTCGACTACTACCTGTGGGCTCTGCAGATCTCGGGCGTGGGTACACTGCTGACCGGCGTGAACTTCTTCGTCACGATCATCAAGATGCGTGCCCCCGGCATGACGCTGATGAAGATGCCGGTGTTCACGTGGACGGCGCTGTGCACGAACGTGCTGATCATGGCCGCGTTCCCGATCCTGACCGTCACGCTCGCGCTGCTCGGCCTCGACCGCTACGTCGGTACGCACTTCTTCACCAACGACGGCGGCGGCAACGCCATGCTGTACCTGAACCTGATCTGGGCCTGGGGTCACCCCGAGGTGTACATCCTGATCCTGCCGGCGTTCGGCGTGTTCTCGGAAGTCGTCGCAGCCTTCGCGAAGAAGCCGCTGTTCGGCTACAAGACCATGGTGTACGCAACGTGCGCGATCACGGTGCTCTCGTTCCTCGTGTGGCTGCACCACTTCTTCACGATGGGTTCGGGCGCCGACGTCAACGCGTTCTTCGGCGTCATGACGATGATCATCGCGATCCCGACGGGCGTGAAGATCTTCAACTGGCTGTTCACGATCTACCGCGGCCGCCTCGAGTTCACCTCGCCGGTGCTCTGGACGATCGGCTTCATGGTCACCTTCACCATCGGCGGCATGACCGGCGTGATGATGGCGATCCCGGGCGCCGACTTCGTGCTGCACAACTCGCTGTTCCTGATTGCTCACTTCCACAACGTGATCATCGGCGGCGTGCTGTTCGGCTACCTGGCCGGCTTCAACTTCTGGTTCCCGAAGGTGTTCGGCTTCAAGCTGAACGAAAAGCTCGGCAAGCGCGCGTTCTGGTTCTGGCTCACGGGCTTCTACGTCGCCTTCACGCCGCTGTACGTGCTCGGCTTCATGGGCGCCACCCGCCGTCTGAACCACTACGACAACCCGGCATGGCATCCGTGGATGATCATCGCCTGGTTCGGCGCCGTGCTCGTGCTGATCGGCATCGTGCACCAGTTCCTGCAACTGTACGTTTCGATCCGCGACCGCAACCTGCCGGAAAACCGCGACCTGACGGGCGATGCATGGGGCAGCGGCCGTACGCTGGAGTGGGCGATCTCGTCGCCGCCGCCGTCGTACAACTTCGCCGTCATTCCGCACGTGAGCGAGCTCGACGAGTTCCAGCACCTGAAGGATACGGGCCGCGAAACGCCGGACGTCGTCAACACGAAGTACACCGATATCCACATGCCGTCCAACACGAGCGCAGGGGTCTTCGTTGGTTTCTTCGCGCTGGTGACGGGCTTCGCAGGCATCTGGCACATCTGGTGGATGATGATCGCCGGCTTCATCGGCATACTCGCGACCGTGATCATCTACAGCTTCCAGAAGAACGAAGGCTATTACATCCCGGCCGCCAAGGTCCGGGCCGATGAAGAAGCGCGCAATCGCGCACTGGTCAAGGCGTTCGAAGGCAAGCGCCGTGGCCAGATGGATCAAGAAGCACTGGAGGCCAACTGATGTTGACGAAGACAAGTGCGGCCGCACTGGCGGAGCACGATCACCACGATCACCCGCCGTCACACTCGGTGTTCGGTTTCTGGCTGTACCTGATGACCGACTGTATTCTGTTCGGCTCGCTGTTCGCAGTGTTCGCCGTGATGCAGAACCAGTTTGCAGGCGGCCCGACGGGCAAGGATCTATTCGACATCCCCGGCGTGGCCATGGAAACGGCAGTGCTGCTGCTGTCGTCCATCACGTACGGTTTCGCGATGATCGGCGCGCACAAGAAGCGCAGCGGTCAGGTGCTGTTCTGGCTGGCCGTCACGTTCCTGCTGGGCGCGTCGTTCCTCTACTTCGAACTGCATGAATTCGCGCATCTGATCGAAGAAGGCGCGGGCCCGCAACGCAGCGCGTTCCTCTCGTCGTTCTTCACGCTGGTGGCCACCCACGGTATCCACGTGACGTTCGGCATGATCTGGATGATCGTCCTGATGGTTCAGACGGCGAAGGCGCCGGAACTGGGCGAGCGCGAAGTTCGCCGCCTGGCGTGCCTGAGCCTTTTCTGGCACTTTCTGGACATCGTCTGGATCTGCGTGTTCTCCTTTGTTTATCTTGCGAGCGTGATCTAAATGAGTGCTCATCCCATCCACGAAGAAGAAAGCCACGGCAGCTTCGGCGGCTATCTGGCCGGTTTCATCCTGGCGGTGGTGCTCACGGCCGCTTCGTTCTGGCTCGTCCTGCATGGCGGCTTCCCGCGTGAAACCGCGCTGCTCGGCCTCGCCGTGCTGGCCGCGGTGCAGATCGTGGTCCACCTCGTGTTCTTCCTGCACATGAACACGTCGTCGGGCCAGCGCTGGAACGTGACCGCGTTCGGCTTTACCGTGATGACGGTGCTGATCGTGATCGTCGGCACGCTGTGGGTCATGCACAACGTCAGCATGAACATGATGTCGCGTTAAGCGTCATCGCTTTCGTTCGTGCGCCACGCTTCGCGGCGCGCACGAACGGCAAACGCCGCCGGCCTTCCAGGTCGGCGGCGTTTTTCATTTGCGTCGCGGTTTCGCTTTGGAAAACGGGAAAACTTGTGTGCTGCTCAGGCGCCGAAGCGCTGGCGGACGACTTCGGCTACGGCCTTGCCGAGGTGGTGATGCTGGTCGGCCTCGTAATGGACGCCATCGGTAGGGCTGACCTTGACGATGTCGCCTGCGTCGAGGAACGCCGAACCGTACTTCACCGCTACGCGCTCGTAGAGCGGGGCGAGCAGCCGCGACTTGGCGGCGCCGCCCGTGAAGATCTCGCCCAGAAAACCCACTTCGTCGATCGGTACGGGCGCCATCAGCAGCACGTGCGGGGTCGCGCCGCCGGGGCCCGCATGACAGGCGACGACCGTTTCGAGTAGCACGTCGACCGAGTTGGCGATGTCGGCGGGCGTGACGGCAAAGCGCGCCTTGAGGTCGTTGGTGCCGAGCATGAGGACGACCACATCAACGGGCAGCTGGCTTTCGAGGCAGGGGCGCAGATAGGCGAGCCCGTTCTTGTGACGGCCTTCGATGGGGTCGTCGTGGACCGTGGTGCGCGCGGGCAGGCCTTCCTCGACCACGGTCCAGCCGTCGCCGAGCGCCGTGCGCAAGACGCCTGGCCAGCGGTCGGCCGGGCCGAAGCGTTCGAGCACGCCGGGCAGGTTCAGCGGCTTGGTGCCGTGCGTGTTGGAGTCGCCATAACAAAGCAGGGTGCGGGTCGCCATGTGTGTCCTCTCGTGCGAATGAGTTTCCGATGCGAAATCCCGGCGGCACACGTCGACGCCGGGCGCTGCAATGCCACTACCGATCATGGGAGATTACTAGACGACTGGTCTAATCGGTCTGTAACATGCCAATCCATGAATGCAACGCCTGCCGTCGAAGTGCGGCAACACATCCTCGACACGGCCATGCCCATTTTGCTGGGCAAGGGCTTCTCGGCGGTCGGCCTCAACGAAATCCTGGCGGCGGCCGGCGTTCCCAAGGGCTCGTTCTATCATTATTTCGGCTCGAAGGAGGCGTTCGGCGAAGCGCTGCTCACGTCTTACTTCACCGACTACATCGAGCGGCTGGACGACCTGCTGGTACGCCAGCCGGGCACGGCAGCCGAGAAACTGATGCGCTACTGGGACGACTGGCGCTCCACGCAATGCGCCGACGATCCGGCCGGCAAGTGCCTGGCGGTGAAGCTGGGCGCCGAGGTGTGCGATTTGTCCGAGCCGATGCGCGTGGTTTTGCAGCACGGCACCGAGCAGATCGTGGCGCGGCTTGCCGCGTGCATCGAGGCGGGACACGAGGATGGGTCGCTTGCCGGTGCGAGCGACGCGGCGGGGACGGCGGCGACGCTCTACGAGTTGTGGCTGGGCGCCACGTTGCTGGAAAAGATCCGGCGCGATGGCCGGCCGCTCGAGGCCGCCATGGTGACGACGCGCCGCCTGCTAGGCCTGCCGCCGGCAGCATGAGGTAAGACAAGCGCAAGGGCGCGCCGCCGGCTGCCTCGCGTTCCGGGCGCACCTTCGCAGCACGGGCCTGCATGTATCGATACACTAGACGACCGGTCTAATAGGTTGCGAATCGACCTGTGACGGACCGGTTCCCACGACGGCGCGCGAGCGCCGGGATGCCATCGAGAAAGGAATTCCGATGAAGGTACTGATCGTTTTGACCTCGCATGAGGACCTCGGCAACACGGGCAAGAAGACGGGCTTCTGGCTCGAGGAGTTCGCGGCGCCGTACTACGCGCTGCGCGATGCCGGGGCACAGTTGACGCTCGCCTCGCCCAAGGGCGGCCAGCCGCCGCTCGACCCGAAGAGCGATGATCCGTCCGCGCAGACCGATGCCACGCGCCGCTTCGCAGCCGATGCGGCCGCGCGCGCGGAGCTTGCCGATACGAAACGCCTGGCCGATGTGGATGCCGGCGACTTCGACGCGGTGTTCTACCCGGGCGGCCACGGTCCGCTATGGGATCTGGCCGAAGATCCCGCCTCGATCGCCCTGATCGAGAAGACGATCGCGGCCGGCAAGCCGGTTGCGGCCGTGTGCCATGCGCCGGGGGTGCTGCGGCATGTGAAGGGCGCGGACGGCAAGCCGCTCGTCGCCGAGAAGTCGGTGACCGGCTTTTCCAATGCGGAAGAAGCAGCCGTGGGCCTCACCGAGGTCGTGCCGTTCCTCGTCGAGGACATGCTGAAGGCGAGCGGCGGCCGCTATACGAAGGCCGCCGACTGGCAGCCGCATGTGGCTGTCGATGGCCTGCTGATCACGGGGCAGAATCCGGCCTCGTCCGAGCCGGTGGCCGAGGCGTTGCTCAAGGCGCTGCGTCGCGCCTGACGTCTGTCTGGACTGACTGCGCGCGGCGAAGGGCCGCGGCTTGCAGCCTTCGGTGCGCGCAGCAGTCCAACCTGAGTCCCGTCCGGCGAGACGTCTTGTCTCGCCCTTATCTCCGATTCGCTTTGGCAACACGCCGCGACCGTCGCGGCGCGGCGCAGCCGCATTGCGTTGCCGATCCGGAATCCCGTTTCTTAACCGGGCATGGGCGTCGCGAAGGCCGCGGCCCGTGCCAACCCGGAGAGCAGTAGATGTCTGCATTGTTCGAACCGTTCAAACTCAAGGATGTATCCCTGCGCAATCGCATCGCTGTGCCGCCGATGTGCCAGTACATGGCCGTCGATGGCGTGATCAACGACTGGCACCACGTCCATCTCGCGCAGATCGCGCGCGGCGGCGCGGGCCTCGTGATCGTCGAAGCCACTGCCGTCTCGCCTGAAGGCCGCATCACGCCGGGCTGCACGGGCTTGTGGAACGACGCGCAGGCGCAGGCCTTCGCGCCGGCCGTTGCGGCCATCAAGGCCGCCGGCGCCGTGCCCGGCATCCAGATCGCGCACGCGGGCCGCAAGGCCAGCGCGAATCGTCCGTGGGAAGGCGACGACCATATTCCCGAGGGCGATCCGCGCGGCTGGCAGACGATCGCCCCGTCGGCGATTCCGTTTGGCGCCCATCTGCCGAAGGTGCCGAAGGCGATGACGCTGGACGACATTGCCCGCGTACGCGAGGACTTCGTCGCGGCGGCGAAGCGCGCGCTCGACGCGGGCTTCGAGTGGCTCGAACTCCACTTTGCCCACGGCTACCTCGGGCAGAGCTTCTTCTCGCCGCACTCGAACCAGCGCGACGACGCTTACGGCGGCAGCCTCGAAAACCGCAGCCGTTTCCTGCTGGAAACGCTGGCCGCCGTGCGCAAGGTCTGGCCGGAGCATCTGCCGCTGACTGCGCGCTTCGGCGTGATCGAATACGATGGCCGCGATGAAGAGACGCTGGCCGAGTCGATCGAACTCGCTAAGGGTTTCAAGCGGGAAGGGCTCGACATGCTGAGCGTGAGCGTGGGCTTCTCCACGCCCACTGCGCAGATTCCGTGGGCGCCCGCGTTTCTCGCGCCGATCGCCCAGAAGGTGCGCCGCGCGACCGGGCTGCCTGTGGCCTCGGCATGGGGCATCGATACGCCGGCGCTGGCCGAGCGCTCGGTGGCCACCGAGCAGCTGGATCTGGTGATGGTGGGCCGCGCGCATCTCGCGAATCCGCACTGGCCGTATTACGCGGCCCGCGAGCTGGGTGTGGAGCGCGCCGCGTGGACGTTGCCGGCGCCGTACGCGCACTGGCTGGAACGCTACAAGGTGGCTTGAGTTTGCCGATCGGAAAATACGTTGACTACAAGGAGTGAACGATGAGTGTGTACCTGATTGCGAGCCTCGCGCCGAGGCCTGAGCATGTCGCGGAACTCGAAGCCGCATTGCGCGAGCTGGTCGCCGCTTCGCGCAACGAACCGGGCAACCTGCGCTATGACCTGCTGCGCCGCGCCGACGGCCAGCCGGGTTTCCACGTGTACGAGATCTATGCGGACGACGCGGCTGTCGAAGCACATCGCCAGAGCGCGCACTATGCCGCCTTCGGCGCGAAGGTAAAGGCCAACGACTGGCTTGCCGGGGCACCCGACATCCTGGTGCTGAAGGGCGCCGACGTCGCCGCCTGACCGGGCGGCGGCATCATTCGGCCCGCCTGTTCGCGGGCTATCCCCAACCACAAGGGCTCGCCGCAGCGAGCCCTTGTGGTTTCCGATCGGCAAGAATCTCCGCTTTGACGTTAGCTGGCCATGTCGAGCACGACCCGGCCCTCTATCGCGCCGCGTTCCATGCGCGCGAATATGTCGTTGATGTTCTCCAGCTTGTCCGTGCTGACCGTCGCCTTGACCTTGCCTTCCGCCGCGAACATCAGCGACTCTTCGAGGTCGAGCCGCGTGCCGACGATCGACCCACGCACCGTGATGCCGCTCAGCACCATGTCGAAGATCGACAGTGGAAAGTCGCCGGGCGGCAGGCCATTGAGGGACACGGTGCCGCCACGACGCACCATGCCGAGCGCCTGCGAGAAAGCGATCGGAGAAACCGCGGTGACGAGCACGCCATGTGCGCCGCCGATTTCCTTCTTGAGGTAGGCCGCGGGATCCGTCGTCTTCGCATTGACGGTGACGGTTGCGCCGAGGCGCTTCGCCAGTTCGAGTTTCGTATCGTCAATGTCCACCGCTGCGACGTTCAACCCCATGGCGCGCGCGTATTGAACGGCCATGTGGCCGAGACCGCCCACGCCGGATATCACTACCCAGTTGCCGGGGCGCGTGTCGGTGACCTTCAGTCCCTTGTACACCGTGACGCCCGCGCAGAGCACCGGCGCCACTTCGATGAAATCCACGTCCTTCGGCAACAGGCCCACGTAGTTCGCGTCGGCTTTCGCATATTGCGCAAAGCCGCCGTTGACCGAATAGCCCGTATTTTGCTGCTGCTCGCACAGCGTTTCCCAGCCGCCGAGACAATGTTCGCAATGACCGCAGGCCGAATAGAGCCAGGGGATGCCGACGCGGTCGCCTTCCTTCACGTGCGTGACGCCGCGGCCAACCCCCACGACATAACCCACGCCTTCGTGCCCCGGAATGAACGGCGGTTGCGGTTTCACGGGCCAGTCGCCGTGCGCGGCATGCAGGTCCGTATGGCAGACACCGCAGGCTTCGATCTTCACGAGGAGTTCACCCGGCCCCGGCGTGGGGATGGCGACTTCTTCTAGAACGAGGGGTTGGCCAAAGGCACGAACTACCGCGGCTTGCATCGACTTGCTCATCGTAGGGCTCCTTATCGACCTGGCAGCGCGCGGCCGGATGCAACACGCATCGCGGATTCGCAGCGCGGCCGTCACTACCTTTCAAGTGTGAAGGAAAGCGAATGCGAGTGCGATGAAGGTGCGCACGGGATATGTGTCTGGCAGCGATTTCGAATCTCGCGATAACGCTTCCGTAAGCCACGGTAAAGGACGGTAAACGCAGGAAACATCGTGAACGCTATGCTCCTACGGCGCTTGATGCGCGACGAAGCCAGCCACACAGCCCGCTACGCATTCCATCGCATGTGGCACTCATTGCATGAATCCGATGCACGACAACGCACTATTCGAGCGCGCTAACGAGAGGCATCTTGCGGGTGACTTGCCTGCTGCGCGCCAGTTGTATCTCGAGTCGCTGGAGCAGGACGCATCGCACGCAGATGCGATCTTCAGGCTGGCCGTGCTCGATTTGCAGGAAGGTAGTCCCACCGGCGCGATTGCATGGCTGCAGAGGGCGCTTGAACTTCGTCCCGAACATCGCCGCTATCGCGAGGCGTTGGGCCAGGCTTACGCGATGAGCGAGCGGCATGCCGAGGCGGCGGAAGTCTTTCTTGGTCTGCTCGCCGACGACGCATCCTCCGCCGAACTCTGGTTCGCACTGGCTACGGCGTTGCAGGCGCAGGGTCAACTGGGCGAAGCGGCCGACGCCTGGCGGGCCGCGTTGCAGCGCGATCCGCATTCGGCCGATGCCTGGAACAATCTGGGCAACACGCTTCGCTTGCTCGGTGTTGCCGGCGAGGCGCAGACGGCATATCGCGAGGCATTGGCGGTACGGCCCAACGACGCCAATGCCCTCACTAATCTCGGCACGCTGCTGCAGGAGCAGGGGCGTTACGACGAAGCGCTTGCGTTGCTGCGCGCGGCACTGAATGCGGCGCCCGATGCGCCCGCGGCGATGGTCAATCTGGGCGTCTTGCTGACATTGCTAAGGCATCCAGAAGAAGCCGCGGATCTACTGAAGCGGGCCGTTGCCCGCGATCCCGATTCTGCCCACGCGGCGTATAACTACGGAAACGCGCTCCATGCGCTCGGTCGCCTGCGCGAAGCCGAGACCCAGTATCTTCGCGCGCGATCGCTCGATTCGGCACATGCGGAGGCGGCGAACAACCTCGGCAACGTCTATCGCGAGCTTGGTGAGCACCGCGCGGCGCAGGGGGCATTCGAAGCGGCCATAGCGGCGCGTCCTGATTTCATCGACGCTTATAACAACGCGGCCACCCTCATGCGGACGCTGGGCCGCCTGGACGAAGCGCACGCGCTGCTGCGTCTGGCACTCGATCTCGATCCGGCTCATTCGGCCACGCTCAACAATCTTGGCAACGTGCTCAAGGACAGCGGCGATCTGGACGAGGGCGTCGAGTGTTTCCGCCGGGCGCTGGCGAGCGATCCCGACAATGTAATCGCACACAGCAATCTGGTGTATGCGCTCTCGTTCCAGTCGTTCGATGCCAACGCGATACGCGAAGCGGCGCGTGCGTGGTCCGCGCAGCATGAGAAAGCCGTTCAGCCTTTGCCTGCGCCCGCGACCGTCGCGCACAATCCGGCGCGCCGCCTGCGCATCGGCTACGTATCGGCTGATTTTCGTGAGCATTGCCAGGCATTGTTCATGACGCCTCTGCTCGCGCACCATGACCGGACTCGCTTCGAGATCCATGCTTATTCGAGCGTAGCGAGGCCCGATGCCACCACCGCGCGGCTCGCCGCCTGCGTGGATGCCTGGCACGACGTGCGCACGCTCGACGACGCGGCGCTGGCAGAGCGGATTCGCGCGGATGGCATCGACATCCTCGTCGATCTCGCGATGCATATGGCCGATGGCCGGCCGTTGTTGTTCGCACGCAAGCCTGCACCCGTGCAGGTCGCGTGGCTCGCTTATCCGGGGACGACGGGGATCGCAGCGATCGACTGGCGACTGACCGATCCGCATCTCGATCCAGCGGGGCAAGATGGCCACTACAGCGAGCGGTCCTGGCGCTTGCCGGATACGTTCTGGTGTTACGACCCGCGTGGAACGGGGGGCGAGGCCGGTCCCGAAGTCGGCGCGCTGCCGGCGGCAAGTGCCGGTCACGTCACGTTCGGCAGCCTGAACAATCCCTGCAAACTCACCGCGGCGACGCTGGCACTTTGGGCCCCCGTTTTCGCGCATCTGCCGTCCGCGCGCCTCGTGCTCATGGCGCAGGAGGGCGACGCGCGGCGCCGCATCGCCGGACGGCTGGCCCAGGCGGGCATCGATCCGGCGCGCGTGCGCTTCGTACCGTTCAGGGCGCGTGAAGCTTATCTGCGCGGCTACCACGAGATCGACATCGGGCTCGATTCGCTGCCGTACAACGGCCATACCACTTCGCTCGACGCGCTCTGGATGGGCGTACCGGTGGTCACGCGGGTCGGCCCGACGGTGGCGGGACGCGCCGGTTTGAGCCAGTTGGCGAACCTCGGGCTCGACGCGCTCGCCGCCGAATCCGACGCAGCCTGTGTCGCCACGGCCGTCGATCTGGCGAGCGATCTGGCCCGGCTCGCGGATCTGCGCGCGGGCCTGCGCGCCCGCATGGAACGCTCGGCGCTCATGGACGGCGAGCGCTTCGCGCGCGGTCTCGAAGCGGCTTACGAAGGCATGTGGGAGCAACGGGTCCGCTAGCCCCTGGCCAGATGGCCAGACCGTCCGGACGGCTTGCGGCAGATCTGCGCCGCGCCTGGCGCGGCTTTCCTGGCGCACCGTCAGCGTGCTGTATAAATATACAGTAGAATCTGATCCCGTCAGCGTGGAGCGGGCCGGACGATATCGGGCCGCATGAGCGCTGCAAGCCGCCGGGCGTTTCCGCCCGGTCCCCGCCCGTGATCAGCCGGAATGCCAGCGCAAGTGAGCGAAAACCGAACCATCCGCATCCGCGGTGCCCGCCAGCACAACCTGAAGAATCTCGACCTCGACCTGCGCACCGGCGAAATGACCGTGGTGACCGGGCCTTCGGGTTCGGGCAAGTCCAGCCTCGTCTTCGACACGCTCTATGCGGAGGGCCAGCGCCGTTACGTCGAGACGTTCAGCGCCTATGCGCGCCAGTTTCTCGACCGCATGGACCGTCCGCAGGTTGATCGGGTGGACGGCGTGCCGCCCGCCATCGCCATCGACCAGACCAATCCGGTGCGCAGTTCGCGTTCGACGGTCGGCACGATGACCGAATTGAACGATCACCTGAAGCTGCTTTACGCGCGTGCAGCGAACCTGTTCGACCGCGTGACGGCGCAGCCCGTGCGCCACGACACACCCGAGACGATCTACGCGGAACTCAAGGCCCGCACGGCGGCCGGCGATCCGCGCCTCGTCGTGACGTTTCCCGTCGAGCTGCCGGACACCACCACCGACGAGGAAGTCACGCAGTGGCTTTCGGCGAGCGGCTACACGCGTGTGCAGGCGCAGCGCGAAGTGAAGACGGCCGAGGGCACGCGCAAGGTGCTCGACGTGGTGGCCGACCGCTTCCGTTTGCAGAACGCCGAGAAGAGCCGCGTAGTCGAGGCCATCGAGGCTTCGCTCAAGCGCGGCGCCGGGCGCGTGAATGTCTACGTGATGGCGGATACCGATGGCGATGCGCAGACGGATCCGCAGATCTGGCGTTTTTCGACCGGCCTCCATTGCCCGGACAGCGATCTGCGTTATGCCGATCCGCAACCCGCGCTGTTCTCCTTCAATTCGGCCTATGGCGCGTGCGACGCTTGCCGCGGCTTTGGCCGCGTGATCGGCGTGGACTGGGGCCTCGTGATTCCCGACGAGCGCAAGACGCTGCGCGGCGGCGCGATCAAGCCGCTGCAGACGCCCGCCTGGAAGGAGTGCCAGGACGACCTGATGCGTTATGCCGCGAAGGCGGACATTCCGCGCGATACGCCGTGGTCGGAGCTTACTCAGGCGCAGCGCGACTGGGTGCTGAATGGCGCGCCGGACTGGCGCGGCAACTGGCAGGCGCAGTGGTACGGCGTGAAGCGTTTCTTCCAGTATCTGGAGTCCAAAGCGTACAAGATGCACATTCGTGTGCTGCTTTCGAAGTACCGCAGCTACACGCCGTGCGAGACCTGCGGCGGCGCGCGCCTGAAAACCGAGGCCTTGCAGTGGCGCCTCGGCACGCAGCAGAACGCCGACGAAGTGCTCGCGCCCGCCGCGCGTTTCCTGCCGCATGGCGTGGAGTGGACGCGCGCGCAACTCGAAGCGCTGCCCGGCCTCACGCTGCACGACGTAATGCTGCTGCCGATCGAGCGCATTCGCCGGTTCTTCGACAATCTTTCGCTCTCGTCGGCGCTGCTCGACGACGCGCTGAAACTGCTGCTCGCCGAAGTGCGCACGCGCCTCAAGTACCTGTGCGACGTGGGCCTCGGCTACCTCACGCTGGACCGGCAGAGCCGCACGCTCTCGGGCGGCGAGGTACAGCGGATCAACCTCACCACGGCGCTCGGTACCTCGCTCACGAAAACCTTGTTCGTGCTCGACGAGCCGAGCATCGGCCTGCATCCGCGCGACCTGAACCGCATCGTCGAAGCCATGCAGCGGCTGCGCGACGCGGGCAATACGCTCGTCGTCGTCGAGCACGATCCTTCGGTGATGCTCGCGGCCGACCGTCTCATCGACATGGGCCCCGGGCCGGGCGAGCGCGGCGGCACGATCGTCTATGACGGCACGCCCGACGACATCCGCAAGTCCGGAACGCTGACCGGGGAATATCTGGGCGGCCATCGTGCCGTTGCGGACGCATCGAACTGGGCGCGGCGCCCCGTCGACGCGTCCACGCCGAACCTGCTGCTCGAAGGCGCGAGCGAGCATAATCTGCGCGACGTGACGGTGCAGATTCCGCTGCAGCGCCTTGTTGTGGTGACCGGCGTTTCCGGCTCGGGTAAATCGACGCTCGTGCAGGACGTGCTGTATCCCGCGCTCGCGCGTCACCTCGGCAAGGCGACCGAGGCGCCTGGCGTCTATCGCAAGCTGTCCGGCGCGGAGAAGATCAGCGACGCCGTGTTCGTGGACCAGTCGCCGATCGGCAAGACCGCGCGTTCGAACCCGGCCAGCTACGTGGGCGCATTCGACGAGATCCGCAAGCTGTTCGCCAAGGCGTCGCTGGCCAAAGAGCGCGGCTACACGGCCGGCATGTTCAGCTTCAACTCGGGCGAGGGCCGTTGCCCGACATGCGGCGGTTCGGGTTTCGAGCACATCGAAATGCAGTTCCTGAGCGACGTGTACCTGCGCTGCCCCGACTGCGACGGCCGCCGCTATCGCCCCGAAGTGCTGGAAGTGAAGATCGAGCGCGCGGGCCATCTGCTGTCGGTGGCTGACGTGCTCGACCTCACCGTGAGCGAAGCGGTGCAGTGCTTCAGTGAGGATGCCGAAGTATTGCGTGTGCTCCAGCCTATCGTCGACGTGGGCCTCGAATACGTCAAGCTCGGGCAGCCGGTGCCCACGCTTTCGGGTGGCGAGGCGCAGCGTCTCAAGCTCGCGGGCTATCTGGCCGAAACCGCGCAGTCGCGCGGCAAGGATAGCCCGGCTGGCGGCCGTCTTTTCATGTTCGACGAACCGACCACGGGCCTGCACTTCGACGACATTGCGAAGCTCATGCGTGCATTCGGCAAGCTGCTGGCGGGCGGCCATTCGCTGCTCGTCATCGAACACAATCTCGACGTGATCCGAGCGGCCGACTGGCTGATCGACCTCGGCCCGGAAGGCGGCGATGCGGGCGGCGAGGTGGTGTGCGTGGGCACGCCCGAGGACGTGATTGCCTGCCCGCGCTCGCATACGGGCGCAGCGCTCGAGCGTTACGAGGCGGCGCTCGGCAGCGCGGTGGGGCCGCTCGTTGCGGAAGAAGAGGGCGTAGCGCTCCAGACCGCGTTGCGTGCGTCGCAGGCGCGCCGCGAGGTGCAGGGCGAGGACGTCGTGCGCATCGTGAATGCGCGCGAACACAACCTCAAGGCGCTCGACGTGGATATTCCGCACGGGCGCTTCAACGTGATCACGGGGGTTTCGGGTTCGGGCAAATCGACGCTCGCCTTCGATATCCTCTTTCACGAGGGGCAGCGCCGCTATCTGGAATCGCTGAACGCGTATGCCCGTTCCATCGTTCAGCCCGCGGGGCGTCCCGAAGTGGACGCCGTTTACGGCATTCCGCCGACCGTCGCGATCGAGCAGCGTCTTTCGCGCGGCGGCCGCAAGAGTACCGTGGCCACCACGTCGGAAGTGTGGCACTTTCTGCGCCTGCTCTACGTGAAGCTCGGCGTGCAGCATTGCGTCCATGACGGCACGCCCGTCACGTCGCAAAGCGTCGATGCCATCGTCGCGCAACTGTTGCGCGAGCATCGCGGACAGCACGTCGGCCTGCTCGCGCCGCTCGTCGTGAACCGCAAGGGCGTTTATACCGACCTCGCGAAATGGGCCAAGGCGCGCGGCAATACGCATCTGCGCGTGGACGGCGAGTTCGTGCCGGTGGCGCCGTGGCCGAAGCTCGACCGTTTCCGTGAGCACACGATCGAACTGCCGGTGGGCGATATCGTGATCGAGCCCGAAAACGAGGCGCAGTTGCGCCAGTTGCTCGACACGACGCTCGAAGCAGGCAAGGGTGTCGTCCATCTGCTCGCGCCGCTCGACGGTCTCGACAAGGCGCTCGGCAACGGCAGTTCGACGGCGCGCGTCGGCACGGTCAAGGTGCTTTCGACGCGGCGCGCGTGTCCGGAGTGCGGCACGAGTTATCCCGAACTCGATCCGCGCATGTTCTCGTACAACAGCAAGCATGGCTGGTGCACTTCGTGCGTGGGTACGGGGCTTGCACTCACGCGCGAACAGCGCGCGGTCTACGACGACACCGTGGTGGCCGAAGACGGCCGCGGCCGCGAGCAGACCTTGCCTTCGGAAGAGCAGGAGCCGGAGGGCATGGGCGAAACGCCGTGCCCCGATTGCGGCGGCACACGCCTCAATCCGGTGGCGCGTGCGGTGACGTTCGACGAGCAGGCCATCGTCGATGTCGCGCAATGGACCGTTGCCGATACGCGGCGCTGGATCGACGCGCTGGAGCTCAATGGCCGCGATGCGCAGATCGCGCGCGACGTGGTGAGCGAAATCCGCAGCCGGCTGCAGTTTCTCGAGGAAGTAGGGCTCGGCTATCTGAGTCTCGACCGTGCCGCACCGAGTCTTTCGGGCGGCGAGGCACAGCGCATCCGTCTCGCGGCGCAGCTCGGCAGCAATCTGCAGGGCGTGTGCTACGTGCTCGACGAACCGACCATCGGCCTGCATCCGCGCGACAACCAGATTCTGCTGAACGCGCTGCGCAGCCTCGGCGAGAAGGGCAATACGCTCGTCGTGGTCGAGCACGACGAGGATACGATCCGGCGCGCGGATCACATCATCGATATCGGGCCGAGCGCGGGCAAACGCGGTGGCCGCGTGGTCGCGCAGGGCAGCGTCGCCGATCTGGCTGCGCAGCCCGATTCGCTCACCGGGCGCTATCTGGCCCAGCCGATCGTGCATCCGCTGCAGCCGCGCCGCGAGGTGAAGCCGGCGCGCGGGACGCGCGAGGCGGTGCCCGCGCAGTGGCTCACCGTGCACGGCGGCAACCTGCACAACCTGCGCAACGTGACGGCGCAGATTCCGCTTGGCCGCCTCGTGGCGATCACGGGTGTGAGCGGCTCGGGCAAATCCACGCTTGCGCGCGACGTGCTGCTCTCCAATCTGCTCGACGCCGTGGGCCGTTCGGTGCTGTCCTCGCCGGCGGTGCGCCGCGCGCGCAAGGCCGCGCAGAGCGATGCGCTCTCGGCCGCCGCGAAGCGTTCGAGTGTGATCGCACGCACGGCGGCGAAGCCGAAGCTCGAGGTCGCGCACACGTGGCAGGGTTGCGATTCAATCACGGGTTGGGGCAGCATCGATCGCGTGCTCGAAGTCGACCAGACGCCGATCGGCAAGACGCCGCGCTCGTGTCCGGCTACCTATATCGGCGTGTGGGACGCCATTCGCCGGCTCTTTGCCGATACGCTCGAAGCGCGCGCGCGCGGCTATAGCGCCTCGCGCTTCTCGTTCAATACCGGCGATGGGCGTTGCCCCGCGTGCGAGGGCCAGGGCGTGCGCACGATCGGCATGAGCTTCCTGCCGGACGTGAAGGTGCCCTGCGATGTCTGCCACGGCCAGCGTTTCAATCCGGAAACGCTGGCGGTGACGTGGCGCGGCCGGAACATCGGCGAGGTGCTCACGATGGAGATCGACGAGGCCGTGGAATTCTTCGCCTCGATCACGAGCATCGCGCATCCGCTGCAGTTGATGAAGGACGTGGGCCTCGGCTATCTCACGCTGGGTCAGCCTTCACCGACGCTCTCCGGCGGCGAGGCGCAGCGTATCAAGCTCGTGACCGAACTGAGCAAGGTACGCGACGACATCACGCGTCGCGGACAGAAGGCGCCGCATACGCTCTACGTGCTCGACGAACCCACCGTCGGCCTGCATATGGCCGACGTCGCGCTGCTCATTCGCGTGCTGCACCGTCTGGCCGACGCGGGCCATAGCGTGGTCGTGATCGAACACGACCTCGACGTGATCGCGGAAGCCGACTGGATCATCGACCTCGGCCCCGAGGGCGGCGTGGGCGGCGGCACGATCGTCGCTGCTGCGGATCCGGAGGGGCTCGTGCGTGTGGCGGCGAGCCATACGGGCGCGGCGCTTGCTCCGGTGCTCGCGCGCAAGCCGCAGGCGGCGGCCAGCGCAGCCGTGGGCGAGGCGCCGGGTTCGGATCGGCGCGCGGCGCGCACTGCGATCCAGAGCTGAAAAAGCGCGGCGGCGTGCTGCCAATTCGGCGCGCGCCGCCATGAAACCGCTTGATCTGTGCGGCGCGCACACGGTATGATGGGCTCCGCTTGCAGCAAACGGCCGCTCACTTGCGGCGGCCAGTGCCTGGCGAGCGGAGCAGCGGACCAACAGATCCCCTCCGTCCCGGCCGCGGGTTCGACACCCGGGCCACTTCATCAGTGCAGCAAGGCTTCGCAGATAGGCGCGAAGCCTTTGTCTTTTCGGGGCAGACGAACCGATTTTAAAATCGACGGCTCGCCTTTGACGAAGCGAGAGGAATTATCCGATGTTCGACCTCGATGGAGAGGCGCGCGAACGGCTCATCGTGTGGATTCGACGCCGCATGGAAGAGTACGGCATTACGCTCGAAGATCTAGAAACGTCGATTGCCGAAAGCGAAAAACAGCCGAAGTATCGCGATGCCTATGGCAATACGTGGAATGGGGAAGGCGAGACGCCTGCCTGGCTTTTGCGTTACATACACGCAGGTCAGGATATTGAGCATTTTCGCTGTTAATTATGTGGGGCTGTGACGCCGCTCACGCGAAGCCGGCGTGGCGTCTGACGGTCGCCCCCATTGAAAGCGTTATTCCGTGCGCATGTCAACCTTTTAAGTATTTTTCAGCCCTTCTTTAAATGCATTGCTACGGGCGATCAGGCTGATTATTTCTGCGATACGCACAATCGGTCAATTGGCATCCTTGCGCCGCTTAAGCACGGCGTAATGGCCCGTTTTTGCGTCAGACCATTTGGCCCGGCGCACGAGTTGCGCGACAATCTTCGCCATTTCAGTTGTGCTTCGTGCAAGGGAGCGGCAATGGCGATTCTGGTGTTGGGCCTGATTTTGTTTATCGGCGTGCATTCCGTCCGGATTGTCGCTGCGCCGTGGCGTGCCGCGCAGATTGCGCGTTTCGGAAAACAGGGCTGGCGCATGGCATTTGCCGTGCTCTCCCTTTTGGGCATCGCACTCATTGCGTACGGTTATGGCCTCGCGCGTCGCGAGCCGGTGCCAATCTGGGCCCCGCCGTTCTGGATGGCGCATGTCACGGCGTTGCTCACGGCTGTCGCCTTCGTCTTCATCACCGCGGCTTTCGTGCCCGGCAATCACTTCAAGCAGACGCTGGGCCACCCGTTTCTTTGCGGCGTGGCGTTGTGGGCTTTTGCGCATCTGCTGGCCAATGGCACGCTCAACGCCATCCTGCTGTTTGGCGCCTTCCTCGTGTGGGCGTCGCTCGATCTGCGCAGCGAGCGCCGGCGCGATCGCGAGGCGGGTGTGGTCTATCCGCAAGGCACCGTGTCGCGCGACGTGTGCGTGGTGGCGATCGGGCTCTTGGCGTGGACCGTTTTCGTGTTCTGGCTACACGGCTTGTTGATCGGCGTGCGTCCGCTCGGCTGAGTCGCGGCGCAAACGCGGCGCAAAAAAAGAAGCCTGCTTTTCAGCAGGCTTCGGAAGTACAGCTCGGAGTTCCGCGATCAGATCGCAGGCAGGATCTTAGGGTCCGTTCGTGAAAGGACCGTGAAAGTCCGCGCGATTCGCCGCATCGCGTTCCATTCTCAGAGATCGAAGAACACCGTTTCGTCCGCGCCCTGCATGCGGATGTCGAAGCGATAAGTCACGCTGCCGGCCTGCTCGCTGCGTTGCGCGATCAGCGTCGCGCGCCGCGATTCGGGCACCGAGGCGAGCACGGCATCGCGTTCGTTCGCGGCGGCTTCGTCGTCGAAGTAGATGCGCGTGAACGTGTGCGTGAGCATGCCCCGCATCGTGACGATCACGTTCAGGTGCGGCGCTTCGTCTGCGTGCGCGCGTCCCGGTTTGACGGTGCGCACGATGAAGCGATGCTGCGCATCGGTGCCCGTGCCGACGCGCGCGAAACCGCGAAAGCCGCTACGCGCGATATCTTCGCGCGAGGCCGGGTAATGGCCGTCTGCGTCCACCTGCGAAAACTCCAGCATGGCATCGTGCACGCGCTTGCCGTCGCCGTCGTACACGTGACCGATCAGCGTGATGTGCTCGCCCGGCGTTTCCGGGGCGGCGAGTTCCGGGGTGAAGAGGCTCTTGAGATCGAAGTCGTATTGCTGCGGGCAAAGGCCGTAGGCAAAGTACGGGCCGACGGTTTGCGAGGGCGTTTCCTTGAGTGTCATGGTTCAACGCTCCGTGGGGGTCTGGTCCGGGCCGCGCAGCACGATGTCGAATTCGTAGCCGAGCGCATAGCCTTCTTCAGTGGTGTCGATCGAGAAGCGCGAGATCAGCCGGTCGCGCGCATGTTCGGGCGTGCCCTGGAAGATGGGGTCGAGGGCGAGCAGCGGGTCGCCGGGGAAGTACATCTGCGTCACGATGCGCGAGCCGAAGTAATCCCCGAAGAGCGAGAAGTGAATGTGATTCGGCCGCCACGCGTTGGGGTGATTGCCCCAGGGATACGCGCCCGGCTTGATCGTGAGAAAGCGGTAACGGCCTTCGTTGTCGGTGAGGCAGCGGCCTGCGCCGAGGAAGTTCGGATCGAGCGGCGCGTCGTGCTGATCCTGCTTGTGGACGTATCGGCCGGCGGCGTTCGCCTGCCAGATTTCGACGAGCGAGTTACGCACCGGCTTGCCGCCCACGTCGAGAACGCGTCCTGTGACGATGATGCGCTCGCCGAGCGGCGCGCCGTTGCGTGCCGCATTGCGCGTGAGGTCGTGGTCGAGGGGGCCGAGATCTTCGGCGCCGTAGACGGGCGCGTGCTGGTTGCGCAGTTTTTCCTTTAGTGGAATCAGCGGCCGCGTGGGCCCGCGCTTGACCGACGAGCGGTATTCCGGGTGAAGGTACGCGGGATGCGAGTCGAAGTCGCGCGGCGACAGGATGGACTCGTCCATGGGTGTCTCCTGGCAGGATTGTGGGGAGGCGGCAATGCGGATGCCGTGTGCCGTTGTGGGGACTTTATCCAATCGGGAAAGTTATGCAAAATGATGTTTTTTCGCATTTCGTATAACGGATTGTTATGCAAACCCGGCTTGCGGATACCCGCGTCAAGTTTCGGCATCTCCAGTGTTTTCTGGCGGTCGCGCAGTTCGGCAGCGTGCAGCAGGCGGCCGAAAGCCTGTCGATCACGCAGCCTGCCGTGTCCAAGACCATCGCCGAGCTCGAATCGGTGCTGGGCGTGCGGCTCTTCGAGCGTGGCCGGCATGGCGCCGTGCCCACGCGCGAGGGGCAGCTTTTCATGCCGCACGCAAGCGCGTGCGTGAGCGCGTTGCGCCAGGGCGTGGAATTGCTTGCGCGAGACGAAGGCGCCGTGGCGGCGACGCTCGATGTGGGAGTGCTGCCGACCGTGGCTACCGACGTGTTGTCGGGCGCGCTGCGACGGTTTGCCGAACAGTGGCCGCGCGTGAGCGTGCGACTCACGACGGCTGCCAACGCCGAATTGCTGGAGCGCCTGAAGTCCGGTGCGATCAGCTTCGCGATTGGCCGTCTGGCCGACCCCGAGCGCATGGTGGGGCTGAGCTTCGAACTGCTGTACAACGAGCCGCTCGCGGTCGTGGTGCGTGCGGGACATCCGCTCTCGCGTGGCGCCGCGCTGCCCGCGGAACTCGCCCGCTTTCCGCTCGTGCTGCCGCCGTTTGGCACGCTGATCCGGCAGGCGGCAGACAGCCTGCTTGCCGCATGGGGGACGCCTACCTTGGCGGCGTTCGTGGAAATGCTCTCGGTATCGGTCGGGCGTGCGCTCGCGCTCGAGAACGACGCGGTCTGGTTCGTTCCGGCGGGCGCCGTCGAATACGATCTGCGGCAAGGCACGCTCGTGCGTTTGCCATTGCCCCCGGGAGGGGGCGAGGAGCCGGTGGGCCTCGTTTTGCGCACCGATACCCAGCCTTCGCCCGCCGGCCGTGCGTTGATCGACGCGGTGAAGGACGCCGCGCGCGAGCGTGTCGCAAGGATGGCAAGCGAACGGGATGCGACCCGCACGCGCCGCAAGCGCGGTGCTGGCGGCGCGGCGGAAGAGGGGCAGGCGGTGCGCCGCGCGCGCCGACGCTAGCGGGCAGCCGCCCCGTTCAAGCTCAGATGGCGGAGGGTTTGGATTTGCCGCGCGGCGGCTTCGCGGGCGGTGCCGGGTCCGGCACGGCGCCCGGTGCGGTGGCGCTGGTGGCCATCCACAGTACTTCGGCGTCTTCCTTGCTCGTGGAGATGGCTGCGTGACCCGTCCGGCTGTCGAAGTAGAGGCTGTCTCCGGCTTCGAGATGCGTCGGCGCGTACAGCTCCGAATAGAGGCAGACGCTGCCGCTGATCACATAAAGAAACTCTTCGCCTTCGTGGCGGCCCCAGTCGTCGAATGCATCGAGCGAATGCGCCGTGATGCGGATGCGAAACGGCAGCATGGCCTTGTGCGCCAGATCCGTGGCGAGCAGTTCCATCTGGTAGCCGCGATAGGCGTGGCGCTGCCCGGCGCCCCGGCGCGTGAGCGCCCGGCGGCCGCCGGCGTTGAGCCTCGGCACCGAGCCGAATAGCTCGCCGAGATCGATCTTGAGACCCACGACGATCTTCTGGAGCACGTCGAAAGTGGGCGACATGATGCCGTTCTCGATCTTCGACAGCGTGGAGCGCGAGACGCCGCATAGTCGGCTTGCGGTGTCGAGCGTGAGGTCGTGAGCGAGACGCGCGGCGCGCACGCGGCGGCCAAGGTCGGCAGCGGTGGATCCGGCAGGTTGGCTGATCGTGGTATCCATGAGGAGCACTTCGGGAGCGCATCGGAAACGCCAGGATGGCGCGAGTGTTTCCGATCTTACCAAACCAGTGACTTTCAGAAACCTCGTCCGTTCGGCCAACGCGTGCGGAGCGCGCGCCAGCAGTCTCATCAGGCGATATCGGCGCAATTTTCGGAGTGATTTTTCAATGACTCGCTATTGAATTAACGCTATTTAAACCTTGGTCTGGATCTTTAAATGATTCGCCGTAAGTTCCAGGGATTCGCGCTTTTCGAATAGTCCTTCAATATGCGTCGGAGCGTCACGGGACAGGGTTGAAAGCTTTCTGTATGATTTATATCAACTGATATGGATCATCTGAGGAGCGAATCATGCATGACGAACGCCTCGAATTATTGCTTGCCATCTCGCGTAAAACGCTGGGTATTGAAAGTTTCGAATTGACCGGCAAACAGACGCTGGACCTTCACATCGTCAACGCCGAGGATATCGGGTCGGCGCTCGAGTCGGCCTACGACGCCGGGCTGCTCGTGGGGCACCGGATCGGGCGCGCAGAACGCACCGAGAGGGCCTGATCTCCCGGCGCATTGATGTGTTCATAAAGCGGCGGCCCACGACCACGGCTTCCGTCCTTTCCCGGAAAATTTCTGAAAGGAAATTTTCCCCCCAGCAATCCCCATCCGGCAATGGCCTGGTACCCCTCCGGCCCGATCCACGCAAACCGCATCCTGCCCGCAGATGGGCGTTCCCCGGCTTGTCGCCCCCGCAGGCCGCGTGTATAGTCGGCGAACCTGAGTATGTTTCTTATCGGAAATAAAGGGCTCGCTATGGACGCATCACGGATTCTCGCCGATCTCGGCATTCTCGAACACGCTAACAAGGGCGACATCGAAGTCCGCTCTCCCATTTCAGGGGAGGTGATTGGCCGCGTCGCGAGCCATACGGTCGCCGACGTCGATGCGGCGCTGGCCCGCGCACACAACGCGTTTCTCGCATGGCGCAACGTCCCGGCGCCGCGCCGCGGCGAACTGGTGCGGCTGCTCGGCGAGCGCCTGCGGGCGCACAAGCAGGCGCTCGGCAGCCTGGTGTCGCTGGAGGCCGGCAAGATCCTGCAGGAGGGCCTCGGCGAAGTGCAGGAGATGATCGATATCTGCGATTTCGCGGTTGGTCTCTCGCGGCAGCTCTACGGCCTGACGATCGCCTCGGAACGCCCGGGCCACCGCATGGCCGAAAGCTGGCATCCGATGGGCGTGTGCGCCGTCATTTCCGCGTTCAATTTCCCGGTTGCCGTGTGGTCGTGGAATGCCGCGCTGGCGCTCGTCTGCGGCGATCCCGTGATCTGGAAGCCGTCCGAAAAGACGCCCCTCACCGCGCTCGCCGTCCATCGCCTGATGGAGGAGACGTTGCGTGAGTTCGGCGATGCCCCTGAAGGTCTCGTTGCACTCGTCATCGGCGGGCGCGAAGCGGGCGCGCAACTGGTGGCCGATCCGCGCGCCGCTATCGTGAGCGCGACCGGCAGCACCGGCATGGGTCGGGCGGTGGGCCTCGGCGTCGCGCAGCGCTTTGGCCGTGCGATTCTCGAACTGGGCGGCAACAACGCCGGCATCGTGACGCCGAGCGCGGACCGCGAGCTCGCGCTGCGCGCGATCCTGTTTTCGGCAGTGGGCACAGCCGGGCAGCGGTGCACCTCGCTGCGGCGACTCTTCGTGCACGAGAGCGTGTATGAGGACACCGTGAGCCGGCTCAAGCAGCTCTACGCCAAGGTTCCGATTGGAAACCCGCTCGAGCCGCGCACACTCATGGGACCGCTGATCGACCGCCAGGCGTTCGACCGCATGCAGGAAGCGCTACAGCGTGCCCGTGCCGAGGGCGGAGCGGTAACGGGCGGTGCTCGCGTGAACGTGGCGGGTCTTGCGAACGGCTATTACGTCGAACCTGCGCTCGTCGAGATGCCTGCGCAGACCGATATCGTCCTCGAGGAAACGTTCGCGCCGATTCTCTACGTGATGAAGTACCGCGACTTCGACGAAGCCATTGCGGCCAACAATCGTGCGTCGCACGGTCTCTCGTCGTGCGTGTTCACGACCGACCTGCGCGAAGCGGAGCGTTTCGTTTCGGCGTCCGGCAGCGATTGCGGGATCGCGAACGTCAACATCGGGCCAAGCGGCGCGGAGATTGGCGGCGCGTTCGGCGGCGAAAAGGAAACCGGCGGCGGCCGCGAGTCGGGTTCTGATGCGTGGAAGGGCTATATGCGGCGCGCGACGAACACGGTCAACTATTCGTCGGCGCTCCCGCTGGCGCAAGGCATCGATTTCAAGCTCGACTGAGCGGCGGTTTCGTATCGGAAATGGCGCCGCCTTCTTGCGCGGCGCTCGCTGCCAATCACGAAACCAGCTTTCGCAAGGGCGCCATCGGCCAGCCGTGCGGCATGCCATGCACGGCGAAGAACCATGCCGCCACCCATGACGCTGCGACCACGATCAGGTCGCAGTGTCCGCTCTTCCACCAGTTCAACGAATGCCGCTGGATCACCCAGGGCACGCCGAGCGGATTGGGCCAGTCGGCCAGCAGATGAATCACGCCGCCGCACGCGAAGCCGAACGCAGGCGCGGCGAGCGGCAGATGCCCCAGTTTCTGATAAGACCACACGAGCAACGCGATCCAGCCCACGCCCCAGTGCGTGAGCGTGCGATGCGTGATCCACAGCTTGCGCTTCTTGCGCCACCATGCGACCTCCAGCCAGTCGGGCGCCGATCCGCCCGCTACGCCCGCGATGAACGCGAGCGCGGCATAGAGATGCCAGGGGCCGTCCGTGTGCTGGTGCGTGACGATGGCCGCGGCGATGACGCCGGCTGCCCAGCCGGTCGCGTGATGTGCGGTGCCTGATGCCATGAAGCGGGTGCGCGAAGTCGAAAGGGCGCAATCTTCGCAGATGTGACGGCGTCGTGACAGGGGTATGCGAGACGATGCGCGCGCTTACGCGCAGTCGTGTGCAGTCACGCGCTCGCGCAAGCGGTAGCGTGTGTGCGTGTATTGGCGTGTCAGGTCGCGCAGCGTGCCACGTCGAAGCGTAGTTCGGGTTCCGGCGGATCGTCGGAGGACGAAGCGCCGTGCGTCACACGCACGACCGAACCGTAACCCGAAGGCGTGAGCGTCACGAAGTACGACGCGTCCGATCCCGAGCCGACGCTGAGTTCCGTCGCGCCCGCGTTGGTCGATTCGCGCGCGCTCGGCAGTTTGTCCTCGAGGCAGGTTGCGATCGACGAAGGCGGACGCGCGGACGAGACGTAGATCATCGTCTCGCCGTTCGCCGTGGCGCTCTGCGGCGGCGTCGATCCGCAGGCGGCGAGGAGTGCGAGCGGCACGGCGGCGATGAGTGGGCGAAGGAGTGTATTCATAGGCGGGTCGGGAGAGGATGCAGCGGCTTATGCAAAGCAGTATAAGCAGCCTGCGTGACGAAACCCGTAAAAAGATGCAACAGCGAGATGCGGCAGTATTTCGTAAAGGAAACGCGCGAAAAAAAACGCACATGCGCTCGTGCCGCATGTGCGTTGCGTGAAGCACGGACCAGACGGCGGTTCGCGCCGTCGGTCCGTATCGCCGGAGCGATTAGAAGCGGTGACGCAGGCCGACCGTTGCGGCAACCTGGTTGTTGGTCGACGACGGCGACAGCATGTTGATCGACGCGACGTTCGCGATCGGCGAGCCGTTGCTGTTGTAGCCGAGCGAACCCGAAGCGTGCTGGTACACGCCGGCCAGGTACACGTCGGTACGCTTGCTGAGCGAGTAGTCCGTGCCCAGCATGAACGTGTGCCACTTCGGCGAGTTGTTGTCGCCCGTGCCCGTGACCGTGCCGTCGGTGAACGTGTACGAGCCCATGAACGCGAGAGCCGGCGTGAGGCTGTACTTGCCGTTGATCTCGTAGTTGTCCATGTGCAGGTTCATGCCGCCGAGGCCGCCGAGTGCCGTGCCGCCGCTCGACAGGCTCGAGATGCCGTCGATCTGCGAGTGCGTCCACACGAGGCCAACCTGTGCCGGGCCGTACGTGTAGTTCGCGCCCACGCCGTAGGTGCGCTGCAGGGCGGCTGCGATGTTCTGGTCGTTCGCAGCGGCTGCGCCCGTCGAGTTGTTGATGCCGCCCGAGTTGTTGAGCTGCGAGTAGCCTGCCGCGACGTTCAGCGGGCCATTGCCGTACGAAGCGCCGACGCTCCATGCGCGGCCGTTCGAGAAGTTGCCGGCTTCGTTGCTGAAGCCGTACTGGCCGCCGAACTGGAAGCCCGAGTAGTTCGCGCTCTGGTACTTGACCGCGTTGTTGATCGAGAACGACTGCGCGAGGTTGTCATTGTCGAACGGGTGGCCGGCGAGGTTGTTGCCGTAGCCTGCGCCTGCTGCGGACACCGGCGACAGGTAATCCACCACGGAGTCGTATTGACGGCCGAGGGTCACCGTGCCGTACTGGTCGCTCTGCAGACCGACGTAAGCCTGGCGGTTGAAGATGCCCTGGTTGTTGTTGAAGCCGCCGTTGTTCAGGTTGAAGCCGCTCTCCAACTTGAAGATCGCCTTCAGGCCGCCGCCCAGGTCTTCAGCACCCTTCAGGCCAAAGTAGTTGTACGAGAGGCCGTTGCTGCTCTGATTCCACGTGCTGTGGCCGCCGGCGTTATTGGCGTACAGAATGCCAGCGTCGAGCGAGCCGTACAGGGTGACGCTGCTTTGCGCATGAGCGCTCATTGCGAATGCACCGAGAACGCCAGCGAGGATAAGGGTTTTTTTCATGGTTTCTAACTCCGAACAGTACTGGGGAATCTCACGACCGCAAATAAAACGGTTGCGGTTCGTGGTCTGACGATTCGGAGCAGAGTTTATTCTGGTATTCCCGAACATTCGCGCCAAATGGCACAACAATATTTTCTTAATATTGTGCCAGTCGAGTTAATCCGCGTAAGTCGCTGCATATAAAGGGATTTTTCGCGAAGAAATAATCAGTAAAATCGTGTGTCAACCGCTGTTTTGTTGCGCGAGTGCCACGCGCCGGAGAGCCTTGCCCAGAAAGCCTTGTACGGCAACGCCATGTTGACGCTGGCGATTCACCTCATTTTATGCAAGGTACTCTTCCAGATTATGCACTCAACGCCCGCACCCTGCGGCGTTACAATTCGTCTGCCCCTTGACCAAGGGTGGTCTTTTTTCATCTGTTTTATGCGGCCCTCGGGCCGCATTTTTTTCGCCTGTCGATATTGAACCATTTTTAGTTCAATCGAAACGTGAAATTCAGTATTGCGAAAATCGAAATGCGGCGGGTTGCCGCAGTTTACCGGAAATTATATTAATAGCCTGGATGAATCGGGTTTTGAATCGGCCGGCAAATCGGTGGGCATAGGGTGCGGCGTTGACCGGAGCGCTCGGGCCTCGCGCGCTTGCGGGTAAAATCCTGTCCCTGCCCCTTTGGGGTAGCGTGCAAGAACCCGACCGAACCCGCCATGACCGATTCTTCCTCCGCAGACTCTTCCGACTCTCTCCACGACGGCACCGAAACGTGCGAGGACCCGCGCCTGTGGCGCCGGGACGGCTGGACTGCGCGCGTGATCAAGAACGAAGACGACGAAGGCTGGGCCGTCGAGATGATCAAGGACGGCGAGCCGGAGCCGGCGCTGGTCGGGCCCTGGACCATGGGCCGCGACAAGAAGAATCCCAAGCCGCTCGATGCGGGCGCGTTCAATACGCTGGTCAAGACCGCTTCGGAGGTGCTGCGCCGTCACGAGCAGCAGTTGCACGCCATGCTGCACAAGCGCGTGAGCGTCAGCGTCGACGAGGGCGATGTCGACGTCACGCTCGCGATCGTGCCCGACGAATACGAGCCGTACGCCGTGCTGACGGCGCTCGACGCATTCGGCGAGCAGCTGGGCCAGCAGCGCGTGGCCCCCAACTTCAAGCTCACGCGCGAGCGCGCGCAAGCCTGGGCCGGCAGCGGTTTCGGGCGGATCGAATAGAACGATAGAGCGCAGCGTGCGCCGCCGCTTAATCCTGCTTGCAGAAGATCGCGGTCAGCATCGGCCCTGCATGGTGGACGATAGCCGTGTTGCCCGCCTCGGTGAGCGCGGCCTGGACCTTGGCCTCGCTGCCGAACACCACGGCGCCGTAGGCCGAACGTGCGATCGGCTTGCCGTCGCCGGTGCGAAAGAGCGGGTCGTCCTGCTGATAGCCGACGATCGCGAACACCGTGAACCCATAAGCCGTCATGTGCTGGCCGCGCGCCGGCCAGAACGCGTTGATCGAATTGCTCTCGACCCGCGAAGGCGTGGGCTGGATCAGCTTCTGGTCGATCAGGCCCGAGACGAAGTCGTGCGCGGACTCGCTGCAGGTCAGCGATTCGTCGAGCGTGGCCGCGTGGCCGGTGAGCGGCAAAACCGCGAGCAGAAGGGCGAAGGGGGCGAAGGTGGCGAAGGACAGGAACCGTTTCATTGGAATTCTGGCGAATGGGCGGCGACGGCGCGGGCGACGCCGGCCGCACCGGGCGCGGCGCGGCAAAGGGTTGCACTGTACGCGTGTTCGCGCGATCCCGCTCGCGGCACCGCGTCAAGCTTTGCCATCTGGCTCCCGGTCGATTGTTGCGAAAAACGCGCATTCCTGCGGCTAATGCGGGCTTTCGACTGTCAGAATCCCTGCAAGTTTTTTGGAAGACGTATATATTTCGCTGCTATGACTGGAAAAGACCAACCTGAAAAAACGGTCCCGCGGGCGGTGCCGTTGCCGCGCACCTGGGACGCGCGAGCTGCGCGCTGGCTCGTGACGCCGCTCGTCCCCACCCGCGTCACACCGAACCATCTCACCACGCTGCGCCTGCTGATCGGCCTTGCTGGCGCCTTCTATCTGGCGCGCGGGGACTTTCTGCACGTCAATCTTGGCGCATTTTTGATTGTTTTGTCGAATTTTGTTGATCATACCGATGGCGAGCTAGCGCGAATCAGCGGTAAAACCAGCCGGATCGGCCATTTCTACGATCTCGCGGCAGATGCCCTCGTCACGGTCCTGCTGTTTCTCGGCATGGGCTGGGGACTCGGGGTCGAAGCGGCGGCAGCAGGGGCGGGCGCCGGGTGGCGCGTGCCGCCGGCCGTGCTGGGCGGCATCGCGGGTATCGCGGTCGCCGTGATTTTCTTCCTGCGCATGCGCATCGAGGAAATGGCCGGCAAGGCGGGCACGCAGCAGGCGTTCGTCGGCGGCTTCGAGACGGAGGATGTCCTCTATCTGTTGCCGCTCGTCACGCTGACGGGTGTGACCTCGCCGTTCGTTCTGGCGGCTTCCATCGGTGCGCCGGTGTTTGCCCTGTGGGTCGTGCTCGATTACTGGCGCGTTTCGCGCCGCAACCGGCCCGCAAAAGAGACAAGTGAGTTCGGGATCAGTCGATGAGTGAGCAGGCAGAACAGGATCTGGTCGTGGCGGCATCCGTTCACGGCGAGGGGGACGGCCGGGGGGCGGTGGCGTCGGGCAATCCGGATGGGGCGATCGCACGTGCCCTGCGTCCGCTGGGCAACGCCCAGTTGCGCGACGAATACGTGCAGCAGGGTTCCTTCCTCTATCTCTCCGAGTTCCTGCCCGCGGACGCCACGCAGAAGCTCATCGACGCGGCCAACGCGCTGCTCCCCGAAGTCAACCGCAATTACCTGCCGGGCCACAAGGCCGGCGGCAGCGTGAGCCGCCACACGATCGACCGCCTCGCGCCGTACATCGCCGAACTCTACCGCTCGCCGAAGCTGATCGCGTGGCTCGAGAAAGTCACGGGCGATCGCCTGCAGCTCTCGCCGCAAGACGATCCGCACGCTTACGCGCTGTACTACTACATGCGCGCGGGCGACCATATCGGCTGGCACTACGACACCTCGTATTACGACGGCCGCCGCTACACGGTGCTGCTCGGCGTGATCGACGATTCGTCCTGCCGCCTCGACTACGAACTGCACACGCGCGACGAGGGCCGGCCCGACCAGCCCGGCTCGGTGCAATATCCGCCGGGCGCGCTCGTGCTGTTCGACGGCGACAAGCTGCGCCACCGCGTCACGCCGAGCGCCGAAGGCGAGTTCCGCGTCTCGCTGACGTTCGAGTACGTGACGAATCCGAACATGCGTCCGTGGCGGCGCTTCATCTCGAACATGAAGGACGCGATCGCGTACTTCGGTTTCCGCCAGGTGTTCCGCAGGGCTTTCATGGGCGCGGGCGCCGCCGGCGGCAAAGCGGGAGATCCGGTGTGAACCGGGTTGCCCTCCTGCTGCTGTCGATCGGCACGGCACTTTTCATCGCGCTGCTCGCGTGGCAGGGGCTCGGCTCGGTGACGGGCGCCCTGGCGGCCGCAGGGTGGGGCCTCGTGCTGGTGGCTGCGTTCCACGTCGTGCCGCTCGCGCTCGATGCCGCGGCGATCGCCGTGCTGTTCCGCAAGGGCGAGAGCGTCGACCCGCGCGACGCGCTGCTCGCGCGCTGGAGCGGCGAATCGGTGAACAGTCTGCTGCCGGCCGGCCAGATCGGTGGCCCGGTGGCCATGGTGCGTCAGCTCAATCAGCGCGGCATGGCCATGCGCGACGCGGCGGCGGCCATCACGGTCAGCACCACGCTGCAGGCGGTTGCGCAGATCGTCTTCGCGGTGTTCGGCATCGTGCTCTTTTCCGCGTATGCCGCGAATGGCGCGCCGCGCGATCTCGGCGTGGCGGCGCTGATCGCGACCGTCGTGCTGGCGGCTCTCATCGCGTTGTTCTATATCGCCCAGCGCCGCGGGCTGTTCGGCCGCGTCCTGCGTCTCGCCTCGAAGGTGTTCGGCAAGCGCGACTGGTCGTCGCTCGCCACGCGCGCGGACGCCGTCGATGCCGCCGTCAAGTCGCTCTATGAGCAGCGCGGCCGGGTGGCGGCGAGCTTTGCGATCAGCCTCGTCGGCTGGCTCGTCGGTACGGTCGAAGTGTGGCTCGCGCTGCGTTTTCTCGGTCATCCCGTGGGCTGGATCGATGCGCTGCTGCTCGAGAGCATCGGCCAGGCCATCCGCGGTGCGGCCTTCGCGATTCCGGGTTCGCTCGGCGTGCAGGAGGGCGGTTATCTGCTGCTGGCTCCGCTCGTCGGGCTGCCGCCCGAAGCCGCGCTCGCGCTCTCGCTCGCCAAGCGCGCGCGCGAAATCCTGCTCGGCCTGCCGGGCCTGCTGTATCTGCATTTCAGCGAGAGAAGCTGGCAACGCCGGCGCGCCGTGAGCGTGCCCGCCGTCGAAATCGCCGACTGACCTCGCAGTTTGACTCCGCAGTTTGACTCTCTTCTCCCAAGGAACGTCGCGCATGCGCGCCATCATTCTCGCGGCAGGCCTCGGCCTGCGCCTTCAGCAAAGCGCTGGAGAACAGTTTCCGAAATGCCTGCTGCAATTCGAGGGCGTGACGCTGCTCGAGCGCCATTTGCAACTGCTCGAAAGCGCAGGCATTACCGAAGTCGTGCTCGCGCTCGGCTTCCAGCCCGAACTGGTCGAGGCTGAGTTGAAGCGCATCGGCTGGCCGCACGACATCGAGATCGTGCTGAATCCGCGTTTCGATCTGGGCAGCGTGCTGACCGTGCATCGCACGGCCGAAGCGCTCACGCGCGGCGACGACGTGCTGCTGATGGATGCCGACGTGCTGTACGACGAACGCGTGTTCGCCCCGCTCGTCGCAGGCGAGGCATCGGCGAACCGTCTCCTGATCGACCGCGATTTCGAAGCCGGCGACGAACCCGTGAAGCTGTGCCTGCGCGATGGCGTGCCCGTCGAGCTGCGCAAGCAACTGGCCGTGGGCCTGCAGTACGACACCATTGGCGAATCGGTGGGTTTTTTCCGCCTGAACGAAGCGACGGCGCGCCGTTTTGCGCAGATCGTGGAAGGCTACGTGGATACGGGCCGCGCCAACCTGCCGCACGAAGAAGCGCTGCGCGATCTGCTGCTGGAGCGCGGCAGCGAATTCGAAACGGCCGACGTCACGGGCGCGCCCTGGATCGAAATCGATTTCCCCAACGACGTGAAGCGCGCGGCCGAAGAAGTGCTGCCGCAACTGCGTCCCGTAGTGAGCCGGGTGAAGCAGGCCGCGGTCTGAAGCGCGGCGCTCCTCGCGAGCGCCGCTTCATCTGTTGCAAACTCAACCGTTTTTCGCAACACGGTGACATAATGGGGTCTTGTCGCCATCAGCCGCGCTGACTGTCGTTCCTGCCCATGCCTCTTGCTCTTGGTGCCTTCATCGTCCCGCTCATCGTCGCATGCGCGATGTTCATGGAGAATGTGGACGGGACGGTCATCGTCACCTCGCTTCCCGCACTGGCCCGCGATCTCGGCCAGGACCCCATCACACTGAAGCTGGCCGTCACGAGTTACGTGATCGGCCTCGGTGTGTTCATTCCGATCTGCGGCTGGGTGGCCGACCGCTTCGGCTCGCGCAACGTGTTTCGCACGGCCATCGGCATCTTCATGGCGGGCTCGCTGCTGTGCGCCGCGTCCACCTCGCTCGGAATGTTCGTGGCCGCGCGTTTCGTGCAGGGCATCGGCGGCGCGATGATGGTGCCGGTGGGGCGCATCATCATCTTCCGTTCGCTGCCGAAGTCGGATTTCATTCGCGCCGTCAACTACCTCACGGTGCCCGCGCTGCTCGGGCCCGTGGTCGGGCCTCCGCTCGGCGGTTTCATCACGACCTATCTGCACTGGCGCCTGATCTTCTTCGTCAACATTCCGATTGGCGTGCTCGGCATCTGGCTCGCGAACCGGCACATTGCCAACATGCACGAAGAAGATCCGGGCCGGCTAGACTGGTTCGGTTTCGTTCTTTCGGCGGGCGGGGCCTCGCTGTTCATGCTCGGGCTCTCGCTCGTAGGCAGCGAATTCGTGTCGTTTGGGACGGCCCTCGCGATGTGCGCGATCGGCGCCGTGCTGCTGGCGGCGTACTGGTTCTACGCGCAACGCGTCGAGCGGCCCGTGCTCGATCTGCGTTTCCTGCGCATTCCCACTTTCAACGCAAGCGTGGCGGGCGGTTCGCTCTTTCGCATCGGGCTTGGCGCCGTGCCGTTTCTCCTGCCGCTCACGTTGCAGGAGGGGCTCGGCATGACCGCGTTCCTCTCGGGCTCGATCACCTGCGCTTCGGCGTTCGGCTCGATCTTCATGAAGACGATCGTCTCGCGCGTGCTCGGCCACTTCGGCTTTCGCCGCACGCTGATCGTCAACGCGTTGCTGGCGGGCGCCTCGATTGCCGTGTGCGGGCTCTTTTTTCCCGGCATGCCGCACTGGCTCATCTGGCTCGTCGTGCTGTTCGGCGGCCTCTTTCCTTCGTTGCAGTTCACGGGCCTCAATTCGCTCGCCTACGCGGATATCCCCACGCGCGACATAGGCCGCGCGACGAGCGTCGCGAGCGTGATCCAGCAGGTTTCGCTCGGGCTCGGTGTGACGATTGCGGGGATCGTGCTGCAGATTTCGCACAAGCTGCAAGGTCATCCCACGATCGTCTGGTCCGACTTCTGGCCCGCATTCCTCGTGGTGGGCCTCTTTTCGGTAGCGTCGATTCCGGTGACCATGCGCCTGCCTGCCAATGCAGGCGACGAAATCGCGCGCGGGCGCCGCGGCAAGGCCTGAGCGGCGGCGGATCGCTTGCCGGGTGGTGGATGGCCGGATCGCAATCGTTTTGTCAGCATGCTATAAGGCGAAAGGCAGGCCAGAACAGGTCCAGGCAGGCCGAAAGTTGATGAACCGCATCATGGAGGACACCCAATGAAGTTGGTCGACAGAACGAAAATATCCGCTGCCGCGGTGGCGCTTCTCTCGCTGAGCACGCTTTCGGCAGGTTTTCTCGAAGCGTCTCCCGCCTTCGGCAAGGACACCCAGCAGCCGGTGCTGACCGCCTCGGCGGTGGCCGTCGCGGACAAGTACGCCGCCGATGCGGCCGAGCAGATTTTCAAGGAAGGCGGCAACGCCGTAGACGCGGCGGTGGCGATCGCGTTCTCGCTGGCCGTGACCTATCCGGAAGCGGGCAATATCGGCGGCGGCGGGTTCATGACGCTGTACGTGAACGGCAAACCGTACTTCCTCGACTATCGCGAGCGCGCGCCGCTTGCTGCCACGCGCACGATGTACCAGGACGACAAGGGCAACGTGATTCCCGGCAAGAGCCTGTACGGCTGGGACGCCGTGGGCGTGCCGGGCACCGTGGAGGGCATGTGGGAAGCGCAGCGCCGCTTCGGCAAGCTCAAGTGGAAGCAGGTGCTCGCGCCGGCCATCCAGTATGCGCGCGATGGTTTCGTCGTCGACGAACAACTGGCGAAGCGCGGCGAAGAGGCGTCGAAGGAATTCGGCGGCAAGACCAATTTCGACCAGTATTTCAGCGACATGAAGGCGGGCACGACGTTCAGGCAACCTGATCTTGCCGCCGTGCTCACGCGCATTGCGAACGACGGCGCGAAGGACTTCTACGACGGCAAGACGGCCGACCTGATCGCCGCCGCGATGAAGCAGGGCGGCGGCCTCATTACGAAGCGCGATCTTCAGGAGTACAAGGCGATCTGGCGCCAGCCTGTCGAGGCGAGCTGGAACGGCTACGAGGTCATCACGGCGCCGCCTCCGAGTTCGGGCGGCGTGGGCCTCGTGCAGCTGCTCAAGATGAAAGCGATGCTCGCGCCGCAGTTCAAGGACGTGTCGCTCAATTCGCCGCAATACATTCACCTGATCGCCGAAATCGAGAAACGCGTGTTCGCGGATCGCGCGCAGTATCTCGGCGACCCGGACTTCTACAAGGTGCCGGTTGCGCAACTGACCGACGACGCCTACCTCGCGAAGCGCGTTGCCGAAGTCGATCCCGACAAGCCCTCGGACACGAAGAGCGTGCAGCCGGGTCTCGGCACCTCGATGCCCGAGAAGGCCGAGACCACGCACTTCTCGGTGGTGGACAAGTGGGGTAACGCCGTGTCGAATACGTACACGATCAACGGCTACTTCGGTTCGGGCGAGGTCGTGCCGGGGGCGGGCATCGTGCTCAACGACGAGATGGACGACTTCTCTTCGAAGCCGGGCGTGCCGAACATGTTCGGCGTGGTGGGCAGCGACGCCAACGCGATCGCGCCGAAGAAGCGTCCGCTTTCGTCGATGACGCCCACGATCCTCACGAAGGACGGCAAGGTCGCGCTCGTGATCGGCACGCCGGGCGGTTCGCGCATCTTCACGTCGATCTTCCAGGTCATCAACAACATCTATGACTTCAAGATGCCGTTGAAGGACGCCGTGGCTGCGATGCGCTTCCACCATCAACTGCTGCCGCCCAACACGATCTTCTGGGAACCCTACCAGCCGATCGACGGCGATCTTGCGAAGCAGGTGCAAGCGAAGGGTTATGTGCTGAAGGGGCAAGACTTCAGCGGCGATATCCAGGCGATCCGCATCGACGGCGATACGCCTGAAGCCGCCGCCGATCCGCGCGGCCGCGGTGTGACGCGCGTGATTCAGTGAGGTAGACGGTCTGGCGCGGCCATCGGGGATCGGTGGCCGCGCTTTTTTGTTTGCGCTTAACTGGCAGCGGCAGCAGGCGCGGGCAGCGACTCTCCCGCAGCGGCGATCAGGTCGAGCGCTACGTCCGCGTTTCCGATCCGCTCGATGGCGAGCAGCGCGAAGCGCGCGAGGAAGAGAGGCGCCTGCGCTTCGCCCAGCCCGGTCATGGTGGTGCACAGCCGCGTATAGACAGTGTCGCGTTCGCTGTCGGTCATGGTCATGGTGATTTCCTCTGATGCCGTGGGTCAGGCCCGTAGCGTGTGATCGAGTGCGGCGAGGGCCTGCGCCGCGAGGGTGTTGGCGTCGCCGTGCCAGCGGCCGAGCACGTGGCCGTCCGGCCGCACCAGATACAGGGCGTTCGTTTCGACTCCGTACATGGGGAACAGACGGCCCGTGTGATCCCAGCCGCTCGTGCGGGGGGCGTCGGCCGGTGCACTGGCCGCAAGCGGGACGACGGCGAACGGCAGGTTGCGCGCGGCGAGCGTGCTCTCCAGTTCGAGCAACGCGGCCGGCACCGAACCCTCGGCGCTGAACCAGAGCGCGGTGAAGCGCGGTCCGACGAGATCGGTGAGATGGCCCTCGCGCGATATGCCAGCGACTGCGATCGTGAGCGGACATTCGGGCAGCACGGTGCCGGGTGCCGGACCTTGGGCGAAAGCCGTTGATGTCCTGGCATTCAGCGGCGACGCGCGGTATGCGATGGCCGAAGTCTGGCGCGGATTGATGAGCGATCGCACGAACGGATGCTCGCGCGCGAGGCTCAGGACCGCCGTGCGCATCAGGTCGAAAGCGAACGAAGGCGGTGCCATGAATTCGGTGCTCTTCGTGCCGTAGCTCAGGTTCTCGTGGGCCGCATACACGCGCTCGTCCGAATAGCTGTCTAGCAGCGTATCCGTTGCGAGGCCCTGCACGACGAAGGCGAGTTTCCAGGCGAGATTGTCGGCGTCGTCGATGCCGGAATTCGCGCCGCGCACGCCGAAGATCGGCACCAGGTGTGCCGCGTCGCCCGCGAACAATACGCGGCCATGACGATAGCGTTCCAGCGTCAGCGCGTTGGCCTTGTAGATCGTGATCCAGATGGGCGACCACGGCGCCGTTTCGCCCATCATGTCGAGCAGGCTCTGCACACGCGGCATCACGTTTTCGGGCTTGATCGCAGCCTCGGCGTCTTCGCCGTCGCGCAGTTGATAGTCGATGCGCCAGACGTTGTCGGGCTGCTTGTGGACGAGCACGGTCGAACCCGGATTCGAGGCAGGATCGAAGTAAGCGAGACGTTCGGTTGGGCGCGCGCTCTTAAGCAGGATGTCGACGATCACGTAGCGGCCTTCGTAGCTCGTGCCCTGCAGTTTCAGGCCGAGCGCTTCGCGGATCGTGCTGCGGCCGCCGTCCGCGGCGACCAGCCAGTCGGTTTGCATGACGTAGCTGCCGTCGGGCGTCGAGAGCGTGAGCGTCGCGCCAGTGGCATCGGCCTGCATGGCGGTGACGGTCGTGCGCCAGCGGATGTCGATCAGGTCGGCTTGGGCCTCGGCGGCGTCCAGCAGGAACTGCTCGATGTGGTATTGGGCGAGATTGACCATCGGCGGCAGCTTCTGGTTTTCGTCCTGCGGCATGTGGAAATGCAGCACTTCGTCGTTGCGGTAGTAGCTGCGTCCGCCGGTCCACGGCAGGCCCTTTGCGAGAAATCCATCGAGCGCGCCGAGCCGTTCGATGATTTCGAGGCTGCGGCGCGAGATGCAGATGGCGCGGCTACCGTAGCACACCGATTCGTCGGCTTCGATCAGGACCGAGCGCACGCCGTGGCGGGCGAGGCCCAGTGCCAAGGCAAGACCGACGGGGCCGCCGCCGACGATCGCAACGGGGTGGCGCTGGGTTTCGCGGCTTGCGTCGAGTTCGGGTAGCCGGGCGGCGTACTGCTTCGCTTCGAACGGATAGGGCTGGAATGCTGCGCTCATCGTGGGGTCCTGTCGCAGACGGCGCGCACGCCGTCGTCGGGAGAGAGGGCGAGGTGGGGCACGGGTAAGCTGTCTCCAATCGGAAATTCTTTTGTCGAAGCGAGTATGGCGCGTAGCCGGACGCGCGCTGTCCTCAATTTGGGTACAGCGTGCTCGTATCGGAAACCCGTGCGGGCGAGAGGGGGATGGCGCTCAGGCCTTCCCGGCCGAGAGGCAGAGCGCGAACAGTTGGCGCTGGCTGGAGATGCCGAGCCGCTGGTAAGCGCGTTTCTGGTAGGTGACGACACTCGTGGGCTTGATGCCCATCTGCTCCGCGATTTCCACCGCGCTATGGCCTTCGAGCACGCCGCGCAGCACGTCGAGTTCGCGTTTGGAAAGCGCGGGACACTGGCTGCGAAGGCGCGCGAGCATCATCTGCGGAATGCCCATCTGACTCTGGCCGTGCAGTGCGTAATGATGCCGGCTGGCTTCGCCGATCAGCGGCGCGAGCGATTCGACCAGCTCGATCTCGCCGGGCCGGAAATTGCCGGCGTCGCGCTCGCGATAGAGATTCACGGAAAGCCAGATATCGGCGGCCGGCTGGAGCAGGAGCGAAAGCCGGTCGGACACGTTGGGCGTGGCGTAGCAGGTTTCCCGGTAGCCCTCGTGCGCGATGTCGGCGCTCGTTTGCCAGTGCAGCACCAGCGAGGAACCGGGCTTGTCCGCGGCCGTGCCGGCAACGACCTGCTGGTTGCCGTCGAGCGCGTAGAAGAGGCGGGCGTAAGTGTCGGCGACGTCGCGCAGGAAGCGGCCGCCGCGATGATCCGCGACCGAAACCGTGCGTGGCCGGTTGCCGAACTCGTAGGCAAAGACCGTGCACTGCGAAACCGATGCCGCGGGGCCCAGCATGTTCAGCACTTCGGCGGCGAGCGCATTTGCGTCGTCACGGCCGATGGCCGAGACGAGGCTCGTGACGCGCGACAGGTCGAATTGCCCTGTCTGCCTCGGCCGGTCGAGACGCCAGTAACGCATGTTTCGTAACGGAAAACCGTGGAAAAGAAAGCACTTTCGCGAGATTAGCACCGAACACCGATTGTACTGCCGATGTACCGACGACTCGATGCGCGGCAGGAAAGGGTCCGATCGTGGCCACCCGTTGCCGGTGTGCAAAAGACCCTTCTGGCGGCAATGCGAGCAGAAGTTCACATGTTTGCGGTAATCTCACCACTCGGCCCGCGCGAGCGAGCCATTTTTATTGTTCTCACCCGCCAGGCTTTGTGCAGGAACCTCAGCAATGTGGACTCTCCCGACCGCCATTCCGCCCGACTTCGGCGCCGGGGTGGTCTTTCTCAGCGTGCTCGTGACGCAACTCGGCGTGCCGGTGCCGGCGGCGCCGGTGCTCGTCCTCGCGGGGACGATGGCGGCGGGCGGCGAGGCGTCCTATGTGCATCTGCTGGCGGCGGCGGTTGCCGCCACGCTGCTGGCCGACTCGCTGTGGTTCACGGCGGGCAGGTTGCGCGGGCGGCGTCTGCTGAACGGTCTCGTGCGTTTCTCGCTGTCGCTCGACACGACCATCCGCGTGGCGCGCAACGTGTTCGAACGCTATGGCGCGCCGATTCTCTCGGTGGCGAAGTTCGTGCCGGGGCTGGGCCTGATTTCCGCGCCGCTCCTTGGAACGACCACGGTCGACGTGCGCATCTTTCTGTTCTGGGACGCGCTGGGTGCGGTGCTGTGGGCGGCCACCTGGCTCCTGGGCGGCGCGGCGCTCAATACGGAAATCGTGCACTTCGTGATGTTCGTGCGTGCCAACGGCGGCACGATTTTCGACGTGCTCGCCGTCGCGTTCGCGCTCTTTCTCGCGTGGCGCTGGCTGCGCCGCTGGCAGTTTCGCCGCTGGCTGGCCACGCATCGCATCTCGCCTGATCAGCTCGACGAGATGATGAAGTCTTCGGCGCCGCCGATCGTGCTGGACGCGCGTCCGCAGAGCGTGCGCGACAAGGAGTCGTATCGCATTCCAGGAGCGCGGCCGCTCAATCTGGACTCGAACGAGGCGCTTGCGCCCGAACTGCTCGAAAGGCCCATCGTGGTGTATTGCGTGTGCCCGAACGAGGCCACGGCCAAGCGCATCGTCAATCAGTTGCGCACCAAGAATATCTATCACGCCCATGCGCTCAAGGGGGGGCTCGACGCGTGGGAGCGCCACGGTTATCCGGTCGAGCCGCTCTCCTCGGAGTTTCATGCCGCGCACGTGCGCGATAGCGAACCGCCGGAGCCCGGTGCGGAAGAAGAGTTCACCGTGCGCGCGAGTCTTTCGAAGTAGTTTCCGAAGTGATGCACGGCCGGCGTCGCGCACGCGAGGCCGGTCTCCGCGGTTTCAGGCACGCTGGCGCCGCGAGCCGCCGCCCACGTTTTGCCCCGCATCGCGCGCCAGTTGCGCGTAGCCCCAGATCGAAGCCAGCGTCAGCAAGCCGGCCAGCAGGAAGGCGATGCGAAAGTCGTCGAGTGTGAACGCGTGGCCGGTCGTCTCGCCGTTGAAGGTCGCGGCTGCACGCAGCGCCACCGCGCCGAACGCAATCCCTAGCCCGTTCGTCATCTGCGCCGCCGCGCTCCAGAGTGTGCTGGCGGCGCTCATCTGCGGCTGCGCGACGTCGGCATAGGCGAGCGTCGCCAGCGTGGAAAACTGCATCGAACGCGTGACGCCATAGACGAACACGACGATCAGCACCACCACCAGCGGGATTTCGGGCGTGAGCAGCCCGCATGCGATCGTCGCGATGCCGGCGATCGCAACGTCGACGATCGCAACCTGCCTGAAGCCCCAGCGTTCGAGAATCCGCGTGGTGAGCGCTTTCATGCCGAGGTTGCCGAGTGCGCTCGCGAGCAGCAGCAGGCCCGACTTGAACGCCGAGAGGCCGAAGCCGATCTGGAACAGAAGCGGCATCAGATAAGGCGCGGCGCCGATGCCGATGCGCGTGAAAGAACCGGTGACGACCGTCACCGAAAACGTCGGAATTTTCAAAGTGGAAACATCGATCAGCGGATGCGGACGGCGTTTCGCATGGGCAACCGCAATGAAGCCCAGCACGAGGCCCGCTGCGACGATGCCGCCCGCGATCCAGGGATTCTCGCCGGGCTGGCTCGCGAGTTCGGCCCCGTAGAGAATGGCGGTGAGCGTCGCGCCGCTCAGCACGAGGCCCACGAGATCGAGCGGCCGGCGCGATTCGCCGCGCAGGTTCGGCACGAGAGCGACCACGGCGGCAAGCACGGCAATGCCGAACGGCACGTTCAACAGGAAGATCCAGCGCCACGACGCGTAGGTGGTGATAAAGCCGCCGACGGGCGGCCCGACCACGGGGGCGGCGATCGCAGGCCAGGTGATGGTGGAGATGGCCTGCATGAGCCGGCTCTTGTCGGTGCTGCGCACGACGATCATGCGTCCGACCGGCACCATCATCGCGCCGCCCATGCCCTGCAGCACGCGCGCGGCGATGAACTCGTCCACGTTCTGCGCCAGTCCGCACAGCACCGAGGCCACGGTGAACGTCACCACGGCGCCGAAGAATACGGTGCGCGAGCCGCAGCGATCGGCGACCCAGCCACTCGCCGGGATGAAGATGGCGAGCGCGAGCATATAGGCCGTGACGCCGAGGCTCAGACTGTTCGGGCCGATGCCGAACGAGCGGGCCATCTGCGGGAGCGCCGTCGCGATCACGGTGGTGTCGAGGTACTCCATGAAGAAGGTTGCTGCCACAACGTACGGCAGCCAGCCGACCGACGGGCCGCGCGTGGAGCCGCCGCTCACGGGGCCTCCACGTGCGTGGCCGGATTCATGGCGGGCAAAGGGGAGGGCGGGGTGCAACGGGGCGCAAAGAGGTGGGACATGGTCGGTCTGCTTGCGTGGTGCGGGCCAGCGGCGGTTCGCATCGGAAACGCCGGGGCGTTGCGCCGATTCCCATCGGAAACATGGGGCGTGTGCACGAGGCATATCGCTTGCGGCCCATCGGCGGAAGGCGACAGTGTACAGCGCCACCGCCGCAGGCTCGTTCCAGGCAGGCAGAGCCCGAGGCGCGTACACTCGATCGCTGTTCCTCAACCACTTGTTTCGTGGAGGCTAAGCAATGGAATACCGCTTTCTGGGCGCATCGGGCTTCAAGGTGCCGGTGCTGAGTTTCGGGACCGGCACGTTTGGCGGCAAGGGAGAATTCTTCGAAGCCTGGGGCGCGACCGACGTCGCCGAAGCGCGCCGTCTCATCGACATCTGCCTCGACGCCGGCGTTTCGATGTTCGACAGTGCCGACATCTACTCGAGCGGCGCGTCGGAGTCGGTGCTGGGCGAGGCGCTCAAGGGGCGCCGCGACAAGGCTATCATCTCGACCAAGGCCACCTTTCGTTTCGATGACGGACCGAACAGCGTAGGTTCGTCGCGGGTGCATCTGCGGCGCGCGGTGGACAGCGCGCTCAAGCGTTTGCAGACCGACTACATCGATCTTTTCCAGCTCCATGGCTTCGATGCGAAAACGCCCGCGGAGGAAGTCCTCTCCACGCTCGACGATCTGGTGCGCGCCGGCAAGATTCTCTACACCGGCGTTTCGAACTTCTCGGGCTGGCATCTCATGAAGTCGCTCGACGTGGCCGACCGCTACGGGTATCCGCGTTATGTCGCGAACCAGACTTATTACTCGCTGATCGGCCGCGACTACGAATGGGAGCTCATGCCGCTGGGCCTGGATCAGGGCGTGGGCGCCGTGGTGTGGAGCCCGCTCGGCTGGGGGCGTCTGACCGGCAAGATCCGCCGCGGTCAGCCGCTGCCGGAGAAGAGCCGCCTGCACAAGACGGCGGACATGGGGCCGCCGGTGCCGGACGAGTACCTCTTTCGCGTGATCGATGCGATCGACGAGATTGCGCAGGAAACCGGCAAGACCATTCCGCAGGTCGCGCTGAACTGGCTGCTGCAACGGCCCACCGTCTCGACGGTGCTGATCGGTGCGCGCGACGAAGCGCAACTGCGCCAGAACCTGGGCGCCGTGGGCTGGAATCTCACGTCGGAGCAGGTCGCGAAGCTGGACGCCGCGAGCGCGGTACGGCCTGCGTATCCGTACTGGCATCAGGAGGGTTTCGCCGAGCGCAATCCGTCGCCGGTCTGAAGCGGCGCGGGTAGCGATCGTCGCTTGAAAGGCGCGCGGCATGCCGCGCGCCTTTTGCGTTTCTGGGCCTCGCTGTGTGCGGATTATTGCGGCGTGTCGGCGCCGCGCAGGATCTGCGCCGCGCCCAGATGGATAGCGAGCGCAAAGAAGTCGCGTTCCGCCAGATTGGCGGCCTTGGCGATGGCGAGTGCGCGGTGATGGTCGTTCGGGTGGAGCTGCAGCTTCACTTCGACTTTGGCGGGCGGTTTCGGCAGGTATTCCATGGACGGTTTTCCTCGGTTTTCGGGTTCGCTGCCCTTGTGGGGCGAAGAGCCCATTGCCGAGCGTCGGCGCGCAAGCGATGCGCGGGCGGATGGCTGCGCTTCATGCGCGTAGCGGTCCGGCCGGTGACGTGGAGTGGGCTTGATTTGCCCGCCTGCGCCGATGCGATGGCGCAAACGAACCCCGCGTGCCACGAACGGATGTTGCGCGGCTCGACGCGGTATTGCCTGTTTATTACCTGGTGGTGCCTGGATGGTGCTGGGTGCAGCTGGATAGTGCCGATAAAGCAGAAAGCGAACGGCTGGGCAGATTTGTTCTTCTGCTGCGGCAACGGGGCCGCATGTATGTAGTACGGGGCGCAGTATAGCCGTGTTAAATCCTAGGGTAAATACCTATTTGGAAAATAACTGCTGCAAAACGGGGGAGATGGACGGGAACGCCCGGCTGGCGGGGAGAAGGGGGCAATGCAGCACGGGTGGCGTCGCGTTGCGACGCCACCCGTGCTGATGCCTAGTGGATCAGACAAGCATCCGGCCCGGGGCGCGCAGCCCCGGCGGAGTTAGCCCGCGGTTTGCTTGCGCAGCCGGGCGCGCGCCTCGGCGAGGGTGAGGAACTGCCCGTTTGCCTCGTCGAGCACTGCAACCTTGCCGTGCCCGATGTCGTACACCCAGCCCTGCAGGGCGAGCTGCCCCTGGGCGACGCGTGCCGCGACGGCCGGGTGCGTGCGCAGGTGGGTCAGCTGGAGCCGCACGTTTTCCTCGACGAGCGCCTGCACGATCTGGTTTTCGTCCAGTCCGCGCGTCTGCACGACGCTGCGCGCGGCTTCCGCATTGCGCAGCCAGGCATGCACCGTGGGCATGTTGGCCGTGGCGGCGCCGCCGGCGGCAAGGCCCTTCATCGCGCCGCAGTCGGTATGGCCGCACACGACGATCTGGCGCACATTGAGCGCCAGCACCGCGAATTCGACCACGGCCGACACGCCGCCGAGCATCTCGCCGTAGGCCGGCACGATGTTGCCGATGTTGCGGCAGACGAAGAGTTCGCCGGGGCGCGTCTGCGTGACCATGTCGGGCGAGACCCGCGAGTCGGCGCAGGTGATGAACAGCGTATGCGGCGCCTGGCTATGGGCGAGGCTGTGGAACAGCTCCTTGTTGCCCGGGAACACGCGATGAGTGAACTCGTCCACGCCGTCGAGCAGGTGAAGCAGGTCGCAGCCGCACGAGTCGGAATGTTCGTCGTGCTCGTGCGAGTGAGGTTGTTCTGGCATGGATGTTTCTCTCTTGGTCATGAATCGGCACATACGAATGGCAACAGCGTTAGTTTACGCTGCCATGACGGCGTGCGGATCGGAAACGTGCCGTTTCCGCCGCTGCGCCATCGCATTCGCGGTCGCATTCTCTCATGCCATAAACGCATTGCCCTATACGCGTTCGCGCTACTTCCCAGGCGGGAGTTTCCGATGGGATACGGCGTGGCCGCCGCTGGCGGGCCCGGCCGACCGGCCAGCCGGTCGATAAAGCGTGCCGGATGGCGCTAGCGCGTGCCTCGGGCCCGGCTTACCACGCCAGGCGCCAGGCGGAGAAGGGCGGGTCGATTTCGCGCGGCGGTGCTGGCGGCGCACCCTCGTCGACGGCGGTTTCGCCGGTGAAGTCGGCGAGGATCGCATCGCGCAAGGCCACGAAGCGCGGATCGCTGCGTTCGCGCGGTCGAGGTAGCGCGACGTCCACGACGCGGCGGATGCGTCCCGGCCGCGGCGCCATCGTGACCACGCGCTCGCCCAGATAGACGGCCTCGTCCACGTCGTGCGTCACGAGGATCATGGTGATGCGTTCGCGCTCCCAGATACGCTGGAGCTCGTTTTGCAGGCGGCCGCGGGTCAGCGCGTCGAGCGCGCCGAACGGTTCGTCGAGCAGCAGCACGCGCGGACGGTTCACGAGACCGCGCGCGATCGCCACGCGCTGTGCCATGCCGCCCGAGAGCTGATGCGGATAAGCGTCTGCGAAGCCCTCCAGGCCCACGAGCGCGATGTGCTCCGCCACGGCCTCCCGCTTCTGCCGCTGGGACAGCGGAGCATTGCGCAAGGCCGCGAAGATATTCTGCGCCGCGGTCAGCCACGGAAAGAGCCGGTGATCCTGAAACACGATGCCGCGATCGAGCGAGGTGTCGCGCACGCGTTCGCCGGCCGCCATGATCGCACCGCTATATCCCGCATCGAGGCCCGCAATCAGGCGCAGCAACGTGGACTTGCCGCAGCCGCTCGCGCCCAGCACGCTCACGAACTCGCCGGGGCGCACCCGCAGGGTCACGTCGTCGAGTACGACGAGGGCGTCGTCGCCGGTGCCGTAGCGCTTGCTGACGTGGAGAATGTCGATGCCTTCGGGTTGCGGCGCGGTCATGGCGTCTTCCTGGTTGCGCATTTGAGAAGGATTGCGAATCAATCAGCCGGCGAGGCCGGTGCGTTTCTGGAACACCGCGCGCTCTACGCGGCGGGCGACGGCATTGAGCGCCCAGCCCGTCGCGCCGACCACGACGATGCCGAACAGCACGAGGTCCATGCGGAACTGCTCGCTGCCGTCGATCAGCGTATTGCCGATACCGCTGCCCGCCACCAGTAGATATTCGGCGCCTAGCGTCGCGAGCCACGAATAGATCAGCGCGAGATAGATGCCGGTGAAGATCGACGGCAGCGCGGCGGGCAGGATCACGTAGCGTATCAGCTGGAATTTCGAGTAGCGCAGCGCACGCGCGACCTCCACGTATCGAGGCGGCACGGCGTGGATGCCGTCGCAGGTGTGCGCGGCCACCGGCAGCAGGGCGGCGAGCGAGAGGAACACGACTTTCGCGGCATCCCCGAGGCCGAACCACACGGAAATGAGCGGGATCCACGCGAACAGCGAGATCTGCTTGAAGGTGTCGAAGCTCGGGCCGACGAGCCGCGCGGCGATACGCGAGAAGCCGAGCGCGCCGCCCAGCAGCAGCCCGGCGAGCGAGCCGATCACGAAGCCGCTTGCTTCGCGCGCGAGCGAAGCGGACAGCGCACGCAACAGGGCGCCGCTCGTGATCTGATCCCACGCGGTATGCAGAACGTCGGCGGGGCTCACGAGCAGGCCGCTCTTCACGAGGTGCAGCGCGCTCACGGCCCACCAGAGCGCGAGCGCAACGAGCGGCAGCACGGCTCCGCGCAGGTCGAGGCGGCGCGTTTGCCTGGGCTCGGGCGCGTCGCAGGTGCAGGCCGGAGGGCGGGCGGAACGTCGGAACGGGTTGTGGGGCATGAGCTTTCCTCGGGCACCAGAGAGGCGATTCAGGAGCGTGTCACTCGCGGAACGCAGAGGGCAGGCCCCGGCGCAGCCGCTTTTCGAGCGCGTCCAGCAGACGGTTGATGACGAGGCCGATGGCGCCCACCACGACCACGGAGGCCATCACGAGATCGAGCTGGAAGAGCTGGCGTCCGTACACGATCAGATAGCCGAGCCCTTCCGACGAAGCGACGAGCTCCACCACGACGAGCGCGAGCCACGCCTTGGTGAACGCGAGCCGCACGCCGGTGGCGAGTGTGGGCACGGCGGCGGGCAGCACGACATGCACGATGCGCTGCCAGCGCGAATAGCGAAACACACGCGCGGCTTCGTCGAGTGCAGGGGGTGTCTGCCGGAATCCCTGCAGCGTCGAAAGCGTCACGGGCACGAGCGCGGCGTGCCCGATCAGCAGGTATTTGAGCGGCTCGCCCACGCCGACGAGAAGCAGCAGGAACGGCAGCCAGCCCAGCACCGGAATCTGCACGAGCGCGTTGAAGCTTGGCAGTACATAAGCTTCGAGCGTGCGCGAGAGCCCAAGCGCCGCGCCGATGACGAAGCCGAGCAGCGCGCCGCCGGCGAAACCCAGCAGGACGCGTTGCAGGCTGATGAGCGTATTGCGCGCGAGATCGCCGCTCGTTGCGAGATCGACGAAGGTTTCGTATACGCGTTGCGGCGGTGGCAGGATTTGCGGCGCGATCCAGCCGCGTTCGCAGCCGACGCTCCAGAGCACGTAGAGCAGCGCAGGGAGCAGCCACGGCGCGAGGTGCCATGCAACGGTGCGCAACCAGGCCGGAAGCGGCGTGCGTGCGTGGGTTTCGGTTGCCGCCGGCGCGGCCGCGCGATCGGACGCGAGAGGAAGGGCGGTATCGGGCATGGGCGGCTCCGTGACGCGCTTAGCCGAGCGGCTTGCCGTTCGCGTCGTAACGCGTCCAGTAGTGCTCCAGCTTCTGGTCGCGCAAGGCGTTGTCGAGATAGCGCGGCTCGAACCACGAATCGACGTCGACGCTCTGGCGGATCAGCTTCAGGCGCAGCGCATCGTCTGCGACGGCCTTGTAGCGCGCGACGATGAACGGATCGATGAGCGGCGAGTTGCGCTGCTTGAGACTTTGCGGCGGGTACTCCGCCTGCCACGAGGCGTAGCTCACGCCGCTCTTTGCCCAGAGCTTGAAGAGCGCGTCGCGGTTCGCCTCGTCGGACGACCAGCGCGCATCCTTCACGAACACGTTCACCACGCGCTGCACGATGTCCGGATGCGCTTTGTCGAAATCGTCCACGACGAGCAGATGGGCCTGACGCGTGAACTGCGCTCCGTCGTTCTGCGATTCGTACACGATGCGCGCAAGGCCCTGGTCGCGCAGGCGGTAGAGGTGATAATCGTTGATCGAAGCGTCGATGCCCTTCGAAGCCAATGCGGCGAGCGAGCTTGCGACGTCGAGGTTGATCACGCGAAGATCGCGCTCGTCGAGCTGGTTCGCGGCCAGCGCATTGTCGGCCACGAGTTGCAGGTTCGTGCCGCGAAAGATCGAAACGCGCTTGCCTTTGAGGTCCTTGATCGTATGAATGTCCGAGTCGGGCGGCACGCCGACCTTCACGCCCGAGCGCACGCCCGACTCCAGCAGGATGTGCGTTTTCAGGCCGTTCGCGCGGGCGAGCACGGCGGGCAGGTCGCCCTGGTACGCGAAGTCGAGCGACTTGTCGGCAATCGCCTCGTTCACCGCGGGCCCGGCGCCCTTGAAGAAGACCCATTCCACCTTGATACCGTCCGGCGCGAACTCTTTTTCGAGCGATTGCTGGATCTGGACCGTCGCCGCAGGAGAGCCGCCGAAGGTCGGCGGATCGCCCGAGCCCTGCTGCGCGACGCCGATGCGGATCACGGCGGGCTTGTCGGCATGAGCGTTGACGGCTGCGAATGCGAGTCCTGAGGCAAGCGCTGCGGCGAAAAGGGGCTGCAGAAGACGGTGTAAGCGCATGAACGTGGTCGTAAGCGTGCGGGGTCAGTACGTTAGTACAACAAAGGAATGAATGCTGGTATAGGGTGATGCGAAGTCGGTATCGCGCTGCATGGTTGCTTCCGACGCAGGCAGTGAAGCGCCGTGTGCTTCAGTCGCGACGAGTCCCCATGGTAGTGGCGGCAGGAGCGCCGCCGAAGCGAGAAATCGTGCTAACGATCTGAACGGCAGAGGGAAACGGCGCTATCGCGTCGAATGCGTTGCGATAGCGCGTTTTTTTGGAGGGATTCGTGGAGGATCAGGACCCGGCCGCGTGCGTCGCGGTGCCCGTGCGGCGTGCGGGCATGAAGTACCAGATGCCGCCCGCGATCTGCAGCACGACGAGGCCGGCCCAGACCGTCTGATGCGCGATGGCGGGATAGTGCCCGTCGACCGCCGTCCAGTGGCCGAGTGCCGCGCCCACGGCAATCTGCGCGAGGAAAATGCCGACGAAGATCACGAGCGTGAAGGTGGTATTGACGCGTCCGATCAGGCGCGGCGGGAAGTACTCGGCGAGCACCGCGTAGGTGAGGATGCCGGTGCCCCCGAGCGCGCCGTATGCGGCCCACAGCACGGGCGCGGGCAGCGGCGCGCGGGCGGCCAGCAGGGCCTGCACGATCACGAAGAGCACCATCGTTACGCCGGAAAAGAGCTGCACGCTCACGCCGCGGCGCTCGAACGCGCGGGCGAGGGCCCCGAAGCCGATGTTGCCGGCAATGAACGCGGCGCCGAGCACGGAGACGAGCGAGGCGGCGCGCGCGGCGGCATCGGGGGTGCCGGCGGGCACGACGTCGCGCAGGAACGCGCCCACCCACAGCGACTGCATGGCGTAGAACACGGTCTGGGTGAGCGCGGAGAAGGTCGCGGTCTTCCAGAACGCGTGGCTGCGCAGAATATGGGCGGTGCCCTTGAACTGTTCGAGCACGCTGGCCTGGTGGTGCGTATCGCGCGTGCGCGGGCCGCCTATCCAGATGATCGCGGCGACCGCGGCGGTGAGCGCGGCGAGGCCGAGACTCACGCCGCGCCATGGCGCGACGGAAAGCAGCCACGTGAGCGGCGCGCCCACGGCCACGCCGCCCAGGCCGCCCACGGCCATCACGAGCCCGTTGACGAGCGTGAGCTGCGCCACGGGGAAGTGCTGCGCCGTAGCCTTGAATGCACCGCCGAGACACACGGAAACGCCGATGCCGATCAGGAGCCGCCCGATCATCATCATGCCGATGCTGTGCGAGAGCCCGAAGATCAGCGCGCCGGCGGCGGCGATCAGCATGACGCAGGCCGTGACGCGGCGTGGTCCGAAGTGGTCGAGCAGGACGCCGCCGGGGATCTGGGCGCCCGCGAAGCCGAGGAAATACAGGCTCGTGAGGGTGCCGAGGTCCGTGGCGGTCATGCCCATTTCGTGCGACAAAAACGGTGCAAAGCCGAGATTGACGCCGCGAAAGAGATAGGAAACGAAGTAGCCGAGCGCAAAAACGGCGAATACGCGCAATCTGAGTGAAGTCATGATGCCGGGAGGCGCGAAAGCGGATTGAATGCCTGGGTGTCGATTATTGGCGAAAAGCCGCGTCGGCCGCCAGCGAGAGATTTCGGACGGGATTGTGAGTAGAATTTGACGTCATGTCCCGACCGCTACCTCCTCTCCAGGCCCTGCGCGCGCTAGAAGCCGCGGCGCGGCGGCGCAGCTTCAGCCGTGCCGCGGAAGAATTGCATTTGACGCACAGCGCCGTGAGCCACCATTTGCGCGGGCTCGAAAACGAGCTGGGTGTCGAGCTTTTCCGCCGCGCGGGCAGCCGCATGATTCCCACCGCTGCGGGCGCGCAACTGGCCGAACGCGTGCGGCGCAGCCTCGACGAACTGCGCAGCGCGCTCGACGCGACGCGCCCGGGCGTGAGCGGCGTCACCCGGCTGGAGCTGAGCGTGATGTCCGATTTCGCTTCGGTGTGGCTGATTCCGAGGTTAGGCGATTTCTACGACCGCCATCCCGACGTGGATCTCTCGCTGCGCATGCACGCCGACGTCACGCCGCCCGATCCGTATCCGTTCGATATCGGGATCTGGCATCGCCGTGTGGACGAGCCCGGTTTCCAGTTCCGCAAGCTGCTCGACGACCAGGTCGTGGCCGTGTGCAGCCCGGCGCTGCTCGCCCGCTATCCCGGCTTTCGCGTGGAAGACCTTGTGAAAATGCCGCTGCTGCGCTTTACGCGGCGCTCGTGGCGCGATTTCTTCGAGGCAGCAGGCGTAGCCGGCGACGAGCCCGAGCGCGGCCCGGTATTCGACGACGCCGGGCTCTTGCTGCAGGCCACGGTGGCCGGGCAGGGCGCGGCGACGGCGCGCCTCCAGCTCGCGCGTGGTTTCATCGAGCGCGGCGAACTGGTGCAGCTGAGCCAGGTGCGCATTCCCGCTTCGCTCGACTATTACTTTTCCTGGCGCGAAGGGCACCCGCGCGAGGCGGCCATTCAGCAGTTTTATCGGTGGATCAAGTCCCAGCTCGCGAATTGAGCGCGAGCGCGGGACAGGGGCGTCATTCGGGTAATACCGTATGCTGCGCTGTCAACGCCGCGTGAATGCCATACGTTGATGGTCGATAAAGGGATTGCATTACGTGCATGACGCAACGGCACCCGAATGCGACGGGAAAAGCCGTATTGAATCGATTGCGTTATTCGTCTGGCATGCACCAACGCGGAACATGGCAATCACCGCATTCAAGGCATTAAGGTTTGCGTGAATGGATTGCAAATGTGAATTCGTGCTAATGGCAAACCCGCTTTTCCCGAATTGAAGCCGTTTTTTGTATCGGGGCAGCGACAGTGCGATTACACGCTCATGACAAGGCGGTGCGGAAAACGGCACAATGCCCCTTGCCTGCACCGGCCCGTGCGCCTTCGGGTCGGCGGCCGATGTAGCAGGAATAAGGCGCGGGCAGCACGATTGGCATCATCGTTCAAACATTTGGAGTATCGTTACTCCGCAATGCAGTGAAGGCATCCCGAATGGTTCGGGCCAGCCTCGGCTCCACAGATGGCGTTGAAGCCGTACCAGCCCGGAAAGGTACGTACCGGGTCCATACCGGCTTTGATGCAGGTTTTTTTTGGCAGTGGTGGGTAGTTCACGGGTCCATTTCGTATTTCGTGGACCGTCAATTCAAGAAAACTGTGACAACAGGAGAAACTGCATGAAGGCAATTCAGGCATTCAAACTGGCTGCCGGCGCGATGCTGGTCGCCGCTTCGCTCCAGGCCTATGCTCAGGACGCATCGGCACCCGCCGCTGCTACCGCAGCGAGCGGTCCGACGACTGCCGCCAAGCAGCAATACAACGAGTCGAAGGCGCAATACAAGTCGGCGAAGGCCGCCAATCGTGCGCTTGGCCGCAAGGTGCGCGCCGCGCTCGCGAAGGACAAGGACATCAGCGTGGCCAACATCACCGTGCGTGCGAAGGACGGCGCCGTGATCCTGCAAGGCACCGTGCCGGAGCAAACGCAGATCGATCGCGCCACGGAAGTCGCCAAGGGCGTTGCCGGCGTGACCTCCGTGAAGAACGCGCTGACGATCCGCCCGGTCGGGACCTGATCGCCCGCTCGCAAGGTAGATACCCTGCGGGGTATCTTCAGGCCGCACAGGCAGTCCGTTTTCGGGCTACCTGTGCGGCCTTTTCGCATGTTTCCTTTCGTCAAATTTTTCTACTTCAAGGCTCGATGTAGTGCATCTGCGACGATTCGCCGAGCAATAGCGGCTGGTTCGCATCGGCGGCGGCGCGCAGATAATCCCATAGCGACGTGATGCGCCGCAGCTTGCGCAGGTCTTCGCGGCTGCAAAGCCAGAAGCGTCGCGTCACCACGATCTCGTCGGGCAGGACCGTGACGAGGCGCGGGTCCGGCTCGGCCATGAAGCAGGGCAGAATGGCGAGCGCGCTGCCTTGCAGCGCAGCATGGTACTGCGCGATGACGCTCGTGCTGCACAGGCTCGCCATCACATTTGGCGCCGTGCGCTCCAGATAGAGCAGTTCGTGGCTGAACGCGAGATCGGCGACATAGCTGATGAATGCGTGGTGCCGCAGATCGGCCGCCGTGCGGATGCGCGGATGCTGCGCCAGATAGTCGGGTGTCCCATACAGTTTGAGCCGGTAGTCGGTGAGTTTCGTATAGACGTACTGGCCGCGCTCGGGCCGCTCCAGCATGATCGCGAGATCGGCTTCGCGCTTCGAGAGACTCACGAAATGCGGCACCGGCAGCAGATCGATCGACATGTCCGGGTGCTTGCCCGAGAAGCGCGCCAGTTGCGGCGCGAGAAAGAAGCACCCGAAGCCCTCCGTCGACCCCACCCGCACATGCCCCGATAACGACTGCGCTCCCAGCGCGAACTGCTCGCTCGCCGATTGAACCGTCGTTTCGATCGTGTCCGCATAGGCCAGCAGCTTTTGTCCTTCCGCGGTCAGCACGAAGCCGCCCGAGCGCGACTTGTCGAACAGCACCGTGCCAAGCGCTGTTTCCAGTTCGCGCACGCGGCGCGCGACCGTGGTGTGGTCCACCCCCAGCCGCTTCGCCGCCGCGCTCGCGCGCTGCGTGCGGGCTACCTCCAGGAAGTAGCGCAGGTCGTCCCAGTTGAGTGTCTCCAGCCTGCTCGTTGTGTTTTTTTGCATATCGGATGGGCTTTTTCGTCTCTATACCGTGGATATTCGAATAAATATACTCGTTCGCAGACGTCGGGACAGCCCCAGGACAGCCCTCCTGGCAGGCGCCCGGCTACAACAAGGACGGAGACAGACGATGCACATGCAGTCCACCCCCCAGAGGGCGGCAGTGGCCGCTCCCGTTGCCCGGCGCGCGCGCGACTATCTGCTGGCAGGCTGGGCCAGCATGGCCGGCACGACGATCGAGTGGTACGACTTTTTCCTCTACGGCACCGCCGCCGCACTCGTTTTCAACAAGATCTTCTTTCCCACGCTCGACCCCATCCTCGGCACGCTCGCGGCGTTCGCCACCTATGGCGTGGGTTTCATCGGCCGGCCGATGGGCGGCATCGTGTTCGGCCACTTCGGCGACCGTATCGGGCGCAAGTCCATGCTGCTCGCCACGCTCCTGTTGATGGGCATTCCCAGCATGGCGATCGGGCTGATTCCTTCGTACCAGAGCATCGGCTACTGGGCCGCTGCGCTGCTCGTCGCGATGCGCTTCCTGCAGGGCATGGCCGTGGGCGGCGAGTGGGGCGGCGCGGTACTGATGGCCGTCGAGCATGCGCCGCGCGGCCGCAAGGGTTTTTTCGGCAGCCTGCCGCAAACGGGGGTGGGCTTCGGCCTGATTCTTTCCTCGCTCGCGATGGCGGCCGTCACGGCGCTGCCCGAAGCCGATCTGCTGGCCTGGGGCTGGCGTGTGCCGTTTCTCGCCAGCATCCTGCTCGTGCTGATCGGCTGGGTGATCCGCGTGCGCGTGCCCGAGTCGCCCGATTTCGAACGCATGAAGCAAAGCGGCCGCCCTGTGAACGCGCCGGTGCTCGAAGTGCTGCGCCGCCAGCCGCGCGAGCTGCTCATCATCATCGGCGCGCGCACCGCGGAGAACACCTGGTTTTATCTGGTGGTGGCGTTCGCGCTCGCCTATGCTGCTAATCAGCTGAAGATCCCGAAAGCCGAGATTCTGCACGCCATCACCGCCGGCGCCGTGCTCTCGCTCGCGACAATGCCGTTCTGCGGCTGGCTGAGCGACCGTATCGGCCAGAAGCGTCTCTTTATTGCCGGTCTCGTGATCATGGGGCTGTTCGTGGCGCCGTTTTTCTCGATGCTCGAAACGCTGCATCCCGCGACGGTGTGGTGGGCGATGGTGCTGGGCGTGGGCGTGGTGTTTCCGATTCTCTACGCGCCCGAATCGCAGCTTTTCGCCGCGCAGTTTCCCGCGCAGATCCGCTATAGCGGGATCTCGCTGTCCGTGCAGGTGGCGGGCGTGCTGGGAGGCGGCGTTGCGCCGATGATCGCGACCGCGCTGCTCGCATCCGGCGGCGGCAAGCCTCACTACGTGGTCGCCTACATGGTGGCGCTGGCAGTCGTCGCGCTCGTCTGCACGCTGCTCATGCGCTCGCATCACGACTGAAGATCGAATCGCATTCCTGATTATCGGGCGCGGCCCGCGCAGTTGTCCGCAGTTGTCCATAGTTGCCGTGCCCCGGACCCTTCCAACCCCTGCAAGAGAGCTCAAGATGAACGCAGTCACCCAGGCATCGAATGCCCATGTCCCCACCGTCAAGCTGCTGATCGACGGCGAGTTCGTCGAGTCGAAGACGACCGAATGGCGCGACATCGTCAATCCGGCCACTCAGGAGGTGCTGGCGCGCGTGCCCTTCGCCACCGTCGCCGAAGTCGACGCGGCCGTGCAGAGCGCACAGGCCGCCTTCGCGACCTGGAAGAACACGTCGATCGGCACGCGCCTGCGCATCATGCTGAAATTCCAGGCGCTGATTCGCGAGAACATGGGGCGCATTGCGAAGACGCTCACGGCCGAGCAGGGCAAAACGCTGCCTGACGCCGAAGGCGATATCTTCCGCGGCCTCGAAGTGGTCGAGCATGCCTGCTCGATCGGCACGCTGCAGCAGGGCGGTTTTGCCGAGAACGTGGCGGGCGGCGTGGACACCTATACGCTGCAGCAACCGCTGGGCGTTTGCGCCGGCATCACGCCGTTCAACTTCCCCGCCATGATCCCGCTCTGGATGTTCCCCATGGCGATCGTGTGCGGCAATACGTTCGTGCTCAAGCCTTCGGAGCAGGATCCGCTCTCGACGATGGAACTCGTCGAACTCGCGCTCGAGGCCGGCGTTCCGAAGGGCGTGCTCAACGTCGTGCACGGCGGCAAGGACGTGGTCGATGCGATCTGCTCGCACCCGCTCGTCAAGGCCATCTCGTTCGTCGGCTCGACCGCGGTGGGCACGCACGTTTATCGTCTCGGCAGCGAGCACGGCAAGCGCGTGCAGTCGATGATGGGCGCGAAGAACCACGCCGTGGTCCTGCCCGACGCGAACCGTGAGCAAGCCATCAACGCGCTCGTCGGTGCGGCGTTCGGTGCTGCGGGCCAGCGCTGCATGGCGACGTCGGTGGTCGTTCTCGTGGGCGCGGCGCAACAGTGGCTGCCCGATCTCGTCGACAAGGCGAAGACGCTGAAGGTCAACGCCGGGCACGAGGCGGGCACCGACGTGGGCCCGGTGGTCTCGCGCACGGCGAAGGCGCGCATACTCGGCCTGATCGAAGCGGGCGTGAAGCAGGGCGCCACGCTCGCGCTCGATGGGCGCGACGTGAAGGTGAAGGGCTACGAGGACGGCAACTTCGTCGGGCCGACGGTGTTCACGAACGTGAAGACCGATATGGACATCTACACGCAGGAGATCTTCGGGCCGGTGCTCGTGGTGCTCACCGCGGCGACGCTCGACGAGGCCATCGCGCTCGTCAACGCCAATCCGTTCGGCAACGGCGTGGGCCTCTTCACGCAGAGCGGCGCGGCGGCGCGTAAATTCCAGAGCGAGATCGATATCGGCCAGGTGGGTATCAACATTCCGATTCCGGTGCCGGTGCCGTATTTCAGCTTCACGGGCTCGCGCGGCTCGAAGCTCGGCGACCTTGGCCCGTACGGCAAGCAGGTCGTGCAGTTCTACACGCAGACGAAGACCGTCACGGCGCGCTGGTTCGACGACGCCACGGTGAGCGATGGCGTGAACACCACCATCAGCCTGCGCTGAACGAGAGGAGACACGCTTATGAAGATCGGTTTCATCGGGCTGGGTCATATGGGCGCGCCCATGGCGCTCAATCTGCTCAAGGCGGGGCATACGCTCGCCGTGTTCGATCTGAGCGAGACGGCCATGAAGACGCTCGCCGAAGCGGGCGCCACGTGCGCCGCTTCGCCGCAGGCGGCGGCTGCCGGTGCCGAATGGGTGGTGACGATGCTGCCCGCGGCGGCCCATGTGCGCCGCGTGCTGACGGCCGACGACGGTGTGCTCGCGGGTGTCGGACAGGGCGTGACCATCATCGACTCCAGCACAATCGATCCCGCGAGCGCCCGCGAATTCGCAGCGCTCGCGGCGGCGCACGGCAACACGTTCGTCGACGCGCCGGTGTCCGGCGGCACGGGCGGTGCGGTGGCGGGCACGCTCACCTTCATGGTGGGCGGCAGTGCCGCCGCCTACGAGAGCGTGAAGCCCGTGCTTTCGGGCATGGGCAAGAACATCGTCCACTGCGGCGACACGGGCACGGGGCAGGTGGCGAAGATCTGCAACAACCTCGTGCTCGGCGTCACGATGGCGGGCGTGGCGGAGGCGATGGCGCTCGGCGAGGCGCTCGGCATCGACCCCAAGGTGCTGGGCGGCATCATGAACACCTCGACCGGCCGCTGCTGGAGTTCGGACACCTACAATCCGTATCCGGGCGTGATCGAGACGGCTCCTTCGACGCGCGGCTATACGGGCGGTTTCGGCACCGATCTCATGCTCAAGGACCTGGGCCTCGCCACCGACGCCGCGAAGGGCGTGCATCAGCCGGCATTCATGGGCGCGATCGCACAGCAGCTGTATCAGGCGATGAGCAGCCGCGGCGACGGCAAGCTCGACTTTTCGGCCGTGATCAAGTTGTATCGCGGCGAGAAGGGCTAAGAAGACGCGGGCGGTCTGCAACGCAGGTTGCAGACCGCCCGTGAATTTGGAATGGCCACAAAAAATATTAAGCGATCCTAAACCTTGAGGCGCGCTTCGACGCGCGCGATGAGCCGCCGGAACCACCGCTCGAGCAGCGCGTTGGACGGGGCGAGCAGCGTGGAGCCGGCAAGGATGCGATAGACATCGTTGCGCGTCACCTTGGAGGTCTTCGCGGGATCGAGCCATGCCTCGTTCGCCACGAGCTTTTCGAGCGTTTCGAGTCCGATCAGGATGGGCCACAGGCAGGCGAGCCGCAGTCGCATCGAAAGGCGCGGCAGCGCGAACGTATAGTCGATCGCGGCGCGGAAGTGGTCGAGCGCAATGCGCACGAGCTCGAACAGAATGCCGCGCGAGCGTGCGGACGCGCCGGGTTCCAGTAGATCCCGGGCGGTGAGGCCAGCCTGCGCGAGCATCGATGCGGGCAGATAGCAGCGGCCGATGCGCAGGTCCTTGCCGCAGTCGCGCAGCACGTTCACCATCTGCAGGGCCTTGCCGAAGCGCACGCCGCGCCGGGACATCGTTTCCTGCAAGGCCGGATCGAGCGTGCCGGGCAGGTGCATGTAGGTCATCTTCGTCCAGAATTCGCCCACGCAGCCCGCAACCAGGTACGTATAGCGGTCGAGGTCGTCCCAGCGGGCGAGCGCCCGGATCTCGCCCGAACGTTCGTCGGGAAAGGTGCGCAGGTCGAATTCCATGCCTTCCGTGAGCGTGGTCACGATCTCGCGCACGGCGGCGCGGTCAGCGTCGTCGAGCTGCGCGAGCACCTCCAGTGCGCCGCCCAGCGACTCCAGCAGCAGCTTTTCGTCCGATTGGGTCTGCTGGCCCGCCACTTCGGCGGCGAGGCGCGCGAGCCCGGCGTCGTCGTCCGTGATGCCGTTCACGCGCTCGCGCAGCGTGAGCAGTTGCGCGAGGCGCTGGCTCGGCGGAATCAGCGCGGTGTCGGCGATCGTGTCCGCGGCACGGGCGAGCAGATACGCCTCGCCCACCGGATCGCGCATGCCCGCCGGCAGCACGCGCAGCGTCAGGTAGAACGAACGGGAAACGCCTTTGAGCAACGGGCCCAGCAGGAAGGCCCGGTTAGAATTCTGCATGTTGGAGACGCGGCGGCAAGGGACGGATCGAACGAGAGCCGCATTGTATCGTGGACCCAGGAGGCCAGCTCCCGTGCGCTTCGAGAAGGCGTTTTTCGATCTGCAGGTCCGTTTCGCCGAGGCTGCGGCGCGTCTCGCCGGTGTGCCGCTCGAACGCGCGCTTCTGGACTGGACCAATCTCTATGTGCGCTTTGGCGCCGGCCGCGAATTCGACCCGGCGCATCCGCTCTGGGCCGCCTATGCGCAGGGCGTGGGCGCGGCGCACGATGTTGCCGCCTGGACCTGGCAATATCTCCAGCATTGCCCCGTGCAACGGGGGGCGCCGCGCGTGGTCGCGTCGCGCGGCTGCTTTTCGTACGAGCCGGCGGGCGAGGGCGCGGTTCGCCTGCATTTCAATGGAGGGATTCCAGGCGATGTGTCGCCGCTGGCGGTCGCCCAGGCATCCGGGCGGCGCGGCGAACTGCGTGCGCTGTTCGCACATCTGCGCGAGCATGCGGGCGGCAGCGACCCGCTCGTGTACGGGACGTCGTGGCTTTACAACATCGAGGCTTACCGGCGCCTCTTTCCTTCGGCCTATCTTTCCACCGCCCGGCCCGTTGCGCGATTACGCGCGCTTTCGCTGTGGGGACAGTGCGTCGACCGGCACGGGCGGCTGCGCGCGGAGGTCGCCGGCGAGATCGTGCAGCGCGTCGCCCGGCTGGGCGAGGGCGACGGTCTGGAAGCCTGCTTTCCGTTACAGGCGCTGGCGGTCATGGCGCCGGCTTCGGTTTTTTATGAAGACCTGGTGTGATCGGGTGTGCAGCCAACCTTTCAATTCCGTTATTCACCAAGAGGCAGTTTGCTCGATGCGATAGAAAGCTATTTGTAATTATCTGTGCCCTCTATATTACAGAGTGTTTCTGGGCATCTGCGCAGCAGCAGGGGCTCCGGGCTGCGTTTCAAAAAAGAAATGCAAATGAATTAAAAGTGAAAGGTTGAATGATCAGACTACGGAGTTTAAGCACTGGACAATGCCGCCAAATCCCCCCTATACTGCCTCGCTAAATATTTGTGCAAGTCATTGTTGTGGCAGTGTCGTAACGGTATGCGCGGCGGCGCAGACTAGACTCCGCCGATGGTTTTGTCCCGGAGCGCCTTTCATGTCTTCGTCCACGGCTCTCGCCATCGATTCGCTGAGCGGCTTCGAGCTGACTGCGGACGGCCAGTACCTGATGTTGAACAGCAACCAGCCCGAGCCTGTCGCGCTGCATTGCTCGGTCATGCATGAGTTGCTAGCCGCGTTGTCGAATGCGATTGGTCGGTCCGAGCGCATTCGCCAGAAGACGGCGGGCGTGAAGTTCGCCATGCCTTGCGAGGCGTGGGAGATCGGCCGCGAATCGGGCACCGTGCAGCATCTGGTGATGAGCTTTCGCCTGCCGGGCGGTGCGGAACTGTCGTTCCGCCTGCATCCGTCACAGGCCGCGCACATGACCGAAGTGCTCTCGCTTGCAACGGGGCTCGCGACGATCGATCGTCCGGGCGGCGTGAGCATGCAGTAAAAACGCAGTGAACGCGCGACGCGCCGCGTCGTTCCGGCCGCGAACGGGTTCGCGGCTTTCTTGTTGGCCTTAAATACAAACTCCTGCATGACGGCTTCAACTACCACGGCGCGCTACACTCGCGCGCTGACTTTCGCCGGTCTCGGCCTCGTAGCAACCGCCGCGAACGCCACCGAGCCTTTCGTGGTCAAGGACATCCGCATCGACGGGCTCTCGCGCATCGAGCCCGGCACGGTGTTCGCCTATCTGCCCATCAAGCAGGGCGATACGTTCACCGACGACAAGGCCTCCGACGCCATCCGCGCGCTCTACGCGACCGGCTTCTTCAGCGACGTGAAGATCTCGGCCGAAAGCGGCGTGGTGATCGTGCAGGTGCAGGAGCGTCCGGCCATCGGCACGATCGACTTCGCCGGCCTTCACGAGTTCGACAAGGACAACCTCAACAAGGCGCTCAAGTCGGTGGGGCTCTCGCCGGGCCGCAGCTACGACAAGTCGCTCGTGGACCGCGCCGAGCAGGAACTCAAGCGCCAGTACCTCACGCGCGGCTACTACGCCGCCGAGGTCACGACCACCGTCACGCCGATCGACCGCAACCGCGTGGGTCTGCTGTTCTCGGTCGTGGAAGGTCCGAGCGCGAAGATCCGCCAGGTCAACTTCATCGGCAATCACGCGTTCAGCGAAGGCACGCTGCGCGACGAAATGCAGCTGTCCACGCCGAACTGGTTCTCGTGGTACACGAAGAACGACCTGTACGCGAAGGACAAGCTCACGGGCGACCTCGAGAACATCCGCACGTACTATCTCGACCGCGGCTACCTCGAGTTCAACATCGACTCGACCCAGGTTTCGCTTTCGCCCGACAAGAAGGACATGTACCTGACGATCATGGTGCATGAAGGCGAGCCCTACACGATTTCGGGCATCTCGCTCGCGGGCAATCTGCTCGATCGCGAGGCGGAGCTCAGGAAGCTCATCACGATCAAGCCCGGCCAGCGTTTTTCGGCGGCCAAGCTCAAGGACACGACCAAGGCGCTCGTGGACAAGCTCGGCGAGTACGGCTACGCCTTCGCGACCGTCAACGCCGAACCGCAGATCGACCAGCAGCACCACACCGTCAATCTCACGCTGCAGGTCGATCCGGGCCGCCGCGTGTATGTGCGGCGCGTGAACATCACCGGCAACACGCGCACGCGCGACGAAGTGATTCGCCGCGAAATGCGCCAGATGGAAAGCTCGTGGTTCGATTCGAACCGTCTCGCGCTTTCGAAGGACCGTGTCAACCGTCTGGGCTACTTCACCGACGTGGACGTGACCACGGTGCCGGTGGAGGGCACGCCCGACCAGGTCGACGTGGACGTGAAGGTGACCGAGAAGCCGACCGGTACGCTCTCGCTCGGCGTTGGCTACGGCTCCGGCGAAGGCCCGATCATTTCGGCGGGCGTTTCGCAGGACAACGTGTTCGGCTCGGGCAACAGCCTTTCGCTGAACGTGAACACGGCAACCACGTTCCGTACGCTGTCGGTCTCCGAAGTCGATCCGTACTTCACGGTGGACGGCATCAAGCGCATTACCGACGTCTACTACCGCACCACGGAACCGCTCTATTACTCGAGCACGACCGACACGAGCTTCCGCATCATCTCGTACGGCGCGGATACGAAGTTCGGCATCCCGTTCTCCGAGACCGACATGGTGTACTTCGGCCTCGGCATCGAACAGGATCGTCTCGACGTGGACTCCACCACGCCGCAGTCGTACCAGGACTACGTCAATGACTTCGGCCGCGTGTCGAACATCGTGCCGTTGACGGTGGGCTGGTCGCGCGACAATCGTGACAGCGCGCTGGTGCCGAGCAGGGGCTACTTCATGCAGGCCAACGCCGAATACGGCACGCCGATCACGGGCGTCTCGTACTACAAGGCCGACCTGCAGTCGCAGTACTACTACTCGTTCGCACGCGGCTTCGTGCTGGGCCTGAACTTCCAGGGCGGCTACGGCAACGGCCTCGAAGGCAAGCCGTTCCCGATCTTCAAGAACTACTACGCGGGCGGTATCGGTTCGGTGCGTGGCTACGAGCCGGGTTCGCTCGGTCCGCGCGACGCGAGCACGAACGACCCGATCGGCGGTTCGAAGATGATCGTCGGCAACATCGAACTGACCTTCCCGCTGCCGGGCACGGGCTACGATCGCACGCTGCGCGTCTTCACGTTCGTGGACGGCGGTAACGTCTGGGGTACGGAAGGCAACAGTATCGGCGCGAACGGCCTGCGTTACAGCTACGGTGCGGGTCTCGAGTGGATTTCGCCGATCGGCCCGCTCAAGCTCGACGTCGGTTTCCCGATCGTCAAGCACACGGGCGACCAGTACCAGAAGTTCCAGTTCCAGATCGGTACGTCGTTCTAAACGTCCAACCCGGACTGTCCCTCATCCGAACCAGGAAGTCGATCGTCGAGGCGAGCTCGGGCGTGCGCCCGAGCCCCACGGCGATCTGGTTCGATCCGGCCGCGCTCCAGCAGCGCCTGGTCCCGGCATTTTCCAGATTCGCCTGAAACGAAACGCGCTTGTCGTGTTCACGAACCCGCAATCGCCGCGGTCGTCGGCGATCGGCGTTTCCGATGCGAAACATTCCGCTAGATCAGCAGTTCGAGCGAGTGATAAAGCCGGCGCCGCTCGGGATCGCGTGAAGCCTCGCCGGCCCGGATTGCCACCTTGAGGCAGTCGAGAAAGCAATCGGCGGCACACCTCTGCGGGCGACTACGCTCACCACGGTACGGTCCACTTCCTCGCGCAGCGCGAGCGCGCGCAGGTTTTCGCGTGCGAATCATGCTGATTCACGCATCACACCCACCGTGCCTACCGTGCTGGCGGTAGTGGCCGTGCTCGGCGCGGTGGAGGCGTTCACGGCGGTGCCCAATATCGTGATGCTGCCGGAGCTCTTTCCGCAGACGATACGCGTAACCGGCATGTCGATCGTCTATTGTTGCGTCGGCGTGTCGATCTTCGTCGGCGTGTCGCTGCTCGCGCTGCCGCTGATCCGCGAGCCGGCGGGGCGTCCGCTCGACTGAAAAACGGGCGCTATACGCTTTTAGCGCGCGCGTGGCGAGTCTTTACGGGTTCTTTGCACGCGGCTTCGTAGAATGGGCTTCATGTTCAACAGCCCGCGCACCACCCGGTATGGCAGTGCGCGCACCCAGCAGATGCAAACGCTCCAGACGCATCGGGCCGCCAGGGCCCTTTCGAAGCTCATCTCGAACACCCATTCGAAGGCCGGTCCCCGGCCCGTTTCGGCGCAGCGTGCACAGCCCGCATTTCGGGCGAGTCGCCAGGCTGCGCCTTGCTTGTCCACCACGGTGCAGATGGTCGTGCGCGTGGCGACGCGCGATGCCGAGCTGGCGCGCCGCGCCCTGCATCGCATGCTGGGGAGCGCCCTCGGCGTTCATACCATCGACATCGATCGCCGCCGCGATCTGGCTTGCCTGCACGTCGAACTCGACCGCACGCGCGTTGGCGAAGCGATGTCGGTTCTGATCCGCACGGTCGAAAGCGCCGAATTCGGCACGATCCGGCAGCTCGAAAGGGCTTAGCCGTCCACGCGGCGACTCGCGCCGCTTCCCGTTGTACGACTCCGTATCCGAATGCCACGCCGCGCCTCGATCGATTGATCCGCGCGGCGTTTTTGTTTCGAATGCCGAAACGAATGGCGCGATTGTTTCTGCATCGGGCGGCCTCGCGTCGCCTGGTGTAAACAGCGTGAGCAACCCCGTTCTGCACGCCTGAGAAAACCAGTAGTATCTGAGCGAGCGCCAAGGCAGCATTTCGCTTCCGGGTTGCATCGAAGCGTGCCTCGGTTCGTCGGTCCAGCGTAGATCGTCGACTACGGAGAACAGCATGACATGCGGAATCCGGCTTGCCCGTTTGTGCCTGTCGTTGGGGTTGCTCGTTGCAGTCGCTGCTTGCCATGACAGTAAACCGGCCGTGTCGGCGCCGCCGGCCGCCAATGTGGACGCCATCGACGTCGCCCTGCGCGACGTGCCGGTGGTGTTCGATTACGTCGGACAGACCGAGAGTTCGCAGCAGGTCGAAATTCGCGCGCGTGTGAATGGCTTTCTCGAACGGCGCGTGTACACCGAAGGGTCGCTGGTCCACGAAGGCGACGTCATGTTCGTCATGGACCGCAAGCCGTTCCTGGCCCAGCTCGACGCCGCCCAGGCCGAATATGCGCAGCAGAAGGCGCGACTCGATACGGCGCAGGCCAATCTGAACCGCGTGCGCCCGCTGGCCGCGAAGAATGCGCTGAGCCAGAAAGATCTCGACGATTCGCTCGGCCAGGCGCAGGCCGCCGCCGCCGCGCTCGATCAGGCGCGCGCGAACGTCACGAGCGCGAGCCTGAATCTCGGCTATACCACGATCACCGCGCCCGTCACGGGTCTGTCCAGCTTCGCGAAGAAGCAGGACGGCTCGTATATCGATGCTTCCAACAGCCTGCTCACTTACGTCGCGAAGCTTGATCCCATGTGGATCAACTTCTCGCTCTCCGAAAACGAATTGCTCGATCTGCGCACGCAGACGAAAAACGGCACGCTCAAACTGCCCGGGGTCGGCAAGCTCGAAGCCGTCATCGTGCTGGCCGACGGCAGCATCTATCCGCAACGCGGGCGCATTGCGTTCACCGACGCCTCGCTGAGCTCGGAGACGGGCACCTACCTGATCCGCGCGGCCGTATCCAATCCGGACGGCGCACTGCGCCCCGGTCAGTTCGTGCGGATCAAGCTCGTGGGCGCCGAGCGTCCGAATGCGATTGCCGTGCCGCAGGATGCGGTGATCCAGGGGCCGCGCGGCGAATTCGTCTGGACAGTCGATGCCGACGGCAAGGCGCAGCAACGTGCAGTCGAGACCGGCGAGTGGAACGGCAACGACTGGGTGATTCGTTCAGGACTCCATCCCGGCGACAAGGTCATCATCGACAATACGCTGCGCCTGATGCCGGGCGCGCCCGTCAAGGTGAACGTGGTGCCGGCGCCCGCGCCCGAAGTCAACGTGGCAGCGCAGGGCACGGTGCCGGATGCGGCGGCTGGGGGGAATGCTGCGCCGCCCACGGCCGCCGCCAGCGGGGCGGGCGCGGCCGGGGCCTCCGGCGGGCAGGGTGCGGTCAGCCCGAATGCCGGTGCAGCCGGCGCCAGCGCCGATAACGGCACCAACGCTTCGAGCACCACGACAGTCGCCAGCGCGTCCCCCACCGGCGAGCGCACGTCGCTCTACTTCCCGCTCGGCAGCGCTAGCCTCGACGCCGAATCAGCCGGCGCGCTTGCCGCCGTAGCGAAGACCCTTGCCGGCTCGCCCGATACGCGCGTGGTGATCTCCGGCTACACCGATTCGAGCGGTTCGCTCGCGGAAAACGAGCGCCTCGCCAAGGCCCGCGCGGCGACCGTGCGGGCCGCGCTGATCGTGGCAGGGGTGGAGAACGCCCGCATCGAGATGCGCAAACCCGCGCAGATCGTGGCTAACGATGCGCCCGATAAATCCCGCCGCGTCGACGTGACGCTCACTCGTGCGGCGGGAGGCTGATCGATGAAGTTCTCCCACTTCTTTATCGACCGGCCGATTTTCGCGTCGGTGGTGTCGATCGTGCTGGTCGTCGCCGGTCTCGTGGCGATGGTCAACCTGCCGGTCGCGCAGTTTCCGGATATCGCGCCGCCGCAGATCACCGTGAGCGCGACCTACCCGGGCGCAAGCGCCGACGTCGTCGCGCAGAACGTGGCCGCACCGATCGAGCAGCAGGTCAACGGCGCCGACAACATGATGTACATGAGTTCGTCGAGTTCCTCGACGGGCAACATGACGCTCACGGTGTACTTCAACATCGGCACCGATCCGTCGCTTGCCCAGGTGGACGTGCAGAACCGCGTGAATCTCGCGGCGCCCACGCTGCCCGACGCCGTGACGGCGCAAGGCGTTTCGGTGCAGAAACGTTCGTCGGCGTTCATGATGGTGATCGCCATCTATTCGCCCGATAACGCCTACGACCAGGCCTATGTGGCGAACTACGCGAACGTCTATGTGCTCGATGCGCTCAAGCGCATTCCGGGCGCGAACCAGGCGTCGATATTTGGTTCTGCAGACTATGCGATGCGTATCTGGCTCAAGCCCGATCGCATGGCCAAGCTCGGCATCACCGTCTCCGACGTGCAGAATGCGATCAAGGCGCAGAACCAGCAGTTCTCGGCAGGGCGCCTCGGCCAGTCGCCGACCAACGGCCCGGTCCAGCAGACTTTCCCGGTGGCGACGAAGGGACGCCTCACCGAGCCCGTGGACTTCGACAACATCATCCTGCGCGCGAGCTCCGGCGACGCCGCCATCGTGCGCATCAAGGACATCGGCCACGCCGAACTCGGTGCGAAGGACTACTCGCTGCGCGGCCGCTACAACGGCAAGACGGCCACGCTGATCGCGGTCTATCAGCAGCCGGGCGCCAATGCGCTGCAGGTGGCAAAGCAGGTGCGCCAGACGCTCGAACAGCTGCACAAGAGCTTCCCGCCGGGCCTCAAGTACGAAGTGGCGCTCGACACCACCGAGTTCGTGCAGGAGTCCATCGTCGAGGTCCTGCATACGCTGCGCGACGCCGTGATCCTCGTGATCGTCGTGGTGTTCGTCTTCCTGCAGAGCTTTCGCGCCACGCTTGTGCCGATACTCGCCGTGCCCGTGTCGATCATCGGCGCATTCATCGGCATGACGGCATTCGGCTTCTCGATCAACATGCTCACGCTGTTCGGCATGGTGCTCGCGATCGGCATCGTGGTGGACGACGCGATCGTGGTGATCGAGAACGTCGAGCGCAACATGAGCGAGTTCAAGCTGCCGCCGAAGGAGGCGGCCAAGCGCGCGATGGACGAAGTGAGCGGGCCGGTGGTCGCCATCGTGCTCGTGCTGCTGGCGGTGTTCATTCCGGTGGCGTTTCTTTCCGGCATCACGGGGCAGCTCTACAAGCAGTTCGCGGTGACGCTCGCGGTTTCGGTGGTGTTGTCGGGCGTCGTCGCGCTCACGCTTTCGCCTGCGCTCGCGGCCATTCTGCTCAAACCGGGCGAGCACAAGAAGAACCGTTTCTTCAGATGGTTCAACGAAAAATTCGACTCGCTGACCGAGTGCTACGGCCGGTGGGTGCAGACGGCCATCCGGCGCGTCGTGCTCTCCATCGGGCTGATCGTCGTGATGATGCTGGCGACCGGCGGCCTCTTCAAGACGATTCCCTCGTCGTTCGTGCCGGTCGAAGACCAGGGTTATCTGCTGGGCGCGGTCGTGCTGCCCGATGCGGCGAGTCTCGACCGCACGGGCGAGCTCTCGAAGAAGGCGGAGGACTGGTTCGCGAAGCAGCCGGCCGTGAGATCGGTGGCCGCGCCGATCGGCTACAGCTTGATCGATTCGCAGTACAAGTCGAATGCGGGCACGCTCTTCATCACGCTCAAGGGCTTTGGCGATCGCGGCGAAAACGGCACGGCGCAGGATCTGATCCGCGACGCGAGCAAGGCGTTCGCCGGCTTCAAGGACGGCGTGGTCGTGCCGCTCAATCCGCCGTCCATCCCGGGTCTCGGCACGACGGGCGGCTTCGAGTTCTGGCTGCAAAGCACGGGCGATGGCTCGTACCAGCAGCTCGAAGAGAAAGTGCGCCAGATGGTTGCGAAGGCGCGCCAGAATCCAGCGCTGCGCAGCGTGAATTCCACCATCAATACGCGCTCGCGCCAGTTGCTCGTGGAAGTGGACCGCGAGCGCGCTGAAACGCTGGGCGTGCCGGTGCAGGACGTGTATTCGGCGTTGCAGACGATGTTCGGTTCGTCGTACGTGAGCCAGTTCCCGAAGGGTAGCCGTCTCTTCCAGGTGATCGTGCAGGCCGAGCCGCAATACCGCACGCAGCCCGACGACATCCAGCAGCTTTATGTGCGCAACGTCTCCGGCCAGATGGTGCCGATCAAGGCCGTCACGACGTTCCGCTTCGTGCCGGGCGCCGATATCGTGACCCGCTTCAACAATTTCCCCGCCGCGAAAATCACGGGCGATGCCGCGCCGGGCCACAGCTCGGGTGAGGCGATCGCGGCCATGGAGGAAATCGCGCGCGAGACATTGGGCGACGGCTACAGCTACGAGTGGAGCGGTCAGGCCTACGAAGAAAAGAAGGCGGGATCGACGGCGGCCATGGTGTTCGCTTTCGCACTCCTGATGGTGTTCCTCATACTCGCGGCGCAGTACGAGAAATGGTCTCTGCCGATCGGCGTGCTGCTTGCGGTGCCGTTCGCGATTTTCGGAGCGCTGGTGGGCATCTTTCTGCGCGGCATGGAAGACGACGTGTACTTCCAGATTGGCCTGACCGTGCTGATCGCGCTGGCGGCGAAAAACGCCATCCTGATCTTCGAGTTCGCCGTGGAAATGCGCGAGAAGGAAAACATGACGCCTTACGATGCGGCGCTCGCGGCTGCGAAGCTGCGCCTGCGACCGATCGTCATGACCTCGCTCGCGTTCATCCTGGGCTGCGTGCCGCTCGCCATTGCGAGCGGGGCGTCGGCGGCGAGCCGCCGCTCGCTCGGCACGGGGGTGATCTTCGGCATGCTCGGCGCCACGCTGATTGCGCTTTTCTTCATCCCCATGTTCTTCTGGGGACTGGAGACGCTGTCGTCGCGCAAGAAGGCCAAGGCTGCGCCCGACGCGCCGCCGCCCGCGCTGCCGCCCGCGCTGCCGCCCGCCGCGCCGCCTTCGCAGGAGGGCTGAGCCATGAAGCCCGTATGGAATCGCGCAAGGAATCCGCTGGTGGCGTTCGCCGGCGCGGCGTGCCTCGCGGCCTGCGCCGTGGGGCCCGATTATCACCGGCCGGCCGTCGATACGCCTTCCACGTTTCGCTTCGCCGCGCCCAACGCCGAAGTGGTCGACAGCTCGCTCGACTGGTGGACCCAGTTCAACGATCCGGTATTGAATGACCTCATTGCGAAGGCGCTTGCGCAGAACAAGGACCTTGGCATCGCGGCGGCACGCGTCGAAGAGTTTTACGGGCGTTATGTGGTCACGCGCGCGGGGCTCTTCCCGCAGATCGGCGCGAACTTTGGCGGCTCGCGTAATCGCGGCGTGCCCGCGCCGGGTTATCCGCCGGCGGTCGGCAACCAGGTGCAGCTCGAAGGCACGGTGTCATGGGAGCTCGATCTGTTCGGCCGCCTGCGCCGCCTGACCGAAGCCGCGCGCGCCGATTACCTCGGCACCCAGGCCGCGCAACAGGCCACACGCATCGCGCTGATCGCGAGCGTCGCCACGGCCTATCTGCAACTGCGCGACTACGACAACCAGCTGAATATCGCGCAGGAAACGCTCGAGAGCCGCCAGAGCGCGCTCGATCTCTTTCAGGAGCGCTTCGGCGGCGGTGTGGTGTCGATGCTCCAGTTGAGCCAGGCGCGTTCGGAGTACGAATCGGCGCTGGCGTCGGTCGCTTCGATCCAGCAACAGGTCGCGCAGCAGGAGGCCGCTATTTCACTGCTGCTCGGCCAGAATCCGGGGCCGATTCCGCGCGGCAAGTCGATCACCGAACTCACGGCGCCGGCTATTCCCGCGGGGCTGCCTTCCTCGCTGATCGAGCGGCGGCCCGATATCCTGCAGGCGGAGCAGGCACTCGTTTCGGCGAATGCCTCGATCGGCGCAGCGCGGGCGCAGTATTTCCCGCAAATCTCGCTCACGGGGCTTTTCGGCGCGGCGAGCACGGCGCTCTCCGGGCTGTGGACGGGGCCGGCGCGCGTATGGTCGTTCGCGGGCTCGGTTACGCAGCCGATCTTCGAGGGCGGGGCGATTGCGGGCTCGGTGCATCAGGCCGAAGCGGTGCGGCAGGAAGCGCTGCTCAGCTACGAACAGACCATCCAGCAGGCCTTCGCCGATGTGGAGAATGCGCTGGTAGGGATTCAGCGCACGCGCGACCAGTTGAGCGCGACGTCGCGCCAGGTGGAGGCGCTTGCGCAGTACACGTCGCTCGCGCGCGATCTGTTCGAAGGCGGCTTCACGAGCTATCTGGAAGTGCTGGACGCGGAGCGCAATCTCTTCTCGGCACAGCTCCAGCAGTCGGCGTTGCAGGATCAGGAACTGGCGCAGATCGTGGGGCTGTACAAGGCTCTGGGCTACGGCTGGACACCGCCCGCCGACGCGAAGGCGAACGCGGGACAACCCGTACCGGCCGCGCCCGCTGCCGCGAGCGCGGCGCAGTCGTAGCAAAGCACCGTGCCGCGCAGGCTTTATGTTCTGAATTATGTTCTGAAGAAAGGGATTCCGTCTCCGTCGCGCGAAGGAGACGCAGCTCTTTCTCGGCACCGGCGGTGCCGTTGCGAATGCCGGGACCGCTCAGTCCGCCGCGCGCCGGTCGGCTAGCGCGAGTTCGCAGTCCTTGAGCACCTGCAGCACGAGCTTGGCCTGGTAATTGAGGTCGTCGGTGTCGAGGATTTCCTCGACGGCGTCGCGCGCCCAGGCGGCATCGACGAACCAGGCATGCTGCTGTGCGATGTTCTGCGCGAGCGCGGTGAGCTTCGCGACCGCAAGCCAGTCGGCCTCGCGCCCGTGACGGTCGAGCCACTTGTGGGCCGCCTGGACGTGAAAGGCCGCATTGGGCCAGGCTTCGTTGAGGTAGTAGGCTCCCAGGCTCCCGCACGTGAGCCAGCAGAGCAATTCCACGCGGTCGCGCGGACTTAGGTGGTGGCGTACATCACTCATGGCAACGCTCGCTAAAGTAACAGCGTTCGATGGACGGGCACGCTCAGGTGTTCGACTCCGACGTTAAAACGATACCACGCCGCGCGCAAACGCGCCGCACCTCGAATGGCACGAAAAACGCGGGTCGCAGGTGTAGCGTCGCCTGGCTTGCGCTCGCGCGCCAGTCAGGACTGACACCAGGAGTGGTGGCCCCAATGGCGGTGCAGCACGAGGCATACCGCGGCGCCATGCGGGGCGGATTGCCAGGGATGCCGAATGAATGGATGTGGCTGGCAGCAAGGCGGCGACAGTGCTGCCGTTGCGGGGGAAATCCCGCAACGCGTGAAGCCGGGGCGGGGCGCCGCATTATCCGGCGCCTCGCGCGTGCGCCCGCTCAGGGCAGCAGCCAGAGCGCGACGGCGTAGATCAGCAGCGAAACCGCGAACGTCACGGCGGTGTAGCCCATGACGCGCTGGATGCGGATGCCCGCGATCGCGACGATCGGCACGGCCCAGAACGGCTGCAGCATGTTCGAAACGTTCTCGGCCATCGCGACGGCCATGGCGGTGCGCGGCACCGAGGCGTGCAGGCTCAGCGCGGCGGGCAGCACGAACGGTCCCTGCACGGCCCAGTGGCCGCCGGCGCTCGGCACGAGCAGCGTGATGATGAGCGAGCTCAGGTAGCTCCAGAGCGGCAGCGAGAGCGGCGTGGCGATGGTGACGAACGCCTTGGCGATCATCGAGGCGAGCCCGGTGCCTTTCATGATGCCCATGATGCCGCCGTAGATCGGATACTGCAGCAGCATCGAGCCGGTCTGGCGCGCGGCGCCGCGAATCGCGTTCGCGTAGGCGATGGGCGTGCGCTGCAGCGCGAGGCCGATCAGCAGAAAGATCAGGATCGTCGTGTTGATGTCCAGATCGAAGCCCTTTTCGTGCCATTCCATCGCGAGGTAGCCCACGCCGAGCACGAGCAGGAGGAGCGTGCCGAGCATCGACTGCTCGAGACGCGTGGCGAACGTGGGCGTGTCGCTGGTTTTCGCGTGGGGGTCGGCGCTGGACGTATCGGTACCGGTTTGTGCCGACTGCCGGAACGAGACCACCTGGTCGGCCTTCGGATGCATGCGGATGAAGATGAACGTCATCACCACCACGACGAGCACGGTGGGCACAAACACGAACGGCGCGAAGATGGTGGCGGAAAGCGGCACGACCTGGCCCGTCGCTTTTTCGACGAGGTTGAGCGCGTTGCCGTGCGAGGCCTGCGACAGCGCGATCGAACTGGACAGGCCGCTGTTGCAGATCGACCAGGCCGAGTAGCTGCCCGCGACCAGCCACGCGAAATCCACGTTGACGCGCCGCGCGATCTCGCGCGAGAGCAGGGCGCCGACGATCAGCCCGAGGCCCCAGTTGAGCCACGCCGCCACCGCGACTACCGGAAACACCAGCAACGCGGCGCGCGCGGGCGTCTGCGCGTGGGCGGCGAGCGCGCGCAGGCCGCGCTGCACGATGGGCGCCTCGGCGATGGCGTAGCCGGTCGCGAGGATCAGGATCATCTGGAGCGCGAAGCCGAGGATGCCGAAGGTGCCGGTGTACCAGGCGTCGAGCAGCGTGGGCACGTTGCCGTGGGGCGCGATGGCGAGCGCCAGCACGGCGACGAAGAAAGTCAGGCCGATCGAGAGGACGAACGGGTCGGGCATGACCCTTTCGAAGACATAGACGAGGGCGGCGACGATGCCGCGGCGGCCGGTGGCGGCCGCGCCCGGGGCGGGATAGGTGTCTCGTTGCATGCTGGGGTTACGGTTGCGTGCGGCTGCGGGCGCACCGTGCACTCTGGGTCGGCAGGGGCCGTTGGCATGCCGACGTGCGCCGCGCGCGGCCGGACCGTGGCGTATGACGTGGGCCGACGCAATCGGCTGTGCTCCTCCATGTGCGCGTGGCGTAGGCCCGCCGCAGCAGGTTCATGTTGCGTCTTCCAAAAGAAGACGGCCTGCCCGTTCTTGTTTGGTGGATGTTCATAATTCGAACATCGTTTCGTTAATCGAACGACGCCATATTCGCCGTATGCCGGATGGATGTCAAGCGGATGTGATGACGGTAACGCGATGAGCGGGCGGGTTTTTTCCGCTTCTCCCCAGGCGAAACATGGGTGAAAGCCATGTGAAAGAAGATGGCCGGGCGCGTATCCGGTGTTATGTTGGCGTCGTGCTTCGATCGGGAGGTCGCGTCCATGCAGACGAATGAAGCCGCGGTGCTGACCGCGCCCGGCGTGCCGGTCTTCGAACAGGACGGCGAGCGGTTTGCATTCGGCAATGGCGCCGTCGCGCTGACCTGGGGCGTGGCCGATGGATGCATCAGGGCATGTGCGCTGGCCGACCGCGCACATGGGCGCAGGGTGCCGCTCGTTCAGGCGTTCCAGTTGAAGCTTGCGGACGGCACGTTACTCGGCACGCAGGCGTTCGATTTGCTCGGCGGATTCCGGGCTGAGCGGCTCCTGGCCGATCCGGTTGCTGCGAGGCGGGAGGAGCGCAAGGCGGGCTTGCGCGTGAGCGCGAGGCTGGCCGACGCGCATGAGCGCCTCCGGATCGTGTGGAGCGTCGAGCAACGCGACGACGAAGCCTGGCTGCGCATGAGCCTCGGCATCGCTGCGATTGCGGGCGACGTTCCCATTGCCGAAATCGTCATGCTGGATGCGGAGGCGCCTCACGCGCAGGTGTGCGGCGTTCATGCGGGCGTTCCGGCCGTGATCGACGATCTGTATCTGGGCATGGAAAGCCCGCTTGCCCGGGTCGAGTCGGAAGACACCCGTCGCGCCGGCGTACGTTTTACGCTGACGCGCGTGCTGCCCGTGCCGGACGGCAGACAGATCGCGCTTTCCGCCGTGGCAGGCGTGGCCCGCGCGGGCCAGTTGCGCCGCGATTTCGCCCGCTATCTGGAGACCACGCGCGCGCGGCCTTACGCCCCTTTCCTGCACTACAACTCCTGGTACGACATCGGCTACCTCACGCCCTATACGCAGGACGAAGCGCTCGATCGCATCGCCGCCGTCGGCCGCGAACTCCACGAGCGTCGGGGCGTGCAGATCGATTCCTTTCTCTTCGACGACGGTTGGGACGATCTCGGCGGCGACTGGCGTTTCAGTGCAGCGTTTCCCCAGGGTCTCGCACCGCTGCGCGACGCGGCGGCCCGCTTTGGCGCAGCGCCGGGCGTCTGGCTGTCGCCGTGGGGCGGCTATTGCGAACCGCGCGAGACCCGCGTGGCGCGCGGCCGCGCGCTGGGGCACGAAGTCGTCGGGAATGGATTCGCGCTGTCCGGTCCGCGCTATTACCGGCGCTTTCGCGAGGTCGTGATGGATCTGCTGCGCGAACAGGGCGTCAATCACTTCAAGTTCGACGGAACCGGCAATGCCCATGACGTGGTGCCCGGCAGCGCGTTCGACAGCGACTGGGATGCCGCCATCCACCTGATCGAAGAGATTCGCGCAGTGCGGCCCGCCACGTTCGTCAATCTCTCGACGGGCACCTTGCCTTCGCCGTTCTGGCTGCGTCACGTCGATTCGGTCTGGCGCGGCGGCGCCGATGATGGCGAGGCCGGCGTGGGCAATGCACGAGAGCGCTGGATCACGTATCGAGACGCCGAGACGTGGCGCAACGTCGTGTGCGCGAGCCCGCTCTTTCCGCTGAATTCGCTGATGCTGCATGGCGTGATCTATGCACGGATGAATACGCGCCTCAATCGCCGGGAAGGAGAGGCGTTGAGCCATGAAGTGCGCTCGTATTTTGCAAGCGGCACGCAGTTGCAGGAGCTTTATGTGACGCCTGCGCTGCTGGACGACAACGACTGGGACGGCCTCGCCGCCGCGGCGCGCTGGTCGCGTGCGCAGGCGCCGGTGCTGCGCGACAGTCACTGGGTGGGCGGCGCGCCCGATGCGCTCGACGTGTATGGCTGGGCGGCGTGGGGCGGATCTGCGGCGATCGTGACGCTGCGCAATCCACACGAGCGCGAGCAGGTTTTCCACCTCGATCTGCGCCGCGATCTGGCGTTGCCCGCTCAGGTCTCGAGCCGGTTCGCCGTGCGCGATGTGTGGGGTTCGCATAGGGGGAGTCTGCCGGCGCAGTTCGATGCCGATCGCAAGGAAGCGTTGCGGCTCGCGCCATTCGAAGTGCTGGTGCTGGAACTGCGCGCGCTCGATCCTGCGTGACGAAGCATTGCGCCGTTCAGGCGAGCGTGTGTTCGAGCGCGACGGGCATAGGCGCTTGCTGATGCAGGTCGAAGATCGTGATCGTGTTGTCGCCGGATACGAGCCAGGGGGCCGGGCAAAAGAGCCGCTGCTGCGGGCCGATTCGCCAGTAGCGGCCGAGGGCGTGTCCGTTGACCCAGACGAGCCCATTGGTCCAGTGCTGCATGTCGAGGTAGGTGTCGGCTACGGCTTCCACGGTTAGCGTCGCGCGATAAAACCGTCCGGCTTTTTCAGTGCTCTCATGTGCCGTGGTGGCATTCTGCAACTGCATGATGTAATCGCGATCCATCGGCAGAAGGGTGACTTCCCAGTCGCTCAGCACATGACGCACGCTCGCGCGATCGAGTAGCGCGACTTCGCCGACGATACCCTTGCGATCCACGAGATCGGGACCGTAGTTCACGCGGCCCATGCCTTCCACGAGGATTTCGAGCAGGACGCTGCCGTCCGCCTCGCGCGAGTCGGCGGTGGCAGGCGGCAGTACAAGCGTTCCGCCCTGAGCGACGCCCATGTTCCGTGCGTACTCGGGCGGCACGCGCGCACGGGTGAGCGCGCCGGCATATCGGCCGTCGACGAAGACGGTCGCGTAGTCGTGGAGTGCTTCGATCGACAACGTGCCGCCGACGTAGCCTTCCAGCCGGGTTCGATAGAGCGCGAATCCATACGACAAACCGTAGTACTCGAAAGGCAGCGCCACGTTGCCGGCCGCAAGCGCGAGCGGCGCGGGCAGGTTCTCCCATAACGACGCCCAGTGCACGGGACGCAGCGCATCGTGGCCGCTGCGGCAGAGCGTGGGCAGCGGCGCGGGAATCGCCGCGAGCGGCGGCGTGGCGGGGACATACGATTCGATAATGCGCCGGTAAACGTGGAACTTCGCGGTCGCGACACCTTGCTCGCTGATGGGCGCCGCGTAGTCGTAACTCGTGATGTCGGGCTGATAGTCCCCGGTCTGTGGGTCCACGTTCGCGCCCGCGTAGAAGCCGAAACTCGTTCCGCCGTGGATCACGTAGAGATTGAACGACTGCTTTTGTCGCATGAAAGCGTGCAGCACCGCGGAAAGATCGACGGACGTGCCCTGCATGGCCGGCTCGCCCCAGTGCGTGAGCCAGCCCGGATAGACCTCGCCGGCCATGACGGGCACGCCGGGCCAGGCTTCGCGCGCAAGCGCGATCTGTTGCGCGTTGCCGTTGCTGAGCGCAATCGCGCCGCCTGCCACGTTCGAGCGGTTCTGCTGCAACTGGGCGATGCCGTCTTCGGTATAGAACGGACCTTCGATGCCGTTTTGCCGCCAGAGTGCGCAGATCTCCTCCAGATAGGCGGGATTGCACGCGTACGAGCCGAACTCGTTCTCGATCTGGATCATCAGGATCGGGCCGCCGCGACTGGCTATCAGCGGGGCGACGCGCGGCGCGAGTTCGGCGATATAGCGGGAAACGGCTTCCATGTAGCGCGGGTCCGTGCGCGAATCGGTGCGAAGCCGGATATCGGGAATGGCCAGCAGCCAGGGCGGCAGGCCACCCAGATCCCACTCGGCGCACACATAGGGGCCCGGACGCAGCAGCACCCAGAGTTGTTCTTCCTGGCAGAGGCGAATGAACGCCTCGATGTCGCGATTCTCGCTGTGAAAGTCGAAAATACCTGCTTGCGTTTCGTGGTAATTCCACATGACGTAGATCGCGATGGTGTTCATGCCCATCGCTTTCGCCATACGGATGCGATGCGTCCAGTATTCTCGCGGAATGCGTGCGGGATGCAGTTCGCCGCTGCGGATCTGGAACGGTGCGCCGTGCAGCAGAAAGTCCTTGCCGTCGGCACTGAAGCAGAAGGGTGTTTGTGCACGGGCCATGCCGGTGAGGGCGACCGACGGCGCGAGCCCCACCAGCCGGGCGAGTCTCCCGAGACCTTTCGCAGAACGATGTTTCATAACGTTTTCGCCTTCGAACGCGGCACCCGACCGACACGATAGCAGCGGGACGCTCCGCCTGAAAGCTCGCTCAACCCTGTCTACAATGCAACCAGCAAGGCGCGCTCGCGCCGTGCTCCTGCAACGCCCCAATGGAGGCTGGCGATGACGATACGTCTAGGTGAAGACGCACCCGATTTCACGGCGGAGACGACCGAAGGCACGATCCGTTTTCACGAATGGATTGGCGACCACTGGGCCATCCTGTTTTCGCATCCGAAGGATTTCACGCCCGTGTGCACCACGGAGCTGGGCTACATGGCGCGCCTGAAGCCCGAATTCGACCGGCGCAACACGCGCATCATCGGGCTTTCCATCGACCCCGTGAGCGACCATCGCAACTGGGTCAAGGATATCGAGGAGACCCAGGGCACCGCGGTCAACTATCCGCTCATCGGCGACGCGGATCTCACGATTGCGAAGCTCTACGACATGATTCATCCGAACGCGAGCGGCGGTGGCCCGCGCACGGCCGTGGACAACGCCACGGTGCGCTCGGTGTTCATCATCGGACCGGACAAGAAGGTCAAGGCCATGCTGGTCTATCCGATGAGCGCCGGACGCAATTTCGACGAGGTGCTGCGTCTGCTCGACGCGCTGCAGCTCAACGCGAAGCACACGGTGGCGACGCCGGTGAACTGGAAGCCGGGCGACGACGTGATCATTCCGACCTCGGTTTCGGACGACGCGGCGAAGGCGAAGTATCCGCAAGGGTTCAAGACGCTGAAGCCGTACCTGCGCGTCGTCGAACAGCCGAAGTGAGGGCGTGGCGGGCCGCGCCGGGGATAGGAAGCGGTTCGGGTTGCGCGGGAGGGGCGCCGCCGCGCGGCGACGGTAAAATGAGGGCCGGCTGCTGATCCCGGCCGCTCATCCGCCTCTAACCAGAACGAACCCATGCAAAAGAAACCGGTCCGCAGCACGGCGGTGCCCGCCTACGAACAGATCAAGCGTCACGTCCTCGAGCAGATCGAACAGGGTGCCCTGCGCCCGGGCGACGTCGTGCCCTCCGAAACGGAGATGGTCAAGGAGTTCGGCGTCGCGCGCATGACGGTCTCGCGGGCGCTGCGCGAGCTGATGGCCGAGGGCGTGCTCAACCGCGTGCGCGGTTCGGGGACCTACGTGGCGCCCCGGCAGTACGAATCGACGGTGCTGCAGATCCGCAATATCGCCGACGAAATCGCCGCGCGCGGCCATCGTCATACGGCGCGCGTGCTGGCGCTGGAGCCGGGCGACGACCCGTCCGCCATCGCCGCGCTCGAAGTCGCATCCGGTCCCGTGTTCCACTCGCGCATCGTGCACAGCGAAGAGGGCGAGCCGATCCAGTACGAGGATCGCTACGTGAATCCGGCCGTGTTTCCGCAGTATCTCGAGCAGGACTTCACGCAGGAGACGCCCAATCACTACATGGTGCGCCTCGCGCCCGTGCAGCGCGCCGAGTTCCGCATCTATGCGCAGAAGCCCGATGCGCGCGTGCGCCAGTATCTGGAGATGGAGATCGGCGAGCCGTGCCTGCTGCTGATCCGGCGCACATGGGTTGGCCCCCACGTGGCGACTTCGGTGCGGTTGTGGCATCCGTCGTCGCGCTTTCATCTTGCCGGGACGGTTTGAGTCTCTTTCCTGCTGGCCGGCAGGTTTTCAGCCACCCAGGGAAGCCGGCGCGAGGCCCGTTCCCGCCAGGGCCACGGAGGCCCCGATACAAAGGGCGACGACGGCGAGGGGTGGCAGACGCCAGCGAACGAGCAGCAAAAATGCGGTGCCTGCTAGCGCGAAGTCCAGGGGATTCCGGACGGCACTGACCCAGACCGGCGAATACAACGCAAAGGCAAGCAACCCGACGACGGCCGCATTGACCCCCGCGAACGCCGCAGCGGCGGCCGGACGTGCGCGTAACAGCTGCCAGCACGGCAGCGCGGCGACGACGAGCAGCAGGCCGGGCAGGAAAATGGCGGCGGTCGCGAGCATTGCTCCGGCCCAGTGATTCGGCGGCACCGGCATCAGCCAGCCGAGATACGCGGCGAACGTGAAGAGCGGGCCGGGCGCGGCCTGGGCGGCGCCATATCCGGCGAGGAAGGCGTTCGAGGAGATCCACCCGGTCGCCACGATTTGCTGTTGCAGCAGCGGCAGCACGACGTGCCCGCCACCAAACACGAACGCACCCGAGCGGTAAAACGCCTCGAAGAGGCGCACCCCCTGAGCGAGCGCACCGGCATGCAGCCACGCGGGGCCGGCCAGCAGCACGACGAACCCTGCAAAAGCCGCCACGGCGACCTTGCGTGAGACCGCAATGGCGGGAAACGTGTCGTGGCGCCCTGCGCTCGCGTGCGTCTGCGCACGGCATAACACGAGACCCAGTAGGGCGCCGCCGGCGATCACGGCAAGCTGGGTGTAGACGCTCGCAAACAGGCACGACAACGCAAGAGCGAAGAGGGCGATGGCGGCGCGGCGGCGATCCGGACACAAGCGCCGCCCCATGTCCCAGACGGCCTGCGCAACGACTGCCACGGCAACGAGCTTCAGCCCGTGAACGAGCGCGCCGCCCATCGGGCCGCCCAGATCGGGCGCAGCCATGGCGCAGACAATCATGAAAAGCATCGACGGCAAGGTAAAGCCGCACCAGGCCGCGAGACCGCCTGTCCAGCCGGCTCTGAGCCATCCAATCGAGAAGCCGGTCTGGCTGCTGGCCGGACCCGGCAGAAATTGACAGAGCGCGACGAGTTCGGTGAACGCGTCGTCGCTCATCCAGCGGCGCTGCTCGATGAATTCACGGCGAAAATAGCCGATATGAGCGATCGGACCGCCGAAGCTCGTCAGGCCAAGCCGCAGAAACACGAGAAACACTTCGAGTACGCGCGCAGCATGCGAAGGCCGTTGCAACGATGTTTCCACTTCCATGCCGCGATTTCACTCCCCTGTGTTCGGGCGCCTGGGTGCGCCCCTTTCTTTATGCTACGCCTGCCGGCGTATCGTCAAACGAAGGGTTGCGGCCGCCGTTCGAAAAACACCACGGTGCAGGCCAGCGCAGGCGCACGGTCCTTTGCCTTGACGAGTTGCATGATGACTTCCGGCGGGGCGGTCACGCGGAAGCAATCGGGCCCGGTCTGCTCGATCTCGGCGCTCGCGCACAGGCGGTGGATGCGCGCTTCGAGCGCAACGAGCAGACTCGCGCGTGCAGATGCAGGAGCGTCGCGGTCCTCCACGACGTTGCGTAGTTCCCCGGGCAAAGTGTCTTCCAGGCTTATGGACTGGCTCGTGAACATCTCGCGTCGTCTCCGGCGAGATCGGAGTCGAATTTTTTCCGGTTGAGCCTGATGTGAAGCACGACGAGGGCACGCCGCGGGCAATGATGGGAGAGCGTGACCGGTTCATGCGTTTCATGCCGATCGCCGCCGAGTTGCACGAAGTGGTTCGCAAGTGCCGCGCGAAACGCAAAGGCGGCCAGACCGCGTATCAGGAGAACGGCTGCGGCGATGGTCGCGATCGCGCCCAGACGGAATGCCGCCGAAGCAAAGAACGCCACCGGCACGTCGAACACGAGCAGTGCACCCACTACGGCGGCTTGAATGACCGTCGCCGCCAGTGAAGCGACCAGCAGGTGTGCGCGCCATTGATCGACCGTAGATGGATGCATGTCAGGCGCTCCCCGCGATACGTTGCCGAAAAACCGGGTTGCAATATTCCAGATTGCGACCGTGGGCATGCTACCGGGATTAGCTGAAGGAAACCTGAAGCACCGGCTTGAAGGAGAGGCGTTTTTTCCATCGACGCGTCGCATACAATGACGCTGCGCCCCGGCGCGAGACTGGAGACGACGGGGAACGTCTGCAACGCGGTGCGGTTCCAAACCTTTATGAAAATCCTTCTTGTTGAAGACGACGATCTGATCGGCAGCGGCCTGGAAGTCGGCCTCGCGCAGGCCGGCTACAGCGTGGACTGGGTGCGTGACGGAAGCGATGCCGTCACGGCGCTTTCGACCACCCGTTATGCCCTGCTCGTGCTCGATCTCGGCCTGCCGGGCAAATCGGGCACCGAAGTCCTGCGCGCGTTGCGCGAATCCGGCGACGATATTCCGGTGCTCGTGCTCACGGCCCGCGGCACGGTGGCCGATCGTGTGCGCGGGCTCGATGCGGGCGCCGACGATTACCTCGCCAAACCGTTCGAGCTTTCCGAAGTGCTGGCACGCTGCCGGGCGCTCGTGCGCCGCTCGCAGGGCCGCAGCCAGGATGCCATCGTATGGCGCGACATCTCGGTCGACCTCGTCGCGCACACCGTGACGCGCAACGCGGTGCGCGTGCCGCTGACCACGCGCGAATGGGTCATCCTGACCCAGCTCGTCACGCACCAGGGCGTGCCGCAAACCCGGGCACGCCTCGAAGAGCGTCTCTATGGGTGGCAGGAAGGGGTGGAGAGCAATACCATCGAAGTGCACGTTTCGAATCTGCGCAAGAAGCTTGGCCCCGAGCTGATCCGCACCGTGCGCGGTGTCGGCTATGTCGTCGAGAAGCCATGATTTCCCATTCGATACGCTATCGTCTCGGGTTGATGGTGCTGTCCTGCGTGGCGGTGGTCTGGGTCGTGGCGCTTTATAGCTGCTTTCGCCATGCGTCGCGTGAAGTGCAGGAGTGGGAAGACGCGCGTCTCATCGAATATGCCGGGTTCATCGCGCGGCTCGATCAACCGGATCTCACGCAGTTCGCGGCTTCGCCCATCGAAGCGCCGATCGAGCTCGGGCGTCCCAGGCACCACCGGCATCCCGACCCGGATAGCGATCTTTTGCCGCGCGACATCTTCTTCGAAGTGCTCGACGCCGCCGGCGTCGCACGCGTATCGAACCTGCCGCGCGATGCCTCCGCACTTACGGCATGGGACGGGGCGCGCGCGTGGCCGCGGCCTGCCGATATCGACGGCACGGCATGGCGCGTGTACGAACTGCACGACGAGAAGAGCGGACAGATCGTTCGGGTGATGGAAACCGCCAATACCCGCAGCGACCTCGCAACCGGCACGGCCTGGCAGATCGTGTGGCCCTTGCTTGCGGCGTTGCCCGTGCTCGCCGTGCTGCTGTGGTATGCGATCGGCCGAAGCCTCGTTCCGCTCAGAACGCTCTCCGCCACCATTCGCGCGCGCGATGCCGATTCGCTGGAGCCGCTCGGCATTGCCGGCGTGCCGACCGAAGTGCGCACACTCGTCGACGCCATCGACAGACTGCTTTCGCAGCTTCGCCAGTCGATCGTGCGCGAGCGCGCCTTCACCTCGGACGCCGCTCACGAACTGAAGACGCCGCTCGCCGCCATCAAGGTGCAGGCACAGGTCGCGCTCTCGGCGACCGATGCCGATGTCCAGCAGCTTGCGATGCAGCGCGTCGTGCAGGGAGTGGATCGCAGTGCCAGGCTTGCCGAGCAGTTGCTCTTGCTGGCACGTCTCGACGAATACGAACGCATTCCGTCGATTGCCGCGACTACGCGGGAATTGGTGGAAGAGGCCGTTGCGAGGCATGGCGCGAGCGCACGCGACAAAGGCATTGCCCTGTCCTGCAGACTGGAATCCGCGCGAGCGATTCAGGCGGACCCGGTGCTCATCGGCATCCTGCTCGATAACCTGATCGACAATGCCATCAAGTATGGAAGTGCGCAGGGGCATGTCGAGGTGGCGATTTTCGATCGCAGTGCGAAGCAATGCATCGCCGTGCGGGACGATGGCCCCGGCGTTGCCGAGATCGAGCATGGCCGCCTGACCGACCGGTTCTATCGCGTTGCCGGCGTGCAATCTCCGGGTAGTGGGCTGGGCCTGTCGATCGTCGAGCGGATCGCTCGCTACTTCAATGGCGTGGTCGAGTTCGGGCCGGGTCTCGACGGCAGGGGGCTGGCCGTGAGCGTTGCATTTCCGGCGCTGGAGGCGTCGCGCGGCGGCGCACGAAGCACGCCATGACGAACCCGACTGGACGCGCCGCCCAACCCGACAACCGGCTGGTCGCGAGGCGCGATCCTGGGACGGGCATCGAGATTCTGCGCGAGCATTCCACGGGGCACGATGCCGTCAATCGCGAAGTTTTCCGTGCCGGCGATCCGGCCAGTCTCGACCTCGTGGGGCTCGCGCTGCACGGGCCCAAAAAAACCGTGGACAAGGCCGTCAAGGGATTGCCGCTGCACGCGTGAGCGCGGCTACGAAAGCGCGCGCAGCTGCTGGCGCAGCCGGTCGACCGCGCCGGGATCGAAGGGCTTTTCGATTTCAGCATGCGTTTTCTGCCAGATGGGAAACGCTTCGGCGAGCAGCGTTCGGCCCTCGGAAGTCAGGCTGAGCAGACGGCTGCGCTTGTCGTCGGGATCCTGCTCGATGACGACGAGGCCGCGCCGCTCGAGCGGCTTGAGCGCGGCCGTGAGCGTGGTGCGGTCCATCGCCAGCAGCGACGATACGTCTTTCATGGCCGGCGGCTGTGGCCGGTTCAGCGACATCAGCAGCGAAAACTGCCCGTTGGTGAGATCGAACGGGCGCAAGGCCTCGTCGAAAATGCGCGCGAGATTGCGGGCTGCCCGCTGCATATGCAGACACAGGCAGCAATCGCGCACCATCAGGGTGGTTTCGAAAGGAAGTTTGTTCGTGCGTGCCATGTTGCAATTATGTTGATATCAACCTATATTGTCAAGGCGCGACGGGCAGCAGGGCACCGTTCCGTCGCCGCTTTCACCAGACGGAGGACACATGAGTGAGCAGAACTTGTTTCTCGCCGTATATCTCGGCCGCAAGGACAGTCCGCAAATGAAGGCGTGGGAAGCGCTTTCGGAGGAAGAGCAGCAGGCCCGGGGGCGCAAGGGTGTGGCCGAGTGGAAGGCCTGGGTCGAGCGGCATCAGCCCGCGATCGTCGATATCGGCGGCCCGCTCGGCAAGACCACGACTATCGGCGCGCACGGCATCGAAGCGACGGCCAACGCCATGTCGGGATACACGATCGTACGCAGTGCTTCGCAAGAAGAGGCCGCGAAGATGTTCGAAAACCATCCGCATTTCACGATCTTTCCCGGCGAATCGGTGGAGGTGATGCCGGTGCTGCCGATTCCCGGCGGTTGAGCATTACGAGGTACCGCGGACACGTCGGGCGCGCGGCGTCGCGAAGATCGGTGCGCCGTGGCCCGCGAAAAGGAGGTGGTTTCGTCACTCTGGAGACTCGTCATGAAGCTTTATGGATTTCCCGGAACGCGCGCGCAGCGTGCGCTTTGGGGGCTCAAGGAAGTCGATGTCGATTTCGAGTATGTACATGTCAACCTGCTCGAGGGCGAACACAAGCGGCCCGAGTTCCTGCGCATCAATCCGGCGGGAAAGGTGCCGGTGCTGGTCGATGGGGACCGCGTCATTCCCGAATCGGCGGCAATCGTGCTCTATCTGGCCGAAAAGTATCCGGAGAAGGCGCTGCTGCCCGCCGATATCGAGGAGCGGGCACAGGCTTATCGCTGGACCCTGTTCGCGGTCACGGAACTCGAACAGCCGCTCTGGCGCATCACGCGGCATACGTTCCTGTATCCGCCGGATCAGCGCCTGCCCGCCGATATCGCGCTGGCGCGGGACGATTTCATGACCATGGCCGCGATTCTCGAGAAACATCTCGAAGGGCGTCAGTTCATTGTTGGCAACCGGCTCTCGGTCGCCGATTGCGTGACGGTCTATCTGATCGACTGGGCCAATGAAGCCGGCTTGATCGATTCGTTTCCCGGTTTGAAGGCGTACCTCGAACGCCTGTATGCGCGCCCCGAGGCGCCGCCGCGTATTGCCGATGCGCGCAAGGCGGCGTGACTCGCCGCTTGATCGACCACGCGCCGCCGCCCCGTGCTGCGGCGCGCTTTTTATTGTCTAGACAATAAATATCGGACTCGCAGTGGAGGTCGGGGCATTCGCTACCTGATTTACGTCAAAAGGCCAGGGTAACTCCCTACGTCGATGATTTTGAAACGAGTTGTATATACAACTTGACGGGGTTAGACTTGGCACACGTTGCAGCGCTGTGCTGCCCCCCGGACCGAATCACTGAATACGTACGGACGCCATGAACCACCCCAACTTCACCGATCCCCGTCTGGACCCTACCCGCACGATCCGCGCA